>CANLRN010000066.1 GCA_947493495.1 uncultured Aquimarina sp.
AAAAATAACAATTCTGAATTATTAAGGGTAGCACATTCCGAGAAGATTATTTGATGTTCATTCCCCAATGTTTGAAGCCTTCCTATACTTCCGTCCGAAAATAGGACAGTAAGTTAAATTGGTTTATACACTTCTTGAACTCCTTCTAGGATTTGAAGATCAATTTACCAAAACCTAAATCAAAATAGTTTTATTGGCATTCCGAGACCTTTTTGGGATAAATCTTATAGAGGTAGATATTTAAATACATTATCTTTAAGGTAAATAAATATGTTTTATTATGGATGTTTTTAAAGATCAAAACCTTCTAGAGTTCTCTGATCGGTTCAAAACGGATTTGGATCGCAAGGAATATCTAGCTTCAATTAAGTCAAAAAGAGGCTTTATATGTAGTAGATGTAATCATACTGCATATCAAAAACGCAAGGATTTTGCTAGACATTGTAATATATGTAACCATATTGAATCTGCTACCGCTAATACGCTATTTCACAAGGTGAAATTTGGGGATAGAAAAGCTTTTTTTATCTGTTTTGAAATGGCTACATCTACTAAAAGTTTATCAGCAAGTTATATGTCTGTTTGTTATGGTATCACTGAAAAAACGGCTCGACTTTTTATGCATAAGGTTAGAGAAGCAATAGATCACAGAGCAAATCAACTATATTCAATAATCTAATAACAAAAATGGTCATAGCTGATAAAATAAATCAATCAGAATTGATATGTAATTAACTACTGAACTCTAAATGGTTTATATCTTTTATTCGTATATAAATGAAGCTAATCATCAAAAAATGATGACAAATTATCTTCCTACATTTTCTAAAGAATTTCAGGGTAAGATACTCAGATATAGAAAATGGCAAGATGCACAATTATCATTATTAGGTCGTATTTTACTTGTTGAAGGAATGAAAAGTCTTAACTTTAAAGTTGAGAAAATTAATATTAAATATACGGATTTTAATAAGCCTTATTTAGACAAAAGCAATGTTAGATTTAATATTTCACATTCTGGTGAGATAGCTATTTGTGTATTAACCCATATTGGGGAAATTGGAATAGATATTGAAAAAATAGAAACAATTCAGATTTCCGATTTCAAATCGCAAATGACAAACAATGAATGGAATCTAGTTATTAAGTCCAAAGATTCAAATCATTCTTTTTTTAATTATTGGACACAGAAAGAAGCTGTCGTTAAAGCTACAGGCAATGGTCTTTCAATTTCTTTGAAATCTTTTGAAGTTGAAAATAATGAAACAACTATTGGTTCTAAATATTTTTTCTTGAAAAAAATTGATTTGCATAACAATTATAGTTGTCATTTAGCATTACAACAAAATATAGATTCTAAAATAATACAAATAAAGAAAATAGATTTTTAGAGGTAGATATTTAAATACATATCTTTATTGTAAATAAATATTGGATTAGTCGAAAATATTGTACAGATTTTAAAAGAGTATGAACTGCATAGAAATAAGTATAGTACTTTTGACAAATTCTATCAATGTCGTTAAGTTAAGCTCGAAAAACATCTATTTTGTCATACTGAGTCTATCGAAGTGGAATTAAAACGAAGGTTAGGATGGTCTTCGGCAAGCTTAGACTGACAATGATAAAGCTTAACTTAACGACATTGCAAATTCTATCCAATTTTAATTGAGTGAATGAAATAAAAAACTATTGTTAAAAATATGCAGATCAAATCGATTGGTTCTGGCTTATTAGCCTTGCTTCGATAGATACATTTTTTGTTTCTATATTGTGCTTTTTTAATATTAAACAACTAATAATCAGTATTATTAATTTTCTTTTCCAGTAAATTCAAATGGCAAATGGTATTATCTACTTTGCACCTTGAGTCCAAAAGTATATCAATTGCACAATCAGTAAAATTGCCATTGCTATGATTTGCATTAACACTATTTGTGCTAATGAGTCGTGATAAAAGGTAATTAATACTACTTGTGATATGCCTAGAAGACCCGATAGTATGACAGGGATATACCTGTCTAGTGATAAAAAGTAATACGCAAAAATGTTAGATATCGAGAATAAAGAAGTAGCTACTGCATATTGCCATAATAATGAGGCTATAAAGATGTAATCAGATCCAAACATTAAATTAATGACGAGTTCTGGAAACAGAAAACATCCCGAAATAATAAGTACAGATAGTAATGTAATATACCCTACATATTTAAAGAGTATTGGTGCGTGTGCTTCTCCATCTTTTTGTTTTTGAACCACTTTAGGCAATAGTAACATTACAAACATCCAGGCAACAAAATATACCACACGCCCAATCAAAGCTAACGAAGCATAAAGCCCTGCTTCATATTGATCAAAATAATGTTTTACCAATAGGATATCACTGTTATTAATAATGATCTGCGTACCTTCATAAAATGCAGTTAATATAAAAAATCGGATCACATTTTTAGTATGTTTTTTTGATAGCTTAGCTTTTTTAAGAATAGCAATATTTTTAGTTCTAAAAGGCAACAAACCAAATAAGAAAGAGATAAAAATTCCAATTGCAATTAGTACCGATGGTGTAAAAGGGAGAAAATAGATCAAAAATAATGTAATGCATAACCTACTGACCATTTCTCCCTGATATGTAATTGCCAAATTGTCAAATTTTTTATTCCCCTGATACACACCTCTGTTTATACTCATAATGAAATAGATAGGAATCCCAAAACCAAAAACAGTG
The DNA here is from genome assembly GCA_947493495.1 of uncultured Aquimarina sp. Lineage (GTDB taxonomy): Bacteria > Bacteroidota > Bacteroidia > Flavobacteriales > Flavobacteriaceae > Aquimarina. The sequence continues at coordinate 2,729 of CANLRN010000066.1, forward strand.
AACATCAGATGTGATTGTGTGTTAAAAATTTCTTGCAAGTCTTTAGCAAAAACGAGTAACAAAATACCCATAATTACCCCAATCATAGTAGCATATTTATAGCTCATGTTAATAAAATTGGTAAGTACATTTTTTTCGAATATCACAGAGAATTTCGCTGTAACTATCTGAAAAGTCATCGCTATAAAAGAAAGCACCAATAAAAAGGTAATCAATAATGCGGCATCAGCAAAAAGTTCTGGTCCAAGAATTCTTCCTAATAATAAATTATATAGGTAATTGCCGCCATTGACTATAATTACACTAATCATAAATTTTTGTTCGGCACTTAATTTTGGTAGGTAAGTATTAATAGTCATCTCTAAAGATATGAGTTAATTGATTATCGAAAAATGCATTGGATACTGTTTCATTATCGTGACCTAATACAAAAAGTACTTTACGTCTTTTACAAGCCTTTTTGTGTATTTCTTTAAGAACGCGTAATGCTTTATGATCAATTTGTTGTACTTTTTTAAGACACATCACAACTTCTTCATAATGATCAAGTAAATAGTTAAAATGGTCTTGTACTTTTTCTGTATTTTTCGAAGTAAAGTTTCCGATTACTTCGAATGTTCCTTGTACGTTTTGTATTTGTAGTTTCATAATAGTAGAATTTGGGTTTTCGTGTTTTATACAAAATCACTTCTTAGGATATAGTTCACTTTTCCGAATGCTTTCTGTATCTTTTTATTCTCTTTTCCTATGATGAAAAATATTTTATTATGCTTCATTGCATTTTTATAAAGTGTGGTTAAAACTTGTACTCCAGAAGCATCTATTTTAGTAACACGATCTACAGATAAGATTACTCGATCAGATTTTACTAATAGTTGTTCAAAATGTTTTTTTAAAGACCTTGTATTTTCTCTTATAAGGTTTCCGCTTAGTTCCATAATTCCGTAATTGTTTGTGATTTCAAGTGCCATAATAGTCTTGTTTAAGGATTAATAACATTGCAAATATGACGTTTAAAAACAGTGCTTTTTTCACAATTTCGATGAGTTGCTATTTAGTATAGATGAATGGAAAAATGCTAACGTTGGAAAAATGAGGAATGGCGTAGCTGTAGTAAAATAGATACTTACCTTGTAAGAAAGAAACCCCAATAAACCATGCAACGATTACTACGTATTATTTTTATATGCTTTTCTGTACTAATTTCTTATGCGCAAGAAATGAAAGAAGGTTTTACATATTTAGAGACTGGAAATTATACAGAAGCCAAAACTTTTTTCGAAAATATCTTAAAAAGTTACCCCACTAACCGAACTGCTAGACTATGTTTTGGTAGAGCAGTAGGTTTATGTGGAGATTCCAAACAGGCAGTCTCAATTTTTAAAATACTTCTTAATGAATATCCAAATGATTTTGAAATCAAATTAAACTATGCAGAGTCTTTACTTTGGGATCAACAATTTGACAAAGCTGAATCGTTTTATAAAAAATTAGTAGAAGATGATGAAACAAGTTTTCCGGCAGTTTTAGGATATGCTAATACGCTTTCTAATCTAAAGAACTATCAAAAAGCATTGGTGTTGGTAAATAAAGCATTACAGTTAAAAGAAGGAAACCCAAATGCATTAATTTCTAGAAAATACATTCGCCTTGGATATGCTAATGAATTATCACAAAATAAACAATACGAAGATGCAATACGAGTATTGGATAAAAACTTAATTGATTTTACAAATGATGAAGATACCCAACTCAATAAAGCAAATATATATTTAATTACGAATAATCTAGAATCCGCAAAAAAAACATATGAGGCTCTAGCGACCAACGCTAAAGATAGTATTGTATCCTTAAACGGACTGGCATTAGTAGCGCATAAAAACAATAAAGAAAAGAAAGCACTTTCTCTAGCTGCTATGGCGGTCTCTAAAGTGGAGAAATATACAGATGATAAAGAGCTATACTTGTCTACCCAAGAACGATATATACAGACATTATTATGGAATAGCATCTTTACTACAGCAAAGGAGCAAATAGAACAGTTACAATTGATATACCCAGATAATACAAGAGTTTTGGCGCTGCAAGCAACCTATGGGATGTATAGCAGTAGATTTAAAAATAGTATAAAAAAATATACTAAGATTTTAGAAAAGGATACCACATCTTTTGATGGTAATCTGGGAATTGCTAATGCCTATAGAGCTGTAGGGAAGGATATGAAATCGTATGAATATGCATTTAAGACGTTACAATTGTATCCAAAACAACCAGATACAGAAAAATTGATACAAACCTTACAGAAATCTCACACTCCTTCTGTAGGGGTAAAGACAGCTTTTACATTTGATAATGGTAATAATGAGGCTATAAATCTAGCGTTTCGTTCTGAAATTCCTTTATCAACCAAATTTAAAACAGAATTAGAATACATGCATCGCACAACAAAAAATACTGTCGTTAAAAATGAGGCCTCATCTAATGAATTAGCGGTACGATTTTCTTATAAATTTAATGGTGATTTGTCGTTAAAAACAAAAGGAGGGATCAGTAAATCTAATGCTTTTACTAATGACTATACACAATGGACTGGTGAGATACGATTAGCCACAAAACCATATAGATTACAGAATCTTGATATAGGATACCAACGAGAACTACAGAATTTTAATGCTGATTTGATCGATCGAGAGATTGTGATGAATAACTATTTTTTGAATTATAACTTGAGTACCGATATAAATTTAGGCTGGTATACACAATACATATATACATCTCAGACAGATACGAATCATCGAAACTTATTATTTACCTCATTATACTATACAGTTTTTAATAGACCAGCTGTAAAATTAGGAGTCAATTACCAGTACATGACTTTTCAGAATCAAGTACCTACTATTTATTTTAGTCCTGAAAAATTTAGTGTGGTAGAAGTTTTTGTCGATATGATTAGCAAACGAAGTGGGAAATGGTTCTATGGATTAAATGGTGCTGCTGGTTATCAATTTATAGAAGATGATCCTGGATCAACAACCTATAGAGTAGAAGGAAAACTAGGGTATCAAATCTCAGATCGTTTTATAGGTACGTTATATGGTAAATACAATACTGTTGCTTCTGCAACAGCTACCGGTTTTGAGTTTACTGAATTTGGATTTACTTTAAAATGGTACTTTTTACAACGACCAATTTTTAATCAAAAGATTAAAGAATTGAGACGCTAGATTAATTATAGGTTACTACTAATGCGGCAATTTATCTTTTAGTACTCCATATAAAAAAGTACCGAGCGTTGCAGCTCCAATAACGACTATTATTGGTAAGAATCCAGCTCCTAACAGAGTAAACATTGGTCCAGGGCAAGCTCCAGCTAATGCCCAGCCTAATCCGAAGATAATCCCTCCAAACAGATAACGGCTAAAACCCTTTGTTTTTGGGGTAAATCTTATTTTTTCGCCATAAAATGATGTGATCTCAAATCGTTTTATTAATTGTATAACTATAATTCCTATACCTAATGCAGCCCCAATAATACCATACATATGAAATGATTTGAACAGGAACATCTCATAGATACGAAACCAAGAAGCAGCTTCGGATTTAAACATAATAATCCCAAAAAAAATTCCAATTACTAAGTAAACAAGTGTTCTCATAATATTAAAAAATTAAAGGGAATAAAAAATGAATCATTACAAGACCTCCTATAAAAAATCCGACTACAGCAATTAATGATGGTAATTGTAAATTACTTAATCCAGAAATAGCATGTCCAGAAGTACATCCACCAGCATACCGAGCACCAAACCCAATTAACAATCCACCGATGCTTAAAAGTGCTAAGTTTTTAACATTATATAAAGCATTAAAACCAAACATTTCTGTAGGCAGGTATGCAGTTCCAGCACTTTCGAAACCTAATGCTTTTAAATCTGATACAGTCTCTGGGTTGATTGCTACAGCAGTATCAACGCTTAAAAAGTGTGATGCAATATAACCTCCAATAATAGCACCTAAAACAACTGTAAGATTCCATCGTTGGGTTTTCCAATCAAATTTAAAAAACGTAGAGGTAGTACCCGCTCCACAGATAGTACACAATGTTCGAAGATTTGAAGACATCCCAAAATTTTTACCTACCATGATAAGCAAAAACATTATAAAGGCAATTAAAGGGCCAGCAATATACCAAGGCCAAGGTTCATATATCAAATTCATAGGAGTCATTATTTTATAAAAATAAAGTAGTTAAAATAATAATGTTCAATAAAATTAGTGTAAAGTACAAATAGTATTCTAAAAAAGTAGCAAGAAAAACCCCATGTATCCTTACTGTTTAGTATAACTAACTGAAATTGAAAACAGAATATGTATTTTTGATTTTTTAGAACCATCAAACTTATTAATGAACAAACAAAATGACCCTAAGAGAGAACAACCCAATAATCCATTACACGGGATGAAATTGGCAGATATTTTAGCCTCTTTAGTACACCAGTATGGTTGGGAAGAGTTAGCCACAAAAATTAATATCAATTGTTTTAAAAAAGACCCTTCTATAAAGTCTAGTCTCAAGTTTTTAAGAAAAACACAATGGGCTAGAGATAAGGTAGAGCAACTTTATCTTAAATCGGATAATAGAAAATGATAAAAAAAATAGCAAGAACAAAACCCTATTTGTCCTTGCTATTACCCAAACCTGAAAACTAACCCATATTATTTTTTTATAAAACTGCCGCTATATTTTTGTTTAGTATTGCTTCTCAAAATGTATTTGTACATTCCAGATTGAAGGTTTTGAGGTTCAAAAACAACTTCATCGTCAGAGGCTACTTTTAAGTTTTGATGATATACGACTCTACCAAGGATATCGATTACCATCATATTTAATTTTTTATGTGGTCCATTAGGCACTTGTATGCTCGTATGGGTTGCAAATGGGTTGGGATAATTTTTTAGCACCTTGTTTTTGATATCTTCAGGAATTTGCTCTTGTGACACGATACCAGTTTCAGTATTTGTTATAAAACTTACATTACCTATTTCGAGATAAAAAGGCTCAAAATTCTGATAATCTCCTGCCAGCGAGAATACAATACTTTTAATATTGTTTATGATGTTACTGGCATTACTACCTCCAGTGAATTCAGAAAAAGGAATATTATATACCTGTGTTTCATCCTTTGCTTCAATTGTATAGCTAAGTCTGTTGTTCCAGTTTACCAAATCTTTAGTAATAAGTATTACCTCAATATCACGATTGCTATGTATTTCAAATTGTAATGTATTATAGTCAGAGACATCCATCGTGAGTTCGCCAGCTAGTATGTTTCTAAAAAGATTTATTGTCTCTTTTACTTCGCCTTTTACTATTGTATTACGTTCTATAGCATATTTATTTTCTTGTTGCATTTTTTCATGTGCAGTGATCTCAAAACTTTCGATAATGACCTCTTGTTTTTTATAATCAATACCCCATGGACCATCAGCAAGGTATAGTGCATCTAACTGTGTTGCATTTTCGGTAGTAATAGAAAATCCAATATCAAATAAATAACCTGTATCTATAGTTACTTCTTCATTGTAAGTCCCCGACAGTATAATATTCTTTGTAAAATGTTGCTCATTGGAGTGTTCTGTGGTTCTTATATTACCATCAAAAGTCATACTATTCTCCCCTAATTTGTTTACGATGTTCAGTGCAATTTTCCCATTACTATAGTGACCATTTTTTACAAATATGGTGGGTACACACTGACTAACTTTATGGCTTCGTAATGGCTTTTTTTCTAAAAAGGACTCAATATTATAGTTTGCAATAGTCGCTACTTGTGATATTGATCCACTCCATACCTGGAAATTAGTATAATCTCCTTTAGGATAGTCTGCTATATTCCATAAGCTGTAGATTTCATTTTCAGAGGTAGCTTTTTTAATAGAAAAGGTCAAAACATATTCTATTTCACCTGTAATTCTTTTTATTTTAGTACTTACAATCGTGTGTTTTTTGATCGTTATAGTTCTTATGTCTAGTAATTTTGAGCCGTTTAATCGATCACAAATTGTTTTAGAGTGATCATAAATAGTACCTTTTGTTGAGGTTGCGAGTGCTGCAGCCACTCTTTTATCTCCTTGATAATAGTCTATAGAGAATACTGCCTCTGCATTAGTAATACCCAATAGGTCTTCTGGACTAGATATAAAGGTAGACTCAGTACCTGATATTCCTGTTTTAGGAAAATGAATACTTAAATCCTCGCCATTGGCAGATTTATATGATTTCATTCCTGGTTTAAATTGTTGCTGTGATTTTTTAGTATTAAAAATCGAATTTGTTTTTGTTCTATTAAAATTACGTTTCGCAATTAAACTGGCTAAATTACCATTACTCTCTAAACCACCATCATTGGCCGAAGTTACACTCGTTTCGTTATCAATAGTTACATAATTATCTGTTTTGATTCCTGTATATGGATTTGCAGTGATGTAGAATACTGCGTCGTTAAAATCTTGGTCGCATGATGCATAATCTCTTCTAATATCTTCAAAACCTAGTATAATTCTCTCATTATTTGGATCTGATAGTAATACATTATGATATCTTAATTCAGGGTCACTTTCGGGATTATAACCAGATTCAGAATACAATTGCCAATTCCCTGTTCCTACGCAACCATTTGACCAAGCGTTTGCTAATAATACCCATCCAATTCCTGTATTAGGCGGAAAGCTTCCTATGTTTATTTTATCTCCGATTTGTAGTCCTCCACCACTTCCCATAGCAGATACATTAGGAAAAACAATAATAATATCTTCTGGGGCTGGTATAGATGTTAACAGATCATTACGATCATAGGTATAAAACCCAAGGGTGTTTTTATAACCTGCACCCTCTCCTACAAAAGTTACCCATATATCTGTTTGTTCTTTTACGATTAAGTCTGTATCGTATCCTGATGAGATATAATGAGGATTAAAATCTGGTACGGGATATCCTTCTGGAAGCGCATTGTTGATCATATCAATTGTTTCTTGAGTAACGACATCTTGTTCATCTAGATATAATGGTGTACCATCAATTGTGTAATTACCTAAATAATTATATCTATCACAAATTAAAGGAATCGGAAAACTTTCTGGAGTTTGTCCTCCATTATCGGGATCAAAACTGGTTTTTCTTAAATCAAAACTATCATCTAGCCCATCTTGATCAGCATCATTCCCAGAAGCCGTTGTTTCTGCGACACCATCATTGTCGCTATCATAAGCCTCAGTAGTATCTAATATGCCATCATTATTAGAATCGGTATCTAAATGATCATAGGTATCAGTACCATCTGTATTGACCAATCCGTTAATAGTACCTCCAAAATCAGGATCAAAAGCATCATCTAGCCCATCTTTATCTTCATCTTTATTTGATAAATTTAGATATGTGATACTATTTTGTCCTTCAATAATATCTACAATCCCATCATTATCAGAATCTATGTCGTAACAATCATAGATGGTATCATTGTCTGTATCTATAGGCATCAAATCAAACCCTGCTTGATCAGCATCAAAAAAGTCTGCTATTCCATCAAAATCTGTATCTGCATAATTCGTGTCTAATCCACTATATATCCCATCATTATTTATATCTATATCTGCTTGTCCGGCTTCTGCAATATCATAAATACCATCGTTGTCAGAGTCTATATCCATAAAATCAGGAATGCCATCACGATCACGATCAAATGCATCTTGTACTACATTATCTCCATTACCACTAAAATCATTATCTAAATAATTGTATAAATCATCGCCATCGTCATCGCCATATGGATCCATACCATTGCACTCTATCGTGTTTAATATTCCATCACCATCACCATCGCCATCCATCGAATCCAAAATACCATCTTTATCTTTATCCAAGGGAGAAATACCATTAGCACATTTAAATCCATCATTGGAGTTTGTGGTTTCTGTAAGGTTAAGAAGGGTAGCTGTCGGATTAGCACTTTCATAATTGTTTACCAAGTATAACCCTCCGCTATTATCAGATAAATACAAACGGTTATCAGCATCTGTATAAGCCGCTCCAAATGTACTTTTAGGAAGATTACTTACGGTTTTGCTTGAAAATATGGGGGTGCCCGATGATAGATCCCATTTGTATAATTTTCCTCTACTACCTCCATAAAAAGATCCATTTATGTATGTAATATCAGCACAGGTACTAGGCGAAGCTACATCGGCTTCAATAACTTCAAAAGTAGGAGCAGTAGTACCATTATATTGTTTTAAATTAATGATTTTATGAAATGTTTTTTTAGTGTTATTCTGAAAAACCCAAAGATTGCCGTCTACATCTATATCTGCTGCATATCCTCCTCCAAACATATTAGTTCCATTAGGTGCAACTGCTCCAAGATCTATAACCATATCCTTTGCAATTCTCAATAGATGGTTGTCCTTACTTTTGATAGCATATAGATAATTATCTATAGCATTGTAGCCTCCTGCATTATATGATGAGTAGGTGTGTAATGTTTCAGAATATGAACCCGTAATAGGGTCATAAGCTTTCATTACACCTGAAATCACCTGATAAAAGTTACCATCATCACAATCAAAAGCTTGTTGTGCACTTGTTAAGTGTAGTATAAAAATTAAAAATAGGAATGTAATTTTTTTCATAGCGTAGTAGATTTTGGTTTCAGATACTCAAAACTAGCATATAGCTGCTATGAAAATGATTGTTATTCGATCATTGGATGTTTACTGTAGGTGCATGGAGATTTAAGTAAGATAAGAGATTATAACAAATTAAGACGTTTCATTAGTTCTGGACGGTTAGAACGACTTACTGGGATTACATCTTTTTCGATAAGGACACTGTTATCTTCGATATCAATAATTTTTTTGATATTGATTACATAAGACCGATGTATTTTAAGGAAAAGATCATCTGGCAACTTTTCTTCTATTTTTTTAAGCGTAGAGTGTACCGTATAGTTTTGGTTTTCGGTTTTAATCAAAATATAATCTCCTTTAGCTTCAATAATAGTAATAGTGGGAATATCAATCTTAATCAATCGTCGATCGATGTTAATGTATAAATCATTTTCTCCCGAAGATATTCCGGATATATGTTTTGAAGAATTTTCAGAGAGGGTAGTTTTTTTAGTTTTAGCTTTTTGAATGGCCTTAAGAAAACGTGGCAATGTTATGGGCTTAACCAAATAGTCCACAATACAATCGTATTCAAAAGCTTCTAATGCAAAGTTTTTATCCGAAGTGGTAAGTATGATTTTCGGAGGATTTTTTAAAGTCTGAATAAAATCAAAACCTGTAAAATCGGGCATATGAATATCTAAAAATATAAGATCTATTGTTGAGTGGTTTAAAAACTTAATAGCTTGAATTGCATTCGGAAATTCCTTGATAATAGTAAGCTCTTCAACCTGTGAACAGAGCTGTTGGATAATTACTCTTGCAGTTTCTTCATCATCGATAATAATACAATTCATATATGTGGAGATTTACAATGTGTTTACAAAAAGTTCTATGGATTCTAAAATTAACATAAATTCCTTAAATAACGAGGTGTTATTTCCCTTTAATTCTTCTTCAAAGTCTATAGCAGTTTGATATCCAGATTCTAATCCAAACATCCCAATTTTGTTTTTTAATTTATGTACATTTTCTGCTGCTTTGCTGAATGCTTTTGAATTATAGTTCATAAGAAACTCATCACGTTCTTTTGGAAATTCTTTTTTTACAATACCGATTAGTTTTTGCTCAAAAGCATCAGATCCTGCTGCTAGTTCCTTTATATAAATAAGATTTGGGGTTTCTGCCATGACTTATTTTTTTAAGGTAAAATAAAAAGTAGTTCCGACTCCTTCCTTGGATTCTAACCAAATTTCACCATCGTATAAATCCACAATTTTTTTAACTATTGATAATCCGACTCCAGTAGATTCATTGTTCTCATCAAGCGTTTGAAAAATCTGAAAGATTTTATCGTGATATTTTTTCGAAATCCCAGCACCATTATCGGCTATTGCAAATTCCCAAAACTCATCTTTTTGTTCGCAAGAAATTGTAATAGCACCTTGTTTTTTGTCATTATATTTTACAGCATTACCGATTAGATTCTGAAACAATTGTTGTAATCTAAATGTATCTCCTGTAATAACAGGTAACGCTGTTATAATTTCTATTGTAATATGGTCTGGGATATGTATAACATCTATGATATCTGTTACGATTTCAAGAAGTGCGATATTTTGTTTTGGATGATCTACTTTATCAATACTAGAATACTTAAGAATACCATTAATTAAATGATCCATTTTATCTACTTTTTTAAGAAGCATGTTTAGGGAGTTATGACCATTATCATCTATGACTTCTGCATAATCTTCTTTTAACCAAGTTAACAGCGCATTCATACTTCGTAATGGAGATTTAAGATCATGAGAAACAATGTGTGCATAATCATTAAGCTCTTTATTACTTTTTTCAAGATTTTTTACCAGTTTATTTCTTTGTTTTTCGAACTCTAATTGTTCTGTAATATCTTCGATTAGGGCGACTTGGTATTTGATGCTTCCATCTTCGTTTCTTACTGCAGCTACATTTGTCTTGGCCCAAAAGACAGTACCGTTTTTTTTTGCATATCTTTTATTTATCGAAAAATTATCAAGTATCCCATCATTCATTTTTTGCATTTTAATAGCAGCCTCTTCATATTCATCATTTAAAGATATATTTTTCACTTCCTTTTGTAGTAATTCATCTTGGGTGTATCCCAGTAAATTTTGGAATGCTTTGTTTGTTTGAATTATTTTTCCAAATTGTGTCAAGGCAATACCCAAAGAAGAATTTTCGACAATGGCAGATAATTGTTTTTTTTGTTCTTCAAAAATTTGTTTGCGCTCAAGCTCTTCCGTAATATCTCTTACGATACCTTGTGCTGCAATAGGTTGATTTTTAGAATTTTGAATTAGACTTGCGTTAATATGTACGGTTCTAACTCCTTTATGTTTGGTATATACTCTTGCTTGATAATCAGAAAAAGATCCCTTAGCTATGAGTTCTTTAAAAGAGGCCATAGCATATTGATAATCTTCTTTATGGATTAGTGTTGCAATATTTAATTTTTCTTTATTGATATTATAACCAAATAAATTTTTGGCAGCGTGATTCATTTTAATCACATTTCCTGAAATATCCATTAATACATAAGCATCAACAAGGTTTCCAAAAACTCCTTGTAGTTCAGAGGTTTTTTCGGTAAGTCCTTCTTCAAGTTTGATATTGACATTTTTTAACTCCTGAGTGAGTTGATATAGTTCTCTGGATTTCCCCTCAAGGATCTGTTCGGCCTGTTTTCTTGCAGCTTTTTCTCGTTGTAAGGCACGTTGTAGTATTTCTAACTCCTTACTCATTAATTTTTGGTAATACTAAATTTGACTTCGGTGCCATCTTCTTTTATTTTTTCTAAAAGAATAGTAGCGGTACTGTTATAATGCTCAAAAGTTTTATTCATTAACCCTAAGCCAAAGTTGTACATCGCCCGGCTAGATTTATAAATCATAATTAAGGTTGTTGGTGTTTTTTCTAAAACTTCAAAAGTTGGAAGTTCTGCATCGGGATATATCTTTTGTACTTCTACATGGATATGGTTTTCGATAGAAGAAAGTAGTTCGATAGGATCTTCATACTTGTCAATCAATCCTGGGTAACTAGCTGCTAATACCCCAAAAAAATGTTCTGCATAAGTAAGTAGAAGATCATTAATACTAATACTAGTATGATTGCTTAAGTGCGTTAATAGACTTAACATTTCTGAAAAATCATAGGTCCCTACAGCGGTATAAATACCGCCAGATGTCAATTTAGATTGTGCTATGATTTTATCTACTGTAGCTAAACCAAATTTGTCTTCGACTAATTCTAAGAATTCTGTAAATACAATACCTTTCATAGGATAAGTAGGGATTAAATTATCTTTTTATAAGTTCATTTACGCTCCAATATTCGATCAAACATTTGATTTTGTAGGCATACTCTTCATACTTTAATGGTTTTACAATATAGCCTGCAATTCCGATTTCATAACTCTCTTTAAGATCATTATGATTATTAGAAGTACTGAGAATAACTACTGGGATATATCTTAGAGTGGGGTTTGACTTTAAGATCTTTAAGAATTCCAAGCCATTCATTTTTGGCATATTAAGATCTAAAAAAATTAGATCTGGAAGTTCTTCGCTATTTTCTAAAATTTCTAACGCCTTTTCTCCATTTTTAGCCTCCATCAAGGTATGATTATAATTGTTTTTTTGCAATACTCTTGCAAATTTTAATCGTTCTATCTCATCATCTTCTATTAATAAAAAAGTCAAGCCCATTTATTTTTTGTTTTTAAGTTAAAATATAATGATAATAGTTAGGTAAATATCCCCATTTGTCGTCCAATTTTATTTTTATTTCGTCGAAAAGTATATTAAGTGTAGATGAATGGTAGTTATGTTTCGTTGATTTAGATACATATGTTTTAAAAGATTAGAATCAAAGTCTGAGCAATTTTTTTTTGGATTTGCTAATTAATAATCCCTTTCCCTCCAAGTCACTTTATGAACAAAATATTATCCAACGCCATACAAAATTGTCTGGTTTTTTGTTGATTATTACTTTTATACACAAGAAATAAAGGATATATATCTTTAATGTAAATACTAATTTTTACCTTGTGTAAATCAGATCCCTTAACGAAAATGATAGATAAAAAATAAAATGAAAATTCAGTTTAGAAGTAAAGAATTGATCATATTCGAAAGTGCTTTATTTAGAACAACTACAAGCTTAATAATTGGAGATCAATATATTTTATTAATTGACCCAAACTGGCTTCCGATTGAATTAGATTTTATAGAGAATATAATTCAATCTCTAGGAAAAAATGCAGAAAAATATTTAGTATTCACACATTCAGATTATGATCACATAATTGGTTATGGGAAATTTAAAGAATACAAAACCATTGCTTCTAAAAATTTCATAAATAACAATGAGAAAGAATCTGTTTTAAATCAAATTGAAAAATTTGACGATGAATACTATGTAACAAGAACATACGAAGTTGAATATCCTAAAATAGAAATTCCTATATCAGGTGATGGTGAGAAACTGCAAATTGGCTTTGATGAGTATCAATTTTACCAAGCAAAAGGGCATAATAAAGATGGAATATTTGTTCTCAACAAAACAAAGAAAATATTAATTGCTGGTGATTATTTGAGCAACATTGAATTTCCATATATTTATGATAGCTTAAAGGATTATAAACAAACTCTTTCTAAATTTGAAAATATCGTAAATCTACAATCAATAGAAATATTAGTTCCAGGACACGGAGATTATACTGCCCATAGTAAAGAAATACAAAAAAGAATTGATGAGTCAAAAACTTATATTACTGAATTAGAGCACTCCATTATTGAGAAAAAAGAATTCGATGAAACGAAATTATATACTCGATACAAATTTCCAATAATAATGAATCAGTTCCATTTGAATAATATCAAATTAGTAAAAACTGAACTCGAAATTAAATAAAGAGTGCATATATATAAGTTACCTAAAAACACCTAAAAAAGTCCATAAATATCTGGTTACAAATTATTTAATAGAAGAGTCATGGAGAATTGTATAGTACATAACAAAAACGAACTATAGATATAAAATTTACTAATAATCAAAGCCTTGCTTTCGAATATTTTGTTAGACCTCACAGGTTTTTAAAACCTGCGAGGTCTTGATAATAAATAGACTAGATAGTTTTTAATCATAAAAAAGTAAATCACGAAGCGAGCTTCATTTTTGAAACCCGTTTCTTTTCTTAAAAATTGTAAAATGATTTTTATGTAATTTTCAACTGGGAGTGTTGTAGGGATCAATATCCGTTAATTCTGTGAAAACATAAGAGTGATTTTTAAGTACAATAGGATAAGACGAGGATATGAATAAGTGATATGAGAAATGTCAAGAACATTACGCATTGTTGCTATGCCTTTTTAGATCTAATCTCAAAATCAAAATCTCTATTTTAACGAAGGTTTTTTTACTATAAAAAGAGGGTAAGTAATTTTATAAATAAAAAATCTAAATTTCATAGAAACGAATTCATTCTAAAATAGTTAAGAAAGTTAACATTTATACTTTTTTTATAATAAAAAAAGTATAAATGTTAAGTGTACTTCTATATTTTTTGGAAAGCATGCTATGCGAATTCGATAATTGAATATATCTTTAAGATACTTTTATAAAAAACTCCTAATCATATCGTTTAAGCTAATCGAAATGACTAATATTAAATCTCATCTGTGTACGCCCTTAAGTATTTGATAAATAACAAGCTATGAGCAAAACAGATGAGGGCTAACTTAAAAAACACAAACTATGAGAAAACTCTTATCCCTAAAATCATTAGTATTCCTAATGATTTTAAGCATTATTCCTTTATCTGGAGATGCACAAACAGTAAATGTCAATGGTCCTCTTCAAAAATGGCATAGAATCGACGTATCACTAACTTTACCAGGAGGTAATGTATCAGAATCAGCAAATACATTTAGAAATACCCGAATGGATGTCGTTTTTACAAGCCCTAGTGGCAGAAATATTAGGGTTCCAGGTTTTTTTGCTGCCGATGGTAACGCCGCTAATACCAATGCTACTCAAGGTAGAATATATAAGGCTTATCTAAGGCCTGATGAAACTGGTAATTGGACGTATCGCGTACTTTATTATACAGGTAATAATGTATCAATAAGTAATGTAGGTAATTTACCAAATCCTGTGCATAATCTTACAGGGAATGTAGGTGCTATCTCACCATCCAATAAATCAATTCCTGATCTTCGTGCAAAAGGGCGATTACAGTATCAGAGAACAGGTACTAATAATCAAAGGCGTTACCTTAGATTCGCAGAGACAGGGCAGTATTTTCTTAAATTTGGTCCTGATTCACCCGAAAACTTTTTAGATTTTAGCGGTTTTGATTTTGATGGTTCTAGAAATGGATGTAATCTATGTTCTGAGCACTCATATAATCCGCATTCAAACGATTTTAATACTGGAGACCCTACTTGGGATGGTGGCAAAGGTAGAAACATAATCGGGGCAGTCAATTATTTGTCAGAAACAGGACAAGTAAATTCTTTATCCATGTCTTTATTTGGAGGGGATGATAAAAATGTTTTCCCATGGACATTAGTAAACAGCAGATTTATTTTTGATGTTTCTAAACTAGAACAGTGGGAGATTGTACTTAACCATGCGGAACAAAAAGGATTACTACTCCATTTTAAATTAGCTGAAGCAGAAAACTGGAGAGCACTCAATACACAAGAGATTAACGTGTACTATCGTGAGATGGTTGCTAGATTCGGACATCACCTAGCAGTAGAATGGAATATATCAGAAGAATATGGAGGAGGTTCTTCTGATGGAACAGCAGCATCTGCTGTTCCTAGGATTAATTTTCTAGCATCAGTAGACCCCTGGAATAATCACAGAGTAATTCATACCAGACCAGAAGATGAGTTTAAAGAAAAATATGATGATTTTTTGGCTCAAAACCCAAAAACGGAACTTACAGGAGCTTCTATGCAGAACGAAAGAAGCAATGCTTATGCAGAGGTATTCGAACTTACAAGAGACTTAATCATAAAATCTAGAAATAATAATACTCCTTGGGTAATTGCATCTGATGAGCAAGCATTTGCTAGTAATGGTGTGTTTACCAATGGAAATGTAAACAACCAAAACGTGGATCCTAATGGACGAAAAGGAGTTCTTTGGGGTAATCTAATGGCTGGTGGAGGCGGAGTAATGTGGTATGGAGGGTCTAATGGTGATTTTAGAACAGAAGATTTCCGTAGATATGTCAATATTGATGCTTGGGGGAGACACGCAATTAATGATTTCTTTTTAGGCCAGAATATCGAGTTTTGGAAAATGGATAACAACGATAACCTAGTAAGTGGAAATAATAATCACTGTCTTGCTGAGGCAGGACAAGCCTACGTAGTTTACTTACCTAATGGAGGTTCTACTACCCTTAATTTAGCTGGACAAACTGGTACTTTTGAGGTAAAATGGTTTGACCCCAGAAATGGCGGAGCACTCCAAAATGGAAGTGTAACTTCAGTTTCTGGAGGAGGTAATAGAAGTTTAGGTAACCCTCCTAATAATACAGGAAATGATTGGGCAATATTAGTATCGGCACCAACAGGTACTGATCCAGTAACTGGTGTTGTAGTAACTCCAGCTACAGTAGCTATTTCTCAAGGGCAAACTACAAGTCTAGTCGCAACTATTTCCCCCGGATCAGCGGCCAATAAAAGTGTAAACTGGTCATCAAATAATACTTCTGTAGCTACAGTAAATGCAAATGGAGTTGTAGCCGGTATATCTCAGGGAACAGCAGTAATTACTGCAACTACAGTAGATGGCGGTTTTACAGCTTCAAGTACCATTACTGTTGCTGCGAGTTCGGTAATTACACTAAATCCTATTAATGACGCATACCTACAAGGAACTACACGTTTTAATACTAATGACCTTAGGGTAGAATCTGGGAATAGAATAGCTTACCTAATGTTTGATCTAAGTGCTGTGACAGTTCCTATCGTTAGTGCTGAGCTTACATTAAGTGTGAGTAGTGATCCAGGAAACGGTACAATTACTATAGAGCAAGGAAATACCAACAATTGGAATGAAACTAATTTGTCAGATGGTAATAAACCTAATGCTTCTGGACAATTAGGAACTTTAAATACTACATATGCAGCTGATCAATCCTATACATGGACTCTAGACTCTTCTCAGATTTCGGGAGGAGGGACACTTAGTTTGATAGTAGCAGCTACTGGAGGAAATGATGTTTCTTTTGCTTCTAAAGAAAATACGAATGCAGGGATACCCGTTTTAACGATTACTACCTCTGGTGGATCAGGAAATGTAAGTGTAACTGGAGTTAATGTAAGCCCAGGAACTGTAACTGTAGCTGTAGGGCAAAACAATACATTAACAGCTTCAGTTACACCAGCCAATGCTACTAATAGATCAATTACTTGGAGTTCTAACAATACTGCAGTAGCTACTGTAAACTCAAATGGAGTCGTTACGGGAGTTTCTAATGGTACAGCGGTCATAACAGCAACAACTGCAGATGGAGGATTTACAGACACAACTACAATTACTGTTAATACAGCACCAACTGGAGGTGGATGTTCTGATGCTGATTATGAAGAAGTTAATGGGCTAGTAGTTATGGAAGCTGAAAATCTGAGCACAGGAAACTCAGATTGGGAATTGAGAACTGATAAAACAGGATTTACTGGAGCAGGGTATCTAGAATGGACTGGGAATGATTTCTTTAATGGCGATGTAGCTGGAACAGCTGGAGTAATCACAACTAAAATCAGAATCAATACTCCTGGTACCTATAGATTCGAATGGAGAAACTCTATCGCTAGAGGATCAAGTACCACAGATCTTAATGATAGCTGGTTGCGTTTTCCTGATGCAGATGATTTTTATGGTGAAAAACCAGATGGATCAAGAACATATCCCAGAGGAGAGGCTAGAGGAAGAAGTCCTTTTCCTGCAGGGCAAAGTGGAAATGGGTATTTTAAGCTCTATGTAAATAACTTAAATTGGTCGTTTCAATCTACAACAGGAGATAGCGCTGATGGACGCCCTGTTTTTGTACAGTTTGATAACCCAGGTATTTACACCATGGAAATAGCTGCAAGATCCGAAGGACATATTATCGACCGAATAGTATTGCATAGAGGAGTGGCAACTCCATTAGCCCTATCGAATACTGAAACTCCTTGTACTGGATCACCTACAAATCCACCTACAACAGCTATTAGTATTCCTGGAACTATTCAGGTTGAAAATTTTGTAACTAATTTTGGTCAAGTAAGAGTTGAAGATACTCCAGGTACAAATGGAGGTCAAAATTTAGGCTTTATTCAAAATAATGATTATACTGAATATGATATAAATGTTGCTACTACAGGTACCTATACTTTAAACGCATTTGTGTCTTCTAATGGTGTAGGAGGTGCTATAATACCTTCTATCAATGGTGCTAATCTAGGGAGACTGGATGTGAGTGTAAATAATGCTTGGCATGCATACAATGTAGTGACTACTACTATTAATTTAACTCAAGGAATTCAGAGATTAAGATTCACTTATAGTGGACCTGCTGGTTTCTTGTTTAATGTTGAGAGAACAGAATTAATACTGAACTCAACATCACCTTCTCCCCCAACAGGCAGCGGTACCTTGATAATAGAAGCAGAAGATTTTATTGCCACTGGAGGAACTTTTGATGATGCTTTTGCTGGCGGACCAGGACTTGGAGTGAATAGAGTAGCTACCAATATCAACTATGTAAATAATGAAGATTGGGCAGAGTATACTATTAATGTTGCTACAGCAGGAACATATACTATTGAGTATTTAATATCTACACCAAGTGACGGGGCTCAAATTCAATTACTAGTGGATGGGGTCTTAGCAACTACCACAGATGTTCCTAATAATGGAGATTGGGATAGTTTTACAGCATTATCAGGAGGTACGCTTACATTATCTGCGGGAACACATACCGTTAGAATTTTTGCTTCTAGTGCTACAACCTGGCAATGGAATCTTGATAGAATTACATTGACCACTGGATCATTAACAAGAGATTCTGGGGTAACTGATATAACCACGTTTTTATATCCTAACCCGTCTAATGATATGTTCACTATCCATGGGCTAGATAGAAATGTAGAATATATAGTTCGTATGTATGATATTAAAGGAACAAAGCATTTAGAAAAAGAGCTGACCACGGATCATACAGTTAATGTAGAGAACCTATCTAATGGTATTTATTTCTTAACAATTAGTTCTTTGAATGGAGAAACTAATTTACAACTAAAGGCAATTAAGAATTAGAAACTTTTATAGGAGTTACTCATAGATATTGTAGCTATAAAAAATGTCTCGCCCTGAATAATGCAGGGCGAGACATTTTTTTTAACTTTTATAAAAGAACTATAGTTATTTAGATAACTAGTTGTTGTTCAATATCGAGCTTTGAGTCATTGCTGCTGGCTGTTCTACACCAATTAACTCCAGAATAGTAGGAGCAATATCGCCTAATACCCCATCTTTTATCTGTATGGTTTCAGTATCAATCATAATAACAGGAACAGGATTCGTTGTGTGAGCTGTATGTGGTGATCCATCGGGATTGATCATAGTTTCGCAATTACCGTGGTCTGCTATTAGAATGGTTGTATATCCATTTTCTAAGCCAGTAGTAACTACATCTTTAGTACAGATATCTACCGCCTCGCAAGCTTTGATGGCTGCTTGCATATCACCAGTATGTCCTACCATATCACCATTAGCAAAATTAAGACATACAAAATCCGCTTCTCCTTTTTGCAACTCAGGGAGTAGAGCATCTCTTAATTCATAAGCGCTCATTTCTGGTTTAAGGTCATACGTAGCTACTTTTGGAGAATTTCTAAGGATTCTCGATTCCCCTTTAAAAGGGGCTTCCTGACCCCCAGAGAAGAAAAAGGTAACATGCGGGTATTTTTCAGTCTCAGCAATACGAATCTGTTTTTTACCAGCACTTGCTAATACTTCTCCTAGAGTTTCGGTAATATTATCCTTATCATAAATCACGTGTGTATTCTTAAAATTTTCATCATAATTAGTCATAGTGACATAGTATAATGCTAATTTTTTAGTTTGGTAATCAGGCATATCATTCTGAGATAACAGTTCTGTCAATTCTCTACCTCGATCTGTTCTAAAATTAAAGAATATAACTACATCATTTTCTTTTATAGTAGCTACCGGAGCATTGTTTTCGTGTATTGTTATTGGTTTTATAAATTCATCAGTTGCCTTATTATCATAATTATTCTGAATACTGAGTAGGGCATCTTCACTAGCTTCTCCAATACCATTTACAACAAGATCATAGGCTAGTTTTACACGATCCCATCTTTTATCCCGATCCATGGCATAGTAACGTCCAATGACTGAAGCTAGTTTTCCAGTTGTTTTAGCCATATGATTTTGAATAGTTTCTATATGCTTCTTTCCGGATTTAGGATCTACATCTCTACCATCAGTAAATGCATGTAAGAAAATATTTTCTAAGCCATAGGAATTCGCTGCATCCAGTAATCCTTTTATATGATTAATATGAGAATGAACTCCTCCATCACTTACTAAACCTAGTAAATGAATATTTTTATCGTTATTCTTGGCATATGCAAAAGCATCTATAAGTGTTTGCTCATCTTTTAGTGTATCATTTTCGATAGCCATATTTATTTTAGCCAAATCTTGATACACAATTCTTCCAGCTCCCAGATTCATATGCCCTACTTCACTATTTCCCATCTGTCCATCAGGCAACCCTACGTGTAGTCCATCTGTTCGTAAAGAAGCATTAGGATATTTAGAGTAGAGACTATCAATATAAGGAGTTTCTGCATTATCTATTGCTGATACTTTTGGGTCAGGAGAGGTTCCCCACCCATCCAGAATCATTAAGATTACTTTTTTGTTCATTTTGTATAAAAATTTAAAGCCTTAAGTGAGTTATGATTAAATGAAAAATAAAATCAAGGAGCAAAAGTACAATATACAATCAAAATCACCCAAAAACAGAACGTATAGCCTTGTAATTTACAGACGAGTTAATAAGCTAGATAGCTCCTTAAATTATGAAATTGATAAATGAGTTGTTTTTGCAGGATTAAAAATGAACTTTTCTTATTATTAGAACTTTTTTGATAAGGATATTTTATTTTATTGACAATGCTGTTTTTTTTTAAGTCAAACTGGTATTAGTGAACAATCTTGATCGAAATTGATCCGAGATAGCAATGTTTAGAGAGTTTTAGAATATGAGCTATTATTTTTTTGATAAAATAATAATACCTGAATCAAAAAAATAAGAATTAAATATAATTTTAAATAGTAATATGAGATATGTTATGTTTTTTAACATTTTTGTTAGATTATTTTTAGTAATTAAAAGTTAAAGTTGTGTTATTTTCAGTTTGTAGTGTAACAATTATGAAGTATGGATAGTCATATGTTTAACCCAGATGTATTAAAAAATCTATTGCGTCTATGATCTATTGCAAATACTAACGTAAACTGTATTTTTTAATTTAACCAATAGCGATGCTAAAATTAAGAAAACACTAGTATTCATTGTATATCATATAATACATAATCTGGTATTAACAATCAATAAGTATAACTTTAAAAATTCAAAACATCATGAAAAAAACGATCGTAACTACATTAGTATTGATATTCATCAGTGCAGTAAGCTTTGCCACAGATAATACTAAAATTGAACATAGCTATGAGTATGAGCAACCAACTAAAAAGGTTAATCCTTTTTGTATGGCAATTGTAAAAGGAGATCTAGATACTGTAAAAAAAATGATCGAATTTGGATCAGACGTCAATGAAAAATCTGAAGGAATGACTCCTTTAATGTATGCTGCTCGTTATAATAGAGTAGATATTATCAAGATATTGGTAGATAGAGGGGCAAAAATCAAAACAAAAGATAGTAAAGGGTTTACTGCGATGAAATTTGCAAAATTATCTAATGCTAAAGATGCAATGGTTCTTCTAGAAGAATTGTCATAAGATTTTATACTAACATTAGAACTTATAAGGCTTGGTTGATAATAATTTTACAGCCAAGCCTTTTTATAAGTAATCAAGGTTGAGTATAGTATTTTTTACAATGTATTACAAAATAAGTTACTGTACGCTATATTCTCTAATAGCTTCTCTAATTTTTTCGATACGATTTTCAGGATCTGGGTGCGTACTCTGAAACTCTGGAGTTCGATTAGGGCCTGCAGCATTTTTAAGAATTTTCATCACACCAATCATTTCTTCTGGCTTATAGCCTGCATTGATCATAAACAAAACACCGAGTTTGTCACTTTCTAGTTCATCATCTCTGCCATTGCCTAACAATACATTTTGGCCAATACCATTTATTAACCCACCCATATCACCTCCTACAGAAGCTCCTGTAGAAACTGTTTTCCAGAATTCGTGTTCTGCGATTCTTTCTGCAGAGTGTCGTCCCAATACGTGACCGATTTCATGACCTAATACTCCTGCTACTTGATCTTCATTTTGTAATTTGGAGAGTAGGGCATAGGTGATAAATATTTGGCCACCAGGTAATGCAAATGCATTGATGGTATTAGGATCCGCTAATAAATGAAACTCATATTTATAAGGCGTATCTTTAGCCATACTCATATCTACAAGCTTATTCCCCACAAGATCAATATAGCCTTGCAATTTTTCATCTGGATATAATCCTCCGTGTTGTTGCGCCATCTGAGGGGCGCTTTGTAATCCAATCGCAATCTCTTGCTCAGATGTCATGTTTATGGTTTGTTCCTTATTAGTATAAGGATTAATCGTCTTATTATTACATTTTTTGATAAATGCAAAAGCTACTATAGCCAACCCTATTAATATCCTTATCTTCAGTCCACCTCTTCTCATAAAAGTATTGTTTAGTTAGTATAAAGGTCTGTATTACAGTGATAAAGTTACTAAATATAAATGTTCTATGTTTTGTAAGGTAATGTTTACTCTTTTTCAGGTGCAGTATAGGTTACTATATCAATTCCAATTCCATTTGGGTCGACAATAGCAAAGTGTTTGTCACCCCAAGATTCATCCCGTATTTCGATTTCAATAGCAACACCTTTCTTCTTTATTTCTTCATAGAGAGCATCTACGTTTTCAACTTCGATAGTAAAATACAGCCCAGGGCCAGTATATTTTTTCTGAAAAATAGGCTTTTGTGTTGGGTGATTGGGTAATAGAAATGCAATTTCTGCTTCGTGATTTGGGGTATGCATTAACAAGTAGAATTCATTTTCAAATGTTACACCAAAACCGAGGATATTGGTATAAAATTCTTTTGTCTCTGAAAATTTTTCGGTTATTATTCCTGCATTTAATTTCATGGTATTCAAATTTTGATGATTAGTTTTGTTTTGTGAAAATACGTGTGTTACCAATAAAATGGAAAACAGTAATGTGATCTTTCGTTTCATAATTCAGGTTTAAAATTGATATTTCAAAAGTATCACGATAGTATCACTGCTAATAGTAAAAATCGGACATAATCATCTCTTAAACGCTTTGGTAGGGGTAACACCGTAAAAATTTTTAAAATCTTTTATGAAATGCGATTGGTCATAATACCCAATATCATAAAATAGTTTGTTTTGTTTTAAGCTTTGACTAGATGGTTTTGCTTTTAGGATGTTTTGGAATTGAACTACTTTACTAAAGGTTTTTGCGGTATCTCCAATATAATATCTAAATATACGGCGCAATTGTCTTGGACTTAATCCAATATCTAAGTCTTTTTCTATATCCAATACTCCATAATTAGATAGAATTATGTTCATGGCCTTATATAGTCTTATATCCATATCGAAATCAATTTTAGAAATTAGATCACTAAAGTAATTGTCAAATTTTGATTTGATTTCTTCTTTGGTTAGTTGATTTTGAATATGTGTTTCAATAAATTTTGATGTTTTGGGGATGATAGTATCTAAATTTTCGAATCGGTTGCTTAGTTCAGAAGCATTGATCTCGAAAACCTGCGGAAACATAGTAGGTAAAAACCGTATGCCTATATAGTTAAACTCGTTCGGAAGAGTAAATTCAGTATATTTTTTACAAAAACCCATGACAAAACTTTCTTTGGGCGTATTTAGTTCAAAGAAAATATCAATGCATCCGTCTGCGACTACCTTATAATTAAATGGTTCAGAAAGTTGATCAGTTGTTTTTAATTGCCAATAGCAGTAAATAAAATCTTGAAGAAATATAGAGGGGGTTGTACCCTTATTAAAAATTAAGACAGTTTAAAAATTAACTAAATTTAAACTGTCATGAAGAAATCAAAATTTACTG
>CANLRN010000067.1 GCA_947493495.1 uncultured Aquimarina sp.
TGACAAATCAAAGCCTGTTTACTAGACTTAACGAAGATTTTTTTGATAAATTAGATTTTAGTCGGACAACAATGATTTTAAATCACTTTTACTTATGAAAAATATATTCGTCGTTATAGCTGTACTATTAAGCTTTATTACATACGGTCAAAAAACTATTGATTTCCCCTCTAAAGATGGACTACAGATAACCGCTGATGTTTATGAAACAAAAGAAAGTGATCAATATATTATCTTGTTTCATCAAGCAGGTTGGAGTCGTGGAGAATATAAGGAGATCGCTCCAAAACTTAATGAATTAGGATATAATTGTATAGCAATCGATCAGCGATCAGGAGGAGCTGTTAATGACACAAAAAATAAAACCAATGCTTTGGCTAAAAAAAGCGGAAAACCAACAGAATTTATAGACGCTTTTCAGGATATAGAAGCTGCAGTGAGTTATGTTAAAACAACCTATTCGCCCAAAAAAGTTATTATTTGGGGGAGTTCTTACTCATCCGCATTAGTCTTAAAATATGCAGGTGATTATCCAGAGGAAGTACAGGCTGTATTGTCGTTCTCTCCAGGAGAATATTTTGGAAAAAAAGAATTTATCACTAAAAGTGCTGCAAATATTAAAATTCCTGTTTTTATAACCTCTTCTCAGAGTGAAAAGAGTAGTTGGTCAGGGATATATGATGCAATACCTACAAGCACAAAAAAATCTTTTCTACCTACCACCAAAGGAAATCACGGATCTAGAGCATTATGGGCAAAGTTTTCTGATAATAATGCATATTGGGATGCAGTACAAGAATTCCTGAAAACTATATAATTTTTAAGGGTTTTCATAAAGCAAATAGGATAAAACGTTCTTCTTTATGAGCTTTTAAGAAAATGAGGTAGCTTTTTAAACATACAAGATACTAAAATGCATCTTTGTGAGTTATATTGCTGTCTGAATTTTATACAAATCTAAATAATGAAAAATTATATTTTAGCAACATTACTTATACTAACTATAACCTATAGCTATGCACAACCTCCAGCACCCGCTTCTGGGTTTAGATGGGTGTTATGGGATCAGTATTCTGATGAATTCAATGGAGCTGAATTAGATCAAACGAAGTGGAGAGATCGTTTTAATGGCTGGAATGGACGAGTACCAGCAAAATTTGACCCCTCTACTATATCCTTACAAAATGGTAATATGCAGATTACTAATAAAAAACTCGCTGTGCCAGACGGTCGCTATACGATCGGCGGTGGGGCGGTGCAATCATTAGAGAAGACAGCACATTTTGGTTATTATGAATGTAAATTTAGAGCATCTAGAATATCAATGTCTACTACTTTTTGGATGTCGAATGCTAAAAAAAGCATTATAGGTCCAACTAAATTAAGTGGAGATTGCGCTAATGATAAATGGAGTCAGGAATTAGATATTGTAGAAAGTATTGGTGGGGATTTTAACAAACCATGGGCTCCTAATTTTAGAACAAAAATGAATTTTAACACGCATTATCGATATGTAGATTGTAATGGAGCTCCAGAAGTATTTTATTCTGCCGGAAACAATGCTGTAGAAGGAAATGGACAACAAGCTGATGCCAATCTGGCAGGAAGCGAATCTTGGGAGGATTACCACACATATGGATGCTATTGGAAAGACAATAAAACCTTTGATTTTTATGTGGATACTAACTATGCAGGAACTGTAATTGGTAGAACAGATGTGGTAGACGCTCCATTTTCTGAACCTATGGGGATTAATATGGTAACTGAAACTTATGATTTTGCAAAGCCATACCCTACTGATGCAGAGCTGGCTGATAATTCTATTAATACTTCATACTATGATTGGATACGTTCATACAGACTAATCCCGATATTCGACCCAGAACCAAATAGCACTGGAGGAGATAATGGCATCATAAACTTATCTAATGGAGATTTTGAAAGCGGTAACCTGAATGATTGGACAGGCTGGGGTGGTACGATTAGAGAAGTAAGTAATAGTGATGCATATGCAGGAAATTACTCAGGTCATATTAAAGGAGCTGGGGCGCATGAAAAAGTAGTACAACTTTCTCCAAATACAGCGTATGTTTTATCAGCATATGTAAAAGTAGTTAGTGGAGGAGTGAATCTAGGAATTAAAGAAAATACTGCTGTTGGTACTACGCTAGAGAGTAGAAGGCTTACAAATGCAAGCTATGAAAAGATAGAGATCTCTTTTACAACTGGATCAGAAACAAATCATAAACTATTCTTATTTGCCCCGCAGGAAACAGATGAAGGTTTTGGAGATAATTTTGAGATAGTAGCGGTTAATCAAACTCCTGCTCCTACCATCGCAAAACCTGCAATCTTTACAGAAGACTTTAGTTTTACTAGTGATCCCGTAATAAATCCTGAAGGAGATGAATTGACTATTTCGTATACATATAAAGCAAATCTTGATAGAGAACTACAGGTTCATATATATAATGATGCAGGTACGGAAGTTTTTACCCAAAAAATCAATGCATTAGAAGGTTATGGAATAAATACTCTAAATATTAATCTTAACACTACTTTACCTGATGATAATTATGGAATTGTCGTAGATTTAAGACCTATTGATGGTACCGATTCTGAAATTATAGCGTCAGACACTAATAATACAGCTGTATTGTCTAATCCTGATTTTGATAAAAATGATTTTTCTGTATCCCTATATCCTAATCCTGTTGCTTCTATTGTTCATCTCAAAATAAAGGAAATAACTGGTGATACATCTGTAAAAATCTATGATCTATTAGGTAAAGATCAGTTGCATACTGTAATGAAAGGAGATCAAATGGATCTAGATATAAGTAAACTTTCTAAAGGTGTATATTTTGTGACTTTCCAAAACGGAAGAAATCTTTCTTCAGTAAAGATGATCGTGGAATAATAGAAAATATTACCTCTAAAAAAGAAAAGAACATATCAATCTAAAAAAGCTTCTGAGGTAGTCATAAAACCTTTAATAAATTTTTTTAGCGTAGAAGAAGAAACATTATCAATATATTGAAGCAAGTATTGTTTATCTTCTTCTATATTTTTTCGATATCGAGTAATTCTTGGTGCATTGGTTTGAACACTTAATCGAATCATGCGCAATTCTATATTATCTGGATCGGACTTTATAGCAGTTTCAATCATTTTTTTTCCTTCCCTAAAAAAAGAAATCCGATCCCCTATTTTTTCAGAAAAAGAAGCTTTTAATGTTAATGCACAACCGTAATATGCTGCCATTACATGATCATTATCATGATTTGTTTTTTTAGTAAGTTGATAAAATTTTTCGGTATTTTCTTTGGATTTTTTAGCATATTTATACGAATTACGTACTTCATTAATATCAATACTCCCATCAACTAGAGCTAATAGAGCAATAAAGAAACCTAGTATTTTCATGTTTTTAACAATTTAAATTTTAATAAAAGTTACGGTAACTTTTAATGCAATTGTATCTCCGTATGTAAATGTATTTTTCACCTTAACTTCATTTCCCAAATCCTTAGACGTATTGATAATCAAAACGTCTGGTGTTTTTTCTGGATTGATGATCGCCATAAACTTTACATTAGATGCTTTTTTCATAAATAACGTACATCCTACCCTACGCTCTGTCAATTCTTTTATAATTTGTAGCATACATACACCTGGCGTTATTGGATTCCCAGGAAAATGCCCTGTAAAGATCTCATGATGAGGGTTTAAGGTAATAGACGTGGTTTGCGTATCATCACTTACAGTCTCTTTATTAATTTTATAAAAATCTTCTAAGAGCATATTATTTTCTTAATGCGTTTAATTCTATTTTTAGTTTAATATTTTTATGATCTATCGTTATTTTTTTTGCAATTTCATCATCGGTAATGTCATTAAAAATGATATCGAATTTTTCTTTAGATCTGGTAGTTTGTACTATTTTATGTAATCTTACATCTTTTTTTTCATAAAAATAATAATTACTGTACGTATTCTGTTTGTTTTTTAAAACTTCATATTCCTGATTGTAATATTTTTCTACTACAGGTGCTATTTCTTTTACCAACAACGAAAAATCTCTTATCAAGGTATTTAATATAATTTTTCGATCGAGCTGTTTTACGATTGTATTTATTTTATAAGATTCTTTCCCTAATTCTATGTCAAAAAAAGTACTCCCAAACTGTGAAGTAAACACCATACGATGTGTTTCTAAAGCTGTTTTTTTTATGATAAGAATACCACTAAAATTAGTACCATACACCTCTACATTAGTCTTGTAAACATAATCTATAGCCGAATTAGCAAAATATAAATTCTTAGCAACAGCAGTTGTTGTAATATCTGATTTAGAATAATTTTTAACAGTAGTCACCTTACATCCAAGAAATAGGATGCATACCATACTAATGAGTAAATATCGCATTAGAAATGGGTTTGTTTACAGATACATTTTTAAATTTTATGAGCGTATAATCCTCCGAAGGTTCTATAAGTTTGACTCCCGAAACTAAATATGTATCGGATTCGAAACTCAAAACAATTTCTTTGAACATCTCTTTTAGTGTATCATCTTTGGGAGACAACTTTACTATATGATATGTAGTATCTTTAAAAAAACTCATATCAAACTGCGTATCATCCAACATATCTCCACTTACACTTCTTGCGATTAGGTCATTTAATTTTTTGAATACCTTATTTGATGCAAGATTGATATCACTCTTCTTACCTGCATCATTGATATATAATTTTTGTTCTCTAAAAATAACACTGTATTGATATGGGTTGGTATATGTCCATTTTATGATATTAGGTGCCTTAAAATACAAATCTCCACTACTCTCTATATCATTAGAAAGAAAATCGATATGTTTTCGTTGTATAAAAGTATTTACAATCGTTTTAGACCGCTCCGCTGTGGTACTTACGTTATTTTTAAAAATTTTTATCTCTGATTCTGAAAGTTTTATTCCTTGTGCATTCGCAAATAATGGCATCAAAAACAAAAAGAAACATACATAAATAGGTCTAAGCATAGGCTTGTATTGAAAAAAGTTCGTCAATGGTCACAGTCTTATAATTGTTCTTTTGCAAAAATAGCAACAATTGTTCCAATACTGCATTAGTAATCATTTTTGTATCATGCAGCAAAAGGATATCTCCTGATTTTAGGTTTTTGGTAATTTTTGCAAGAATTAGTTTTTCTGAAGGGATTGTAGTATCAAACGATCTTTTATTCCAACCAATTACTCGATGTCCTGTCTTTTTTACAGCTCTTGCAATGTTGGGGTTCGTAATGCCATATGGAGGTCTGAATAATTGCGGTGTTTTACCTATATATTTACGTATCGTGTTATCTGTATCTTCAATTTCTAAAATAAACTTCTCTGTACTATATATATCTATAAACTGGCTATGAGTATAGGTATGATTTCCAATAACATATCCTTTTTTGTGCAATAGCTTTAGAATTTCTGGGTGTTGATCTACTTGCTTGCCAATGCAAAAAAAAGTGCCTTTTGCCTTATATCGATCTAATATCTCTATAATTTTTAACGTATTTTGATCAGGTCCATCATCAAAGGTTAAAGCTACTTGTCTGGATGTTATTGTAGGATTACTGCTCAAGCTTTTAAGAAAATATCCTGATTGAATATTCATCACCCCATATGCCGTAATGAGTAACCACAATCCACCAATTGCAAATACTATCCACCAAGAATATTGATAAACAATTATAATGACAATTGCTATCAATATAGAAATTAGAGTGATATAATTAACTGTTTTTCTAATTAGCATTGTTGTAATAGCGCAATACTATGATTTTTTGCACGGTATTGATTGTACAAAAGTATGTTTTTATATGTTTTTGCACGTATATCATTAACTTTTAGTACAGAAGGCACGTTCCCAAATTGAAAAACCTTACTCGCTATATAAAACCCAAATGCGGATGCTGTATGGTACTCCCCTATCAGATGTTTATAACACAACTGTTCTGTATTAGAAAAGAGTGAATCCTGTACGTTTTTATAGTAGTGATTATATTCTACATTACCATTATTGCCTAATACTACCGCATCAATATCATCGATAGTTATTTCATTGCGACGCATAAAACGTTGTATCTCTACTTTTATCTCTTCTGGCGTAGCACTATTCTTAGTTTCTACATCTACAATCTTAGCTACACTATTTTTAGTTTTTTCTCCTCCAAGTACAACAAAAGTCGCTCCTTCACTACATACAGTACCTGATGTCTTAGAATCTAATAAATCTAAGATGGGTAACTTCTCACTTTTAATATGTCCATCAAGGGTATGCAACAAGGTAGAGTTCTTGGCTATCTCATCTATACCACCAACCAGAATATTTTTATCTGGGGATTCTGAAAGCATGAGTTGTGCATCAATAACCGAAGTTTCGAAAGAAACTGAGGCCTGTACATATGTAACATTATATGCTTTACATCCTAATCCTAATGCGATCTGACCTCCAACAGTATTATGCGTTGATTGAATAAAAAGCGTAGGTGTGAGAAATTGCTCATCATTGTATAATATTTTTTCTAAAAAAATTTCGGAATCTTGTCTACAGCCCATCCCCGTACCTGTAATGATAGCATCAGGCATTTCTAACTCAGCAGCACTTAAAGCCATCTTGGAAGTAGCTACTCCCATTTTTACAGACTTAGACATACGTCTCATCGCTGAGGGTTTTATATAGTCTTTATAATTAAACTCGTGAGATCTAAAAATCAATTCTTCGTGTGCTATTACATCTCCTAAGAAGGAATTGGGATCCGCTGTTTTTTGTGCAGAGATATTCGCTATTCCGTTTATATAGCAACCATTCATTATTTTGAAAATATTAAGGTAGAACAATTTCCTCCAAAACCAAATGAATTAGAGAGTACTGTATGCATTTTTTTAGATAATATACTAGTTTGAGGTACTAAGTTAAATTCTTCCATCTGTGTTTTAAAATTTAGATTCGGAAAAATCATATTTTCTTGAAGAGAGAGTATAGAATACACAGCTTCTACCCCTCCGGCAGCAGCCAATGTATGACCAGTAAATGCTTTTGTAGAACTAAAAGTGGGCACTTTATCCTCTCCAAAAATTCTGGTCATAGCGATTCCTTCTGACAGGTCATTATTTATTGTTGCTGTTCCATGTGCATTTACATAATCTATATCGTCTACTGCTATATCTGCAACCTCTAATGCTTGTTTCATAGCAAGATATGCGCCTTCTCCATCAGATGATGATGCAGTTTGGTGATACGCATCATTTGCATTAGCCCAACCACGAACATGGCCATATACTTTTTTGTTAGTCTTGGCTACTATTTCATCACTTTCTAATACTAGATATGCTGAAGCTTCTCCTAGATTTAATCCTTTTCGATCATTATCAAAAGGGGTGCATTGTTCATCTGACAAAATCATCAAAGTCCCAAAACCATTAATTGTAAATTTGGATAGTGCGTCTGTCCCACCAACAATAATTCTATCTATTTTCCCTGCTTTAACTAGTCTGGCACCAAGCATTATTGCATTTGCCGCAGAGGAACAGGCTGTACTTATGGTAGAAACATATCCTTTGATGCCCAGATAAGCTGAGATAGACTGTGTAGTAAATCCAGCATGTTGTGCTTCTATATATCTTCTATTAGTCGTTTTTTTATGATAATCGAGATAATGTTGCTCGGTCATATCCATCCCTCCTACACTTGTTCCAGATATAAAGCCTGTTCGATATTCATCTATCTCTTCGATCCCAGCATCTAATAATGCTTCTTTAGCTGCAATTGAACCTATCATAGCCGTACGCGAAAAATTATTGATAGCATTTAGGCCAAGTTCTTGTACCAGTTCTTCATTTGTTTTTTTTATCTCTCCCACCATAATAGCATCTTTATGGCGAGTCTCCAAAAATTTAATTCTAGAGATGCCATCAGATTCTGCTAGTAATGCATTAAGGTTTTCTGCCACCGTATTACCGATAGAAGATATGATACCCATACCAGTTATGGCAATACCTTTATTCATATTATTTTGTGCGGTTTTTTTCAATATAATCTGCCATTACACTAACAGATTGAAATATGGCTTTACCTTCTTTAGGATCTTTTAATTTAATACCATAATCTTTTTCTAATAACACAATCAATTCGAGCGCATCAATAGAATCTAAGCCAAGCCCATCTCCAAAAAGTGGATCATTATCCCCTATCTCACTTACCTCCAGATCTTCTAGACTTAATTGTTCGATTATCTTTTCTTTTAGCTCTTGCTGTAATTCTGCCATAATTATTTTTTATATAAATTATTCAATGCTGACTCTGTAAATTTAATTTTCCCTTTTTTAGAAATAAAGGCTAAAAATACGTCATATTTGTTAGTATCCAAATCTACCCATCCACAAATAACAGTATTAGCTTTTTGTGTACTCATTAAAATTTTTGTGTAGTTAGTGATCAAATTTGCATCAAAATTTTCTGAGACAAAAAATGCATTTTCACTTTTCATTTTATGACGAATACTGATTTCTCCCATTATGATATTAGGTAGTGTATACACAAATACGGCTGGTGAAGGAAAAAAATTATCTTTATGCTGTATTGTTTCTTGGTGTTTTCTATCAGTATCGAGACTTGATGCCTTATTAGATAACACCAAAGCAGTATTCTCTGATGTATCTTCTTCTCTTTGGGATAATAACACCTCTGAAGCTAGAAAACCAAGTTTACATAATTCATCCATCTTATGGAATTTTGGATAACTCAATTCCATATATTTATAAATTTCTTTTGCAAAACTTTTTATAGATACCGATTCTAAATTCTTATAATATAATTCCCCATTTCTATATACCTGACGGTCTCTAATTGTGCAATAATCGGATATATAATAGTTTTCTTTGATCACGATGCTACTTTTTCAAAAATCAAGGCTACGTTACATCCTCCAAACCCAGATGCTGTTTTTAATACACGTCTTAGTGCTTGTTTTTTATTTTTATCAATTATAGTAATAGGCATGGAAACCCCTAACTCTTCGAACCCTAAAGAACAAAGTAATTCATCATTTAATAAACAATGTCTTGCTATAATACTCTCTATGAGTGCAGATGCTCCTAGGGTGTGCCCATAATATCCTTTTAGACTATTGATTGGTACTTCTTGTAATCCAGCTCTAGTAAAAGCAATTGCTTCCATCTCATCATTATATGGTGTTGCTGTACCGTGAGCAGTTATATAATCAATTTGACTACTTTTTACTCTTGCCTCTTCTAGTGCCTTAGTAATACTTATATATAGGCCTTCTCCTGTTCTAGAAGGGCCAGATATATGATTGGCATCATTGGCAGAGGCATCTCCAGCTATTTTGATAGTTTCTTTTTTAGTATTTTCTTTTTTAGAGCTTAACCAAGTGGATGCTGCTGCTTCACCTAAACTTATCCCAGTTCTATTTTTACAAAAAGGTTTACAAGGTGCTGTACTTACTGCCTGAAAAGAAAAAAAACCTGATAATGTAAATTCTGATAGTAAGTCTCCTCCTATAACAACCACATCATCGTACCGCTCAGACTGAATCATTCGTTTTCCGATAGCGATAGCTAATCCTCCAGATATACAGGCATTAGACAATAATATAGGAGTTTCTTCTAAATTAAAAAATTGTTGTATAGTCAGCGCAATACTATGTAAGTATACTTTGGGATTATTTTTTTCTTTTAAGCGATCTATATTTCCTTTGGTTGTAGAAATAATAACACCACTCTTTTTTATATTTAATTTTGGGTTTTTTTCTAACAATTTAGTGATTGCTACTAGCATCATTTTTTCTAACTTAGTATGATGTATATCATTAGATATCTTAGTGTAAGCTTGAAAAAGTTTATCAGTATCCAACAAAGCTCCATAAAATGATTCTGACCATATAGCAGGATTATCTATTACTTGTATCCCAGTTTTATTAAGGCGTAGGTTGTCCATGTTTTCTTTTGTAGAAAACCCAAGCGGAGAGATTATGCTATCATCAATCATATATACATTTCTCATATTAATCCTTCTTTACGTTTCCATTCCAAAAAAAACTCAGGTATATTTAATGACATATTTCCTTCCATATCTAAAAAAACCTGAGTAGTTTCTCCAACGCACACTAATTGTTTATGCTGATTATATATGTTATACCTAAAGATCATCTTTGCAGCCGGACTATCAATATAAATAGTTTCTATGGTAGCTATATCTCCATATTTTAATGGTAATTTATGATTGCACGTAGAATTGACAATAGGTGTTACATAGTCATTGTCTCTAAAATGTTGATATGTTAGACCATGATTTCTACCAAAAGCTTCTCTCCCTTCTTCAAAATATGTGATGTATATGCCATGCCATACAATACTTAGTGGATCACAGTCATTAAATCGGACTCTAACCTCGTGTATATATTTAATATCAGTTACTATCTCTCTAGATCGTTTTTTTCTTTTCATAGTATAATATAGCAATTACGATGGTACTAATAAAAAAACCAATAAGCAAACCTATTTCGGGAAGAATATCAATGATGCTACCTTTTCTTAAAAAACAGTCATAAAATGCCTCTAATCCCCAATTCATTGGTGATAATTTAGCTATTACCTGCATCGTTTCTGGCATAGCGAATACAGGAACCCAAACACCACCAATTGCCGCTAATAGCACAATCAATACTGCTCCAAAAGGAGCTGCTTGCTCGTGAGTATGAAATACAGTGCCTAATAAAATCCCTAAACCAATTGATGCTAATCCAGATGATAATGCAACTAGATATAACAATCCCAAATTATTGTCAATCTCTAATATCGGCAATCCCAATTTTGGAAAAACAAAGATGCCTAGAAGTAATATCAATGTAAATTGTAATACACTTACTAATAGAAACAGAAATGCCTTTCCTGCTATTATAGTTGCATATCTAATCGGTGTGGTTTCTAACCGTACAAATGTTCCTTGTCTTTTTTCGTGAACTACGTTCAATGACAATGGCAAAATCATAAAGAAAATAGCAAATAATGTCCAAGCTGGTATATTATGCTGTACAGAGTTAGGAACTATTGATTCTCCAGATAATGAAGGGTTAATTTGTTGGTAAGTAACAAAATGATCTCTATTAAAGGATTTAAGCCCTTCTGATTCACCTAATTCTTTCTCAAACACTTCATAGATAGATTTGGTTTCTATTTTTGCTATTAACTTATCAACAGCAAATATCACAGAGTTCCTAAAAGTTTCTTGAGTAATAGGATCAAAATACAATTTTACTGTTTTGCCAGATACTTTTTCTTTAATCATATCTATTTTTAGTGAATCTTCTTCTCCACTAAATTCTTCAAGAATTTTAGTAATGTTTATATTGATTTGTTTTTCGAGATCATTACTTAATCTATCAGGAATCACTACTGCAAGTTGATATGCTCCTGAAGCAACTAACTGACTGGCTTTGGTTTCTGTTAATGGAACACCATCTATTACAGATATTGGATCTAGAAAATCTATCTCTGTAAAACTTTTTTGTATTTCATCAGACAGTTTTCCTTTATCATTATCCACTAATAATATCTCGATGGTACTACTAGAAATTGATTTAAATGTAGCATCTTGTATTAAAGTAATGGTCAGTACCAATACAATTGGCATTACAAAAAGTATAATCATACCACCTGGGTCACGTAGTAGTAATAAAAACTCTTTTTTTATGGAAGCGATAAACTTATGCATAGTCTCTTAGTGCTCTTCCTGTTAATTCTATAAATACATCTTCTAGATTTCGAGCTTTATCTATACGGGAAATCAAATTAGCTGGAGTGTCTTCTGCTATTATTTTTCCAGAATCAATAATACCTACTTTACTGCATAAATCTTGTGCTTCTCTAAGGTGATGTGAGGTATAAATAATAGTAGCCCCATCTTGATTAAGTGCTATTAGTTTATCTGTGATTGCTTTTTTAGACTGTACATCTACACCAACTGTTGGCTCATCTAAAAAAATTAATGAAGGGTTATGTAAAATGCCAGCGATAAGATTCACTCGCCTTTTCATCCCTCCAGAAAATGTTTTTATTTTTTTATGTGCAAATGGCAGTAATCCTAATTGCTCTAAATGTGAAGTTATCAGCAGTCTCAAGTCAGCAGTTCGAATATCATACATACTACCGAAATACAGTAGATTTTCTGTTGCAGTAAGTTTAGGATACAAAGCATATTCTTGTGGTACAACACCAATTATTTTCTTAATCGCTCTATTGTTTTTATGAATCTCTTTTCCTGAGAAAAACACCTCTCCTTTGCTTGGTGCTATCAAACCACAAATTATTGATATCAGGGTTGTTTTTCCTGCTCCATTAGGTCCGAGTAATCCATAAATCTCACCTCTATTAATATTCAGGGTAATATCATCCAAAGAAAGAAAATCAGTTCCTCTATATTGCTTTGATACATTATTTATACGAATAAAGGCATTATCCATGTATGAATAAATTATTTAATAGATTTTTTTAATTCTAAAAAAAATGCGCGTTCTGCTAGTGCAATAGCATCTAACTTATCAGCTATTTTATTGTAAGCATCCGTTTCTTTACTTCTATTTTTATATAATCTGGATGCATCGATTGCAAAATCTCTCCATTGATCTCCTATAGCAGTCATCTCTATCGATAGTTCTGCTAATCTAGAATTATCCATAATTACTGAAGCTTCTTGCAAAAAAGCTGCAAATATAAATCGAAACCCTCCTCCACCAGTACCTATTTCTTCTTGCATTCTAACCAATTGCCCCAAGTAATGATTTGTTTTCTTTACACCAATTTTATCTGGCCATTTCCTAATTTGTTTTGCCACATACTGTATCCCTCTATATCCAACAATAGGCATTGGAGCTAACATATGACGATAAGCCTGTTTGATTCCTTTGGTAATTGCTTTTTTGAGCTGTACAGTATCTGGTAGTTCTGTTGGATAATATATATGGCCATTAGGCGCAAAAGGCCCTTTTGCAAAACGTACTTTTTCTAATTCTTTACTAGTTAGTGTAGTTATCGTAGGCATAACGGGGTCACTGATTAGATAATCATCTCCTTCTTTTCCATACACTACTAGATTATGTGCATTAAAATGAAAACGATATTCATCAGGAAAATAGGTGAGATTATACACTCCTACTTGCAAGCCTACTGGATTATTCTTAGCTAATTCATTGTCTAATATATCTTTTGCTTTTTGTTTTGATTTAAATTTGTGTCTCTTAACTTTAAACCCTAATCGTTTACTTACTCTAGAAAAGATAAATCCAGGAACTGGTCTAAAACTAAACATCGGAGCATGATTAACTTTGACAAATGGTATGTAAATAAAAAAAACTCCAGATGCAATCCCAAAAACCATGGGTTCACTAATTTTAAGCCCATTATAATTCAATAAATTAGAAACTACTCCATTTTCGCAATGAGCAGATTGATTGTGTTCGAAGTTTATTTTCAAATTTTTGGGTTTTTAAGTTCGGATACACTTATTTCGAAAGCTTCAGCATATTTATTTACTATTTTTTTAGAGAGTTTCTTAAATACTTTAGCTTTTAAATGTCTTTTTACACGCCATTGCCATAACCCTACATATCCAGATAGTACGACAACATCCATTCGCTGGATTTCCATATAATATGCTATTGGGCTTAATATTCCTTCTTTAATTTTTTGGATAGTTTCTGCTACTTGTTCATCTATTAATTGTAAGGATTCATTCAAAGCAATAGTCTTTGCATCCCAACCAGAGCTTAATGCTTTCCCATAGTTACCATCTTTATCAACTGCATATACTACTTCTCTTAAATTTGCCTTAGAAAGGCTACTTTCATCCTGAGGTACGTCTTCTTTCTTCATATTAACTGGATTATGTATTTGAAAAAAATGATTAAGAATCTACTATTATAGTTTTCATTTCTGAAGAAGCAATCAGCTTTCCTTCTTCATCTTTTACCTCTATTTTTACCAAAGAAACCAACATTATTTCTGCAATAATATCTACTGTGGTAATCAGTTCTGTGTTTATTTTTGGTAAACTATATATAGTAGCATGCTTTATAGAACCTATAAATCCTGTCTTGGGTTTTTGATCTTTTCCTCGATTTATGTAACTCCTATATCCGCGATGTAATGCTATACTCTGCGCCATATTTTCGATAAGACCTCCTTCTGTAAAATGATCATCAGATGCTAATATATTATCAGGTATTACTTTAAATCCAGAAATAACTTTCTCTGTATCAAAATACAATAGCTTATCAATCATCACAAAAGGATCTTTCTGCGGAATTAGCTTCTTAATAAAATCAATATCTGTTATCGTATTTTCTAATTGGTTATTCATTAGCACACTGTAAGAAACACATGGAAAAATGAAAAACGACCACTTTCGGGTATCATCGCTAAAATTTTATCTCCTTTTTTTAATTTTCCAGAATTTTTTAATTCATCAATCATTAGATAAACTGAAGCGGATCCAACATTACCTACTCTATCCAAATTTAAAAACCATTTATCTTTAGAAATTTCGATCCCTCTATTCACTAACTCTGTAAATAGTTTATCTTCAAAATAAAATGAAGAGATATGTGGCAAATAATAGTCAATTTCATCAACCGTTATATTATTTTTACTCAAGGCATCTTTAGTACTTAGTCCTATTCTATCAATAACATGTTCATCTAATATTTTGACATCTTGTTTAATTGAAAATATAGATTTAGAAAGCCACTCTTCTGGTTCATATTCACTCCAAGGTTTTAACTTCCCATCTTCATTTTTCTCTCCTCCAGAATACATACATACTTCTAACTCTGAAGCATAAGAATAGCCTTGCATCCAATCAATCCGTAAAGGAGTATTTCCTTTAGGTTCATTTTCTAGCAAAAATGCTCCAGAACCATCAGACAACATCCAACGTAAAAATTCTTTTTTAAATGCTATTATAGGTCGTTCTTCTAACTCCTTCAAACTTTCTACTTCATTATTAAATTTTTTGGATAACATTAGTGGAGATACGCGTTCAGTCCCTGTGCATACTGCGGTATTAGAAGCACCTGATTTTACTGACAAAAAACCATACTTAAGAGCATTCATCCCAGAACAACATACTCCTGATGCACTATTTAATTCTATACTCCCTACATTTAATAATCCATGTACCATAGCCGCATGAGAAGGCAATATATTATCTGGTGTAGATGTTCCACAAGATAATAATTCCATGTCTTCTTCTTTAAAATCTTCACCAAACAATCTTGACACCGCTTCTTTAGTAAGTTGTGCATTATTATGTGTTATATTACCTTTATCATCAATCGCATAATATCGTGTTTTAATCCCATTACTTCTCAACACAATTCTCTTTGCTTTTGAAGGCATATTATTAATCATTCCCAACCGCTGTTCCATTTCATCATTAGAAATAGGTTGGTTAGGCAAAAAATGTGAAGTTTTAGTAATATATACGTTTTTCATAAATTGTCTTAAACTATCTAAGTGTTATAGATTGATAATAATTAACGTTCTTTTTTATTCGTCTGTACAAAGGAAAATAAGTAATCAAAAATACAACAAAAACTATTGGTAAAAAAAACCAAATAGCGAATTGTAAGTAATACCTAAAAAAGCCTAACCACTTCTTTCTTCTTTCTGGAGATTTTAATCCTATTCTATATATTATTGCAGACCATTTGCTAAAGATATGATTCGCTGTTTTATCTGACTGGATCAAAAAGGGTTTTATTATTACAGCTCCATTATTCACCAGTTCTTGTTGTAAATCTTCAAGTTTATCTTGAAAAAGGTGTTTTCTAATAATTACACCAAACTTATCTGCTTCATTAATATCTTTATCAGAAACTCCTGGTTTTGGAAAAATACCCAAATATTTGGTTTTCTTTCCTCCCATCATCCAATGTACAATGGTTATTACACTAATATGATTCCAATGTCTATCTACAAAGGCAATATTACCTACTAATTTTGCTTTACAATCCACTAACAACCTCTTCACCTTTTCTTGAGTAAGAATCCACATGTTTCTGGAACCATTAACTGTTACAACAGGTGTATTTTTTAATAGTATTTTAGCTTCCTTACTTTTTAAAAACGAGTTTATCGGAATTGATGGAGATAAATACCAAACAGTATATCCTAGTATAATCAAATCATAGTGTTGATTTAAAATCTGTTCTGGTATCTGCTTATTTGGTTTAGATATCTGCAAATACGACTCTGGAAAAACCTGCAAAAAATCTTTCATTTTCCAGGGAAATGGATACTTTTCTTCTGGTTCTATTTGATGAATAGCAATAGTACAATTTTTAGCTTCTCTTATAGGTTGTATAAGATTAGATAATATATCGCCTAACTGTCCACTTTGACTGTAATACAGAACTAGTATTTCTTTCATATTGTATTAGGCTTTTAGGTCATCCCAATAATCATAATAATTAAACCATTGTAGCGGATATTTTTTTACCATTATCGTCATATATCTTATATATTCTTTTAGTACATGACTAGGTTTTACTGCTACTTCATCAAATTCTGGTTCTCTTGCAAATAAATTATATTCTTTCCCAGCACCTTTCATGACATACATATACAGAATAGGCTTCTTTTTTCTTGCAGCCAATTTATAGGGTCCAGAAGGAAATTTTACTGATTTTCCTAGAAAATCTTGTTCTATAAATTGAATTCCTTCGACATAACGATCTGAAGCAAAAATAATCACTTCATTATTGGTTAATACTTCATTCATCTTAAAGATATGAGACATATCATCTTTGATCACTATAAACTTCATAATAGTATCCGTAGATACTGCTCCAACATATTGTTTTATTTGTTCATTTTCTTGATCTGTAACCAATAAATTGACTCCAGTATCAGTCATATCAAATTCTCCAAAAAAATAGCGCGCAATATTAAAGCTACCTATGTGAGCACTAAAAATAATACCTCCTTGCCTCTTGTCTAACAAAGCTTGTATTTTTTCTTTACCATCATATGTAAAACTAAATTTATTTTTTAGGCCATAAGATATTGCTGTTCTATCAATAAGTGTTTGACCAAAAACAAAATAATTACGATATACATTAAGTAGGGATGTAAAGACTGATTGCTGTAGTCTTTTTCTATAAAAATAATAACTTGTTTTAGTTGTAGATGGAGAAAATATCACATAATAAACGGCAACGAATACTAAAATAGAGTAGGCAGCATTAAGGCCTAAATTTTTGATTAAAAAAATAAATATTTTATATCCTAAAGGAGTTCCTTTGGCTTTACCTTCCCATTGAGTCATTCTAATTTGTTAACTATTTACTTTTTTTTCTATTAGATTATAGAAATCCTGAAAGCTTTCTACTCCAACAAAATCATCTCCAACAAGTTTTACTCCAAAAGTAGCTTCTATGGCAACTACCAAGTCTACATAATCTAGACTATCCAAATCTAATGTCTCTTTAAGATTAGCTTCTGGGCTTATCTCTTCAGCTTCTACCTCGAATTCTTCAATCAAAAAACCATCGACTTTTTCGATTATTACATTTGTATCCATCATCTCTTAAGTATTTTTTTTTCTATCCTATATCTTTTTTATTATGATTGCAGAATTTGTTCCCCCAAACCCAAACGAATTGGACAAAAATACATCAATTTTTTTATCCAAAGTTTCTTTTACCAAATTTAACTTACTTGAGTCTTCGTCTGGAGATTCGAGATTAATATTTGGCGCAATAAAAGAGTTATTAAGCATAATCAATGAATACACTATCTCACTTGCTCCTGCCATCCAACATTCGTGTCCTGTCATTGATTTTGTGGAGCTCACATATGGATTTGATTTTCCAAATACCTGATGTATAGCTTTAGCCTCGTTAGCATCTC
This sequence comes from uncultured Aquimarina sp., assembly GCA_947493495.1. Taxonomy (GTDB): domain Bacteria; phylum Bacteroidota; class Bacteroidia; order Flavobacteriales; family Flavobacteriaceae; genus Aquimarina. The sequence goes on from CANLRN010000067.1 coordinate 17,982, forward strand.
CTATAGGGGTTGATGTGGCGTGCGCATTTACATAATCAATATCTTCTGGCTTGATATTGGCTTGATCAACAGCCCTTTGCATAGCTTTAGCTGGTCCTTCTTGATTGGGTGTAGATATATGATCGCCATTAGATGAAAAACCATAACCTACTACTTCGCCTAATATAGTAGCACCTCGTTTTATTGCACTTTCATAGGATTCCATAAAAATAGCTGCTGCTCCACCGCTAGGTACTAGTCCATCTCTTCTACTATCAAATGGTCTAGAAGCTTGTGCTGGGTTTTGTTCATTTATAGAAAAAACACCTAGACCATCAAAACTACCAAAAGCATAATCATTAATTTCTTGCGCTCCTCCGCACAAAACATAATCTTGCAATCCTTGTTTTATCAATAAATATCCCATTCCTACGGAGTGTGATCCACTAGCGCAAGCTGCACTGATTGTAAAGTTTATGCCTTTCAATTTAAAAACAGTTGACAAATTCATGGTAACTGTAGAGTTCATTGATTTAAATACTCCTCCTGATCCTACCAAAGTAGTATCTTTCTTTATTCTAATTTTATCAATGGCTTGCATCACAGATTCTGCCGTACTATCATTACCAAAAAGGATTCCTATTTCTTCTTTATCCAAAAATTCTTGGTCTACTCCTGCTTGATCAAATGCTTGTTTAGTTGCTATAAAGGCATATTCTGATTCTGATCCAAAACTAACCCGTTGTCTTCTGGTTAATTCTTTTTTCAAATTTGGTGTAGGTACAGTTCCTGTTAATGCTGATCTATAACCAAATTCTTTTCTAGATGGCTCAAAAACTATTCCTGATTTGCCTTGATACAGCGATTTTTTTACTTCTTCTACATTTGTTCCAATGCAAGAATATATTCCCATACCTGTTATCACTACTCTACTCATAGATTTTTATGAATATATTCCTCCATTAATATTGATTACCTCTCCTGTAATATAAGATGCTTTCTTAGAAGCAAGAAATGAGACTAAATCTGCTACTTCTTCTGCTTCTCCAAAACGGTTTACAGGAATCATTTTTTTTAATTCTTTTTCATCCATTGCTGCTGTCATATCTGTTTTTATAAAACCTGGAGCAACTGCATTTACCGTAATCTTACGCTTTGCTACTTCTTGAGCTAATGCTTTGGTTGCAGCTACCAATGCACCTTTTGCAGCAGAATAATTTACTTGACCAGCAGTACCTTTGACACCTGAAACAGAAACTACATTAATGATTCTACCATAACGATTGGTTAGCATTTTTTGTAGTAAATGATTTGTCACATTATAAAACCCTTTGAGGCTTATATCAAGAACATCGTTCCAATCTTCTGGTTTCATCCACATTAACAAACCATCTCTAGTAATACCTGCATTGTTAACAATTATTTCTATAGTCGCATCTGGATTTTTTACAATCCATTGATCTAACACAGAGCGCGTATTATCTATATTGGATACATCGAATTTTAATACCGTACAACTACCTCCTTCTTCTTCAATATTCTTTTTAGTTTCATTGGCAGCAGCATCATTGGATTGATAATTTATAAGGACTGGGTATTTAAGGTCTTTGGCTATTTGTATAGCTATTGCTCTTCCTATTCCTCTGGATCCTCCAGTAACAAGGGCGTATTTCATTTATTAGTATTAAATTGTATGATACAATAATTATTAATCCTAAAGAATCAACAATCATTCTAAATTAAGTTTATTTTAACAATTTTAAAAAAATACAAACAACTTTAACAATCGTCTAAGCTTGTTCATCTATTTTCTTATTTGATTTTCACAAAAAGTTCGGCATTTTCATACCATTTATCACCTAGTAATGAGCCATCTGGCTTTAAAAAGCCCCACTTCTTATTATACTTTACTCTTGCTAAACCATCTATAAATCCTTTTTCTGCAGTTTTATTACTCAAAAAAGCAAAACTTCCTGCTGTAATGCCATATTTAGTCTCTATTATAATTTCTCCCTTGGTATTTATAAATCCCCATTCTTCACTCTTAACTGGTGCTAACCCTTGAGTATTAAAATAATCTACATCATCGTATTTATAATCAATTACGATCTTACCATTAGTATCAACAAACCCCCATTTGTTACCATCATATACGCCAGCATATCCATTCTTGAAGGATTTTGCTTTAATGTATTGCGGTTCAATAACCCACTTCCCATTTGTATCAATAAACCCGATTTTTTCATCTTTTTGAGCGATCGTATATTTACCTGTAGCTTTAAAATCCCATATTTTTGTAGCTCCTGTTACTTCATTAAAAGTATTATTTGATACGACACCATAAATTTCTTCTCCTTTTTCTGCCCGTGCTACTCCATTAACATAATTACCTATACTAGTATATTCTGGTTTTACTACAATGTTACCACGAGTATCTATAATACCCCATTTCTCATTTTGATCCTTACACCTAGCATATCCATTTCTAAAGCCTTTGATAACCAAATAGGTCGGCTTAACGATTTGTTCTCCTTTTGCATTAATTAGTCCTACTAACTTATCAGATCTAATAAAGGCTACTCCATCAGTAAAAGGGTATAATTTCTCACTAGTAGGATACGCTAGCTCTTTTCCTTTTTTGTCAATATAGATCCACTTTTTATTCTTTAGTACCATGGCTACGCCACTATCATAATTTTTTGCTTTGGAAAATTGCGGTTCTATCGCCCACGAACCATCTGGATTAATATATCCCCATTTTTTTCCATCTAGGACTAAAGCCACTCCATCAGAGAAGTTATTTGCTTTTTTATAACTAGGTGAGATTACAAATTTTCCAGTTTTATCAATATACCCTATTTTACCATTTTCTCTGACTGCTGCAAGTTCTTGAGAACATAAAAGTTGAATATTAACCAGTAAAGCTAATGCGATTATAAATATTCTTTTCATTTTGTTATGTTGTTATAGTGATTTCATTTTTCATTTAGTCTGTTTTATGATTACATAGTAAACATACATAAACATATTTTGTATGCGCTATGGATATCAAAACCAAAAAAATGATTAATATGCCTCGTTGTTTTTTAAAAAATCTTTTACCTCTTGGACAAAAGGATAAGTCACATAATCTTTAGTAAACGAAGGTACTATATTCTTAATATTATCAACCAAATGTTGTGTTCTACTAGATAACTTATTTCCAAAATCTAGGTATTCTAATGCTTGAACAATGGTCATCAATTCAATTGCTAATACTTCGTAAGTGTTTTCGATTACAGTTTTGGTCATATTAGCTGCATTGGTACCCATACTTACAATATCTTGATTATCATTATTGTTAGGAATACTGTGTACGTACATAGAGTTAGAAAGCATTTGGTTTTCTGCAGTGGTAGAGACAGCAGTAAATTGTACTCCTTGCATTCCAAAATTAAATCCTAGTTTACCAAGATTGACAAAAGGTGGGAGTATATCATTCAATTTAGAATTTAAAAGATAATTTAACTGACGCTCAGCTAGCATAGACAATTTGGTTACTACCAATTTTAGTTTATCCATCTCTAAAGAAACGTAATCCCCATGAAAATTACCTCCATGGTATACTTGTTCGGTTTCTACATCAATTATGGGATTGTCATTCGCAGAGTTCAATTCCTCTATAAGAATGCGACCTACGTGTTTAATGGTATCATATACTGGTCCAAGAATTTGAGGTACACATCGTAGTGAATAGTATTCTTGTACTTTTTCTTTAAAATAGGTATCCCCATTTTGACCAGAATATAAATGTGTTGTTCGATCTCTAGTCAATTTACTATCGCTTAAATGATTTCTCATTTTTCTAGCAATCTCTTGTTGTCCGAGATGCAGTTTACTATTGTTCAATTCTTCTGAGAGGTGATCATCATAGGCTTCTACAATTTCATTAATGGCAGCAGAACAACATACAGACCAATCTAGCAATTTCTGTGCATTGATCACATTTACGATTCCTATACCTGTCATTGCCGAGGTTCCATTCATTAATGCTAAACCTTCTCGTATCTTTACCTCAATAGGTTGTATATCTACTTCTTTAAAAACAGCAGCGGTATTTTTTCTTTCTCCTTTATAAAAAACTTCTCCCTCTCCAATGAGTACTAATGCCAGATGTGCCAATTGCACCAGATCTCCACTAGCCCCTACTCCACCGTGTTCAAAAATCAGAGGTGTAATATCATAATTGATCAGGTCTTTTAATCTATTAATAACCGTGGTGTTAACTCCTGATTTCCCTAGAGAAAGTGTATTGAGTCTTGCTAGCATCAACGCTTTAACATAGGCTGGTTCTATAGGTTTACCAATACCAGAAGAATGGCTTCTGATAAGATTGTATTGTAATTCAATACGATCCCTATCATCAATTTTATATTGGGCCATAGGTCCAAAGCCTGTGTTTACACCGTATATAATTTTATTTTCAGAAAATTGCTCTAAAAATTGATAACTATCACGTACTCTGTTCAATACAGAATCATCAATATCAAGCTTTTCTTCATTAAAAATGATGCTAAGAAAATCTTTGATTTCTAGCTTTTCTTTAAGTTTTAGCATTCGCGAATTCGTAAGTTTTTTGCAATATTCTGTTAAAAAGTCAAGTTTACTCTTTATTTTTACCCTAGGCAAATGTAATGTATTTAATGTACCTTTAAAAATTATGAAAAAAGAAAATGTAGATGTACTTGTGATTGGTGCTGGCCCTTCTGGGAGTGTTAGTGCAGCCTATCTTAATAAGCATGGTATAAATGTTAAGGTTGTCGAAAAAACAAAGTTTCCTCGTTTTCAGGTTGGAGAGAGTCTGATTCCTAGATGCATGGATAATTTTGAAGAAGCTGGCCTATTAGATTGTTTGATGAAACAAGGCTATGAAAAAAAGCGTGGAGCTCGTTTTATTAAAGATGGTGTAAAAGGATGTTTTGATTTTAGCAAAAAATATGGTGATGGTTGGGATTGGACTTGGCAAGTCCCTAGAGATCATTTTGATAAGACATTGATTGATGAAGCTATATGCCAAGGTGTCGATGTTGATTTCGAAACGGAAGTTACAGATGTATCATTTAATGGCACTGACTCTCTAACTACGGTACAGCATAAAGATGGTTCTGAAAGTCAAATTGAAGCCAAATTTATCATAGACTCTAGTGGTTTTGGGCGTGTGATAGCACGTCAATTAGGTCTTGAAGCTCCTCCTAAGATTGCAGAGCACGGTTCTATTTTTACACAAGTAAAAGATATTAAAAGGCCTGAAGGTGATGAAGGAACAATCATTACTTTCGAAGTTATAGAAACCGAAATATGGTTTTGGTACATCCCTTTTTCTAATGGAAATACTAGTATTGGTTTTGTAGGTCCTATGGAATGGATAAATAAATTTGAAGGAAACAAAACTCAGGTTCTTGAAGAAATGATGAAAACTTCTCCCTATTATTATGAGCAGTTTAAAGACATTCCTTATTTATTTGAACCCTATAAAGTAGAAAATATATCCAAAAACGTGACTAAATTATTTGGTGATGGTTTTGTATTGACTGGTAATAGTGCTGAGTTTCTAGATCCTGTTTTTTCATCTGGAGTGTCTTTTGCTACAGAATCGGGTTTATTAGCTGCAAAATTAGCGATCAAACAACTTAAAGGTGAAGATGTAGACTGGCAAGAAAGTTTTGTAGATTATATGAAACGAGGTGTCGATGTCTTTTCTACCTATGTAAAAGAATGGTATACTGGAAATCTACAAAAAATTATCTTTCATGACAGGTCAAATGAAGAATTTAAAAAACAGATTTGTGCAGTATTAGCAGGATATGTTTGGGATAAAACAAACCCATTTGTAAAAAAGCATAATCACATTATTAGAAGTGTTGCCAAGCTTGTAGAAATGGAAGAAAATATGCCTGGGTAAGCTTGATAAAATAATAGTAAATTACTATTTTAAATATCAAAAAAATATTTATTATCCTATAAATGTTCACTAATCTGTATATACTCTCAAAACAAAGTTTTAGAAAACTATATACTGATCAACAACCGAAACTATATGATTACATTCATTTAGCAACAGAAAGTTTAAGAAGTAAATTGTTTTTTTTGCCGTCAAAAGCTTCAAAAATCATATCTTGATTGGGTAATCTTGCTACTTTGTAGACTTCTAGATTATCTAAACGAGAATTTCTAATATCACTTCCCGTAAGAATTGGCTCCTTGATCACCTCTCCTGTAGTATCATTAATTGTATAGGAAGTTAAATACAAAAATTCTTTTTTACCATCAAAATACCTAGTTGGGGATTCATCAAAGGATTTTTTTAGATTTGTAAAATCATCTATGAAAAACAGGTAATGTTTTCCATTGTTTTTAAAATTATAGTAGGACATACTTCGTTTTCCTCTGGCTCCCAGTTGATTTTTTGGTAATTTGTAAAACCAAACGATCGTTCCATCTTCATTCATTTTAGAAGCTATAACATCTCTATAATAATATTTATAAGTCGTTCTAGAACCAGATGAGCTAGATGTAGTGAATGATTCTGCATATCGTTGTTCTCCAAATAAAACCATACTACCGTCATCATTATAAACAACATCATTTACTTTTATATCTTCAAAATCTTTTTTATCCTTTTCATCTTGTGTTCCTTCATTTATTCTAGTCTCACGCTGTAAGATATATTGTTGTAGTTGACTCGCAGGTATGTCTTTTTTTAGTATTGAGCTTATTGCTCCAGTATCTTCGAGGATAGCAGAAAACAAGCCAGAAACTTCTACTTTATTATCTTGATTACTATAATATCCAGAAACTCTAATTCTACCTGTTTTATCAAGTCCTATAACAGCATCTTGGACTACTTTTCCAGGTATTTGCAGTGTCGCCTTACTAATCTCTTTGGGGGTTTCTTTAATTTTGTATACTTCTGTTTTATAATCTGATTCTAACTTATTTTTATCTTTTGATGGATTACTAAATACCGAAGCTGTCATATAAAAAGCTCCATTATTATCAATTGCAAAATCTTCATTTTCTATCTTGCTTGTAGGATAAGGCAGATTTACTTTACGTTTCCAAATAGGTTTTAAACTTGTATCATATACATTAATTCCTATTTTATCTACTTTATCTTTTGCTGTTTTTATTCTAAACAAGACTACCAATTTAGTTCCATCTGGAGATTTTTTAAATACAAACTTATTAATTCTACCTCCTGCATCGTGCCCATACGTACTTTTAAACCCAAAATCATCATCTATATTTTCTTTATCACTAGCTACTAAAATAGGTTTTTCAGCAATGATACCAGTTAAGGAAATTTTCTGAGCAAAAGCTTTATCCTTTACAGTATAAAAAACAACTGCCTTACCTCCTAGATTCATTGCTGTCTGAAAATCACCTTTATCTTCTATTACTTGTCTTTTTTTAACATCTTCCTTAAGGTCAGTTAAAGAAAAGCGCTGAATTGTCATATCTGCACGACCTTTTTTAATAGCAACCATTCTATCTCCATTAGCTACATAATAAGATTGTAGGTTTTTAATGCGCTTGTATTTATCTCCTATGATAAATTTAAAATCTTTAGAAAGTATAGGTTTTTGGGCATATGAATAGCCACATAATGCCATCAATAAGATGATAATTAATTTACTTCTCATTACTTATTTTTTTAACATGTACGTGAAACACTGAATTAGGTCAACTATACAAATATATAATTCTCATTCTAAATACACATTCTTGATTATAGTATTATGTATTCCAATACATATATATGTATTAATTTATAAAGAAAAATCTGATTTTCAAGTTTTTAAAAAGCTAGGTGTCTCAAAACATAAATAATGCCAAAAAAATGTTGCATTGTAGTTCCATAAAAGCTACATTTGCATCCGCATTTAAAATATTAAAAGCGAAGATCATATTATTTTTTGATTTTATAGGAGAGGTGCCAGAGTGGTAATGGAGCAGATTGCTAATCTGTCAGCGCGTAAGTGCTGCCCGGGTTCGAGTCCCGGTCTCTCCGCTTTTTTGAAACCTATCCATATCCATATGATATAGATTAAGTCTGGTTTTGGAACGTAAAAATCATCACGTTTAAAAACTTGATAATCAAATAGGTAATATATGATCGTTTATATTTTATATAGCGAAGTAAGTTCAAGATATTATGTAGGGCAAACTGCAGATATTAAAAAAAGATTGAAAAGACACAATTCTAAAAAGGTACGATCAACCAAAAGTGGCGTTCCTTGGAGAATAGTTTTGCAACTCGAAACATCTACGAGATCAGAAGCAATGATCTTAGAGAAAAAAATTAAAAAAAGAGGAGCAAAACGTTTTGTAGATAACCAATTCGGGGTGTATCACGCTAAGGCGTGACAGGTCTCTCTAGGTTATCGCGCCGCGTTTGGGACGCGGGGGTCGTCACGCTTGAGGCGTGACCACCCAGAAAAGTAATATATGATCGTTTATATTTTATATAGCGAAGTAAGTTCAAGATATTATGTAGGGCAAACTGCAGATATTAAAAAAAGATTGAAAAGACACAATTCTAAAAAGGTACGATCAACCAAAAGTGGCGTTCCTTGGAGAATAGTTTTGCAACTCGAAACATCTACGAGATCAGAAGCAATGATCTTAGAGAAAAAAATTAAAAAAAGAGGAGCAAAACGTTTTATAGATAACCAATTCGGGGTGTATCACGCTAAGGCGTGACAGGTCTCTCTAGGTTATCGCGCCGCGTTTGGGACGCGGAGGTCGTCACGCTTGAGGCGTGACCACCCAGAAAAGTAATATATGATCGTTT
>CANLRN010000068.1 GCA_947493495.1 uncultured Aquimarina sp.
TCAATAGGACAATTTGAAACGTAGAAGCTGCTTACCAGTTAGAAACTTTATGTTACAGTGAAACAATGTCTATGAATCCGGATTAAACACATTTGTATAAAATAACTATACTATTTATTATAATTGTTTTCATACAAGCTCGTGTTATTGATTTCTTTATAGAAACTGTAAAACATAACTCAAACTATTTCTTTTCTATTAATTTGCCTAAATTTGCGCATCCAAAAAATATCAAAAAATGTACAGATCGCATGCTTGTGGCGAATTGAGAACGTCGCATATAAACACTGAAGTAACCTTAGCTGGTTGGGTTCAGAAATCAAGAGATAAAGGATTCATGATTTGGGTTGATTTAAGAGATCGTTATGGAATAACACAACTAATTTTTGATGAAGAACGCACTCCTTTAAAAGTTATGGAACATGCAAAAACTCTTGGAAGGGAGTTTGTAATACAAGTCAAAGGAACTGTAATAGAACGAGAATCTAAAAATCCAAATATCCCTACTGGCGATATCGAGATTTTAGTACAAGAATTGCAAATTTTAAATGAAGCATTAGTTCCACCTTTTACCATAGAAGATGAAACTGATGGTGGGGAAGATATACGAATGAAGTATCGTTATCTAGATATCAGACGAAACCCAGTAAAAAATAGCTTGCTATTCAGACATCAGGTAGCTATGAAAGTACGAAACTATCTATCGGATGAAGGGTTTATAGAAGTAGAAACTCCTTACTTAATTAAATCTACTCCAGAGGGTGCAAGAGATTTTGTTGTACCATCGAGAATGAATGAAGGACAGTTTTATGCACTGCCACAATCCCCACAAACGTTCAAACAGCTATTAATGGTTGGAGGAATGGATAAATATTTCCAGATTGTAAAGTGTTTTAGGGATGAAGATCTTAGAGCTGATCGACAACCAGAATTCACACAAATAGACTGCGAAATGGCTTTTGTAGAGCAAGAAGATATCTTGCATATTTTTGAAGGGTTAACTCGTCATTTAATCAAAGAAATTAAAAATCAAGATATTAGTGAGTTTCCTAGAATGACATATGATGAGGCTATGAAAACCTATGGTAATGATAAACCAGATATTCGTTTCGGGATGAAATTCGGAGAACTTAACCAAGTAGCGCAACACAAAGAATTTAATGTGTTTAATCAAGCTGAATTAGTGGTTGCTATTGCGGTTCCGGGTAGTGCTTCCTATACAAGAAAAGAAATCGATAAATTGATCGATTGGGTGAAAAGACCACAGGTAGGTGCACTAGGAATGGTATATGTAAAATGTAATGAAGATGGGAGTTTTAAATCTTCTGTAGATAAGTTTTATGATCAAGAAGATCTGGCAAAATGGGCAGCAGTAACAGGTGCAGAAAAAGGAGATTTGATCTGTGTTTTATCAGGAAATACTCATAAAGTAAGAGGGCAACTAAGTGCGCTCCGCATGGAATTAGCAGAACGCTTGGGGCTACGAAATCCCGAAGAATTTGCTCCACTATGGGTGGTAGATTTTCCATTATTAGAATGGGATGAGGATACAGAACGTTATCATGCCATGCATCATCCTTTTACCTCTCCAAAACCAGAAGATATCCCTCTACTGGACACAAAACCTGGTGAAGTACGCGCTAATGCCTATGACCTGGTACTTAATGGAAATGAAATTGGTGGTGGATCCATCCGTATTCATGACAAAGCGACTCAAGCGCTGATGTTTGATCACTTAGGTTTTACCCCAGAAGAAGCTAGAGCGCAATTCGGGTTTCTGATGGATGCTTTTCAGTATGGTGCTCCTCCTCATGGAGGAATCGCTTTTGGTTTTGATCGATTGGTTGCTATCCTAGGAGGACAGGAAACTATACGAGATTTTATTGCTTTTCCTAAAAACAATAGTGGAAGAGATGTGATGATTGATGCTCCGGCTGATATTGATAAAGAGCAGCTTAAGGAGTTACACATTCAATTAGATGTATAGCACCCATTAATACTAATACAGTGAAATACTTCATCCGCATATTATTTTTTATAATCGTCATCCTTGTAGGAGTCGGTTATTATTATAAAAACATTGGAGATCATACTACTGGCGACAAATGGGTGGGTATCGGAATATTGGGTGCTTCCTTTATTCTAATGCCATTATTTATCTATCACAGATGGAAAAATAAGAATGTAAAAGACTATATGCTTACAGAAGAAAACCTAAAAAAAATGAGAGATTTTAATGATGAAGAAAAAACTTACAAAAACTAAAATTATCTAAATATTTACATTTCTATAACAAATCATGTTATATTAAAAACTACCTTTATAATTCAAATATATTATTTATTACAATGGAAGGAACAGTAAAATTTTTCAATGAATCCAAAGGTTACGGGTTTATTACCAACGACGAAACAGGAAAAGACATCTTCGTGCATGCATCGGGATTAAACGGTGAAGCATTGAATGAAGGTGACAAAGTAGAGTACCAAGAAGAAGAAGGAAGAAAAGGAATTATCGCAGCTCAGGTTCGCGTGATTCACGACTAAGATAAAAATCTCTAAGTTTCATTGGGCGTTATAGTTATATAGCGCTTTTTTTATTCATTATTATCCTTTTTTTGTCTGAATAGTTTACTTTGATTTATCAAAAACTCTAATATTTTAAACTCATTTTCAGACTTTACTATTTTTATAGTTTTAGGATTCTCATTTAGATACTCTATAAAATTATATAATTCAGTTTCTGGTATCTTTAATTCATTTACTAAAAAGGTGGTCGTATAAAAATCAGAAAACTTAGGAATTCTGTTATTTTTAGACCCTTTATTTTTTTTATTCTTGAAAAGACTACCAATCATTCTTCCTAGAGCAATAAAATTGAATTTTGTTGCATTTTTTCTATGATCAACAGTTGTATTTCTTACGGTAGCTACTCTTTTTTCATGGACAAAAGGAGTTAGATCTAAATCTTTAGCACTATACAGAGGTAAATTATCTTCATATGTTTTTATTTTCTTTATATCTTCTTCTACCTGTCCCGAAAAATCATGATCAGATATTCTTACTTCTTCAAGTTCATTTATTTTTATGTCTAATTTAATTGATAATCTTGCTGATTTCATATCTTCATCTTCTTTAGTCACGATATGAATTTTCTGTTGATGCTTAACCGAAGAAAAAACAATCGTATCTCCTATTTTGGCTTTAATCTCAAAAAAACCAGCAGCATCATTAATAGTTCCAATTCCTTTTGTAAGATTTAAAATATGTACAGCTTCTATCTCTTTAGCAGCTATTCGTATCTTTCCATATAATATATCAGAATCTTGAGAAAACCCTGTATAACACAATAGCCAAATACTAATATATACTGATATTCGCATACATATTTAAATATAGACTAAATACTTAACTAATAGTTGCAATTAGCAAAAATGACTCCAAGCTAAACTATCGTTTACTAGCAATTAATTTAGTATACTTTTTAAGCTAAATTTAGGGCCTTTTTTTAATTTCGAAATTATCTTCAGAAAAGCTACTGCTGTAATAAAAGCATCTCCAGATGCTGTATGTCGATCACTTTTGGATATCTTCAGGTCATCACATAATTCATCTAATGTATACTGATTATTTCCTTTTCTACTACGGTATATACTATGCTTTGTTTTGCCAAATAGTACTCCCGTATCCAAAAATCTGTTTTTTAAGGTTCCTAGTCCATTTCGCTTTAAAGCCTTATTTATCATTTTTCTGTCAAAATCTGCGTGGTGTGCTATTATAATTGCATTGCCTATATATTTTATAAACGATTCGATAGCTTTTGATTCTGATATTGTATCAAAATTATGATTTTTTCGAATTCCGTGAATCTCTACAGTATCCGAATTGAAAACATCTTGCTGTAGATATAACTCTAGTTGATCAGCAATATCAATAGCCATCTTATTTATAGCAATAGCACCAATAGATAGGATTCTATCGTGAGTATAATCAAAACCTGTGGTCTCCGTATCAAAGGCAACAAATCGAACTTCTTGGATCGGTATTTTCTGATTCTGTTTTTTAAAAAGAGAACAATACTTTTTCCAAAACTCTGGAACTTCTTTATTCGTATTTAGAGGCCAGAAACTCATCTACATTAGTGTTTTAAGCTGAAAACGTACTTTTAATAATTCTTGTATATCACGAATAGGCCTAAAACACCTTTTAAGCCTTAGCTTATCCCTTTTACTTAATGAACTTAATTTGATAAATCTCCCAGAATCTTTATGCAATAACCCTTGTCGTGTTCTAAACTTGAGTAATACTCTAAAAGCTTTGGCACAACCTTCAAAAAGTTCTTTATTATTAGGTTCTAGTTCTGCAAGTGTTTCATAACGGAGTAAGGTATTATTAATTCCTTTCAGGTTATGATAAAGTGCTAAAATTCTAGCACTATCTATTAGTACCATCATCGCTCTAATTTTGATATCAAAAGTATCTTTATGCTCTCCATTTTGCTCCACCAAGAACTGTTTAAAAAACCCTAGAGGAGATGGTTTTTGTAACGCACTAACACCAAGTAAACCTAAAAACCTATTACTTTTATTGACTCCATCAAAAACTACATCAGACAATCGATTTACCATATCAGTATTGCCATATACACATTGAAAATCAAAAAAAATAGAAGATAATAAAGTACTTTCTTCTGTTGGTGTCATCATCCAATCTCTAAACTGTTCCTCCCATTGAGAAACTGACATACACCATCTCGGATTGCTTGCCATCATCTCTGCTGGACAGTACTCAAAACCAATAGTATGTAGTTTTTTTGTGATCATTCTAGCTAATTCCAAAAAGTAAGCTTTAGTATCCTCATAGCGTTCTTCAGTAACATCTTCAAACACAATTGCATTATCTTGATCGGTAATCAATAGTTGTTCTCTTCTCCCTTGACTCCCTAAAACCATAAAACTAAATGTAACTGGCGCAGGTGTAGCCATCTCTTTTAATGATAATTCTACAGTACGAACCACTAGGGCATCGTTTATCTCAGAAATTAGATGTAAGATATGTGGTGTAGGGATGTCTTGTTCTAAATATGTGTTTAAAAGTTTTTGTACCCGCTTCCGTATATAACGTAGTCGTTGAACTTTCTTGGCTCTCTTGATCTCTTTTATCAGTGCAGAAGGGTTATTCCCAAAAGAAACTAGCAAATCGTGATTAGAAAAAACTCCAACCAATTTGGAATTACGTGTACCATCTTTGGTAATACATAAATGACTGATATTATTTTTGATTAAAGCAATCTGTGCTTCAGCCACTGTTAACTTTTTAGCATATGTTTTTACAGGAGTATTCATAATCTCAGTGACTGTAGAAGTTACAGGAAATAAACCAGTAGCTATTTTTGCTCTCAGATCACTATCAGTTATGATTCCAATAGGGTATTTATTTTCATCAGCTACTATTACAGAATTTACTTTATGTTTATTCATTTCTAAAGCAATATCTTTTACTATTGCAGTAGAGCTACAAGTGAGTGGTTTTTTACGATAAGAGATAGTTCGTAAGCTAGAGAGATCTTTTGCGGTATCAATAGAAATTGTATTGTCTATTTTTTTACCTTTTTCTGTTTCAGTGTAGTAATTTCTAGCATGGGAAGCAAAGGTGTCTAACAAAAAATTATTTACTTCTTTATTTGTATCAATAAGAGGTTTAAAAACTGATGCCGGAATTGCATATACAATTGACTCTTCATCAGCCTGAGAAAACATTCTGTAGTTTTTTTTAATAATCATAATACGTAAGCCAAAAAGATCTCCTGCATCACATATATCTACCAAATCTTGATCACTACCTATATTTCTATATAATCCTATTGCACCTTCGCGTACAATATAAAATTCATCATGACATTTTTCATCTTGTTTAAATACGTGTGCTCCTTTTTCTAAATACAATACTCGTATCTGACCTGAAATCTGCATCAGTTCTTCTTTGGTCAGTATGTTAAAAGGAGGAAACTGTTTTAAAAAATCCTGAATCCGTTCTGCTATTGTATTTTTCATAAATAGGTAGTTAACAACAACTTTAACTTTGACATTGTGAATACAAGGTCAATTTAAGTTTCTTTTTTCTATAAAAAATCGTTTGAGTATTTCACTACATTCTTCCTCTAATATACCGCCAATCATTTCAGTTTTAGGATGTAACTTTGTCCCCATATTTATGCAACCACGTTGTTCATCTCTAGCGCCATATACAATTTTATGTATCTGACTCCAAAACAATGCGCCTGCACACATTTGGCAAGGCTCTATAGTCACATATAAAGTACATTCTTTTAAGTATTTCCCGCCCAGAAAATTGGCTGCGGCCGTAATAGCTTGCATTTCTGCATGCGCTGTCACATCATTTAATAACTCTGTTAAGTTATGCGCTCTAGCGATCACTCTATCAGCAACAACTATAACGGCTCCAATGGGTATCTCTCCTTTGTCGTAAGCAGCTTCTGCTTCCAGAAGCGCTTTTCTCATAAAATGTGAATCGTCGTATGGGTCAAACATATTGTATTCAATTTCAGGTAAAGCTACTAAATTAAACGCTTCTTGTTTTGATTGCGTACAAGTTTTATAGTACACGAAAAAAATGACCTATAAACTTATACTTTTTTTCTTATAATCATATAGTATACCTAATTAGGGATTATTCCAGCTCATTTCAAAATAGTATTTTTACCAAATGAAAGAAACGCTGCTTTCGCATATCGAATATCCAGATGATCTTCGTAAACTCTCAATTGATCAACTCCCGGATCTAGCCAAAGAGTTACGTGACTTTGTGATTCATATTGTAGCTACAAAAGAAGGACATCTAGGAGCTAGTTTAGGAGTTATAGAACTTACCATTGCATTGCATTATATTTTTGACACACCCAATGACCTATTAGTTTGGGATGTAGGGCATCAAGCATATCCACATAAAATCCTAACCGGAAGAAAAAATCAATTTCATACCAATCGCCAATTAGGAGGTATTAGTGGTTTTCCTAAACGAAGCGAAAGCAACTATGATACTTTTGGTGTAGGACATTCTTCTACTTCTATTTCTGCAGTATTAGGGATGGCCATTGCCTCAAAGCTTAAAGGGAATACTACAAAACAACATATTGCTGTAATTGGAGATGCTTCTATTGCTAGCGGAATGGCTTTTGAAGGATTAAATCATGCTGGAGTTACTGATGCGAATATGCTTATCGTCTTAAATGACAATTCTATAGGAATTGATCCAAGTGTTGGAGCCTTAAAAGAATATTTAACCAAAGCTAAAGTTGGGTATAAACCCAAAGCTGATAATATCATTGAAGCGCTGAATTTTGCATATTTTGGCCCTATTGATGGACACGATGTATCAAAGCTATTAGAAACTCTCGAGAAATTAAAATCGATAAAGGGGCCTAAACTTTTGCATATCATAACGACTAAAGGCAAAGGGTTAAAACAAGCCGAAGAAAATCAAGTAACCTATCACGCTCCAGGAAAATTTGATGCGATTACAGGTACTATTATTTCGAAAAACAATTCTGAGTTACCTCCAAAATTTCAAGATGTTTTTGGGCATACACTCTTAGAATTAGCTAGAAAAAATAAGAAAATAATTGGTATCACTCCTGCAATGCCCACGGGCAGCTCTTTAAAATATATGATGGAAGAAATCCCGGATAGAGCTTTTGACGTCGGTATTGCAGAGCAACATGCCGTAACATTAGCGGCAGGAATGGCTACACAAGGAATGATTCCGTTTTGTACGATATATTCTACATTTCTACAACGTGCTTATGATCAGATAATACACGATGTAGCATTACAAAACTTAGCTGTTATATTTTGTGTTGACAGAGCTGGTCTGGTAGGAGCAGATGGGGCTACGCATCACGGAGTTTTTGATATTGCATATCTCAGTTGTATCCCGAATATGATTGTAGCAGCTCCTGCTAATGAAATCGAATTAAGAAATCTTCTCTACACTGCCTCATTAGGACTTGCACAACCGATTGCTATCAGATACCCCAGAGGTAGAGGAACTATAATCGATTGGCAAACAACGATGAAAAAAGTACCTATCGGAAAAGGGCGTTGCCTAAGAAAAGAAACATCTACTCTTGCTATCATATCTACTGGGACTCTTGCAATACAAGCTAGTAAGGCAATAGATATTATTGATGAAAAAATAAGTCACTACCATTTTTGTTTTATAAAACCTCTGGATGTAACACTAATAAAAGAAATATTACAAAAATACGATACGATTATCACTATAGAAGATGGAGTGATCAAAGGTGGTTTTGGGAGTGCTATAATAGCTGTTGCAAACCAATACTATTTTCATAGCAAAATTATAACACTAGGAGTCCCCGATCAATTTATTCATCATGGCACAATCCAAGAGCTATACGAAATTTGTGGTATTTCTACTGAAAAAATAAAAGATACAATTTTAAAAAATAGCTACGACTAAGCTTCTGCAATTAACTAAAAGCGTTAATGATAACTTTTTTAGAAGCTAAATCAATATTTTGAAAAAAGATACAACTATGATTTCGTTGTATTTCCGATCTGGTATAACCCTATTGAATAGCAATTTTCTTAGTGATGCTATTCCCATCTTTTGCCGTTATGTATAGTACATAAATTCCGGTTCTCAGTCCTGAAGTATTTACAGTATAAGAATCGATTAAAACAATATTCTTATCATAAACGATCCTACCATTAATATCATGGATACGAAGGTTACTTTCTCCAATATCTTTGGATAAATTAATGATAAAACTCCCTCGAGAAGGATTTGGGGTAATCCTAAAATTATTTTCATCAAATTCATCCACATTCAATAAACAAGATAATTCTGAAGCTGGAGGCAGATCAAATGATTCTTGCTGATCTGTTCTGCTTTGAGAATCTCCTTGACTGGCACTCCATCCCAATCCTCTTTTTGCAAATACTTCCCATATCACACAGGCATTTGATCCAGCGTTTGCTATCTCATCCGCCATTAATATGGCATTACGCGCATCTACAAAACCAGGATTACAGGTTTGCAATTTTAAACCATCGATTACTAATTGCATCGCTAGGTTATTACCTCCCGTTCCATTGTATATATCTGAGTCAAAACCATCTCTTTCTATCAATGCCCATGTGAGATCCCATAGCATTGATGCCCAAACGGAGCCTACCCCGTGAGGAGCTGGAAAACCATTCGCATTATTAGTATCATCAAATGTTACTGGATTAATACCCATATCCGTGCTATATGGAAAAGGTCTGATGCCTCTTCCAGTTGTGGGCTGATTAATAGTATAAGTTCCTATTCCTCTAGTATCTACGGCTGTATCACCTGGTTCTATTGTCATCATTAGCGCAAACCAATCAGACCAGCCTTCGCCCATTTGTTCTGTTGATTGGATACAGTTACCATCTGCATCAAAATCTGCACAGGCTCTTAAGCATCCAGAATTATTAGCCCCCCCTGTTAATCGAGTGGAAATTCCGTGACCATACTCATGCACTACAATTCCATTATCAAAGCTACTATCTTCTGCAAAAAAGCTTCTGCCAGCATCTGATACGGTAGCATTTACGGTATTCAATAACATCTCGGCGATCAGTGTTTCTCCATCATCCATACCAATCATAATTGCTGGTATCGTAATGGCAGAATCGCCTCCTCCCATAGGTATTGGAGCTCCAGTCACATTATTCACAACCAAAACTGCAATAGCCCCAGCAGTTTGACATCGTACTATTTTATCATCAAAATTACATGTCCCTCTTCTCACTACTGCTATCCTTCCATTAAGTGCAGCAGTATTTGTAATATCAGAGCACGCATCGTTAAAGTCTTCGGTACCATCATCGTCTACTGCCAAAACCAAGGTCCCTGTACTTCCATCAGGAAATTCTGGTGCGTCTACATGTCCTGGATTAAAACTATTATCTACAGTAGTATACGACCCAACTAGGTTGCCATTATTTACTACAAAAGTACTAACTGAAGGATCTGGAGTAGGGTTCCATAAAAACATTTGCATTCTGGGATTGGTTCCATCTGGTGGTGAACCAAAATTAGCATTGTTAAAACCCGAACCATCTTGTGCATCTGCAAACACCTCATCACCCGCTAATCCACCTCTATTGTAATTATTAGACTGAAAATTACCTGAAGCTTCATCGAATCCATAATGATACCACACATCATGTGCCACATTATTAGTATAAAATAAATTAGTGATCGAAGCCTCTTCAAAATCTTCTACCGATGCATCTCTATCAAATGGGAAATCAAAAACTAAACCAGCACCCCCATCTACTTGTCGGCCTGTGCCGTTATTACCTTCTACATCTTCTGCAGCTATGACATTATTCCCTGTAGTTGTGGTAAAATCTGCTCCAGCAACCCCATTTGTATCATGCCACCCAAAAGGAGAGGCTACAGGATCTGCAGGATTAGTTACTATAACCCTATCTCCATGATTGGGACTTTCTATTGATGGGATTGGATATACAGTATAAGTTCCTTCCATCAATAGGGTAGACTCATTTTTTAATCCAAAAGAATGTTGTGATTGTGGCTGATGATTCGTATTGGGATATTCTAAATTATCAAATGTACACTCGGTCATCCAATTTGTTTTATCCATCATTTCTCCACTTGTAGCATCTACACGTATACTATGCCAATTCTTACCATCCTTCGTATACAAACTCAAATCCCAACAAAGTATCAGCTGATTGTTTTTGAAGGCATACACAAGCTCAACAGGTATTTCTTCTTCAGATATATCCTTATCTATAAATACAACTTTTGTATCACCACTCTTACGAATCACTTTTAGATCAACTTTCGTATGCAAACCCATATCAGAAACTACTCGTAGTACTGCATTTGCAGGTGTCATCTTAGGAACAGTCGTTTTTATTTTCTGAGAAAGCTCATTGTAGAATTGCCCTTGATAGGAGAGCACTTCTCCTCCTCTGATAACATAACTTCCGATAGCATTATAAATGGGTATTCCTTTATATTCTTGGATTACATACACATTGGTAGCATTTAGACTTTTAGAAAAAGATGTCCGTTGAATCTTTAATCCTATCACATCATTCTCAGACATTCCTTGGGTCACCATATAATCTTTAATCAATTCAATTGGTATAGATTGCGCTATGGAACTAACTGAAAACAGAATGGTAAGAAATGACAAAAGCCTTAAGGGTATGTGAATGTATTTCATGTGGTGTTTTTAAGGCTTTTTAGTCATAATTTAAGTAAAATACTTACTCCTAAAATACTAAAAATTAGTAAATTATTAATAATTGATCCTGATTGTTTTCTCTATTCATCAAAGTTTAATCCAAATTTAAAGATATTATTTTCAATAGGCCATTTTATGGGGAACTATTGTTTAGCCCATTGAAAATTAAAAACGATAATTAATTGGATTTCAATAAAATAAACTACCTCGAAGCATGCTTAGAGGTATTGGACCTGAGATCCCGCTGAAAAAGTGGGATTAGTTCAACTATATGATTTAATTGGATAATGGGGATTAGTTTCTATGAGTCAAAATCAAGTTGATGATTGTGATAAAACTACAAGTATCAAATTTAATTCCGATAACACTTTTATAGAAAACACCTTTGTCACTGTAAGCGGTCAATGTGTTAGCGACGGAGTTTCTTCAGCAACTTGGAGAATCATCAGACACCATAACTAAGAAATTTAACGAAGATGAAGTTATTAGAACATTTTCCATCGTTAATGATGTGCTTACTATAAATTATGATGATGAAGATGTTCTTCTACAATATGTTTATGAAAAAAAATAAATTCCATCAATTTTCTGATAAGAAAGTGGGATACCATTGATATTACTATTGATAGATAAGCTCTTGAAACTGATGACTGCGAATAAACACCCTTACTCAAACTTTAGATGGAGAAACGTTCGCTAATAGAATTTTAGAATTAACAGAAACTACACTAAAATATGAATTTGATGAGGAAGATATTCTCCAAGGTGCAACAGTAATACCATCTACCAAAGTGTAGACGTTTACGAAATCGTAATTCAACTTACAAATATAAAAGCCATCTAAAATTATCTATTTAGATAGTTTTTTACACCTGCAACCCTCGTATTTTCTGAAATTTTAAGAGCGCATTACCATCAGTCAGACTAGCTACATAATTACTTATGCTACTTAATCTAGTATATACATCTTCATTTTTATAATCAAAATTATTACCTTCTGCTTTTAGAATTAGTTGATCGTAGTTAGAAGATTGGTTCTTATTGTAATTATCTGTAGCAGTACAATATCGATCTAATAAGGTAGCCAAAATCTCATATCCTGCGATTTCTTTTTCTATTACTTCGGAGCTTTGATATATCTTGGCTACACTAATTTTAATAATATCATCGATCTGCGCTTGATACTTACTTTTATCAATTAATGACACATCAAAATTTCCTGATAGTATGTGATCTTCATACTCTAAAAAAGTGCTTGCAGCCTCTTGTATTAAGGTGTTAATAGCCAATGCTCTAAGGTAGCTTAGCCGATCTGCAGTTGTTGTTAAACTATTGTATTTTGAAGTATTGATAGTATCTTTAACAAGTTTGATCAGATATTCTAATGCATATTCTTCTTGGATCAATCCTAGATTAATTCCATCTTCAAAATCTATAATTGTATAGCAAATATCATCTGCAGCTTCTACCAAAAATGCCAGAGGATGACGACTATAGGTCATCTCATCTCCTATTTTTTGGGATACTAATCCTACTTCTTCTGCTACTTCTTTAAAAAAATAACTTTCGTTCTGAAAATATCCAAATTTTTTATGTGCAATATGCTCGGTCGGTTTTTTGGGCAACGATTCTTTAGGGTATTTCATAAAAGCACCAAGAGTAGCGTATGATAATCGCAATCCTCCTTCTATACCTTGCCTAGATTCTGTAAGAATTTTAAATCCATTGGCATTGCCTTCAAAATCAATAAGATCTTGATATTCTTTAGGGGTTAATAGCTCTTTATACTTTTTACCATTTCCTGTAGCAAAATATTCTCCGATAGCTTTTTCTCCAGAATGGCCAAATGGTGGATTACCTATATCGTGTGCCAAAGAGGCTGCTGCTACAATCGCTCCAAAATCATTAAACTGATACCCATGAATTGTAGTAAGATGTGGATGTTTCTCTAATATCTTTTTTCCTACTACTCTACCTAGTGATCTTCCTACTACCGAAACTTCTAAGCTATGTGTTAATCGTGTATGTACAAAACTTGTTTTAGATAATGGGATTACCTGAGTTTTGTCTTGTAAACTCCTGAATGCTGAAGAAAAAATGATCCTGTCATAATCTACTTCAAAACCTAGTCGGGTTTCGTTTTGCTCTATACGTAGTCTTTTGTTTGTATCTCCTTGCCTTTTCAGGGATAGGAGTTGCTCCCAGTTCATCATAAATTTAAAATGCTATCAAAGGTACTATTGTAATAATAATAGTCCAAAGATAACACTATCAGATTATGTATGAAATGAATAATCATACCTAACCATAGCGTATTATATTTATGTCGTACATATCCTAATAAAAGTCCAAAAGGGAATATCCATAGTAATGATACTACCGAAAAATGAACCAATGCAAAAATAAATGCGGTAAGTATAATAGTGATATTGGTACTTGTTACTTTTTGTAATTGATTAAATAAAAACCCTCTAAAAGCCAACTCTTCGAATATCGGTGGTAAGATTACAATAAATAAGGTTGCCCAAATCATAGGATTTTCATATGTAGTATACGCTGCATAATAATTACTACTATCATTAAATAAGGAGTCATTAATTATTTCTATTCCATAATATACCGTAAATGCTGTGATAATAGGAGCTAAAAATACGGCAAGATATACTAAAGGGGCTATTTTAGGGATTTTATATAGTTGTATAATGTTTCTATAATCAATAGAAACAAAACCTATTACAATAAGCGCAGAAATACACTCTATTAGTATCTCTTGTTGTAATGAGCCTTCTCCATTTTTGGTTACTAAATACACGCCTATAAAAAATAGAATTGTGACTACATAAAAAGCGATAATGAGGTTCAGGTGATGGTGAATGGTAGATTGCACCTTCTTCTTAATAGCATTACCACAACTAGGACAATAGTTGATATGTGCTAAAATCGATATTTTGCAAGATTGACAATGGGTCATAGGCTTTAATTTTTAACACCTACTGAGGCAGAATATATTCCTTTGACCAAAAAACTTATTAATATGATCTTTACTAAAAGGCCTTTGAGTAATGTCATGGGTTCTACAACAGCATTTAATGCAATTATCATGACATATAATAATAAGGCTGACAGTAATGCTGCAAAAGGTTTTTGCTTCGACCAATATGCTAATACTAAAAAGATGCACGCTAAAATAGCATTTACTACTAGATGCGCTATCTCCTGAGAATTTATGTAGTAAAACAATCCAAACACAAAGAAAATACCTGCCATCCAATACAATGTCTTACGAGCGGAGGATATTTTTTTTACTTCTTTTTGAGCATCACTTCTTTTAAGAATTCTATCTGCATGGAATTTAGCCTGTTCTTTTTCTGTGCCCTTTTCGGGGAAACCACAGTTGGTACAAAAGATGCTATCTATTATAATCTGGGTATTACATTGTGAACAAGAAGGTAACTGGATAGTAATTTCTTCCATATAAAGTAGGTTAGGTTAAACTTGGGAAACTAAAAGTACTAAAAAAATATGTTTTTAAGAAAATTTTAACATTTTTATTTCTTATAGCAATCAGGGAAATTTATACTTAAAAAAAACCTTCTCTACGAGATCGATCGCTTATTTATAATCAAGTATGTATACACAAAAAGGGAAGTATTTCAAGAAAAATACTTCCCTTCGCCCCAAAATATAGTACATCAAATCTTAATTTTCATCAGAGGACTCTCCTTACTACTTTTACTTTACTTCTTTTTTAATCTCATAGTATAAATTACTAAGATCCACACATTAAACAATCGTCTCCTTCTGCTTCTTTAGATTGCGCTATTAATGCTTTTAATTCTTCTGGTGTTAGAGAAGTACCTTCTACGGAAGATTGCTTTGCTTCTGGTTGTGTTTTTGGTGTAGATTGTGCTTCCATTATTTGTGCTGCTGCTACTGCTACTTTTTCTGGTTGTGAAGCTTCTTTATTTTCACTTTTTAATGTGAATTTAATAGCATCTACCGCTGATTTTGTTCTTAGATAATACATCCCTGTTTTTAATCCACTCTTCCAAGCGTAGAAATGCATTGAGGTTAACTTTGCCATCGTTGCACCTTCCATAAACAGGTTTAATGACTGAGATTGATCGATAAAATATCCTCTATGGCGTGACATATCTATAATATCTTTCATACTCAATTCCCATACAGTTTTATATAATTCTTTTAAGTCCTGAGGGATAATATCTATATTCTGAATAGATCCATTGGCACGCATAATAGCATCTTTGAGATCATCACTCCATAAGTTTAATCGTACCAAATCTTCTAATAAGTGCTTATTTACTACAATAAACTCGCCTGATAATACACGTCTGGTATAAATATTACTCGTATATGGTTCAAAAGCTTCGTTATTGCCAAGTATCTGAGATGTGGATGCTGTAGGCATTGGTGCTACTAATAAGGAGTTACGCACTCCATTTTTTAATACTTTTTTACGCAATGCTGCCCAATCCCAGCGACCACTCAATTCTTCGTCTTTTATTCCCCATAAATTATGTTGGAACTCTCCTTTAGAAATCGGTGATCCTTTATAACTTTTATAAGAGCCATCTATTTTTGCCTCTTCCATAGATGCTGTAACCGCTGCAAAGTATAATGTTTCGAATATCTCTTGATTCAATTTCTTAGCTTCATCACTAGTAAAAGGCAGACGTAATTGTATAAATGTATCTGCCAATCCTTGTACTCCTAGCCCAATAGGACGATGACGCATATTAGAATTTTCTGCTTCTTTTACTGGGTAATAATTACGATCTATAACTCTATTTAAGTTTTTAGTTACTCGTTTCGTAATTCTAAATAGTTCTTTATGGTCAAATGCTCCATTCTTAATAAACATGGGCAATGCTATCGATGCCAAGTTACACACTGCTACCTCATCTGGGCTCGTATATTCTAAAATCTCTGTACATAGATTAGAAGAACGTATGGTTCCTAAGTTTTGCTGATTGGATTTACGATTTGCAGCATCCTTATATAACATATATGGGGTTCCAGTTTCTATCTGAGATTCTAGAATTTTCTCCCATAATTCTCTAGCTTTTATGGTTCTTCTCCCTTTTCCTTCTGCTTCAAAACGAAGGTATTCTTTTTCGAATGCATCACTATGTATATCGAACAATCCAGGACATTCATTAGGACACATCAATGTCCATTCTGCATCATCTTGTACTCGTTTCATAAATAAATCCGGAATCCACATTGCATAGAACAAATCACGTGCTCGCATTTCTTCTTTTCCGTGATTTTTCTTTAGATCTAAGAAGTCAAAAATATCTGCATGCCACGGTTCTACATAGATCGCAAAAGATCCTTTACGTTTACCTCCTCCTTGATCTACATAACGGGCTGTATCATTAAATACTCGTAGCATAGGTACAATCCCATTTGATGTCCCATTAGTTCCTGCGATATAAGACCCAGTAGCTCTCACATTGTGGATAGATAATCCGATTCCTCCTGCTGATTGTGATATTTTTGCAGTTTGTTTTAATGTATCGTAGATTCCATCTATGCTATCATCTTTTGTAGCTAATAAAAAGCAAGATGACATTTGTGGTTTTGGCGTTCCAGAATTAAATAATGTAGGCGTAGCGTGTGTAAAATATTTTTTAGACATCAGTTCATAGGTTTCTATGGCTGCATCCAGATCATTTAGATGAATCCCGATAGATACTCTCATCAACATATGTTGAGGACGTTCTGCTATCTTTCCATTAATTTTTAATAAGTACGAACGTTCTAATGTTTTAAACCCAAAATAATCATATCCAAAATCACGATTGTAGATAATGGTAGAGTCTAGTTTTTCTTTATTAGCCATGATAACCTCATACACCTCATCAGAGATCAATGGTGCTTTTTTCTCTGTTCTTGGATTTACATATTCATATAAATCTGTTACCACTTCAGAGAATGTCTTTTTCGTATTTTTATGTAAATTAGAGACTGAAATACGTGCTGCTAACTTCGCATAATCAGGATGAGCAATGGTCATTGTAGCAGCTATTTCTGCAGCGAGATTATCTAGCTCACTTGTAGTAACACCATCATATAAACCTTCTATTACTCGCATTGCTACCTTCACTGGATCTACTAAAGAATTCAATCCATAACATAATTTCCTTACCCTAGCGGTAATTTTATCAAACATAATAGGTTCTTTATGACCGTCTCTTTTTACTACATACATATTTCTTTTGGTTTTTAATAATTCTTCTGCGTGAAGAACTTGTGTTAATTTGTGTTCCTTTTTTTCCTTACTTATCTGAATAATTTGTATAAAATCTTCTCTTTAAAATGAACTATTATAAAGAAAATTTCTGATGCTGTATATCAGAATATTTATATCAAACTATTGAATTCTTTTGTACTCACTTGCAAAATTTTATCAAACTGAGCTAACCAGTAATCAAACATAAAATGTTTATAGATTAGCTCAGAATGAATATAATTTTAGCATTAAGAAATGATTTTTAATTTCTGACTGTAACACAGAATGTTTATACATTTTACAACTCTGTAAAGCTTTTAAAAATTAAAAATCAGCATCAAAACTTATCTTGTTTTCTTGGGTATCTTTATTAAGCACTCCTGCTTTTTGGTATTCTGAAACTCGTTTCTCGAAGAAGTTCGTTTTTCCTTGTAACGAGATCATATCCATAAAATCGAACGGATTAGCAGTTCCATATTCTTTTTCACACTCCAATTCTACTAACAATCTATCTGTAACAAACTCTAAATATTGGGTCATTAGCTTGGCATTCATTCCAATTAAACTTACTGGTAATGATTCGGTTACAAATTCTCTTTCTATATTCAGTGCATCTACAATAATCTCACGAATTCTTTCTTTAGGCACTTTATTCACTAAGTGATTATTATGTAAGTGTACTGCAAAATCACAATGTACTCCTTCATCTCTGGATATTAGCTCATTAGAAAATGTAAGTCCAGGCATCAATCCTCTTTTCTTTAACCAGAAAATAGAGCAAAATGCTCCTGAGAAGAAAATCCCTTCTACCGCAGCAAAAGCAATTAATCGCTCTGCAAACGAATCAGATTCTATCCATTTTAGTGCCCAATCTGCTTTTTTCTTAATTGCAGGGAAGTTATCGATCGCTTTGAATAATACATCTTTTTCTTTTTCATCCTTTACATATGTATCAATAAGTAATGAATAGGTTTCAGAATGAATATTCTCCATCATGATCTGAAAACCATAAAAGAATTTCGCTTCACTGTACTGTACTTCATTTACAAAATTCTCTGCCAAATTCTCATTAACTATCCCATCAGAAGCAGCAAAAAATGCTAAAATATGTTTGATAAAATATCTCTCGTCGTCTGTTAACTTAGTTCCCCAATCTGTAATATCTTGATGTAAATCAATTTCTTCTGCTGTCCAAAAACTAGCTTCAGATTTTTTATACCAATCCCAAATATCATGATGTTTTATAGGAAAAATCACGAATCTGTCTTTATTTTCTTGCAAGATTGGCTCTACTACACTCATATTTTTTCTTTTAACTAAATTTTTAGATTTTCTCGTTTTTACTAGACACTAACAAAGATCAATAAATGCTCTAAAAGTTTCACAAAAAGTTAGTAAACGTTTTCAACAAAGTTTTCAACACAGAATAATAACTAGTAAAAATTCCCTCATGTTTAAAATCATCATAAAATATTAATTATCAATTAGTTGAAGTATTTTTGAAATATAAAAAAATAGTATTATTAATCTCATGAATTGCTTGTTTCTCTGTTGCTAACAGCGTTTTTATGTTTAAAAAATGGTATTATAAAAAACAACAAAATTACTGCAAAACCTCAAGTATAAAAAGGGGAGTTCTACCTATAAAAAAGCAAGATTTTTATAAAAAATCATCGTTATTTCATATGTTTGATCAATACTTCTCTAACAATTTATCGATTTTGTAAACTTCTCGATTATTTTATTTGCGTATACTTGTTTTATAAAAAATGTTACCTTTAACCTTGGAGTAACATCGTTTTTTATCCCATTTCTTATACGAAATGATATTAGTAAACCTAACCTATTTAATTAGGTAATTATATATGAAAGACATACTCATAACGCTAAAAAAAGGACACCACCAGTCACTCGAAAAAATCTATACTGACTATCGCGCTGCTTTTTTACAATTTGCAAAAAAATATGACCTTGATAGCGACTCGCTGATAGATATCTACCAAGATGCCTTTATTGCATTACGAGAACATGCTATTAGTGGTAAGTTAGATGAAATTAAAAGTTCTGTAAAAACTTACCTGTTTAGTATTGGAAAATATATGATATATGATCATTTAAAAAAACAAAAAAAAACAGTTTCTTATGAGGATACAATAGGACATAAAGAAGCTTCTGATCTCACAGAGGTTTTTCAAGAACCCACATTAACGACCGAACAGCAATTATTACGACAACATTTTAGAAATCTGGGAAAACGTTGTCAAGAAATGTTAACCTTATTCTATTACCGTGGACTAACTATTGATGAGATTACTGAAAGCTTAGGTTATGAAAATAAAAATGTAGTAAAAAGCCAGAAATCTCGCTGTTTAAAATCCCTAAAAGAATTAATTAAATCCCCTAATTAAATGGAACGAGAAGAACTAATAGACAAATTTATCCGGGGAACGCTTACTCAAGACGAAAAAACCCAATTCGATGAATTACATGAGAGTGATCTTTCTTTTAAAGAAGAGGTAGCGATTCTTACTGATCTTGCTGTAATCTCTGGGGTAGAAGATAGGGAGCAGCTACGACAACATATAAACGATTTTGAATCTAAAATTACTTCTAAAGAGACTAAGGTAATTCCTCTTTTTCTGAATAAAAAATGGTTAATAGCTGCCTCTATTGTATTAATTGCTGTCATAGGAGGTATTACATTACTAAATCCTCCTGCTATAGATACCACTGCATTATATGCTGCCAATTTTGAACCTTATAAAAATGTGGTCACTCCCATTATCCGGGGAGAAACTGATGAAAATGAAGAGGTAACCGCATTTACATTGTACGAAGCCAAAGAGTATACCAAAGCGGCGGATCAATTTGGGCATCTTTTTACTACGACAAAAAAACCTTACCTTTTACTGTATCAAGCCAATGCCTTATTAGCAGTAGATCAAAGTAAAGAAGCTATTACTATCCTAGAACAGCATATAGAGTTGAATGATCAACTAGTAGAGCGAAGCAGGTGGTATCTAGCACTTGCTTATCTCAAAGAAAACAGAAAAGAAGAAGCTACGTTTATACTCAACGAAATTGTAAGAAGAGGCGCTTTTAAACAAAGTGATGCTAAAAAATTATTGGAAAAACTTAACTGATTTTTTTTAATTTTCTATACACAATTATTAGTACTGGAATACATAATAACCACCACCAGATGGCTGATCGGTCTTCTGTTAATGGCGACATATCTCCCGATATCATAAATCCTGACCAGTAATACGGATGTTTAAGCAATTCGTCTTCTGATGACGACAGATATGCTAATTTAGCTTGTCGTAATGCACTATCCTTTGTAGCTGCATTGCTTAAGTTTTTATAAAAATTTTCCATCAATTGTGAGGTCGTTTGATCATTGATTTTCCATAATGTGGTAACTAATGATCTTGCTCCTGCATACTTAAAGCCTCTTGCTAGGCTGAGCATCCCTTCTCCTTTTTGAAGCTTTCCTAATCCAGTTTGACAAGCGCTAAGCGTAACGAGATCTGCATTTATGTTATACCCATAAAGGTCTTTTACATATAATAGCTCATTCTCGGCTGTATCATTCCCTGTAAATGCTAAGTACGAATAATCAGGAAACTCATCATTTGCAGCTGCGTGTGTTGCAAAATGAAGCATTGAATACTTAGTCACATTCTCAGTAAAGGAGTGGAGTGATGCCTCATCACCTGTCATTACTTTTCCATCAAAGAAATTAGCTATTGCTTTCGCCTCTTGGGTATTATATAACAATGCCCCAAACTCTGATCTTTCTTGTGCTGCTTTTTCTACACCCCTAAAAACAGGAGCATAAGCAATTAATTTATTTTCTATATGCTCTGTCCTATCAGATTGCTCTTGCATTAGTGTAACAGAATTGCTATAGCTTATTTGGTGCGTATGGATCAAATAATCTCCCGCTTTATCCGATGTTGATAATGCTTCGAAAGGAAGGTAATTAAGCATATCATCTGGGATAATTAACAGCTTCTTTGCCGTAATTTCTTGCAGGGGTTTTTCTAACAATTGTGTATATAACAGATTAGCTGTTGCATACATATTCTCTAATTCTCCTATACTTACAACAGAAAGTTGCTCATAAAAAGATTGAATCCTATTCTTAATTGTCGCATGAAACGGTATCTTATAAAAACGGGAATCTCCTTTCTCTGAAGTTACTACAAATAAATACTTATCCGTAGCAAAATAACTTATCAGTGCGCTATCTTTTCCTAAAACATGCTGGACTTGATCTAAGGGTACTACGGCTGTATTGTACTTAAGATCGTGGTATTTGGGGTATTGTTGCTCTAAAGCTGCTATAAAACTATAATAGCTATTCTTTATAGTGAATAAGGAATCAAAAAGTACTGTATTAGATTTCTGATTGAAGAGTTTTTTTTCTAAATGAATGATGTTCGCCCTGTATTGTTGCTCTTGATCAATGATCGCTCTGGGAACATCGCCAAAAGAACTTGCCTGTGTATTTCTAGCAGCTTCTAATAACAATATACTTTTGCTTTTTTCTATAAAATAAAACGCATTGTCTATATATGTCTGTTTTTGTGTAATGGTATATAGATCATAAGCTACCTCTACCATACGATGAAAAGCAGGGTATAGTTCTGATATCAGAAATTGTTTATCCACTTTACTTTCGAATTCTGGTTTTAACAAGTCTATCGTATTTATAATATCATGGGAAGTAGTAACAGCTATTGTAAGATCTCTTTCTTGATTTGTTTTTTTATATAGTAACTGTAGTGCTTCTAGTTTTTCTTTTAACACCTTTACTAACTCCAGTTTAGACACTACTTTTTGAGGATCAGGATTATGTTTACTATCCGTATGTTCAAAATTTGGTGCCAATTGCATCAGAGACTCTTGATAAAATTCGAGTGCTTTTTTTGGACGTCCCCTCTCGACATACAATCGCCCTAATCTCGAAAATGCTTCTGCAATATCCTGATGTTTTTGGTCTTGTCGATATATTTTAGTCTTAGAAAGGTATGAGTGGTAAAAAGTCTCTGCTGTATCGAATTGCTTATCCGTAGTATAAATATCTCCATAAATCAAATCCGCAGACCTCTGAAAAGCGTCATTATCTGAATAATATACTTCGCTTTCTTTTAGTATACTGATTGCTTTGGTAATGCTATCTTGTAGCAAGTAGTTTTTGGATAAACGTTGGTAGGTAGAAAGAAGATTATTCTTAAGTCTTGGATTATCTTTTTGCTGAATATAATAAAATAATGACTCTTTGAGTAATTTATTCGCATTATAATACTCTTTTTTGTTTTCAAAAACCTTTGCTAATCTTACTTTTGTTCCAGCGATTCGACCTGTAAAACTTTCTATTTGATACCTCTCTCCTAATAGCAAACTTTTTTCATAAAAATCCTGTGCTAATCCATTTTTACCTGTTATTTGATTTATAGAAGCTAAATAATTATATGTACTAAACAAAAGTGTTCTATCGGGTAAAGAAATAGAATTGATTTCTTCTTTTAATATGATATCTAAAAGTTCTTGAAAATTCTCTTTGGCACTATTATAATTTCTTATTTTAAAATTATAATTGCCTTTTTGTATCAAAAAATTCTTTACGTATTCTGCTTTGTTTTCAAGGGTATCAGCACGTCTGTCATATGTAAGAATAGAATCTAATTTATTGAGATTCAAACTCAATTCATTCAAATTATAAAAGTATCCGTTTGAAGCTATCAAATAAAAAATATTCGTTAATTTACTATCTATATCATTAAGCTTATCACTAAATTTTATACTCTTAGATAAATAATGTTTAGTACTATCTGCATTTGTATATAAAAAACTACTCCCTTTTTGAAAATAAAAACCTAAACTATCTAATTCCTCTTGATTCTGAGCATAGTTTAAATGTGAGATTGATAAAATAGCAATTAGAATTTTTATTTTTTTCATAAAAAAAGCCTTCAAGGAATTGAAGGCTAATTTAATTATTATTTACTAGGGGTACATTTATAGATTAATATTTCCTTCTACAAAATAACTAATAACACCTTCTGCTGGCTCGAAGAATTTAGTGATTTGTATTATCACATCTCCTTGAAAATCGATGGCCTCATCTAACGAAATTACTTGCAACCCCGTGTCTTCATAATCTGAAATATTTCCAAACTCTGCTATGACTTCCTCATTTTCAGTAAAAACCGTTACCGAAAATCCTTCTGCATTCCCAGCTAATAAAACTTCTTTTAATTTAGTTAAATCAATAGGATCTAAACAATTACAAGGACTTGGAGGCGGTGGCAATGGCCCTAATCTTGGTACTCTGCCCAATAGATTTTCTTGATTAAAAATACTTGCAATCTGCTCATTCAGGAAATTGATTTGTTCTGTATTTGTAGCTCTTGTCACTTCTAATTCTTCTAATTGTGCTTGCAAATCGTCATTATTGGGATCATTTGCTAACTCTTCTTCTACAGACGAAATATCTTCTGCAATGAGGTCGTCTTCTTGGTTTAAATACAAAAGATGCAAATCTTGCTCTAAAAAGGTGCCTGTTTCTTCTGCACTAGGAATTACAATATCGGGTACTGTATTATCATCATCACTACAGCCAAAAGGAGATACAGCGAGCATAAATAGTCCGATACATACTTTAATTGTTTTCATATAATTATTGTTTTGGTTTTATTGTTAGTATTCCTGTTTCCCAATAGGTTAACAACATATCCCATAAAAATAGGTAAAAAAAAAATTAAAAAAGAAACCTCTATTTCAAAAAAGAGGTTTTAAGGTTTTTTAAATTACAATTTAAAACAAGTATAACAAGGCATTGGTAGTGGTGTCAGAGGTCTTAATCTAGGTACTTTACCCATCTCTTCTGATTCTAATTCCAAATCGTTTTCCAATCCAATTTCATCTGCGATCTCTGTCGTAGAACACGACACCAATAAACCCAAACTAAACAGTATGGCTAATGCATTTAATTTTTTCATATCATTAAACACTGATTACTAATAAATTAACAGTATTTTAAGCTCAGGCATAATAAATAATTCATAAATTTCTATACATCTAAACATATAGAATTATGAAAAAGTCTACAATTCCTGTTACGTATGGAGTTCTAATTGCTATTGGGCTCGTTGTTTATTTTTTAGTTTTGGCATTAATTGGCTTACAGACAAATCCTATTTTTAGTATAGGAAATGGGATTATAGTAGCTATAGGCCTGTACAAAGCCATGAAAAGATATAAAATAGAAAAAGGAAATACCTATGAATATCAAAAAGGGTTTATGGCGGGGCTGTTTACTGGGTTTAATGCTACTTTAATTTTTATTATTTTCTTTGCTGTATATGTAACTAATATCAATACTAGTTTTCTGCCAGAGATGCTTGATAATTGGAGTTCGCATTACCATGTTGGCGTTGGAACAGTTGTTTTTATAGCCGCTATTATGGGTTTTGCTACTACATTTGTACTTACGCTTTCTTTTATGCAATTATTTAAAGAAAGTTGGAACATCAAAAAAACCACTATTCATTCTATTAAAGCATAAAATATTTGACATTTAATTAATTAGGAGTATATTTGCACCCGCCTAATTTAATAGGCAATGTTCTAAGAAAAATAAATTAATTAAACGTTTACGCTATGTATGCAATTGTAGAGATAGCAGGGCAGCAATTTAAAGTTGCAAAAGACCAAAAAGTGTTTGTACATCGTTTAGCAGGAGAAGAAGGTGATAAAGTCGCTTTTGACAAAGTACTTCTTACTGCAGATGGAGAAAATATTACTTTAGGCGCCCCAGCTATAGATGGAGCTCAAGTAGGAGCAAAAATCACTAGACACCTAAGAGGTGATAAAGTTATTGTTTTTAAGAAAAAGAGGCGCAAGGGATACCGTGTTAGAAATGGTCACCGCCAATCTCTTACAGAAATTATAATTGAAAGTATTGTAGCTTCTGGAGCTAAAAAATCTACTCCGGCTAAAGCTAAGACAGACAAAGCTGCTCCCAAGAAAGAAGTGAAAAAAGCTGCTCCGAAGAAAGAAGCTAAAGTTGTAGCTCCTAAAGAGGAAGCACCAAAAAAAGCTGCTCCAAAGAAGACACCTAAGGCAGATGATCTAAAAAAGATTGAAGGTATAGGCCCTAAAATTGCTTCTACTTTACAGGAGAATGGGATCATTACTTTTGAAGATCTTGCAAAAACTAAGCCTGCTCAAATTGCTGAATTCATTAAAGATGTACGTGGAAATCACGTTCCTGACACTTGGCCAAAGCAAGCAAAAATGGCTGCTGAAGGCAAATGGGATGAATTAAAAGAGTGGCAAGATAAATTAGATGGTGGGATTGAAAAATAATCCTACTGATTACTAATCATATAAAATCTAAAAGAAAATGGCACATAAAAAAGGAGTTGGTAGTTCTAAAAACGGTAGAGAATCAGAATCGAAACGCTTAGGAGTTAAGATATTTGGTGGACAAGCAGCTATTGCGGGTAATATTATTGTTAGACAACGAGGAACAGCCCACAAGCCAGGAGAAAACGTATATGCTGGCAAAGACCATACATTACACGCTAAAGTAGATGGTGTAGTAAAGTTTACAAAAAAGAAAGATAATAAATCATATGTATCTATAGTTCCTTTCGAGGCATAAAGATATTTTATATTACTACTAGAAACTCCTTTTCTAAAATTAGAAAAGGAGTTTTTTTATGATTTATTTTGAGTCGTCATAGTACAATCTCTTGTTTGAATTTAATAGGAAAACAAGGATCAAACCAAATGGTTGTGTTTATCCAAACATTCTAAGTTCATCTAAAAAGTAAGACTGCTATATTTTAAACCTGAATTCATAGACATTTTTTGACTGTAACCTAAAGTTTCTAACTGGTAAGCAGCTTCTACGTTTCAAATTGTCCTACTGAAATTTTATCGTTAAAAATGAAATAAACGGAGTGTAAAAATTAAATTTCTTAAGAGTAGTAGTTCCTCTTATTCGCAGCCGTATGGTTAGATAAAGGCTAGGTTTACAAT
>CANLRN010000069.1 GCA_947493495.1 uncultured Aquimarina sp.
CAATAGGACAATTTGAAACGTAGAAGCTGCTTACCAGTTAGAAACTTTAACGTTACAGTGAAACAATGTCTATGAATTTGGGTTAAATTAAAAATGTAATTGTATAAATGTCTTTTTTTGAAAAAAAAGTAAGATTGAGATGACTATCTAGAAGTAATAGTAAAACTTTCTGATAACTTAACTGTACAATCTCGCAAAAAAGAGAATCATTAATTAATGTCTACAAGTAATCGATTCCTATGCATGCATATTGAAAACAATTGTTAATTAACTACCATAGAGTGTTTTATGTGATTGTGGCTTTAGTTTTTTTGTATTTTTATAAAACCAAACTAATTTACTTTTAAAAATCATGAACCGTATACTCACAATCGCTCTATTTTTAATTGCTCCCTTTTTTCTGATAAGTCAAACGTTAGACGCAAATGGATGGACTAGACTAAATGTTAATACTGTAGAAAAAGTAGTGTATGTCAGTTCCTCTCAGGGGAGTAGTCAAGGAGTTGTTTATAATTACCCTTCTAATGCTATAGGTAATGACCCTATAAAGCCTAATGGCGGTATCAAAGCATTTAAGACCATTGCACAAGCAGTCGCTAAAATTGGAAATAATGAATCTGCATGGGTATTGCTTAAAAGAGGTGACACCTTTACCAATGAATCTCTGATAGCAAAATCAGGTAAATCCCCTAAGGCTCCATTTATATATAGTTCTTATGGTACATCCAATAAATTACCATTACTACGTACAGGTACTCGATATGGAATTAATTATGATAAGAATCTTAGAAACTTTTGGATCATAGGTTTATCATTTTACTCACACACCCGAAATCCTAGAGATAGAGCATATATAAGTTCTGCAGGAAATCATGGGTTTAATTTTCTGGCAAAGAATGGTGTCACAATGGATAATATTACAATAGAAGGAAATACCTATAGATTTCATACCAGTAATGTGATTCAGGCCAGAGGAGGTATTCTTAGAAATGTAAGAATCCGTCGTAATTTTTTCTTTGATAACTATAGTGAGACGAATCATTCGCAAGGTATTTATTCACAAGCAGGGAATGGAGTTTTGGTAGAAGAAAACATTTTTGATCACAATGGGTGGTATAAACAAGCTGTCGTTGCAGGAGGTCCTGGAGGAGATAAGAAGGGTGGTCAGGGAACGATCTTTAACCACAATACTTATTTTGTAGATATGAAGAATACTACCTTTAAAGGAAATTCTTTTCATCGCCCCAGTAGTATGGGAACAAAATGGACAGCAAATAATGGTTCAGCTAGTGCCAATGGTATAGAAATAGACAACAATTTGTATAATGATTGTGAATTAGCAATTGGTATTGGAGGAAATAAAAGAGACTCCCCTTATCGTTTTAAAAATGTGACTATAAAAAATAATGTGATTACAGATCTAGGGAGATCACAACCTACGCATCGTACCCTTGCCTGGGGGATAA
Source organism: uncultured Aquimarina sp. (assembly GCA_947493495.1). Lineage (GTDB taxonomy): Bacteria > Bacteroidota > Bacteroidia > Flavobacteriales > Flavobacteriaceae > Aquimarina. Next base: position 1,467 of record CANLRN010000069.1, read on the forward strand.
ACATAGAAGATTGGGATCAAGGAGTTTGTAGCGATAATCTATTGATCTCTCAAAAAAGAGATATTTTAACTTCTTGTAATCCTATGTCATTTAAGGGACAAAATCGCAATGTGGATATTACCAACAATATCTTGCATAATATGAAGAATGCCTTTGGTTTTACAGTAAGCGGAAGTGCTACATTTAATAATGTAAATTATACTAGAAATGTTGTGTCATTACCAAAAAATAAATTCAAGCATTATATTCAATTAGAAGGTGCACATCGTTCTGGACTAAAGTTTGCAAATAATCTCTATAATATTGATGTGACACAGTCCGAATCATTTAGAATTAATAGACAAAATATAAATTTACAGGCTTGGAGAAATACTACAAAAGAAGCAGGCCTAAAGACGAGTATTCCTAATTACAAAGCACCTGAACGTGATTTGGATTTATATATAAAAAATGTTTTAAAACTAAGCAATAGAGATCAATTTTATACCAATCTAAGGCAATTGTCTCGATTAAATTGGAAGAAGGAATATACAGCAAATGCTATAAATTCTTGGATACGCGAAGGGTTTGGAGGTCCTGCGGTGAATCCCAACCCTACGCCAAAACCGCCGACGGGAGGAGATTCTGCAAATGTGTATAATAACTTTTGGAAGATCGAAAATATAGGCACCTCAAAGATTATGAACTCTGAGAAATGTGCTTCTTCTGGTGGTTTTACAGCTCCTTTGGTAGCTAGTGTAAAAGGTGTTCCTAATCAATGTTCTGTTTTTAGATTTGTGCCTACCAATAATGGTTTTTTTCGTATCGAAAATAGGCAAACAGGTTTTTGGTATCGCCCCAAAGATTGTACTGTTGGTACACAAGTAAACGCATCAGAAGTAGTTCAGGTTTCTAAACAATATACTGGATCCTGTACAGAATGGAAATTAATTGATTTGGGTAAGGGTGAGTATCGTATAGAAAATAAATCAACCAAACTATGGCTCAGACCACAAAATTGTAATAGGCGAAATAGAAGTAATTCTCCATTGATTTTGGTTCCAACTAATTACACAGGCACTTGTACTAAATGGAAATTAGAGAATGCAGGAGCTATCAGAGGTTCAGATCTTATTACAGATACTGAAGGCTCTTTATTGATATATCCTAATCCAGCCAAGGATCAAGTGACATTACAATCAAGTACTTCATTTAATGATCTACAAGGAGTTACTATTTATGATCTACAAGGAAGAATTACTAAGAGACTTCCTGTAAGCGAATTAGGGTTAGATTCTACCTCTACACTCACTATAGATGTATCTGCGATGAATAATGGGATGTATATTATAGCAACTCATTATAACAACAGAGAGACGCAGCATTCACAATTTATCATAAGACACTAAGATAGAATAATTATCAAATATATCTTCAACTACTATCTATGGGAAGTAAGTTCAATAATGGGAATTATTGTGTTAACCTTACTTTATACATTGGAACTTCGTTATGAAGAAAAACGTCAGTATTTACAATGATTTCAAGGTGTAATAGATTTTCTAACGCATAAAGAGGGTTAAAATAGGAGAGGTAGAAAATAATTTTCCTTATTATCTATAAGTAATAGTTTCTTCTTTTTTATCAAAACAAAAACTGGTATTCAATGAAGATTTTTAAAGAGACATTTCTTTATGTAATAACTCACCATTTACTTCTGTAATAAATGGGATTATTTAATAATTATTTTCAATTACTCAGCATTGGAATCAATTACTACTATAGCATCTTTACTCATATTTTTGTTAAAAGCTTTTAAAACCATAATTAAAATTAACTCTAAATCAAACACAAAAATAACATTATGAAACACATTATTTTTACTTTATTCGGAATATTGAGTTTCGCATTTGCGATCGCTCAGCCTACTTATGGCCCACCACAATGTAGAGATATTTTTAAACAACCATTCTCACAAAACTCCATATGGAACACCCCTATTGGTACAGGAGCAAAATATACTCCACAACCAGTTAACCCTGCACATATTGCAGGTCCCCATGCAGAACAGGATATTATTATCTTAAAGCCAAAAGCAGCAAAAATGAATGTTTTTGGTACGCAATGGAAATGGCAAAAAGGAACAAATCCTAACACACGTTGTGAAAAATATAACAATACAGTACACCTACGTTTACCCATCCCTAATAATTATGTAACTACATTTCATAAGCAGGGTCGACCCAATAACCCAGCTCTTATATTACAACCAGATGGCAGAACAATGGTTCAAGTTCAGCCTTTTCAGACCTGTGGTTCAGGATATGCTACTTCAGGAATAAGAGGATCAAGTGGTAATTATAGAAATGAACTATTACGTTCTCCCGACATTGATATATTTGGAGATGGAAGAATTGGAATGCAAGGAGGATCAGGTATGAACACGATGGGAGGAGCTATCCGACTAGGAGAAATAACATCCCCTAATATCGATGCTATACGCCACGCGATTAAAATAAGTTTTCCTGGAGAGCAGTATTTGTATTATGACAAAGCAACCCGACGAGGTTGGAGATGGCCTGCCGTTAGACACGATAAAAACGCCCCAAATGGATTATATGGCAGTACTAATAAACAAGCACAAATGGGTTGTTTAAGAGCGTTAAGAGCTGATTTGGATATTAAATCCTTAAAATTAGAAACATTAGCCGCTAAGAAAATTGCTTGGACCCTACAGAACTATGGTGCGTATCAGGTAGAAGGTGTTCCATGGAATAGAATGATGATTGCAGTAGAAGAAAGTCCTGATGGGACTGTAGTTGAAGAATTTGAAAATAAATTTGGATATGAATTTGTGTCTACAGATAAGAAAAACAACCCTTGGGTTAAGGATTTGATGAAAATTCTTCCTCATATACAGATTGTACGTAATAATACAGAAGCCACTCCAGGCGGCGGCGGTAGACCATTACAACCTACACCTCCTATATGCGATGGTACTAACGGCGGTGGCGATGGCGGAACTGTAGGCGCTCCAAAAACAGGTGTTTGGTATCGTATGGAGAACAGACATTTTGATGAATGGTTACAAGGATTTTCTGATGGAACACTTAATGTAGTTCCTAAAACAAAAAGTGGATCATTTACCCAATGGAGATTGATCAACGCAGGAAATGGATATTTTAGAATAGAGAATAGAAATAGCGGACAATGGCTTCAATCTGATGGTACTACCATTACTACCAAAGATGCTGCAGTTTTTACAGGGGATCGTACGCGCTGGAAATTTGTAGGTGCTGGAGATGGATATTTTAGAGTAGAAAATAAGTTTGATGAAGAATGGGTTCGTTCAGAAAATGGAGAGCGAGTGGTCACCTCAGTTGCTGATACTTTTAGAGGAGGACAAACCAAATGGAAATTTATTCCTGTAGGCAATGTTTCTAGATTTTCAGGGATAACACCAGATGAAGAGTTTACTATTGTACTATTCCCTAACCCATCCACTAATGGTGCTATTAATTTAAGCTATTTCACAGCAAGTAGTAAAGAAGATGTTGTACTAAAAGTTATAGACATTTCAGGGAAAGTACTTCTTACTAGAACAGCTACAACCTATGAAGGTACTAATGATCTAGCGATTGATATAAGTGCTATTCCTAATGGGCATTATATTTTGAGCCTTACAGGAGACAAGAAAACAATGCACAAAACTTTTATAAAAACGAATTAAAATATATAGTTTTTCAAGTGGAGTTTTGATAAATTATTACCACTGTCTATATAATTAGCTTAATCAAAAGCTATCATTAGAACATTCTTTTGATAGCTTTTTTAATATAATCTTATTAATACTATCTTTTTCCTGTAGAATGGTATAGAGAAATTTTGTGTAATAATTCAATTGATTATAAATCAGGAAGTACTTTATTTCTAAATAAATAATAAAACATAAAAAACATGTAAGTTTCGATTGTTATTACGACATATAAAGTAATATAAAAAACACCTTAGAATTTAACTTTTTAACCTATTTTTGGCAAATATAACTAATGAAAAAACATGTCAACAAACATAATAGACCCAAACTCATGGGTAGATAAATATAGTGACTATCTATTTAATTATACCATAGTACGAGTTGATGATAGAGAAATTGCTCAGGATTTAGTACAAGAAACATTTTTTGCAGGTCTCAAATCAATGAAAAACTTTAAAGGAGAAGCAAGTGAACGAACCTGGCTAATCTCCATACTAAAAAGAAAAATCATTGACTATTATAGAAAAATAAATAGCAATAAGGGGAAGGCAGAGGTACGAATGAATTATGTGAATAATGAAGAATCCGAAGGGGATTGGATAGAGGAAAGAGTAGCAGATCCATTTGACAAAAATGCTGAAAACGAGATAGAAAATACAGAATTAGGGCTGGCAATACATAATTGTATAGGCAAGTTACCCGAAAAACAGGCAAAGATTTTTAAAATGAAAACAATAGAAGGATTTGACACAGAAGCAATCTGTAATGAATTTGATATTACTGCGTCTAATCTATGGGTGATCATACATCGTGCTAGAACATCGATGGCTGAATGCTTAGAAAAAAACTGGTTTTAATATTGTAAGAATGGGGAATAAAATATTTGTTAGCTGCGAAAATGCTAACCACTTTTGTGATAAAAATCAATATAAAGAAGCATCTTTTTGGGAAAAAATTAAATTAAGTATTCATTTAATTTATTGTAAGGCTTGTAGGAAATATTCGGCTAATAATGGTAAATTGAGTGGATTAGTAAAAGATCCTAAGGTGATCAATATAGATAAATCAACAAAGGATATAATGAAAGAACAGCTAAAGAAAAAAATGTCAGAATATAATAAGTAAGTAGTAAATATACCCCCTTAATAAAAAATAGAAAAAAATGTGATGAAAGATACTAATAATTTTTATGTAACTCGTGATCAAGCTAAACACATCTGTGATAAAAACCAATATGGAGAAGCGTCTTTTCTAGAGATTATAAAACTTAATATAAGATTTTTATTTTGTAAAGTAACTAGAAGGTACGTTAGAAGAAATGTAAAGCTTACTAAGATTATAAAAAAATCAAATGTCCAAACAATACCTTTATCTAAAAAAGAACAACTCAAGGCAGAGATATTAAAAAAAATGAATTAGTTACAGTAAGTTCTGTAATACTATCAATATTAAAAGCCACATAATCGGAATGCTTTCAACCCAAAAGGAGCAGAAGTATTCCGATTGTTTTTTTTCTGTACCCCATAAAAATAATAAACTAATAATAGTCACAACAATTGTACTAAGAATTTCTACAGATGAGATTTCATCCTTAAAAACAGTTAGTATTAAAAAAAATACTAAGAGTATACTCCCAAAAATTTTAGTCCTAGTTATACCTATAATCTGAGGTACTGTCCCTAATTCATTAGCATCGTATTGCAAGTCTCTAATTTCAAAGGGAAGCATCATAACAATTACGAATAAAAAACGCTGAATTAGCTCTATAATCATATCAAAATCTAATTGACCTTCAATGAAAGAGATAGGGATTAACATGGTAGTACCCGCCCATAACAATGCAATAATAAAAATCTTTATCCCTGCTACACTACGTAGATTTTTTTTCTTTGGAAATATAGGGATAGCGTATAGTATTGTCAACAAAAAAAAAGGGAATAAATAGAATAATACATCAGTTGATAATTGCAGCGCCAAATATATGAGTATTACACAACTAATTCCTGTGAATACTTTAATCGTATTCATTGATTTGGTCAATCGCCTATGATATAGATTGGCTGAGCTAGAATATTTTACAAAATTATAAGAAATAATAGAGCCAAAAAAACCAAAGTACAGATAAGTATCTGCTCCTAGGATATCAAATTTGATAAAAGTGATTTTAACTAACGATATCATTGCTAAGGCAACATGTATACTGCTATTGATATAAAATTTAAATACTTTTTTTAGGGTTTTCACACTATAAATTTAAGGCTATCTGTTGATAACAACTAAAATTGGTTAAAAACTTACAACTATAGAGTTAATTAAAAGACAAATTTTTCAGGATTTAATATGTATTTTTGACCAAAATATCAAGTGTTTTTGCTATGAGAAAAGATGCATTTAAGAGACGTCATATAGGTCCCTCCGAAAAAGATGTAAAGGATATGTTAGCGCTTATCAAAGCTGATTCTATGGATCAGCTTATCTATGAAACGGTTCCTGATGATATTTTGTTAAAAAACAATTTACAGCTTGATGTTGCAATGACTGAAAAAGAATATACAGATCATATACAGGATTTAGGGCTAAAAAATAAAGTATACAAAACATATATAGGTTTAGGGTATCACGAAGCGTGTTTGCCCGCAGTAATTCAGAGAAATATTTTAGAAAATCCAGGTTGGTACACTGCGTATACTCCTTATCAAGCAGAAATTGCACAAGGTAGACTCGAAGCTCTGCTTAATTACCAAACCATGATTTGTGATCTAACTGGGATGGAACTTGCTAATGCTTCATTATTAGATGAGAGTACAGCTGCAGCAGAAGCCATGGCTATGTTATTTTCTGTACGATCCAGGATGCAAAAGAAAACAAATACACATAAGTTTTTTGTGTCCGAAGAGATATTGCCACAAACACTTTCTGTATTAAAAACTAGAGCTATTCCATTAGGGATAGAATTAGTAATTGGCGATCATCGAACATTTCAATTCTCATCAGATTTTTATGGTGCGATTATACAGTATCCTGGAGTATCTGGCCAGGTATATGATTATGCCGATTTTGTAGCAGCAGCGCATCAAATAGAAATCAAAGTAGCAGTAGTAGCTGATATATTGAGTTTAGTATCTCTAAAATCTCCTGGTAGCTTTCATGCAGATGTAGTTGTAGGAACTACACAACGTTTTGGAATTCCTTTAGGATATGGAGGGCCTCATGCTGCGTATTTTGCTACCAGAGAAGAATACAAGCGCAATATACCTGGAAGAATTATTGGAGTTACTCAGGATATGAATGGCAATCGAGCACTGCGAATGGCATTGCAGACCCGAGAGCAACATATCAAGCGAGATAAGGCTACTTCTAACATCTGTACAGCACAAGTATTACTTGCTGTTATGGCTGGGATGTATGCTGTTTATCATGGCCCTGATGGATTAAAATACATTGCAAATAAAGTACACGCATCTGCAATACAGTTGGCTAATGTATTAGAAAAATTAGGTTTCGAACAATTAAATACTATGTTTTTTGATACTATTAGAATTAAGGCAGGTAGTAAGAAAATAAAAACTATAGCAGAAACACAAGGAGTAAATTTTTATTATCCTGATAAAGAAACTGTTTCCATTTCGCTAAATGAAGCAACAACACTAGAAGATCTCAATCAGGTTGTCTCTATTTTTGCCGAAGCTATAAAAAAAGAACCTATTATAATCCAAGAACTAGCGATTAATACCTCTATAGTTCAGTCGGTTGCAAGAAATACTAAATTTTTATCAGATGAAGTATTTAATGCATATCATTCAGAAACAGAGTTGATGCGCTATATCAAAAAACTAGAACGCAAAGATTTATCATTGAATCATTCTATGATACCTCTTGGATCTTGTACTATGAAACTAAATGCTGCTTCAGAAATGCTCCCATTAAGTAACTCGCAATGGAGTAACATTCATCCATTTGTTCCGATAGAGCAAGCAATAGGGTATCAAGAAGTATTGAAAAAACTAGAAGAACAACTAACAGAGATTACAGGTTTTGCAGGTACATCTTTACAGCCTAATTCTGGAGCACAAGGAGAATTCGCAGGCTTAATGGTCATACGTGCTTACCACGAATCCAAAGGCGATCACCATAGAAACATTTGTTTGATCCCATCGTCTGCCCATGGGACTAATCCTGCATCAGCAGTTATGGCTGGGATGAAAGTGATAGTCACCAAAGCTACAGCAGAAGGAAATATTGATGTAAATGATCTTAGAGAAAAAGCAACACGCTACAAAGATAACCTTGCTGCATTAATGGTTACCTATCCATCAACACACGGAGTATATGAATCTGCGATAAAAGAGATAACAACAATCATTCACGATAATGGAGGGCAAGTGTATATGGATGGCGCTAATATGAATGCACAAGTGGGGTTGACTAACCCAGGTGTTATTGGAGCTGATGTATGCCACTTAAATTTACATAAAACATTTGCTATACCGCATGGAGGTGGCGGGCCAGGAGTAGGTCCTATTTGTGTTGCAAAACAGCTAGTGCCATTCTTACCAGGCAATCCCGTAATTACTACTGGGGGAGATCAAGCAATTACACCTATTTCTGCTGCTCCCTGGGGGTCTGCATTAGCTTGTCTGATATCCTATGGTTATATCTGTATGCTTGGAGCTGATGGATTAAAGGAGTCTACAGAATATGCTATTCTTAATGCAAATTATATAAAAGAACGCCTAATGGGGCATTACGATACCTTATATTCTGGAGAACGAGGGCGTGCAGCTCACGAAATGATTATTGATTGTCGTCCATTTAAAACAAATGGGATCGAGGTAACTGATATAGCCAAACGTCTCATGGATTATGGTTTTCATGCTCCAACAGTTTCGTTTCCTGTTGCTGGGACTATTATGATAGAACCGACAGAAAGTGAAAGTAAGGCTGAACTAGACCGATTTTGTGATGCAATGATTAGTATACGAAAAGAAATTGCAGGTATTGGTCCTGATAACCCAAACAATGTCATGAAAAATGCACCACATACATTAGCTATGCTAACAACAGACGAATGGAATTTTCCATACAGTAGAGAACAAGCAGCTTATCCATTATCATATGTTGCAGAAAATAAATTTTGGCCAACAGTAAGACGTGTAGATGATGCTTATGGAGATAGAAATCTTATTTGTACCTGTACGCCTATAGAGGCATATCTAGAAGAAGTATGAATACGTTTATAGTATATAGTGTAGCTTTTGACTTTAGGTTTTAATAAGATTATATTCTTTTTTTCATTTTTTAAAAGATATCCCTTTCTAAAGTGAGATACATTTGATTTTTCTGTATTTAAAACCAGACACTAAATGAATACTTATGAAAGAAGAAGAGGTGCCATTGCGAGATATTTCTACCAGAAAAGATATTGAATCACTAATGAAACAATTTTACTCAAAAGCACTCAAAAATCCACTTATAGGTGTGTTTTTTACCGAGATAGCTAAAATTAATCTTGAAGATCATTTACCACATATTATAGATTTTTGGGAGCAGCAATTATCCTATTCTGGAAATTACAAAAAAAATGTATTAGAGATCCATCAAAATTTACATCTTAAAAAAGCAATGCAAAAAATCCATTTTAACACCTGGCTTTCATTATTTAATGAGACAGTAGATAATAATTTTGTTGGAAAAAAAGCAGATTTTATAAAAACCAGAGCATTGTCTATTGCTACAGTGATAGAATTAAAAATTAATCTATAGAATTATTTGGGACTTTGTTGTGAAAATAGTAGGTTTCAATGAATTTTTATTCAACAGAATACTGGTAGGTGCTACTAATTTCTATTTTTGCACTTGATAAATAGAGTCACATATGTACGAAGGAACTTTTCCACATAAACGATATAAAGAAACATTGGAATTTTTGCGAAAACATATTCCTTCACCAGCTAGTATACTTGATCTTGGAGTACGAAATCCTTTTGTAGATTTTATGGAAAAAGAAGGATATACCGTTACGAATACTACTGGCGAAGATCTAGATGTCGATACTACAGCAGTGAAAAACAATAATGATGAGGTAGTAACTGCTTTTGAAATATGTGAACATCTTATTGCTCCATATAATGTCTTAAGAGATATAAAAGCTAATAAATTAGTAGCTTCGATTCCATTGCGATTATGGTTTTCTCCTGCTTACAGGAGTAAGACAGATCCTTGGGATCGGCACTATCACGAATTTGAAGATTGGCAATTTGATTGGTTATTAGAAAAATCAGGTTGGGAAATTAAAGCTAGAAAAAAATGGACACATCCTGTCCGTAAGTTAGGCTTAAGACCTGTATTGCGATATTTTACACCTAGATACTATATTATCTATGCAGAGAGAAAATAATCTTTAATAGTAGATAAATTGGACATATACATTGTTATACCAGCTCATAATGAAGCGGCACTAATTGATAAAACCTTATCATCTTTAGTAACTCAAACGACTCTTCCTAAAAAAATAGTGGTAGTCAATGATAATTCCACAGATGATACAGCAACTGTAGTGCAAGATTTTGTTAATCAGTATCCATATATCTCTATGATCAGTACTCACTCTAGTAAAGACCATATGCCAGGAAGCAAAGTAATCAATGCTTTTTATCAGGGGTATGAAACATTAGACGAGTCCTATGATATAATATGCAAATTTGATGCTGACTTAGTATTTCCAGCTAATTATCTAGAAAAGATGATACAGCACTTTGATCAAGATAAAAAAACAGGAATGGTTGGAGGGTTTTGTTATATCAAAAAAGATGAGCAATGGGTTCTAGAAAACTTAACTAACAAAGAGCATATACGTGGAGCGCTAAAGGCCTATCGAAAAAACTGTTTTAAAGATATTAATGGCTTAAAACCAGCTATGGGTTGGGATACGGTTGATGAATTATTAGCTCAATATCATCATTGGGAAATCAAAACAGATTCATCCCTACAAGTAAAACATCTAAAACCAACAGGAGGCACCTACAATCCTAAAGCAAAATATAAACAAGGACAAGCTTTTTATAGCATGCGATATGGGTTTTGGATTACATTAATTGCATCTGTCAAGCTGGCTTTACTAAAAAAGAAACCCCAACTGATTCTGGAGTATATAAGAGGTTTTTTTAAGGCTAAAAACAAAAAACAACCTTTTTTGGTTACTAAAGCAGAAGGTGTTTTTATTAGAAAGTTGCGCTGGAAAAAAATCAAACAGAAATTATTCTAATACAAATGGCAATACATTTCCTGTAGTACCATTAGGAAAAGCCATCCCTAATAATACAGAAATCGTAGGAGCAATATCAGTAATAGCAGTTTTATGGATAGTGCTTCCTTGTTGGATACCTTTTCCAAAAAATAATAGAGGTACATGTGTGTCATAATTTAATCCACTACCATGGGTTGACCCTGTCAATGAATAGGTAATTGTTGCTGGATTTAGTACATACACAACATCTCCACTTCTTTTTTGATGGTATCCTTTTTGAATTAGAGTTCCAATTCGATCGGCATATTCCCCAGTTGATAATTGCTCTCGAGTAAACACTTTGTCTATTTGATTGTACTGAAGGGTATAATGAGCTATAATTTTCTGTAAATCTTCTGGTTTTATCTTGTTTTTTGCTAGGATATCATAAGCAAAAAAGAATTGATTGTTATCGTGTTTTTCGATCAATCCATCGATTGCAAATTTTTCTTTCACATGAGACTTTACATCTTCATAGAATTTTTTTACATCAAAATAACCTGAAGGTATTTTTATTGATTTTAGATAAGAAGGCACATGTACTGCACCGTGATCAGCGGTTAAAAAAACAGTATAATTTCCACTACCTACTTTACTGTCTAAAGCATTAAAAAAGCGTTCCAAATCCAGGTCTAATCGTAAATAGGTGTCTTGGATTTCTTTAGAATTCACTCCAAAATTATGACCTATATAATCCGGACTAGAAAAACTTACAGTTAGAATATCTGTAATGGGGTCTTTTCCTAAATCTTCTCCATCTAAGGCCGCTATTGCAAAATCAGTTGTTAAGCTATTTCCATAAGGAGACGCTTTGATAATATCATACCCTTCATTTTGATCTTTTAATGCTTTTAAATCATATGGGAGCGTAGCCTTTTCCTTACCAGTAAAACCTCCTTCAAATGAATTCTCATCTACTCCACTTTCCACATAAGTATTGATATCATATAAGGTGTTCCATACTTTTAAATAAGATGTTACTTGGCCAGAGGCATTAAATTCCTGAACCCACTCAGGGAGTTCATTTCTATAATATGTACTAGTGATCCATTTACCTTCGTCTTTTCCTCTAAACCAATATGCGCCATCCGCAGCATGCCCTGCAGGTAAGATAGCACCACGGTCTTTGATAGCAATTCCAATACTCTTACCTTTAAGTTGTGTGTGTAATTTGTTTTGATCTGTGATTGTTGTTGTTTTCATGCGATGCGGAGACATTCGCTCTAGCTCACTATCAGACCCTACTGCTTTTACAGAAGGATCACTTGCACAATAGATCATTTTTTTAGTAAACTTATCATACCAATAGTTAGAAATTATCCCGTGGTTTTGTGGTGTGGTTCCAGTAAAAATCGATGCATGGCCAGGTCCTGTATATGTTGGGATATAATTAAAATGATTGTTTTTGCAATTAAACCCTTGGTTGATCATTCTCTTAAAACCACCTTTTCCAAATCGATGATAAAAACGAGTTAGATAATCATATCTCATTTGATCTACTACAATTCCGACTACTAGTTTAGGAGTGCTAACTATTTGCGTATTAGACCTATTTTTTGAAGATTTATAGGATTGTGAGAAACTGTGCTGAGCTGAGCTAAAGATTATAATAATTACTAAGAATATTTTCTTTGACATTACTTTTTTATTTAGATCGCTAAAATAGTGTTTATGTAAATGTAAAACTTTAATAGAAGGTTAAATGCTGGCGCTATTTTTTTTTCTATTTTAGCCCTTCTAATATAGCACCTATGTTTTATCTAGACGATATCGGTCGTTATTTTTTAATGCTAAAAGGAGTTTTTAGTCGGATGACTAAAGGATCTGTGCTTAGAAGCTTGATCTTTAAAGAAATAGATGATCTTATTCTTGGGTCTCTAGGTATTACTGTATTCCTTGCTTTTTTTATTGGTGCTGTTGTAGCTATACAAACGGCTCTTAATCTAACAAATCCACTTATTCCTAAACAGTTAATAGGATTTGCCTCTAGGCAATCGGTAATACTTGAGTTTGCACCTACCTTTTTGTCTGTAATTATGGCGGGTAAAGTAGGTTCTTTTATCACTTCTAGTATAGGTACTATGCGAGTTACTGAGCAAATTGATGCCTTAGAAGTAATGGGAATTAACTCCCTTAATTACTTAGTTTTTCCTAAAATCGTTGCTATGTTTATGTATCCATTCGTAATAGCTATTGCTATGTTCGTAGGGATTTTTGGAGCGTATATTGCTGGAGTGTATGGCGGGTTTGTATCAGGATCAGAATTTTTGACTGGACTACGAGAAGAATTTATCCCATACCACTTGGTATATGCCTTTATAAAAACATTCCTATTTGCATTTTTATTAGCTACCATTCCTTCTTTTCATGGATATTATATGAAAGGTGGTGCATTAGGAGTAGGAAAAGCTAGTACCTCTGCCTTTGTATGGACTACTGTAGTGATTATTATTGCTAATTATATATTAACTCAATTAATACTAAGTTAATGATCGAAGTTAAAGATATACACAAAGGCTTTAATGGCGAAGAAATCTTAAAGGGAATCACTACAACTTTCGACCGTGGAAAAACTAACCTTATCATTGGTACAAGTGGTAGTGGTAAAACTGTTTTTCTTAAATGTATGCTAGGTTTGTTTACACCAGAACAAGGAGAAATATGTTATGATGGAGCCGTCCATACAGACCTCTCTACTGAGCAGCAACGAGATCTTAGAGAACAAATGGGAATGGTGTTTCAAGGGAGTGCATTGTTTGATTCTATGACAGTAGAAGAAAATGTTATGTTCCCTTTAATGATGTTTACAAAACAGAAAAAAGAAGAGATGCGGGATCGAGTGAATGTAGTGCTAAACCGTGTAAATCTTGAAAATGCTAATAAAAAACTCCCTTCAGAAATTAGTGGAGGAATGCAAAAAAGAGTAGCCATCGCTAGAGCTATAGTTACAAAACCAAAATATCTATTTTGTGACGAACCTAACTCTGGATTGGATCCTAGAACAGCAATTGTAATTGATAATCTAATCAAAGAAATTACTGAGGAAAATGATATCACTACCATTATCAATACTCATGATATGAACTCTGTTATGGAGATCGGAGAGAAGATTATCTTTTTGAGATATGGACATTTGGAGTGGGAGGGTGATAAGTCTCAGATTTTTAAAACTGATAATGAAGCTGTTACCGATTTTGTGTATTCCTCTAATCTCTTTAAAAAAGTACGTGATGCACAGTTAAAGGGATTGTAATCTTTTTAAGTTTTTCTATACATAAAGAATTCGGTGCTTAGACTTTTATAATCAGTGTTTGGTTCAGAAATACAGCAACAGCAAATTAGTTTTTTTTGCTTTATTTCTCATTGAACAACCATTCTCACAGGCAGAGGTCATATTTTAGAGGCTTCGTGATTATTTAGCGTATATGATCTGAATTTTTTTAAGATGAGTAAATGTAGAAAATTAATGCATCCTTAGTGTAATATAATTATCTTCTACCACTGGACTAAACACTATGTATAAGAAGCTTGTAATTAGTTATTTTTTCCCGTAAAATTAATTCCAAAATAACATTTGTACTAGTATTTTTAAGTTATAAGATAATTCTTACTTTAGATTAATATAGAAATTCATAATCAGAAATATTATTTATTTTCCCTTCTTTAATGCACTGTAAATGAAAAGTTATCAGTTTAGTATAGTGTATTTAATAGATTTATTAATTTGATTATATCTATAAATAATTTATCTTAGTATTGAATTTATCGATAATAATGAACAATATGTGGAAAAATTAGCTATTTCAAACCTCTAGGTAAGCTACTTGTTTTTAAACGCTTATTAGCAACTCAACCTTTTTAAAAAGGTTTTGTCTATTTTTTGTCTAGTTGGTTTTGTTTTGATAAAATTTTAAGATTTATATGTTTGTTTTAGTTGTTATGCTGCATGTTATTAAAAAATGTGATAAATTATTAAAATATTATTAAATTTTTTTAAGCTTTTTTATATTTATGAAAAAAATCAAAACAATTTTTGAAAGAAAATGGTATTTATTATTGATAGTTGTTTTAGTCGGCTCTTCAATTGAGTCAAGGGCGCAGGAACAAATGGAGATATCAGGAACAATAACTGACGGAACCATTCCTTTATTGGGAGCTAATATTTTAGTTCAGGGGACTAATAGAGGAGCTGTGTCAGATTTTGATGGGAATTATTCGTTAAAAGCTTCTAAAGGAGAAGTGTTAGTTTTCTCATCAATTGGTTTTAAAACTCAGTCTATTGTAGTAGGTGATCAAAATACTATTAACGTAGTATTGGGAGCAGAAAATGAAGAATTAGAGCAAGTAGTGGTCATAGGTTATGGTACTCAACGTAAGCTTGAAGTAACAGGAGCGGTCACAACAATAAGCTCAGAAACAATATCAAAGGCGCCTGTATCTGATGTGGGTGAAGCTCTACAGGGTCAAGTTGCAGGGGTTAATATTCAAGCAAGTAACGGTAGACCTGGAGAATCAGCAAATATTCAAATCAGAGGAGTAGGTTCGTTAAGCCCTGGTAGTTCTTCTCCATTATTTGTTGTGGATGGAGTTCCATTTCAGAATAACCCTAATATAGCACCAGAGCAGATAGAATCTTTAGTAGTCTTAAAAGATGGTGCAGCTGCGGCGGTATATGGAACTAGAGCTTCGAATGGAGTTATTCTCATCACTACCAAAAAAGGAAAAAAAGGTAAATTGACTGCTGATTATAGTACATATGTAGCAGCACAAAACATAACATCTGGTATTCCATTATTAGATACTAGGCAACAATTCTTTGTAACACAGTTATTAGATGAGAGAGAAGGAAGTGATAATGTAGCTCAAGTATTAAGTTTTAATGCTAATGCTATAGATACTGATAACGATTTTGTAACAGATGTTAAGAATAATAATGCTTTAATACAAAGTCATAATATAAATGTTTCTGGAGGAGTTGATGATTTGACACTAAATTTGAGTGGTAACTACTTTGATCAGGAAGGAGTTTTAATTAATTCAAGCTTCAATAGATTAACAACCCGAATTACGGGACAATACAAAAGAAATAGATTAAAGGTGTTTTCATCGGTCTCTATAACAGATGAAGTTAGGGAGCAAGAACCATTTGCTTTGTTAGAACTTGCAATTTCTCAAAGACCTTTTCAACCAGCAATAAGTAGTACTAGACCAGTTAATGGTGTTGTAAATTTGAGCGAAGGGACAGGGCAACCAGAGCTTTTAGGCTTTCTTACAAGAGAATTGGCTAACGAAGACGATAGAAGAATAAGAAGCTCTAGTGTTGCATTTAATATCGAATATGAGATATTAAAAGGCTTAGGTTATAAAGCTAACCTTGGAAGAAATACATTTGACTTTAGACGTAAATTTTTTAGGCCTCAATACTTATTGTTTAATAACCAAAATGATTTTGTTCCTTTGGCTTCTAGAGAAAGGGCAATTTTGCAAGAAAGCTTTATATTTTCTCAAAGAAGTACAATAGAAAACTCTTTGAATTACTATAAAGATATAGGAAAACATAACATAAAATTATTAGCCTTAACATCTTATGAACAATTTGATTCAAGTAATATAAATACTGGTGTTATTGGACTTTTGAGTAATGATACACCTGTTTTAGGAGCTGGAGAAGAAGGAATCAAACCTAATGGAGCTGATGATAAACAAATATTAACTGGTTTATTGACTAGAATTCAATATAATTACGATGATAGATATCTTATTTCTGGGAGTTACAGAAGAGATGGATCCTCTCAATTCGGCCCTGCAAATAAATTCGGAGATTTTTTCGGGATATCTCTTGGATGGAATGTTAGCGAAGAACCTTTTTGGGAAAATGCAAATATAGATTTTGTCTCTAATTTTAAATTAAGGGCTAGTTGGGCAGAAGTTGGAAATCAAAGAATACCTTCATTTCTTTTCACTCCTGTAATTGAAACAGGGGTTAATTTTATATTAGGAGAGCAAGGTCAACTAGCTGTAGGTCAAATAGGTAGAAGATTTGTGGATCCAAATATAAAATGGGAGACAAATATATCAAGAAATATAGGTATAGATTTAGCTTTTTTTAGTAATAAACTTAGTATAGCAGCTGATTATTACTCAAACGAAAAAGAAGACTTACTGTTAGGAGAGTCGTTGCCTCCATCTGTTGGTGCTAATGCTCCAGGAGACTCATCTTTTAATCAACGAGTAATCAATGCAGGTAATTTAACTAATGAAGGATTAGAGATAGCAATAAGTTATAGAGATCAAACATCTGGAGGGTTAAAATGGAATATTGCAGGTACATTTACAACAAATGAGAATGAAATTACAGACCTCAATGGAACTGCTAGGGGTTTTCAAGGAGGGGTTCCTACATTGACTTTCCCTACTGGTGATCCTACTACATTTTTAGCACAAGGGTTTGAAGCAGGTGCTTTCTTTTTAGTAGAAAATGATGGAGTTATAAAAACACAAGAACAGTTAGATGCTTACAATTTGATTGATGAAAATGCTAGATTGGGAGATATTATGTATATCGATCAGAATGGTGATAATACTATTGATGAAAATGATAGGGTTTATGCAGGCTCAGGTCAGCCAGAATGGGAAGCAGGTCTAAGCTTGAATCTTGATTACAAAGGATTTGATTTATATATTCAGAATTATGTATCTTATGGAGCAGAGATTTATAATGGATCAAGATTAGCAGCATATGCTTATGACCGACATTTAGATTTATATAATCAGTGGTCTCCGCAGAACCCTACTTCAGATATACCAGCAGATAATGCTGGATTTTTAACAGAAAATGTTCGTTCAAGATCAGATTATTTTTTAGAGGACGGTAGTTACTGGAGAATAAGAAACATAACTTTTGGATATACAGTTCCAAGTGATTTTTTACCTGAAGCAATTAGAAATTTTAGAGTGTACGCAACAGCACAAAATCCTATTACTTTTACTGAATATACAGGGTTTGATCCTGAGATAGGAGGAGATGGTATTTTTACAAGAGGTGTTGATGCAGCATCCTACCCTGTAAGTAGAAGATTTTTATTTGGTGTTCAATTAGGTTTTTAATAAAAAAAAGAAAATAAATATGAAAAATGTATTTTATAAAATCTTATTTGGTATAGTATGTATTACGCTTTTTGTAAGATGTGGGGAAGATGTGTTAGAAGTTGAAAACCCTAATTCAATTCCTGTAGAGAATTTTTTTAGGACTCCTGGACAATTTAATGGAGCTCTTAATGCAGTGTATGCAGCATTACAGTTTCAAAGTATAAGTGGATCGGGTTTACAGTTTGAAATGCTTCAGGGAGATGAGGCAGGAACAGAATTCTTTTACCCTAGACAAATTGTTCATGCGAATTTAAATATTGGTGATAATGCCGAACAGGTCATAAGAAAATGGAGTGAATTATATATCGGTATTTTTAGAGCTAATCAAGTATTATTAGGCTTAGAAGAGAACCTTGATGCTTTTGATGATATAGAAGAGCGAAATCAAGTAGAAGCTCAAGCCAGATTTCTTAGGGCTTTCTATTATTTTCAAGTGGCACATACTTATGGTGGAGCTGTTTTAAGAACTGATCCGAGATTGGGACAAGATGTTTCGGCTCCTTTTATTTCTATAGAAGAAATTACGAATCAAATCATTTTGCCAGACTTAATATTTGCAAAAGCAAATTTACCTGAAGTATGGCCTGAAGATGAAGTTGGAAGAGCTACTTGGGGGGCTGCAACCAGTATGTTAGGTAAGGTGCATCTATATGATGAAGATTGGATGCAAGCAGCATCAGAATTTTTAGAAGTAATAGATTCAGGGATATATGAATTAGCACCTAATAATTTAGATAATTTTTCTCATCTTACGGAGCACAACAGAGAATCTATATTAGAAACACCTTTCTCTGCTGAGCTTAATCCTGGAGCTCCTGGTGGAGCTGTAGACGATACACAATTTGTTACCGGGGCAGAATCTTCAGCACTTGCAAGAGATATTGGACAATTAAGATTTGGAGGGTTTAATACAGTATTACCTACCTATTATATGCACGAATTGTTTATTAGAGATGAAGTCGATCCCAATAACCCAATTAATGATGGGAACTTGCAATCCAAAAGGATGGGAGCAAGTATAGTTCCTTTAAATGCTGATGGCCTTTTTTACCAAGAACAACCGAGTACGGAAAAAGGATGGGGATTTGGTCAAAGTGCTTACACTAAAAAGCATGCAAATTGGTATTTTTTGCCTAGCGAAGATGATAACGGTAGATCTGGAATTAATTTTAGACATATACGACTAGCAGATGTTTTTCTTATGTATGCAGAAGCTGTTTTAGAAGCTAGTGGAGATGTGACTACTGCCATTGATTTTATTGATAGAATACGTTCGAGAGCTGGAGTAGTAACACTTCAAGAATACATTGATACAAGAGGAGGTATTCCAGAGTTTCATAAAAGTATCACAATCAATAATCAAGTAGAAACTACGGTGCCACCTTCTGTAGAAAGTGTAATGACGCACATACGAAGAGTAGAAAGACCATTAGAGCTTTATGCAGAAGGATTTAGATGGAAAGATTTAGTGAGATGGGGAATAGCTGGACAAGTTCTTAATGAACTTGCGCAAGATGAAGATTGGAGGCGTCAGATAGAAGAATTAGAAGATATGGAACCTCCGCAATCAGATGAACTCAATTTAGCAGGTGGAGGAGTAGCTCCTTTGTTTATTACACAAAGGATAAGACCTGATTTTAATCAAGCTAGTAATAATTATAATTCGAGTAAAGATTATTTTCCATTACCTTCTATAGAAGTACAAACTAATGATGGACTTAACAATTAAAAATAATAGATGTATATGAAAAAGTCAAAAGAAATGATTGTTATGCTAATACTAACTTTTATTGTTATTGTTAGCTGCCAAAAAGATGATGCCAGTGACGATACACCTCCTAGTCAGAGAGTAATTTTTACTTCATCACAAGTTGCAAATAATTTCATTAGAATTAATTCTGTAGTTACATTTGCGGATTATTCTTCTGGAGTGATAGATAGAAACTGGACTTTTGAAGGAGCTAATATAGATGAATCTAAAAAAGATGTGGCTAAAGCTAGGTTTTCTAATCTTGGAGAGTTTGATGTGACTTTAAATCAAACTTTTGAAGAAGATGCTTTTGCCGAAGGAAATCTTGTAGGTAGAGAATTGGATACAATAATTAGGGTTACAGTATTGGATAGTATACGAACAATACTTAGTGCAAATTATATTAATCTAGATGGAACTTTAGGAGATGCATTGACAATTGAAGATGATGCAGAAAATAATGTGCCTGCAGGTAGATCTGTGCGATATTCTATAGAGACAACTGGTAATCCACAACAGATAGCATGGGAATTAGAAGGAGGTAGTCCAAGGACGCAAACAGGAGAAATTCTACAGTTAGATGTAGCGTACAGGAAACTTGGAGTATTTGATGTTGCTATAACAGCTAGTTCTATACGCCCTTCAGGTGTGAATGAAGAAATAATTCCAAATTTTGTAAATGTAGTTCCTTCTTCTGACCCAATAGTTTTAGTATCCGTGGATGGAAAGTTAGATGGGACATTAGCAATGGTATTCAGTAAAGAAGTAGAACCAGATAGTCTTATTCCAAGTGAATTTTCGGTAACAATAATGCATGATGGGGTGGCGATTCCTGCCAATATTAGTGATATCACTATTGATTCTGAAGAAGGAAATGTTCTACTCATAACATTAGATGATGAAAGAGTATACTTTGATGATGATGTAACTGTATCATATACAGGTAGTTCATTGTTATCTACAGATCCTATTCCTGCCAATACTTTTAGCAATATACCTATGAATTCGTTTGAAGAACGAGCTAATGTATTAGAGGATACAGGCGCTTCAACAGATCCAGGTTTTGAAAATTCATTTAATAATGATTGGGAAGATGGAAGTTCTTTTTTCGGACTTCAAACAGATGCAACCTTAACAATCAGTACTGATAGAGCTCATTCAGGAGCGCAAAGTGCTCTTATCACAGCAAGTGCTGGTATGACAAGTCTTATTCATAATAGTGGAAATAATTTTCCTATGGAAAACAGTAAATCATATCGATTAGGATTATGGAGTTATTTAGAAACTCCTATTAATAATACTGGAGGGTTTGCCCCTGAGTTAAGATTCTATTTTTTAGAACCAATTGATTTTGGTTTACCTGGACCAGTCGTTTTATTTTCTAGTACACCTCTTAATCAATGGGTGTTTAGTTCATTAGTTATTAGGAATACAAGACCAGCAGGAGCAAAAGAAATATTAATGAGAATTTTGAATGAGGCTAACGGTAATGATCTTAGGCTGTATATAGATGATTTAGAATTTATACAAGTAGACCCTAGACCCTAGACCCTAATATAATTATATATTAAATTAGTATGAAGATTTAATCAATTTTAATTATTACAAGTGATGAGGTTATTTATGAAAATATACCACTAGATAATCTCATCATTTTTACTTATATAACACATAGAAACTTTTTATTAGAATTTACTTTTATATCAAAAACTAACTATAATACTAACTTAACACAAATAAGAATAACAAACACAAACTTTATTAACCGAACCCATACTTTTTGCTTACATTATGAATAAGCATTGTATTCTACTTTTTACCTGTTTTAGAAAAAACGGTATCTAAAAAAATGCACTCGTTTTAGTACACCTGCATTATATAGTTTGAAAATATCCGAGCATAATATTGTTAGTATAGATGTTGTTCAAGATTATTATAAAACTTTTCTTTAGGTAGTTAGTTCTATGTTTCATTAGCGTATAATTCTAAGTCTAATGTTTTGTCATAGTTCATATATTTAATCAATTTATTCTTTAATATTAGAACAACAAGTGTGTTTTATATACTAGAGAGCATTTAAATATTTAAAACATTAACACACATAAATAAACTCAATTTTAAATTAGTTATGAAAACAATTAATTATTACTATTTATTGGGGCTGTTTTTGCTATTTCCTATAGCAAATCAAGCACAAAACGTCGAAGTAGACGTTAATTTGAACATCAAGCACTCCGTAGGAGGAGTGTCCGATTTTGGGAGAGAACGTCACATTACCAATCACGCTAGTATTTTTGAACAAGATTACGAAGGAGAACTCAATAGGGTCGATGAATTATTAAATGAACTAGATGTATCTTTAGGAAGAGATAATGGAACTGCTTCTTTCTTATTTCAGTTTACACCTTCAGATGATAGTCGACCTAATAAACATAATCGTGATAGTTTAACAGATGTATTGACATTCTGGAAAGGAGAATATCAACAAAGATTAGAAGATCGTGGATTAGTTTCTTATAAGAATAGAACTACATCAATTATGGGTACAAATCCGCATCCTACATATCCTACATTGTCTTATTTCGATAATGGTATTTCTGGTTCTGTGTGGGGTAGAGAAAATGGCCGTACATGGATACCACAAGATATAGAAACATCTGCAGAATGGATGGTACAGTTTATGGATGAATTTTATGTAGATGATATCAGCCAAGATGGAATGGTTATGCCAGAGTATTGGGAAGTAGTTAACGAACCTGATTTTGTTTTGAATACTGGACAATTCATGATGTCTAGTTGGGAAGATATTTTTGAATATCATAACCTGGTGGCAACTGGAATAAAAAACAAATTAGGAAGTAGAGCTCCAAAAATTGGAGGAATGACTTTTGGACTACATGATCTATTTCTTGGAGACGGTTTTTCTCGTTTTTCAAGTGTAAGTTATGTTGATGGTTTCTACGGAAATACTGCAGCGGATGAAGTAGCAAAAGCGTATGGTAGAAGTCAAGTTGATAGACCTTCATTTTTTGTGAATCGTCAACAGCCTTGGTTTCAGTGGGATGTGATCTGGAAAGGATTTATTGATACAGCTGGTGCTAATATGGATTTTTATGCTGTTCATTTTTACGACTGGCCAACATATGATGCTAATGGTGGAACTACTCGAAGTGGAGGTCACGTAGAAGCAACACTCGAAATGTTAGAGTCCTATGATATAAATAAATTTGGAACTCGTAAACCAGTAGTTATTTCTGAATATGGTGCTGTACAGAATGCTTGGGATCCAAGACCTCATGATACACGATATGATTGGGAGAATCTAAAACCATTTTCTAATATGTTAATGCAGTTTTTAGAAAGACCAGACTATATCGAACTTTCTATGCCATTTACTTTGACTAAAGCAACATTTAGAGATGTTGATAGTAATGGAGATGGTATCCCAGAAATTGTATATCATTATAAAATGCTTAGAGATGATGATGGTGATGGGAATTGGGAATGGAGTGAAATGATCAAGTGGTATCGACTATGGGATGATGTAGATGGAACTAGAGTAGATACAATGTCATCAGATCCTGATGTACAAGTAGATTGTTACATTAATGGAAAAGAAGTTTTTCTTATTTTAAATAACCTAGAAGATGAAGATACCAATATTAATCTAAACTTCTTTGAAGACTTTAGTAACCAAGCACAAAGTGTACGTATTAAGCAATTATTTTTGCAAGGTGTAAGAGATGTTACTTTATCAGATAATACGACCTCTACTATTCCTTCTTCGGTAACATTACGAGCAGATGCTACGATGGTATTAAGATACACATTTGCAAATGATGTAAATATCAACCAAACTTCAACAGAGAAAAAATTCTATGGAGCTTCTGTTAGTAGTGATCAAAGAGTAGAAATTAAAAATGGAGATAATACATTCTCTGTTAATGGAGTACAAGTACCTTCAGATCCTGATAGAGCAGAAGCAATGCTAAAAGTAACAGTAAATCTTTTTGACGCTCCTGATGATGTAGAAAATGGATTTTTATCAATTAATAAATTAGTTTTTAACGGAGTAGAAGTTGAAGCTCCTATCGATTGGAGAGGTGGTCAACAAAATAGAAGTAGATGGTTTGGAGCATTAGAGATTCCTATCCCAGCTAACTTGATAAGAGCTAATAATACTATTAATATAGATTTTCAACATGTAGGAGAAGTTTGTGTAGTGAATTTACTTACTTGGGATTTCACCAAAAAGCCTGGTAGATCAACTGAAGGGCCTACAGTACCTAATCCTACTATTATAGATGTAACAGGAGTAAGTGTTTCTCCTACTAGCCTTACTTTAAATCAAAGGCAAACATCTACTATCAGTGCTACTGTAACACCAAATAATGCTACAGATAAAACAGTAACTTGGAGTTCTAATAACACCAATGTTGCATCTGTAAATAGTACAGGTGTTGTTACAGGTCAAGCTCCTGGTTCTGCGGTAATTACTGCAACTACTTTAGACGGAGGCTTTACAGCTACGACTACAGTAACAGTTAACGGAAATAATCCACCTCCACCGCCTCCACCACCATCAGGAGATGATATTGTGATAGAAGCAGAGACATTTACTAATACTGGCGGTACTTTTGATGATGCTAGTGCAGGGGGTCCAGGTCTTGGAGTTAATGCTACTGCAAATAATATTAATTTTGTAAACAGTGGTGATTTTGCAGAGTATACCATCAATGTAGGTACTGCAGGAGAATATAACATTACGTATCAGATTTCTACTCCATCAGACAATGCACAGATTCAATTATTGATAGATGGTACTGTTGTGGCTACAGATGATGTGCCTAATAATGGAGA
>CANLRN010000070.1 GCA_947493495.1 uncultured Aquimarina sp.
AATTTGAAACGTAGAAGCTGCTTACCAGTTAGAAACTTTATGTTACAGTGAAACAATGTCTATGAATACGGGTTTAAAATTTCATTACTAGTTAGTTACTATAAGGCAAAGCATACACGCAAGTAAACCCATCAAATTCTGTAAATGTTATCTCATAGTGACTGATTTTATTCTTATAATCAATACTCCCATAAATAAATGGTTTTTTTATATCAAATGGCATAATATGTATATTTTTTTCAAAACTTAATCCAGCTGTTGCATATAGTTTATACAATGACTCTTTGGCTCCCCAAATTACTGTTAGCACTCTAATTTTATTCTCTTTCTGTACTGGAATAAAGTTCTTTTCTGAAGCCACAAATTTGTGTGCAATCCTTTCTATTTTTTTACGTTGTTTTTCAATATCAATCCCTACAGGCACATCACTAACAATAACACTTGCATACTCAAAAGAATGTGTGATCGAAATATGTTTTCCATCGATAAGATGTGGTTTTCCAAAATCATCATAATAGAGATCAAAATCAGTATACCTGCATAATGCTAATAGATGTCGAACACTCATAAAACCTCTTTTATGAATATCTGATTTCATAGTATCTACTCTTTTTTGGCAATATGGTGTAAGTTTAATCCCTTGAGATAATACTTCGTATGACTCTTCTATCTTCCAGATGAAAATAGTAGTGCTTTCATTTACTGTTATAGTTTTATAAAGAGGCATTTGTTTTTAAAGTTATTGTGTATCTTTGCATACCGAATTTAGTACTGAAAATTTTATCATATTGATTGACAAATTTAGAGCAAATTAGTACTAAATACCAATATAATTATACATCATAAACATAAAAAATATGAGTACCAAAACTGCGCCTTATGTTTCCCACAAAGTAAAAGATATATCTTTAGCCGATTGGGGACGAAAAGAAATCAATCTTGCAGAAGCTGAAATGCCTGGTCTTATGTCACTACGAGAGGAATATAAAGACGAACAACCTCTTAAAGGTGCGAGAATAGCTGGCTGTTTACACATGACTATACAGACTGCTGTATTAATAGAAACATTACAGGCGCTTGGAGCAGAAGTAACTTGGAGTTCTTGTAATATATTTTCTACTCAGGATCAAGCTGCTGCTGCAATCGCTGCTGCTGGGATCCCAGTCTATGCATGGAAAGGAATGAATGAAGAAGAATTTGACTGGTGTATAGAGCAAACCTTATTCTTTGGAGAAGATCGCAAACCACTAAATATGATTCTTGATGACGGTGGAGACTTAACGAATATGGTATTAGATAAATATCCAGAACTAGTAGGTGATATCAAAGGTCTTTCTGAAGAAACCACTACAGGAGTACATCGCTTATATGAGCGAGTAAAAAATGGAACTTTACCAATGCCTGCAATAAATGTAAATGATTCTGTTACTAAATCGAAATTTGATAACAAATATGGCTGTAAAGAAAGTGCTGTAGATGCAATTAGAAGAGCGACAGATATAATGCTAGCAGGAAAAAGAGTTGTAGTATGTGGGTATGGTGATGTAGGTAAAGGTACTGCCGCTTCTTTTAAAGGAGCTGGTTCTATCGTAACAGTAACTGAAATAGATCCAATCTGTGCATTACAAGCAGCAATGGATGGTTTTGAAGTAAAGAAATTAGAAACCGTAGCAGGAAATGCAGACATAGTAATTACTACAACTGGTAATAAAGATATTGTACAAGCGCATCATTTTGAAGCTCTAAAAGACAAAGCAATTGTATGTAATATTGGTCATTTCGACAATGAAATCGATATGGCGTGGTTGAACAAAAATCATGGGCATACAAAAGATACAATCAAACCTCAGGTTGATAAATATACTATCAATGGAAATGATGTAATTATTCTTGCTGAAGGCCGTTTGGTAAATCTTGGTTGCGCAACAGGTCATCCAAGTTTTGTAATGAGTAACTCCTTTACCAATCAAACTTTAGCACAAATCGAACTATGGAAAAATAGTAAAGATTATAAAAATGAAGTGTATATGCTACCTAAGCATCTTGATGAAAAAGTAGCAAAACTACATCTCGCCAAAATCGGTGTAGAGCTAACAGAATTACGTAAAGATCAAGCTGAGTATATTGGCGTAACAGTCAAAGGTCCTTTTAAGCCTGAGCATTACAGATACTAGAGACTAGTATTTTTATTATAATCAAGGCCTTCATATGTTCTATATGAAGGCCTTGTTAGTATTCATAGCACTTCTTATGTAAAAATATCCACTTAAAAGGACTCATTTTTACCCTCTAGTTTATACCCATGATCATTAATCACACAGCCGAAACTTTCTTTCCAGTTAACATTCTTTTAATCTCATTCAATTTCATTAATGCTTCTACAGGAGTTAATGTATCGATATCTATACCTAGTAGCTCTTCTTTTATATCTTCTAGCAAAGGATCATCTAGGTTAAAGAAACTTAGTTGTAATTCTTCTTCTTGCTGAATTCCTTTTATTTTATCCGTAAGCTCTTCGCTACTATGAGATTTTTCGAGTTTTTTCAACATTTTATTTGCTCTATGCAACACTTGTTGAGGCATTCCTGCCATTTTTGCTACATGAATCCCAAAACTATGCTCACTCCCTCCGGGAATAAGTTTTCGAAGAAACAAAACAGTATCTTTTAATTCTTTTACCGCAACATTGTAATTCTTAATTCGTTCAAAAGTTTCGCACATTTCATTAAGCTCATGATAATGTGTAGCAAATAAGGTCTTTGGCCTTGCTGGATGCTCGTGAAGAAATTCGCTAATCGCCCAAGCAATCGAAATCCCATCATAGGTACTGGTACCTCTACCGATCTCATCAAGTAGTACCAGACTTCTATCCGATATATTGTTAAGTATATTTGCCGTTTCATTCATTTCTACCATAAATGTAGACTCCCCCATCGAGATATTATCACTTGCTCCTACCCTAGTAAATATTTTATCTACCACTCCAATTATAGCCTTATCAGCAGGAACAAAACTCCCCATTTGCGCCAACAAGACGATTAAAGCTGTCTGTCTCAAAATTGCAGATTTACCACTCATATTTGGGCCAGTAATCATGATCATCTGTTGCTTTTCTCTATCTAAAAAAACATCATTGGCAATATATTGTTCTCCGAGTGGTAGTTGTTTCTCAATGACTGGATGACGCCCATTTTTGATATCAAGAATATGAGAATCATTAATGGTAGGGCAGGTATATCTATTTTCTTTAGCTAATTGCGCATAGGAACACAAACAATCTAGTTGACCTATTAAGCTTGCATTTAATTGTACTGGTTTAATGTATTCACTCATCCATACGATTAAATCTGCAAACAATTGCTGTTCTAACAATAAGATTTTCTCTTCAGCACCGAGGATTTTCGCTTCATATTCTTTTAGTTCTTCGGTAATATATCGTTCTGCATTGACTAAGGTTTGTTTACGTATCCACGTCTCAGGTACTTTATCTTTATGTGTATTCCGCACTTCTATATAGTATCCGAAAACATTATTCGATGCTATTTTTAGAGAAGTAATACCTGTAGCGGTAGTTTCTCGTTCTAGCATCTTATCCAGATAGTCTTTCCCAGAAAATGCAATTGCCCGCAATTCATCTAACTCATCTAGGTATCCATCTGCAATGGTATTCCCTTTTAGAATATGTACTGGAGCATCTTCATTCAGTGTTTCTTTAACTTTTGTGCGCAACAACTCACAATCGTGTAAAGTATCACCAATTACCTTTAATGCTTCATTATCACTAGTAGAGGCTTGTGCTTTTATCGGTACAATAGCTTCGAGAGAATTCTTTAACTGGATTATTTCTCTGGGGCTTACTTTTCCTGTAGCAACTTTAGAAATCAAGCGTTCAATATCTCCAATTTGTTTGATTTGATGCTGGATTTTCTGAAACAACGAATGATGCTCTAAAAAATAATGTACTACCTCATGGCGTTTTTGGATCTTTGTGATATTTTTAAGCGGTAATGCCAACCAACGTTTTAATGTACGGCCACCCATGGGAGAGATAGTTTTATCAATAACATCGATCAATGTAACTGCATTAGCTGCATTAGGGTTGTACAATTCTAGATTGCGAATCGTAAAACGATCCATCCATATATATTCATCCTCGGCAATACGGTGAATGGCAGTAATATGTTGTAATTTGTGATGCTGTGCCTCCCCTAAATAATGCAAAATCACTCCTGCAGCAATTATTCCTTCTTGCAAATGATCGACTCCAAAACCCTTAAGCGATGTCGTCCCAAAATGTGAATTTAATGTCTCATTTGCATAATCTTTTTTAAACACCCAGTCTTCTAAAAAAAAGGTGTGGAAATCACTCCCGAAATCATTCTGAAAAGATTGTTTCTTAGGTTTTGGTATGAGTATTTCGCTTGGATTAAAATTACGCAACAACTTATCTATCTGTGCTATATCTCCTTGTGCTGTTAAAAACTCTCCTGTAGAAACATCTAAAAATGCAATACCCACATCTTTTTTGCCATAACACAAAGCACACAAAAAATTATTGGTTTTACTTTGCAAGACCTCATCATTTAGTGCAACTCCTGGAGTAACCAGTTCTGTAACACCTCTTTTTACAATCGTTTTGGTTTGTTTTGGATCTTCTAGTTGATCACAAATAGCAACTCGTTCTCCAGCCTTAACCAGTTTCGGCAAATATGTATTTAAAGAGTGATGTGGAAATCCTGCAAGTGCTGTTTCGTGTTCACTACCATTCCCTCTTTTAGTCTGTACAATATTAAGAATAGCAGCAGTTTTAATAGCATCTTCTCCGAATGTTTCATAAAAATCTCCTACTCTAAATAGCAATAACGCATCAGGATACTTAGCCTTGATAGCATTGTACTGCTTCATTAGTGGGGTCACCTTTTTTTGTTTCTTTGCTGCCAAAAGACTTCTATTTTGTATTCTTGCTAATGTAAGTATTCTTCATTTTTTTTCTAATAAAACAACTCTAAGAGTTATTCATTTTTATTCACAATACAGCTTCTATTTATCGATGTCCATCTGAAGTAACAAATTAATAATACTTTTGTTACCATGGAAGGATACAGAAAATTAAAGAATAGTGAACTTAAACGTAAAACTATTGCCCAATTCAGAGAAGCCCCAAAAACTCCTTTAATTATTATACTAGATAATATCAGAAGCCTTAATAATATTGGAGCAGTATTTAGAACTGCTGATGCGTTTTTGATCCAAAAAATTTATTTATGTGGGATCACGGCTACCCCACCTCATAGAGACATCCAAAAAACAGCACTTGGAGCAACAGATACAGTAGATTGGGAATATCACGAGAGTACAATGGACTTAATCAATACACTTCAAAAAGAGAACATAAAAATTTTATCCATAGAACAAGCCGAAAATGCTACGATGTTAGATAATTTTATTCCTGAACTTGATCAAACATATGCAGTGGTTTTTGGTAATGAAGTAAAAGGAGTGCAACAAGCAATCGTTTCTGCAAGTGATCAAGTCATTGAAATCCCTCAATATGGTAGTAAACATTCTCTAAACATCTCTGTAAGTGCAGGTGTTGTTATTTGGGATCTGTTTTGTAAACTTACATCGTAAAGGAATTATTTTATACCTATTTAAAATTAACAAAGACAATTAACGCAACCTTTCTTTTAATTCTTACTCTTTTTAATAAAAAGGGAATCATCATGAAAAAGAATTTAAACACCTTTATCAAGGTATATGTGTCTTTTATCCTTCTATCTGTAGTGAGTTATAGCTGTTGTCCTGAGCAAATCTTTCAAATCCAAAGTTTTGAAAGTCTAAAATTATTGGAACTTAACTCACATTCCTCTCAAGATTCGGCTATTATGCTAACAGATGAATTCTTTCTATATGCGGAATTCAGTGATACGAAGATAGCATCAACAAATATTCATCTCGACATTATCACTTCTGCATATGCTACTTCCTGTGACAATGACACCTTCTTAAATCAATTGAATCAAGAAAGTCTCATCATACGTTTAGACAAAGATTTTATATACGATGGCAATACAATCACAGCCAATTCTAATTTGGTCGAAATAGCAGAGATTGATACTAATATTGATTTTTTTTATGACACTATTTCAGTTAATTTTTTAAATGAATTTTTAGAAAAATCTCAATTCGAAAATCAAGAATATACTTTTACTTTATCTATTGAAACTACCGATGATTTGCAATTTGAAAAACGAATTACAACAACTATAGATTTATAAGGAGAGTATCAGAAATAGACAATTCAGGTTTTGTTTTTTTGGTTTAAAGTCTAGCTAACTCAATTATCAACCTCAATGAAATATTTCGTTTCGATGTAGATTACTTATCTTATACGATTTACGAATAAAAATTTCGCATCTAATGACATTCTTTTTCTACTATATTTTCTTCATAAAATGAAACAATAGCTATGGCTATTGTTTCATTTGATTCATCAATCTAGCGAAAAATCCTTGCCATTATTTTTACGAAATTCTCATCCGTAAATCGTATAAATTACAATCAGAAAAACAAATCATATCAAATTAATTATAGTATAAGTTTATATGCCGCTGTGATGTGTTTGAATAGCTGTAGCTGGAAATACAAACAAGAAAATAAAATGGAAAATGAATGAGTTTATATGCCCACTTTATGGTTATACCATTTTGACTTTGAAATTACAGAGTGAATTGTTCCAAAATCCATATATAATCCTCGCGATGACGTATAAAATCTTTATCCGAAATATCAATAATTTTTACTTTTAGCAATTGTTCAGATTTAATAAATTGTAGATATCCTTGATTAATCTTATCCAGATAATCAGCTCCTATTTTTTGTTCATAATCCCTACCTCTTTTTGCAATGTTTTCTAATAATCGTTCTGTATTCTGATATAAATAGATATATAAGTCTGGCTTAGGTAATTCTTTATATATAATATTGAATATTTTTTTATACAATGCATATTCATCCTTTTGCAAGGTAACTTGTGCAAAAATCAATGATTTAAAAATATCATAATCACTCACTACAAAATCTGTAAACAAATCAAATTGTGCAATTTCATCTTGTAATCGTTGATAACGATCTGCAAGAAATGACATTTCTAATGGAAACGCATACCGCGACATATCATTATAAAACTTAGGCAAGAAAGGGTTATCAGCAAAACGTTCTAATACCAATTTTGCATTAAATTCTCCTGCTATTAATTGAGAAAGACTCGTCTTACCTGCACCGATATTACCTTCTATTGTAAGGTACTGCGCAGCTATTTTATAGTGTTGTTTAGGATCTATGAGTTCTTCATCAGTTTTAGTAATCCTAGAGGTATCAGAAGTATGCGTTAGTAACTGTTGTACAGTTTTTTTTAGGACAGGATGCTCTTCTTCTTTTGCTATTTCTTCTAGAGGTTTCAAAACAAATTTACGATCTTGCATAGATGGATGCGGAACACTAAGTTTATCCGTATGAATAATGCCTTCTGAAGAAAAAATAATATCTAAATCTATGGTTCTTGCCTTATAGCCTATGGTATTACCTCTATCTCTCCCTAAAGAATTTTCTATCTCTAAAAGTAGATCCATAAGTTGTGATGTGGTATAAAAAGTTTTTACTAGAATACACATATTATAAAAATCATCACTATCGAATCCCCAAGCTGGTGTTTGGTATATTCCTGATATTTTGACAACATCACCAACAGTCCTATATATAGCAATCACTGCTTTTTGAAGGCAATCTAATCGGTTTCCAACATTACTACCTAGCGAAATATGTATATAATTTGGTGTTTTCAAATATTGCTTTTTATATTCTGATCGGAACTCCGTATTTTTAGAGCAAATTAACAAACTAAATTACTTCTTTTCGCAATCACAGAGAAGTATTCTTAATTATTTCATTTTGAACAAACCCGTATTGCAGCTTAATGATAAAATTACTGCTTATAAACTGTATCTGATTCTCGGAGCTTTATTTATAGCTTCCCTTGTAGTTTCTAATCTTATTTTCCAAAAGTTTTTCCATTGGGATTTTTTTGGCATATACACTTTCGAGATATCAGTCGGTATATTACCATATCCTATCACGTTTTTAATCACTGATATCATTAGCGAAATATATGGGAAGAAAAAAGCGAATCAAATAGTAACAGCTGGTATTTTTGCATCTTTGTTCTCGCTATTGATTCTCTATGTGTCTTCTAGAGTACCTGCTACATCATGGTCCCCAGTAAATGATATGATTTTTAACACTGTTTTTGGAGCTACTGCAATTGCTGTTTTAGCCTCAATGATTGCATACCTTTTTGCCCAATACATTGATATCCAAGTATTCCATTTCTGGAAAAAATTAACCAAAGGAAAGCATCTATGGATACGAAATAATTTTTCTACTTTCTTTTCCCAATTTATAGATACTGCAACTGTATTACTATTGTTATGTTCCACGGGTATTATAGAATGGGATCGTTTTGGGAAACTATTAGAAAATGGTTTTTTATTCAAGATTTTAGTCGCTGCGCTAGACACACCATTATTGTACTTAGGAGTATTACTAATAAGAAAAAGATTTAAGCTCGGATTAGGAGAAGAATTAAAATTAGAGTACTAAATTGTAACAAATACTTAACTCAATAAAAATAACAACTATAATTCAATATCGTTATTTTATATAAAAATCATTGGAAATGATCAAAAAAGCCCTCAAAATTATTGGTGTCCTAGTTGTACTACTATTGATTGTACTAATTTCTATTCCATTACTATTTGGCGGAACGCTAAAAGATAAAATTCGTCATCTTGCAAATCAGCATGTGAATGCAAAAGTGAATTTTTCTGATCTAGACATTAGCCTGCTTAAAAGTTTTCCTAAAGCCGCTGTAGTTATTGATGATTTTTCTTTGATCAATTATGCGCCTTTTGAAGGAGATACATTAGCATATGTAAAGAGAATTTCATTAAATATGTCTATCAAAGAAATTTTTAAAGGTGCTACAGAAGCAATCAATGTACAGAAGTTTAGTATTGATGAGGCTACAATTGCTATTAAAACGGATTCATTAGGAAATTCGAATCTGGATATCACCAAACAACAAGACGACAGTACAGCATCCGAATCCTCAAATAGTGATTTTACTTTTGAATTGAACCACTATGAGATCAATGATAGTAAATTATTATATCAGGATAATGTAAGTAAAATCACTCTATTAATGACCAATATAAATCATAGTGGAGATGGATCATTATCAGGCTCTAAAATTATTCTTGATACTAAATCTAGTTCTGAAGCTTCATTCAACTTAGATGGAACTAACTATCTAAACAAAAATATCTTACAACTAGAGGCCGATTTAGAGTTAGACTTAGAAAACCAACGTTATACTTTTAAAGAAAATAAGGCATTAGTCAATCAATTGCCACTACAATTTGGTGGATATGTGCAGCTAGACGAAAAATTTACTGATATAGCGATTACATTCGAAACCCCATCATCAGATTTTAAAAATTTCTTAGCTGTAATTCCTGAAACATATGCCAAAAATCTTGATGGAGTCCAAACTTCTGGTGATTTCATGATTAAAGGAATAGTTAAAGGAAAAGTAGATGATACATATATTCCTAAAATGGATATTAGCATCGCATCAAATAACGCTTCCTTTAAATACCCAGATTTACCGAAAGGAGTAAAAAACATTACTATCGATACTCAAATCAAAAACGAAACAGGTCTTGTTGATGATACCTTTGTAGCTATAAACAACCTAACATTTCGTATCGATGAAGATACATTTGCTGCTAAGGGTACTTTAAAAAATTTAACCAAAAATATGATTGTTGATATGGGAGTACATGGCACCTTGAATCTGGCGAATCTCGATAAAGCATATCCCATGGAGCTAGAACACGAATTAAATGGTATTCTCAAAACAGATATCGATACCAAATTCGATATGCAATCTCTAGACACAGAACAATACCAAAATGTAAAAAGTTCTGGTACAGCTAGCATTGATAATTTCACCTATGCATCTTCAGAGCTCCCTAATGAACTAAAAATTGCAACCGCTAATGTAAGTTTTAAACCAGAAACCATAACATTAGACACCATGAAAGCCACAACAGGAAAATCTGATCTTACAGCTGGAGGTACCATTACTAATTTAATGGGATTTTTATTTGCGAAACAAGACTTAAAAGGGAATTTTGATGTCAATTCTGATATCTTTGCTGTTTCGGATTTTATGATCGTCGATGAGTCCGATACTCCGCAAACTGATACTACAGACAACATAGAAGAGGAAGCGCTAAAAATACCTTCTTTTCTGGACGCCACCTTAAATTTTGATGCAAAAAAAGTTTATTATGATAATTTAGAGCTTAGAAACACTAAAGGAAGTGTTAAAATAAAAGAAGAAACTGCTTATCTAGAGAATGTGACTTCTAACCTATTTGATGGTGGTTTAGCATTCAATGGTAATGTGTCTACCAAATCTGAAAATCCTACTTTTAAAATGAATTTAGATTTAAGCAAAGTTAATATCGCAAAATCTTTTTCCAGCCTAGAACTATTGCAAGGGTTAGCCCCTATTGCCAAAGCACTTACAGGAGCGTTAACAACACAGATAGAGCTCAATGGTAATTTAAATAATGATCTAACTCCTATCCTTACTTCGCTCAAAGGAAATGCTTTAGCAAAAATTCTTAATGCTAAGGTAAATACATCGCAGACTAAATTGTTATCACAACTAGACAATCAACTTAGTTTTATAAATCTTAATAAACTAAATCTAAAAGACATTACAACTACTTTACAATTTAATGATGGCAAAATCAATGTGAAGCCTTTTGATTTTAAAATTGATGATATCAAAATCACTGCAGGTGGAAGTCACGGTTTTGATATGAATATGGATTATAACCTAGCAGTTGATGTCCCGGCAAAATACTTAGGTAATGAAATCGGAAGTTTATTCTCGCAACTAAGTCCGAGTGACAAAAAAAATAGAACTGTGGGATTACCAGTAGGAATATCTGGCAACTATACTAATCCTAAAATAAATCTAAACACCAAAAAAGCTGTTACCCAATTAACACAGCAATTAATTAAGGAACAAAAAGCAAAAGCAAAAGACAAAATTGTTAATGAGGGTACAAAAGTACTTACAGGTATACTTGGCAGAAATACTAAGAAAAAAGATTCTACCGCTACAACTGATAAAAAACCTGAAGATAAATTAAAAAATGCTGCTACAAATATATTAGGAGGCTTTCTAGGAAAAAAGAAGAAGAAAGACACTACTAAAACTAAGAATTAAAATTAGTTCCCCTAATGAAATCATTGCAAACCTTTTCTAACTAAGCTATATTTTGATTTTAGTTGTAACATCACTACTATAGGTATACCTAATTTTATATCAGCAATGAAGTGGTTCTGCGATCAGATAAAGCAATTTTTTAATTGCTTAGCAGCGCTACGGGAGTCAAAAATTGTGAAATATGGACACAAAAAGATGTTTTTTTAGCAAATTGAAAAAAGTTTAAACCACTTCAGTATAAAACATTGAGAAAGTCATACAACAATACAGTATTTTTTTTAAATTTATATACAATAAACCTCATTCAGATGAAATCAACTACCCTATCCCTCCTTGCACTCTTTCTTTTAATTACAACAACAAGTGTAGCTCAATCAAAAGAAAATATATTTTTCGATAAAGAAACTCAAATCGTTAAATTCCATACAATAGATGAGCTAGAAGAGTTTAAAAAAGGACAACTCATACAATTATATGTAGAACGAATAAACGAAATTATTACCATACTCCCCTTTATTGCACTTTCTAATGAACCCAGTATAAGTTTGGCCGATATTGGAATTAAAGAAAATTCTGATAATCTCAAAGTATTAGACAAACATCACAAATCTACAATAGAAGCTTTTCAAAGTACTAATGAGATGATAACAGAGTTTATCCCTTACGCAGATACAGAGAAAATCATATGGTCCATTTTATATTTTGAAGAAGTTATCAAAAAAATAAGAATCGGAATGAACAGCAATTTCTAGCATTGCACTC
The DNA here is from genome assembly GCA_947493495.1 of uncultured Aquimarina sp. GTDB lineage: Bacteria > Bacteroidota > Bacteroidia > Flavobacteriales > Flavobacteriaceae > Aquimarina. The sequence continues at coordinate 12,128 of CANLRN010000070.1, forward strand.
ATTTTTCCTAATCTGTCTCCATACCTTCCTTTTTTAAAAATCTATAGATACGCCTCAAAAAAACGATGATCAGTAATAGTACATGTTATACGATTTACGAATAAAAGTTTCGCATCTAATGACATTCTTTTTCTACTATATTTTCTTCATAAAATGAAACAATAGCTATGGCTATTCTTTAATTTGATTCATCAATCTAGCGAAAAATCCTTGCCATTATTTTTACGAAATTCTCATCCGTAAATCGTATTATTCTTTTATTCTTACAAAGTGAAAGCTTCTAAAAAAAAATTTTTAGAAGCATAAAAAACAAAATTTATATCGACAAAAGACTAAAAAATATACTTAAAATGCATTTTTATGAAAAAAAATAATGCAGGAAATAATAAATATATACTAAATAAAGAAGTAAGACTAATTTTTAAATAATTGATAATCAATTATTTAAAATTTTAACAAAAAAATGAAAATGAAAATGAAACAAGAATCAAAAAGAATCAGTAATCCGCCCCTAATTAAAACTAAATAATTAATAATCAAATATATACAATAATATTTTGTAAGAATATGACTCTTAAAAAAAAGTTAAAGATCGTTAAAAGTACTGTTTAACGTAAATATTTTACGGTAAAAACGTATACATTTTTTAAAAAAGTATATTAATTTAGTACCACTGAAATAGAAGAAAGAATTTTCTTCCAATTATGTAACCCCCAAAATAATACTACTTATGAAATTGAAATGCTATTTATTTACGACCCTTATCTTATCTACTATCTTTTTAAGCATACACGCTCAAGATTTCAATCAAAATGATAATAAATGGTTAAAAGGTTGGACTAACTTCGAACCTAATACTACAAACTACCCTGAAGCAGAAGAAACATTACCTACAATCATTGCAGATGACACCTATCTTAGAAATGATGTAGTATACCTTCTTTCTGGCAATGTATATGTAACTAGTAATGCTATACTTACTATACAAGAAGGTACTATTATTAGATGTGATCACGAAAATCCAGCCAATCTAATTGTTACCAAAGGATCTAAACTTATCGCAGCTGGTTCTGCAGCTTATCCAATTGTATTTACATCCAATAAATCAGCAAGATCAAGAGCTGCTGGAGATTGGGGTGGTATTATGATCGCTGGATCAGGAAAAGTAAATACTGTATCTGGTAACGGAGTGATGAAAGGAAAAATCAATCCTCAGTTTGCAGTATATGGAGGTGATAACCCAGAAGAACAAACTACTATTTTAAAATATGTAAGAATAGAATATCCAGGAAACAAAGCAAATGGCGCAGAAAATTCTAATGGATTATCCTTGTTTGGCGTAGGTTCTTTATCAATTATAGATAATGTAATGGTAAGTTATTCGGCTCAAGACTCTTATAATTGGAACGGTGGAAATAATAATATCAGTAATGTGGTATCATTTAAAGCAGAAGATGATGATTTTCAAATATCAGAAGGTTTTAAAGGAAATATAAACAATATCATGGTCATCCGTCATCCGTATATCACTAGTCCAAAAGGATCATATGCTATTGAAATTAGTGGCTACAATGAAGGCACGGGATACATGGAGTCTGGTAATGTTACGGATATAACTTTTACCAATGCTACTTTAGTTAACCTATCTGATAAAACCAATTATATGCATACAACATCTGCTATATCAGCATCTAATTCTGCTATGATATATATTCATAATAGCAAAATATCAGGTTTTTCTGATGTTGTGAGATTCGATAAATCATATTCCTCATTAGCCGTTATAGAAAAAGCATTTAAAATGGATAATAGCTTTTTTAATATTCACGGAGAAGGTGTGAAATCAAGTTTTAAACCTAATAATGGAGTATTAGATATACTAAAATATAATAGATTTACGCAGAGTTTTACCGATGTCAATACACTATTTGCTGATCCTAAAGCTAAGACTATTCCAAAGTTTAGCCTTAAAAAATCAATGAACAATTATATGGTAATGCAATAATAAAAGCCCCTTTTTTATACTCAAGGATTAAAAAATCTAAAATATACTATATAATAACCTACGCTATGTTTAATTTAAAAGTGATTAACTGTATCATCTTTTATCTGATTACTAATCTGATAACAGGTCAGATAAAAGATGATGCTCTATTCTTCATCCCAGAAGATCAAGTAAAAAAATTTCATACCATAAGTGATCTTGAAGATTTAAAAAAAGGAGATCTTATAAAAATATATCAAGATAGAGTTCGAGAAATTGTCACAGTCATGCCATTTTTATCTCTTGCTAATGAACCAAATGTTCGTTTATCAGACATAGGCATAAAAGAAGACTCGAACCACCTAAAAATATTGAAAAAAAATACTGAAGTTACCCAAGAAGCATTACTTACAATTGAAGAATCGATAGAAGAATTAGTCCCTTATGCGGATACAGAAAAAATCATATGGGCCATTCTTTATTATGAAGATGTAATCAAAAAAATGCGTATCGGCTTCAAGGGAAATTTATAAGAATATAAACGTTTTTAGCATTGACTTGCTAAGAGTATTATTTACTTAGGGTAAAGAAGCGACTAGAAGTAGTCGCTTCTTTTTTGTATGCAAAATTCCTATAATTGTTTTGTAAGCTTTATAGTCTTATCGCTACTACAAAACCATGGGGATATGCTATCTTATATTCGGAATATTAATTACTGCGATTGGCGCATTACCTCTTGGCGCTGTAAATATTGCTGTCATTAATACTACCATTAGAGAAAATACAAAAAAAGCTTTTACAATCTCTATGGCTGCGGGTATTGGTGAGGTTTTATTAGTATTATTTGCGCTATATTACAGCATGGAGATTTCCTTCTTTATCGAAAAAAACCAATGGATTCATATTTTGATCATTCTACTCTTCTTAGGGATTGGTATCTATTTTTTATCAAAGAAGAACAATCCAATTCAAAGAAGTGGAGTCACCTCAGTTAAAATATCCAAATTATTAACTGGTTTTTCTTTAGCATTTTTTAATCCACCTGTTATTATCTATTGGATCATAGCGATTTCATTGACTAATAAGTATCTTTTTCAACTCACATCTGAAACATCTCTACTAGTATTATTTGTATTTTTTATAGGTGTTTATATAGGAAAAATTGGAATCCTTTACCTTTATAGCAAATGGGGGAATAAAATGATACAAAAACAAAGTGGGTCTAAAACGAAACTTTTTCATATTATCGGAGTCGCTTTAATCCTTCTTTCAGTATTTCAAGGAGTGAAATTTTTGACCTAGAACTAAAGTCTTTATTGACATTAGTCTTGCTAGTTAAGATATAAATATCTTAACTAACAACTATGAACTCATTTAAGATTTTTGCAATTGGTTGTAAAATGGTCTCTTTCACTTACTTTTTTTAATTTTTTCGTTTTTTCGTTTCGTGGCTATAGTTATGCAACTCAAAAATGAGTTCAATTAAGTGAAAAACATCGATTTTTTGATTCAATCAAAAAACCTTAAATGAGTTCTATCTATAAATCAAAAAAAGTATACTTTTATAAATTAATTTATAGCACGTGTTTGAACCCAGTTTATGCCTTGGAACTTCGTAAAGAGTGTTGGAAATACCATAAAATATAGTGAAACATTATATTTTGTAGTAGTTTCAGTGCAGAATAAATTTTCCTATGCATAAATTGGGCAATGTCGTTAAGTTAAGCTCAAAAAAAACATCTATTTTGTCACACTGAGCCTGTCGAAGTGGAATCAAAAACGAAGGTTAGGATGATCTTCGACAAGCTCAGACTGACAATGACAAAGCTTAACTTAACGACATTGATAAATTGGGTTGAAAATATTAGAAAAGGAAAATTAATGGTTTTTATCTCAGTTATAGAATAAATAAACAATATTACTTTTTGAAAAACAGAATAATATATATCATATTTGGAGTATCTGGTAGTGGAAAAACGACTATAGGAAAAGTATTGGCTAAAAATTTCAATATCCCTTTTTATGATGCAGATGATTTTCATCCTGAAGCTAATCTTATAAAAATGTCTGCTGGAATTCCATTAGATGATGATGATAGAACTCCTTGGTTGCAGGAATTATCGATTCTGATTAAAGATGCCCATACTAAAAATGGAGCAGTGGTAGCGTGTTCTGCTTTAAAGAAAAAATATAGAAAAACCCTTCAATCTATAGATTCAAAATATATACGTTGGATATTTCTAGAAGGAAGTTTTGACCTAATTGCTGATCGTATAGCAAGAAGAGAACATCATTTCTTTAAAAAAGAGATGTTACTTTCACAATTCGAAACTTTAGAGAGACCAAAAAATGGTATTATCGTAGCTATTGATAAAAGTAGTACAGAGATCATTAATGAAATTACATCTATGTTAAATTCTAAAAAATCACAATTAGGAGTAATAGGTTTAGGTGTTATGGGTAAGAGTTTGGCTAAAAATTTTCTTTCTAAAGGATATTCCCTTTCAGTTTATAATCGACAACTAATTGATGTAGAAGAAGATATTGCTAAAAATTTTGTTGCAAAACAACCTTATAAAGAGGTAAAAGGTTTTGATGATTTGTATTCATTTGTAAAATCATTAGAGCAACCAAGAACCATTATGCTGATGGTTAATGCTGGGAAACCAGTCGACATAGTAATTGATAGCTTACTACCTTTGTTAGCTAAAGGTGATTGTATTATTGATGGAGGAAATTCTCATTATAAATTGACTTTAGAGCGCTGTAAACGATTAGATGCTAAGGGGATTCATTTCCTAGGAACAGGAATATCAGGTGGAGAAGAAGGCGCTTTAAAAGGCCCTTCTATAATGCCTGGGGGGTCAAAAAATGCATACGATAGGTCAGGAAAATTTTTAGAAACGATAGCCGCAAGAGATACGCAAAATAATCCTTGCTGCACTTATATAGGGCCTGATGGATCTGGTCATTATATAAAAATGGTACATAATGGTATCGAATATGGCGAAATGCAATTGTTAGCAGAAACTTACCATCTTTTACGATTTTATGGAAAGAAAACTCCAGATCAGATAGCTGCTATTTTTGACATTTGGAGAAACAATGGACTTCAAAGCTACTTGTTAGAAATTACAATTGCAATTTTAAGAAAAAAAGAAGGAGGTGATTTTTTAATAGATAAAATACTAGATCAAGCAAGCCAAAAAGGAACAGGGGGTTGGTCTACAAATGCTGCACTAGACATCGGAATGCCTTTATCTACCATTGCAGAGTCAGTAATGGCGCGTAATATTTCTAGCATGAAATCGCAACGGGTTACAGCTTCAGAAACATATCAGTTAGAAACTTCTAACATCGCTATAGATGATGTATTTATCAAGAAATTAGAAAAAGCTTTTCAGACAGCAAGTATTATCAACCATCATATGGGTTTCGAATTGATAAAAGAAGCTTCTAAAACATATAAATGGAATCTCAATTTATCCGAAATAGCAAGAATATGGACCAATGGTTGTATCATTAGAAGTAGTCTTATGGAACAAATAGCTGAATTGTTTTTAGATCATAATCATTCTTCGTTACTACTATTTCCTGAAATAGTAACTCCCGTAAGATTGAATATTGGTTTCCTTTCAGAAATTGTATCTATTGGGCTTAAATCCGGCTACTCATTAGCTGTATTCTCTGCTGCAGCCAACTATTTTTTAGCCTATACATCTGCCCAATCTTCTGCTAATATGATACAGGCACAACGAGATTATTTTGGGGCACATACTTATCAAAGAATTGATCAACCAATGCATAAGTATTTTCACACGAACTGGAAAAATTAACATCATGGAATATCAATTATTAATTGGGGTTGGAGTTGGCATTATTGCTCTACTTTTTATGATTCTAAAATTAAGAATGCAAGCATTTATAGCATTGCTTATTGTCTGTATTTTAGTTGGTATCATAGCAGGGTTACCTGCCGAAGACATCCTAAACAGTATCAAAAATGGAATGGGTGGTACGCTTGGTTTTGTAGCCACCGTTGTAGGTTTAGGAGCTTTATTTGGTGGATTGTTAGAAAATTCGGGCGGTGCACAAGGATTGGCAAATTATATTTTAAAATTAGCAGGAGAAAAAAATGCTTCTTGGGCCTTAATGATCACTGGATTTATCATTGCAATACCCGTATTTTTTGATGTAGCGTTTATTATTTTAGTACCTATTGTATATGCAATAGCTAGAAAAACTAAGAAATCATTATTACTCTATGCAATCCCGTTGCTAGCAGGATTGGCAATCACGCATAGTTTTATACCACCTACACCCGGCCCAGTTGCTGTTGCAGATATATTAGGAGCTAATCTCGGTTGGGTAATTATGTTTGGATTTTTAGCCGGAATTCCTGCAGCAATTATCAGCGGTCCTTTATTAGGAAAATACCTTTCTAATAAGATAAGTATTGCGACTCCTGCAATTAATGAATCAGATACGAATATAGACAACCCACCAAACCCCATCGGTATTATGGTGATTATTGCACTACCTATTCTGTTAATAATCCTAAAAACAGTTTTATTAGGAAATTGGTTTGAGGAGAATGTATTCCCTAAGTCTATACTATACACGATTAGCCTTTTAGGACATCCATTTACCGCTTTGATTATTGCTAATTTAATCGCTTGGTATTTTTTAGGAATTAAAAGAGGAGTCACCAGAGATGATTTATTAAAATTATCTATGAAATCTTTCAGGCCTGCTGGAGCCATTATTTTACTAACGGGTGCTGGTGGTGCTTTTAAACAAATACTGGTAGACACCAAGGCTGGTGAGTTATTGGCCACTTCATTACAGAGTTCTTATATCCATCCGTTGCTGTTTGCATTTGTTGTTGCTGCTTTGATTCGGATTTTACAAGGTTCTGCCACTACGGCTATGATTGCAGCAGCAGGAATCACATCTCCTATTATTTTGGCTGGAGATTTTAGTGCTGCTCAAATTGCTCTTTTTGTGATTTCTATTGCTTCGGGAGCAACCATCCTATCTCATGTTAATGATAGTGGATTTTGGTTAGTGGGACAATATCTAGGAATGTCAGAGAAACAGACCTTCCGATCTTGGACAGTTATGACTACTTTAATAGCGATTACTGGAGTATTGATGTCGTTGCTCCTATGGTATTTGTTTTAGACGTTTATTGAGACTGTTGCTCGTGTCCTGCATATTATATACTTGGTATTACTAGTGATCAATTAAGTACCATTTTTTCTTTGAGTTCTATTTTTGATAAAAAAATGTCACTACTAAATGTTGTTTGAATGTACTGGGATAATTGTATAAATACCATTGTGTTACTATGTATACATTAAAAAAATATATACATTCATGGTAACAAATTAATAGTTTACGATACTATTACTAAGAAGGTAAGGTTCTAATATCACTGATATTCTATATATTAACTATTTTGTATGTTAAAAAAAGTATATTTTTGCAAATCAATTCATTTAAGTTTTACGAACTAAAAGCTATGAAGTATAAAATACATAAACTTAAAGCATTTAACCTACAAGAAATGTTATTAGTGCTAGCTATAATTGGTATACTTTTACTGATTGCATTACCTAATTTCCTACCACTGATTGCGCAAACAAAAGCTCAAGAAGCTAAAATACAGCTAAAAACTATTAGCAATATGCAAACTCAGTATAGGTATCTAAACTCTAAATATTCAAATGATTTTAATGAAATTAATTATGAGGCTCCCTTAACAGTAAAAAATGGAGGGACTGCAAACTATAGTTACGAACTTATTGAAGCCTCTCTTTCTAATTTCAAAGCAAGAGCAACAGCTGTAGTGGATTTTGATGGAGATGGAGTTTTTAATATCTGGGAGATAGATGAGAATGGTAGCCCCAAACAAATTACTAAGGACTAATGTTGTTTTTAAAAGCACTAATTATTATCACACTAGGATTCATCCTTATTCAAGATCATAAAAACAGAGAGGTCTACTGGTTTTTATTTCCTGGAATAATGCTTTTATTAGGGCTTCTCCATTATTACAATTCTCTATTGATCAATTTTAGCATCTCTATTATTACTAATTTATTATTTGTATTTGTTTTGCTTTGCATATTGTATTTATATACGATCATCAAGATTAAAAAACCATTTTTTAAAGAGGTTTTTGGAATTGGAGATGTTCTATTTTTTACAGGAATTGCAGTAGCGTTCCCCACAATTACGTTTATCATTATTTTTGTATTTTCTATACTTTTTTCTATCCTAGTATGGGCAATTTTAAAAAGAAAATCAGAGTATCAAACGATTCCACTAGCTGGCTATATGTCTCTATTCTTGCTGCTTCTATTAGTAGGCAACTGGAGCTCCAACATCATTAATCTATACCTGATATGATACAACCTGATACATTCGAAATACCTGTAGATATGAAACAATTGATTACACCTAATCAAGCTTTTCATTACAGAATAGTTCCACATACAGTAGAGGGCGATGTTTTGTGTTTCAAAACTGATACAGAGGCAGGGTATCAAGATAATTTAAAAAAAGAATTGTCTATTATCCTCAATCAGGAAATAGCTCTTGTGTCTGAAACTTCAGAAAACTTACAATCGTATTTGACCCTCAATTATAGAAAAACCAATACTACAAACAACAAATTACACTATGAGGAGAACTTTCTTCAGAAACTTATTGCCACAGCAAAAGATTTTGGGAGTAGTGATATCCATATGGAACCCTATGAGAAACACTGTAGAGTACGTTTTAGGCTAGATGGTAAACTTAAAGAGCAATACTCAATAACCAATAAGGAATATCCACAATTAATTAATCAGATTAAAATACAATCAGGCTTAGATATTTCTCAAAAAAGATTAGCGCAGGATGGGCGTATTACTTTTAAAACAGATACCGAAGAGTTTGACATTAGGGTATCTACCATGCCTACTTTGTATGGAGAAAAAATTGTATTACGCTTATTAAGTAGAAACACACAAGATGTACAATTAAACGATCTTGGCTTTACTAGAAAAGAACTCGAATTATATCGAGAAGCTATCAAAAAACCGCAAGGAATCATTTTAATATCTGGTCCCACAGGTTCTGGTAAAACCACTACTTTATATGCTACATTAAAGGAGTTAAATAAAGAGGTTTCTAATATCTTAACGATTGAAGACCCTATAGAATATACACTAGAAGGTGTCAATCAAGTGCATTTAAGAGAAGATATAGAATTTGATTTTCCAGCTGCACTTAGGGCTTTTTTACGTCAGGATCCAGATATCATCATGGTTGGTGAAATTAGAGATGACAAAACTGCAAATATGGCTATTAAAGCTGCTTTAACAGGTCATTTGGTATTATCTACAATACACACTAACTCCTCTTGGGGAACCATTTCGAGGCTTATAGATATGAAAGTACCTTCTTTTTTATTAGCCAGTACCTTAACCATGAGTATAGCACAACGGTTGGTACGTAAGTTATGTACACATTGTAAAAAAGAAAAAAATTCGGAAATAAAAGATTTTCCCTTAGGATTTGATATTCCTGAGGATATTAAAAAACACTATATCCCAATAGGCTGTAATCATTGCTACCAAACAGGGTATCTAGGTAGAAAAGCCATTTATGAATTACTACCTATTACTAAAGAATTAGAAACTGCAATACGACACAATGAATTACAAATTGATGACTATATTGCTACCCATAATATCGACACTTTAAAAACAAATGCAATACGCCTAGTACGGGAAGGTGTAACCTCTATAGAAGAGGTATATGCATTATTAGCTAATAATTAATGAACATGAAGAAGAGCATACTATTAGTATATTTCATTAGCAGTTTTGCTGTGTTATCTTTTGGTCAAGATACGCTTCAAAATGGATCGTATGACAATACCAGAATAGCCACATTAGAAAATAAATTACATGTGTTAAGTGTAGAAATAAGTGGCCTCACAGAAAAAGTAAACGTAAATATATCCAATACTAATTTAAACAATTTTTTAAGAGCTGTTTCTCAGGTTCATAAAATTAACCTGAACCTCTCTGAAGAATTGAGTAGTATCAATATCATAAATGGTTTCAACGATGTTACAGTACAGGATTTATTAATCTTCCTTGCCAAAGAATACAATCTAGATATTGATTTTACGGGTAATATTTTATCCATAAAACAATATGTACCCCCTGTAGAAGTCGCCGTAGAAAAAGAATTAGTTGTTTCATATGATATCACAGCAAGCGTGCTATCAACCGATTTTCGTGATGATCCATTGCCAAAAGTTTTTAGAAAAATCACCGAACTAAGTGGAAAAAATCTATTATATACTCCAGAATTAAACACTAAAACCATTAGCCTGTATCTAAGCAAAGTACCTATTGAAATGGCACTGCAAAAATTAGCAGAAACCAACAATATGGACTATAGAAAAACTAAAGATGGTTTTTATGAATTCGAAAGTATATTAGGAGATACAAATAGTGAAAATAATACCCGCTCACGTTCTAGAAGAAGAGGCAATGTGAACTACAAAGTAATAGATACACTACAAAAAATAGTGTCCGTAGATCTCGTAAATGCTTCTGTAGGTGAACTAATAACAAATCTATCAGAAGATCTTAAGCTAGATATTTTTACCGCCTCCCCGCTAGAAAATGCTGGTACAGTAACTGTAAAAGCTAAATCTATCAGTTTTGATGACTTATTGATTAAAATTTTTGAAGGCAATTCTAATGTTTCGAGTGCAACGAATAATTCATCAAGTGATCGAACAACAAATCAAAACCAACAAGGGCAAGACAGTTTCAGAAACAATACAACTAATCTAGGTTCTAATCAATTTACGTATAAAAAAGAAGGGACTTTCTACTATTTTGGAACAGAAAATCAATTGACTGTAAAAAAAATAGAATTGGTACAGATGATGCATCGATCGATTGCAATGCTCGGAGATGCTAATGCATCAGGCGGAGCTGGAGGGAGTAGTTTTGGGAATAATAATTTTATCACTGGAGGCACTAGTTTTTTTGGTAATCAAGGGAATTTGAATAATGGTATCAATCAAAATCGTAATGGGATCAATCGAAATCAAGGAAATTTTAATTCCATAAATTCTAGAAATAATAGTACTAACACTGGTAGTACTGAAGCAGGATCTATATCCGACATCTTTCCAGCTTCTATTACAGAAGGCTTAGATATCAAAATAGATACAGAACTGAATAGTTTTGTCGTTAGCGGATCTGGTGCTCGTGTAGAGAAATTCAAAAATTTTGTCACCTATATTGATAAGCCCGTGCCTCTTATCCTAATTGAGGTTATGATACTCGAGGTAAGTAGAAGTTCCACTGTAGAAACTGGAGTAGAATTTGGACTTGGTCAAGAGCCTTCCACTACAGAAGGCGTTACTTTTCCTGATGCCAATATCACACTAGGAGCCCAAACCATAAATAGAGTTATTGGAGGGTTTGATGGGTTTGGCTCTTTAAACTTAGGCAATGTAGTTCCTAATTTTTATATGGATATCAAAGCCATGGAATCTAATGGGAATGTAAAAATATTATCTACACCAAAGCTGAGTACACTAAATGGACATAAGGCGTATTTATCTAGCGGACAAACTACGTATTATGCAGTAACTAGTCAGAATATATTTGGATCTCAAAACCCACAAACATCAGAGATTGTAAATTACCAACCCATCGATGCAGAATTAGCATTAGAATTTAAACCATTTGTTTCTGGTGATGGACAGATTACACTCGATATACAGGTCATACAATCTAATTTTAATGGAGAGCGTATTGCAGAAGACGCCCCACCAGATATCAATAGCCGAAGGTTTTCATCAATTATGAGAATGCAAGAGAATGATGTTGCTATTCTTGGAGGGATTGAAGAAAAAGTAAAAAATGATTCTGGGTCTGGGGTACCATTATTATCCAGGATTCCGATTATCAAATGGTTATTTAGCAAAAGAAGAAGAGAAGATTCTAAGAAAAAACTAAATGTGATTATTAAACCAACAGTATTCTATTAGTGAATATATCTTTTATACCATATCACCTTACTGGAAAGACTTTTTTTGCGTTTGAGCATGCAGAAAAAGATGGGCTTCTGGCGATCATAGGTGCTAAAGTAACACAAAAAAAAGATGAACTGGATCTCTCAGAACATTTTATAGTAGATGACCATAAACACCTTTCTAGTAAGTTTACTACTGCTACAAAAGTTAATCTGGTAATTACAGATTCTAATGTATTGAACAAAGAAGTAAACCGAACGGGAACCGATCAAGAAATTCTGGGAGAAGCATATCCTAATCTAGATCTCAATGAATTTTATTATCAAATCCTAAAAACGAGTCGTAGCTCTTTTGTTTCTGTGTGTAGAAAAAAATATATCGATGCTGTCATCAAACAATATCAAGAAACTAATATTCGTATAACTCATATTGATATAGGCAGCATCATAATTTCTAGTGTACTCCCCTATTTCAAAGATACTGAACTACAGACCTACAACAGTAGTGTGTCAATAAACGATAATGAGGTTTTTGCTATACGTAATGAATCGAATACCGCACTAAATTATTCTATTGATAGTGTATCGATCCCTAGTACGCATACCTTACCTTTTGCTTCTATCGTAGGAAAACTAACAACCCAAACAACTATTAGTGGCAATCTTCAGGATAAAAATGCGCTATTACTTAAAACATATAAAGAATCTCTGTTCTTTAAAAAAACATTGCAATATGGAATTGCCTTTTTACTAATCTCGCTCTTAATCAATTTTTTTATTTTTAATAGTAATTATAAGTCCTGGCAGCAATTGCAAGAAGAAGAACAAGTATACACTTCCCAAAAAGAAGCTATACAGAAACAGCAAATAGCAGTAGAGACCAAAGAAAATATTGTACAAAGTATCATTAGCACAGGGTTTTCTGTGAGTTCGCACCATATAGATCAACTAGTCCAATCATTACCAGAAACAGCGATATTAACATCACTCAATTACCAACCCATAACCAAAACAATACGAGCAGACAAACCCATTATAATCAACCAAAATAGCATCTATATCTCTGGGGATTCTTCTAATAAAACCAATTTTACGGCCTGGTTGGATGCGATAGAAAATCTAAGCTTTGTTCAGGCAGTCACGACCATTAGTTATGGAATGGTAAAAAATAATATTTCCAACTTCGAAATAGAAATCATAATAATCAATGACACAGAAGAATAAAAATATTATATTGATTGTAAGTCTAATATTGATTGCATGCATTGCATATCGATATAGTGTTGCAAAAACCATTGCAATTGTTGGAGAAGTGAAAAAATTAGAACATAAAAAGAAAGTATATCAATCTGCGCCTGCGCAGCTTGCTACACTTATCAATAAAGAAAAAAAATTAAACGAAATTCTTAAAAAAAATAATGTAGAAGGCAATTCAGTTCAGAATAACCTTTTAAAAACCCTTAATAAACTATCCGAAGATATCGGTTTTATGATTATTGCTTTCGAAGAACCCCATAGTTTTACTGATAAAACCACCCAAAAAATAACTACCACTTACAATTTTAATATACAGGGAGATTACAAATCTTTTATAAAAGTTCTCCACGCTTTAGAACAAAAATATAGCTATGGCAATGTAATTCATGTGAATTTCGAAAAGAAGAAAAATTTCAGAACCAGAAAGCAATTTTTACAATGCCAAGTATTACTACAACGACTCAATTAACCCCATTTGTATTTTGAATTTACTGGTAAAGAAAATTAAGATTTTTTCGTTTCAGTGAACAAGAAAAATCAAGCATAATCTGGGCTACGGTTTATTTTTATTTTGAAACTGAGATTAAAAAACAACATTCCATTTCGGTAGATTTAAACCCGCATTCATAGACATTGTTTCACTGTAACATAAAGTTTTTAACTGGTAAGCAGCTTCTACGTTTCAAATTGTCCTATTGAAATTTTATCGTTAAAAATGAAATAAACGGAGCGTAA
>CANLRN010000071.1 GCA_947493495.1 uncultured Aquimarina sp.
TTAATTTGATTCATCAATCTAGCGAAAAATCCTTGCCATTATTTTTACGAAATTCTCATCCGTAAATCGTATAAATCGCCAGCATTACAATACTTTACACTGATAGAGATGAGTTATCAAGCTCCTTTTGTTGATGCCGCTACATCTGTAGATCCAACCAATAGAAATATACTTTTGTTTCTTATTATTCGTATGAAAGTATGCTCGGGTTAGCATTGGAATTATCACTATGAGATGAAGATGATCTTTCGCTAGATGACTACCTATAATTGCTATGGAGTAAGTATGGCAAAAATGAAATCCCTTATACTATCGAAAACTTGTTTTTATCATTAAGAGAATATGCCAGAAAATCATTTGCCGATAATTTCTTCGAAAAATACATTTTTGATAGTCAGATTCTTGATTTTAATAAACTACTTGACTCTTAAAATCTAATGCTAAAAAAGCTTATTTGGATGCTAATGTGAGTTTTAATGATAATGATATGGCTTTTATTTCTGAATGTGTTAAAAAAGAAACTCCTGCTAATTTACTACTGCTTCTCGATAGCAGTTTCTTATACATAAAAATACGTAGAATACTTATCAACATTGTTATTCTTTTAGATAAGTAAACCAATTATTTTAGGTGTGGAATGTTAAAAAAAAACAAAAAAATGTAACATGTAGTAAGGGTTTAAAATTTTTTAAGTCTAAAAACAATGATTACACAAAAAACCAACTTAAATATACTAAATTATGTTAAAAGTACATTTCATTATCCATGAATATTTTGAAGGCCCAGGAGCTTTTGAAAATTGGATATCTCAAAACAACTATACCGCTACTTACAGCCGAGTGTACGAAGGCGAAAAACTACCTAATAGTATAGACCACTTTGATATGCTAGTTGTATTAGGTGGACCGCAAGGACTCGATACTACTTTAGAGGAATGCCCTCATTTTAATGCTAAAGCAGAGATGGATTTAATTAATTCCTTTATCACTAATGATAAAATGGTAATTGGAGTCTGTCTTGGAGCACAATTAATAGGACAAGCTCTTGGAGCAAAACACGAAAAAAGTTTCCAAAAAGAAATTGGAGTATTCCCTATCTTGATGACTGAAGAAGGAACTACTAATCCTAAATTTTCAAAATTCGATACTATGCCTATAGTCGGGCATTGGCATAATGATATGCCTGGTTTAACAAAACAATCAAAGGTGCTCGCTAGCAGTGAAGGTTGTTCAAGACAAATCATAGAATATTCGGATTTAGTTTATGGATTACAATGCCACCTAGAATTTACATCAGAATCGATTAAAACATTAATTGAAAATTCTCAGGAAGAGCTTTCTCTTTCTAAAGAGGAACAATATGTACTGACACCTAAGGAAATGCAAAATTACAATTACTCAGAAATGAATAACCTTTTGTTTTCTTTTCTTGATAAACTGGTGCAAGAGTATGTAAAAGCAAAAAATGTAGTCATCGCATAGTCAAACAAACCAAACAAGTTTAATTTATTCACAGAACTTCCTAGTTTTTATACTAAGAAGTAATTTAATCCGTATGCATTGGAACTTCGTCATGAAGTTTTGAAATACAATAAATATTGACTTTTTCTTAGTTTCTTAATAGTACCGCTATGGTGAAACTAAAAAAAGTTGCATAGCGACAGTATTTGAAGTAGTTCAGAAATGAAATAGATTTTCTAATGCATATTTCATATTTCGGAGTTTAAACTTTTTTCATTTAATCAAAAAAAATTAAACCACTTCTAATAGTAGAAGTACTGAAAATAAAAAACTTTTAGATTTTTTCAATAAACTACATCGGTTATTGTCAAAAACTAACTTAAAAAGATTATTGTTTTTATTGGATAGACTTATCGTCTTAATGATGCTCTACAGAGGTCTAATTTATCATTAGCTCTTTCTAATTGATCTTTAGTTTCTTCTAGAGCAGTTTTATATTCATCTAATTTTTGAAACTCTTTCTTTTGTTGATATATGTCAGATTTCATCTCTTTAATTTGTCGATAGGATTTTATAATATTAACGTACATCTTGTATCGGTACGTAGTATCATTAGTCTCGATCGATTGGCTAAGATCAGCAATTTCTTCATCTATAGATCTATTAATAAAGTACAAGTCTTCTTCTTTATCAGGGCTATTAAGAGAATCTATCAATTTTTCTATTTTAAGCATTCCTCTAGAAAAGTCTTTTTGGAATCCCATTTCTTTTTCTACAAATGCAGAGCGTTTTCTTAATACAGAATTCTCTTTGAACGGAATTCTATCAAAATCAAAAAAGAAGGCCGTGACTATTAATGCTATTGTAAACAAAAACATCAATCCAAATTTGAAAATACTATTTCTTCTATCCTTACTATTTTTAGGCTTCATTTATAAACAATTATAAGTTGTACACATATTTTAATCTAATAGAAAACTACGTCTGTTTTTAACATCTGGCTTAGCTATCACTTCTTCTTTTACAAATATATTAGAATCAGATTTTTTTCCAATATAATCTAACTCATTTAATTTTTTGTATAAAGAAAGCATGAGTTTGGTGAAACTAGAAACATTAAATAAAGCTTTATTTATATCTGTATGTTGATACTCTAGATCCATCATATCTATTAATACATTTTCGAATGCGCCTTGGTTAAGGTCACACCAATCAGAAAGGTAATTAAGCAATTCTTCTTTTCCTGTACCTACATAGATATCCATGCTGTTTTTTATGACTCTAGCTAATGCCATTAGCTTAGTAATCATCGTAACTGGTGGTAAATGTCTATCATACAACCTAAACTCTGGTAACATCCCTCCTAGATATTGTAATGTATTTTGAGTAAGTACTAATACCATAGTTGCTAATTCATTAGATTGCTTTTTTTGATATATTTTCTGGATGATATTCATAGCATACTTTTCAATGGCATTAAAAAAAGTATGAATCTCAGTGTAAATATATTGTAAGTCTTGATGACTTTGGATAGAGACACAAGGAGGAATAAAATCTTCTGCCAATGTAGCTATACCTTCTACAAACTTAATTCGACCAATTGTAATATGATGTTTGCCAAATTCTTCTTCATTAGTTTCTTCCATATTAATTACATGCAAGCTATACTCTGGCAAAACATAGGGGTGTCTCGGAGGCTCTTCTTCTGGATCAGCATCTCCAATAGGAATTCTACCATATGGATTTACACTAAGTACGATATAGCATTCTTGATCTGTATTAGTAACCTTATATTCTGTACTGATCAATGTTCCTTTTTGCTCTAAAACCGATGCTATTTCCGAAGAAATATTAATGATAAACCCACCTTTGGTAATAGCACGACATCTATTCAGAACCACTTTTACTGTATCTTGCCCATCCATAGAAAAAACCATATCAACCGAATTTTCGCCTGATAAATTAGGTAGTAATCCATAGTTTATAGCATTGATATTATTAGAGGCAATTAATTGCGAGAAGCTAGTAAACGCATTATCTGCCTCAATAAAGTGATTTTTATTGATTTTCATACCGTCAATCCAATTGACACGATGATGATTTTTATTTGTTAATTCCATATCATTCTATTAATTCTAATCAATCTCCTCTTAATCTAGTGTGCTTGTATCGAATTACAATATTTTTTATACAATTATTCTTTTCTCTTATAATCTGTAGTTCTCTAACTTTTACACCTTTACTTCTAATTTTAGTACACATTTCTAGAAAAGTAGTGCGCTTTTTATTAGCTAATACTGCTAAGTCAAGGTTACCGCATAAATATTCATTAAAACCTTGTGCCGTAGCTTCTTTTTTACCTACAAGGATTAACTTTTCTTCGAACTGTTTTTCGCTAATATAAGGAGCCTTAAATTCCTCTACAGGTTCTGGCTCTGGCTCTGGCTCTGGCTCTGGCTCAGGTTCTATAATTGGATCTAAGGGAATCTCTGTAGGTCTACGTACTTTTATAGGAGTAACGACCAGTTTTTCTTTTTTCTTAGGTAATACCTCTATGGTCATTGTTGTTGCATACTCCATTTCTCCATTTACTATCAATGTTATTGTTTTTCTTCCAGGAGTTGTGTAGGTATATTCTGGATTTTGCTCTTTGGATGTTGCTCCATCTATATTTTCTAAGCTCCATTCCCAGGATTTGGCATTTAAAGTTTTATCTTCAATTTTTATTTTTTGTCCTACTCTGATTCGTTTAGGAATTTCGAATTTTGCTTTCTTACGCGAATCAAAATCTTTTTCTTTTTCTAAAATAGTGATTGTTTTTACAGCATCACATTTTCCATTAACAACAAGTGAGATCTGATATTCTCCAGGTTTTTTAAAAGAATGGTATGATTTTTTTCTCGTATCTACAGAAGAACTATCTCCATAATTCCATTTCCATTGTTTTGCTCCAATGGTTTTATCTTCGAATATAATAGTTTCATCAACTCTAGCTTCTGTTTTGTTATATGAAAATTCTATCACTTCGCAGGGTTCATAATTGACATATTTATACGAAAAAACACTTGCTGCAGCTAGTATTGTAATCATAAAAAACAGTAGAATACTTTTGTCTAGATGGTAATTTGATGTATTTTCTGGCTTCTCCATTTTTTTATTGATTTTCAAAAAAAATATGATTAATCTATTCTATTACTGTGATCTTATATGGAAACACATTTAAGGATTGTTGCTCTAAAATAGATAAAATATTACTTTTTAGAGAATTCCACTCCATAATTGAGGTTTCAATCTCACTATTGGCATAAAGCGTTAGTTCGATACAAGGGATCACTCCTTTACTTATTTGAATATCTGTTTTAAATCCTTTGCCTATTTTTACTTCTTTTACTTTTTTGCCGCATAATTCATAACAGAGTGCTTTGATATCTTCTTTGGTTACAATTCTATTTCTGGACAAGAGTGCTCTTCTGTATGCACTCAATCTTTCATTCATTTCCAGATTATTTTTTCCTTGAAAAGTTGATGTTAAAAATGTACTTCCTTTCTGGTTCAAGTCACTTCCTTGATATATATGTAAAGGACTACCCGGTTTGATAAGGTTTGCTTCTTCTCCATTAGTCACCCAATATTCTACCAATAATGTATCTTTCTTTTTATAAGGCTTAATAGAAATATAACTTGTTTCTTCGGAAGATGTACTCATATCACTCACCTTTTTTTCTAACAAAGATATATTCTGATTTAATTCGCTAATTGTAGATTGTAAAAAATCATTCCCAAAGAAGGAAAATGAAGCACTTTCATCTTTTAATAACTCAATAAGATGCAATATATATTCTCTTGCTTTTCTAGAATCAAGTTTACTTACATTATCTCTTCTGACAACATAAGTCCCTTTATGATCTCCTGATGAGTTATTTTCTCTTAATCCATATACCTTTCCAGATGTACTTGTAATGGTTTTAATATCAAGAAATAATTCTGGAGTGCTAATAGGTACTATCTCTATATATTCTTTTAATTGATATGACAGGCTTTCCCATTTTCTATTCAATGCCGGAAAAGCATTAAAAGAACAATACACATTTTCTAAGATAGTGTTGTCTATGATCCTAGGAAACACTATTTTAATCCAAGTTAAACCTTCTAAATCATCATGCTTTTTAAGATCAATAACATCAGAAAAATCTTTTGGCACTTTTGCTTTAGCATCTAATGAAACATTGGCTTTTATAGAAATGAAGTGTTTCTTATATAACTTTTTTACTTGTTCTTCAATATTTCTAGTTTTATTAGGTTTATGATCAAATATAGATTCTAAATATTTCTTTTTAGAAATATCACTATTGTGATATCCCGGCAATACCTTTACATCCTTATCGTCAATATAAAAGTTTGCATTCTTTAAGTGATGATAAAATAGTTCACTTTCTTGTATATCTAGTAATTCGAAATACAAAGAAATATCCTGAAGAGATATTTTTTTGTGATCAGATGTAATCCCAAGATATAATACAGAGGGTGGTAATGATTCTTTTGTTTTAAAAGAAATTGGTGTAAGAGATTTTACTTTCCCGTTTAGTGTAAACATCTGTTTACCACATACCATCTTACTGATAGTGGCATTAATTAATTTGTTTTCTTGTACTGGAGAAAAGTAGATATTCTTAATCTCTGTACTCGCATTTTTTGTTTTTATTTTTTTTTTAAAATATAACAAATGTTCTGGTGCAATACTTGTTATTTTCTCTACAGGTTCCGTATATATGATACCGTGTGCAGGTTTGGCTCCATAGAGTGTTTCTGGCGTCATTAACTGAATTAAACGCTCTGTAATACGAGTCTGAGAGTTATCAATCTCGCTAGAAATTTTTTCTATCTCTGAAGCGCAAGCACCAATAAGTAAAGATACTACTGGATCAAAAGAGCTTTCTATTTCATTAGGAGAGACTCCCCATAATGAAGCAGCTTTTTTAACCATTCTATTTTTAATCTGTACTTTATTTTCTACACCCATAAATTTATTAAAATGAAAGTGGAGCAATATAAAAATTTTCTACACAAGAAAAAGGCTCATTAGTTTTACTAATCACACCTTTTACTTTTATATCGACACGCTTTTTTATTCTATTTAAACTTCCCCTGTTTTTAAACTCTTCTTGCTGTATATCTACTTCTATCCCTACTTTAGTTAAACGTTTTTCTTGTAATACGATACTTTCTACAAGAGATTCTGTTATTGTATTTCTCAATTTATTAGTGCTACTTAGGTTGTCAAAATCTATATTCCAAATGGAACAACCAAATGATTCATCAAATGTACACTCTCCAAAGTAAGAAGTCGTAATTAAATGAATAAAATCTATGATCGATTGTTTGATATCACAAGTATCAATTTCTTTATTCTTAACAATCCCAAAAGTATTTAATGGTAACTTATAATATGATTTGATCATAACAAAAAATTAGAGTCTACAAACCTATAAACAATCGCAAGTTAATAAAGATTTTTATTTATATAACTCATGTAAACATAGAAAGTTCTTATCACACCTACTTATTTGTATAGAATTTAATTTTTATTTAATTGAAATTAGCAGTATTAGAAAAAAATAAAAACTGTAACTCTGTGCAATAGAATATAAAAAAGGAGATTCATTAAATACATATTTAAAGCTAAATTGGAAACATAAATCAAAATATAACTCAAAAAATGTGACTCCACATTCTAATTTATACGAATTCGCAATAGTAACAATACATAAAGACTAGAAATTTAGTAATAAGTTTTTTATATTTGCACAAACTTATTTTTATATGAATATACTTTCTAAAACGTTTGTTTTATTAACTATTACTATTGGGATGATGAGCTGTGGTGGTTCAAAGAAAACTGAACAAGAAGCATTAGCAAAAATGAAAAGAGATTCTATTGCTATCGCTAAAAAAAATAATGCTATCGCTAAAAAAAATAATGAAAAGAAAGAAAATGCAATATTACCTATACAAAAAAAGTATGCCGCTATATTAGGCATACCTCCTATACAGGTAGATAATATACCCTTATTCGAATTTATTGATGATTGGATGAATACTCCATACAAACTTGGTGGAGAAACAAAACAAGGGATTGATTGTTCTTTTTTTACACAATATGTTTTTCATGATGTATATGGTAATTTAATTGAACGTACTGCACAAAAACAATTTGATGCGCCAGATACTAATAAATTTAAAGGACAGCATAATCTAAAACAAGGAGACTTAATCTTTTTTAATAGTAGTGGATCTGAGTTCGACGATATCACACATGTTGGTTTCTATCTTGGGAATGATAAATTTGTACACTCTACATCAAGAAGAGCCAGTTCTGGAAGAAATGGTGTACAGATTAGCAACTTAAAAAAACATCCTTGGAAAAAAATGTTTGTTGCTGCCGGAAAAAAGCCTAAATTCCCAAACAAAAATTCGTCACAAAACTAATCGAATAGTATTAGTGAATTCTTTACTCCAACTGTAAGAATAGAATGGAAAATAAAAAAATACAAGATATCTATAATGAGTTAATTACTACTTATCAAAACTTAAAAGCAGAGATATATGTTAATGAAATATTAGAAAACTCAGATGTAGACATAGCAGATTTTCATATTCATAACAAAAGTACTTTTTCCAGATCTTACAGAAGAGATATTATCAATTTTAAATTAGATACCTATTCCTCTACTACTGATAAATTACAATTTACAATAGCTAGAAATGGAATCTATGACACCTTGCCTGAAGGATTATTTCATGATCCAGTAAAGACTAAAATTGATATTTCATATACCGAATTACATCAAAAGCAAAAAAAACAAGAAAAAGATGCTCGTTCTTTTTTTGCTCCATTAGAAAATGAATTTTTTACTCAAAAAGTTTTTATTGAGGAAAATGAAAGAATACTGATTAACGATTTCACCAATCTTAAAGCAGATTTTTTATTTAAGTTTTGGAATCTAGACACAGATATTCCAGCTGATTACAGTATAAGACTATTACAGTTACTACCATATGTGCATAAAATCTCTGGTGATTCAGAGCTGACCGCATTGAGTTTAGAAAAAATTTTAAAAGAAAAAGTTGTTATCACTAAAAAATATAAAACTACATCAGACAATATACAGAACACCTCTAGTGAACAACAATTGGGAGTAGATTTTGTTTTAGCACTAACAGAGACAACAATTTCATATCCAATATGGGAAATTACTATCGGTCCTGTAAAGAAAGAAAATATAGATAAATATGCTATAGACAGGGCTACTAAGAAATTTATTACTATCTTTTGCGACTATTTTATCCCAATAGAAATAGATACGATAATTAAAGTTACACATTCTAGTAAAGAAGAAACATTTGTATTACATGAAAATGGCCCCAGAATGGGACTGACAACTATGATATGAGTTTGATATTACAATTTACAGCTATAAATGCTGATTTTTTTAAGATAGGCATACTACTTCTTTTGGTTAGTGGTCTTTTAATGGGATTTGTCGCAGGTTTAAAAAAACTTTTTGTGAAAAACAAAAAGAAATTTTTCCTATACGTATTAGTTGTCCTACTTTTATTTGCTGCTACAGCATTATTAAGTAATGATAAAGTACTTAATGATATTCCGCTCAACAGTTTTATTGGATTTCAAGTTATATTTTTACTACTCGGATCAATACATGTGCTAGCACTTCGAAAATTTTTTCCTAACCTCTCTGAAAATACCACAAATTTCTGGTCAGAATTTTTATATACCATAGTCATTACCTTATTAGGGTTGATTACTTTTCTTATGGTTGTGGATCTATATAAGCCAGATTACAAATATATATTTGCAGCTTCTAGTATTGTATTTATTATCCCCTTTATGATTGTTAAAGTGTATGAATTTGCTATTTCTGTACCTGTACCTATTTACAAAAAATGGTTCTACCCTATTGATAAAAAGATTAAGGATCCTAAAGATGAAGAGCTTACTAATCCATTAGTCATTTCTTTTGAGTTTAATAAAGGAAAGAACTTAAATGAGCTAAGTAATTTTAGACTCAAAGCTCCAGAAAAAATGGAATTTGGAAAATTATTCTATTTTTTTATTAATGATTATAATGAAAGACACCCAGAAGGTGAAATACGTTTTTTAGATGAAAAAAACAATCCATATGGATGGATATTCTATACTAAACCCAATTGGCTAGGAATGCAATCGCATATAGACTACACTAGAACCGTTGAGGGAAATAACATCAAAGAAGATGATGTAATTATCTGTAAAAGAGCCTAAAAACAATGTTAAAATTATAAAAAAAAGACTCTTATCGAATATTCGATAAGAGTCTTTTTTATCAGACAAATATTATATTAAGCAGTGTGTATTTTTAATATTTTGTAATCCTTTTCTTTCATTTTTAATACTTCCTACCTTTTCAAAACTAATCCTATTTTACTATACACTTTCTTTTTCGTATATTTGTAATGTACAAGTTACATTTATTATATTTTATTATTTATTATTATTAATTTAAAAATTATTTATTATGTCTTTTAAAGCGAAATTAAAAGTTGCAGGAAAAGAGTACAATGTATTAAGCTGTAATTACGGTTTGTCTCAAGAAACTGACGCAACAGGTCGTCCATCTTCTGTTACCAGAGGTGGAATGATTTCTATTGAATTAGAATCTACATCAGATACTAGCTTATCGGATTGGATGTTTAATAACTTCGAAATGAGAAGCGGTTCTATTGTATTTCTTAAGAGAGATACTGAAGCAACTGCAAAAGAACTTAATTTTGTAGATGCATATGCTGTGAAATATGTTGAAAATTTTGATTCGTCTGGGAATAATCCTATGACAGAAAAAATTACTATTTCTGCAAGAGAAATTAGTATTGGTAATGGAGATCACGTTAATGAGTGGGTATAAATATCCCATAACATTATAGAATATTATAAAAGGGAGTGGTTAATCACTCCCTTTCTTACTCTATATTTAAGTAGCATATCATATCCATTATTAAAATGGAATGCTCTTATATATTCAAAACAATTTACACAAAACATAAAATATAGCGTATGTCTTTTTTAGCAAAATTAGATTTAGAAGGAGAAGAACTAAATATTTTAGATTGTTCTTTCGAATTCAGTCAAGATACTGATTATACAGGTCGACCTTGTGCTAAACCTCAAGGGGGGCAGGTAACATTATTAATAGAATCTACATCAAAAACTGATTTTTTAGACTGGTGTATTTCACCGTCTATTACCAAGAATTGTGTTATTACTTTTTACAGACGAGATAATATGTCTAGTCTTAAAAATGTAGATATAAAAGAAGCGTATTGTATAAAATACAAAGAACACTTTAATGCAGAAAATGCACAACCGTTGCAGGTACATTTAGTACTATCTGCTAAAGAAATTAAAGTTAAAGGAACAACATATATCAATAATTGGCCTACTAAGGCTTAAAAATATTGGTAGTCAGAAAATATTCTATTTTTTGATTTTAGGTAAAAACCACCATCATCACGACGGTGGTTTTGTGCTTTAAAAAACAAAAACATGTACTACTTGTTACGATCTTTCTAAATCATTACTTTTACATCTTATAAGAATTAAAAAACACCATGTCTACAGCAAAAAAAGATTATAAGAGAATTACTGTAAAATCACTGGTAGAGATGAAAGCCAACGGCGAAAAAATCTCTATGTTGACTGCATATGATTACACCATGGCAAAAATTGTTGATGGAGCAGGCATAGATGTTATCCTAGTAGGAGATTCTGCTTCTAATGTAATGGCTGGACACGAAACAACCTTACCTATTACCTTAGATCAGATGATCTACCATGCCTCATCAGTAATCAGGGCAATAGATCGCGCATTGGTCGTCGTTGATTTACCCTTTGGTAGTTATCAGAGTGATCCCAAAGAAGCTCTGCGTTCTGCCATTCGCATTATGAAAGAATCGGGAGGTCATGCGGTAAAACTAGAGGGAGGTAAAGAAGTAAAAGAATCTATAAAAAGAATCCTCAATGCAGGAGTGCCCGTAATGGGACATCTAGGGCTGACACCGCAATCTATTTATAAATTTGGCACCTATACTGTAAGAGCCAAAGAAGAAGCTGAGGCAAAAAAACTCAAAGAGGACGCTCTTATGCTACAAAAAACGGGGTGTTTTGCTATTGTATTAGAAAAAGTTCCTGCAAAACTAGCCAAAGAAGTGGCAGAAAGTCTTACGATTCCGATTATAGGTATTGGCGCTGGGAATGGAGTTGATGGGCAAGTATTGGTAACTCATGATATGCTAGGAATGACCCATGAGTTCAATCCCAGGTTCTTAAGACGTTATTTAGACTTATATAAAGAAATGACACAGGCTTTTGAACAATATGTAACAGACGTAAAATCAGTAGATTTTCCGAATGAAAATGAACAATATTAATACATTATCCAAATCAAGAAGTAAAAACTATACGAATATCAATATCATCTAATGAAAAAAATTATCACTACATCAAAAGCTCCAGCCCCGATAGGCCCATACAATCAGGCTATACTTACAGGAAACACTTTATATACATCTGGTCAGATTGCTATTAATCCTATGACTGGAGAGTTGGTTATGGATGATATTAAAAGTGAAGCCCAGCAGGTAATGCAAAATCTTAAGGCTATCCTGGAAGAGGTAGATATGACTTTCGAAAATGTAATAAAAACGACTATTTTTTTAAGTGATATGAATAATTTTTCGCTAGTCAATGAGGTATATGGCAGTTATTTTAATGAAGATACTGCTCCTGCAAGAGAGACCGTAGCCGTTGCTGCACTACCAAAATTTGTAAATGTAGAGATCTCTGTCATCGCAATAAAGTAATGCAGCCTTATAACAATTCATTGATTGTATCGATCACCACATTTTTCTTTATATGACCAAACCAAGAATGTAGCAACTCATTCTTATCATTAAATAAAATAAATGTGGGAGTCCCTCTAAATTGATTACTGGTAAAAGTAAGTGACACCTCAGGTATTTTTTGCAGATAAGATTTTACATTTAGATATGCTTTTTTTTGATCCGCATTGTTTAAAATAGTATACTGAGGATGCAATTGACAAATAGCGCTAGTCACTTCTTCTAACTGAGAGGCTTCCATTTTTTTATCCATACTAATAGGAAACTCAGATACGATCTGTAGCTTATCATACCCGTGTGATAAGAGCGCTTGCTTTGTATGCCCAATAAGAGTTCCGCTTTCTACAAGATCTATGGTATTCTGTTCAGTATTTAGCTCGAAATCCTCAAAAGCAGTGGACAGTGCTAGCATTCCTATATCATCTTTAAAGTGCTTATATAGTTGATTAAATACTGGTAGTGCATATAAAAAACATCCCGGACAGTTAACTTGAAACATCAATACTAAATTGAGTTTTTTTTGAACAAATTGTCCCTTAATTCGTTGTCCTTGATATAAATACAATGGTTTTGTCATTGAGCATTTCTAATTCAATATCCAATTATTCATAAGACATCGAGTGGTAAAAAGTAGTTTTTTATAAATCGAAGGTAGACAAAATATTATCTTGCATCGACTTATAGCTAAATTAATATTAAATAACATATATGATGCTATACACAGCTTATCTTTTCAGTTTATTCTTTAAAAAAACATACTCGCTTCTACCCTTTCGGGAAACCTCTCTCCGCTCCTCCTATCGAATTGTTTTCATTTTTTAGATAAAATCCCTTCAATTAAAAGTCAGAAATCTCAAACATAATATATAGTATACGATCTACCTATCTTTTAACACGGTTTATGCGTTAGGAATTCGTCAAGATGCTTTCAAGTGCAATAAACACTGATGTTTTCTTAATTTTAGCAGCTACGGTTACATTAAAAAACATAGTGAAACGGTAGTGTTTGCAGCAGTTGAAAGATGGAATAGACTTCCTAATGAATAAAACGGGTTTAACACGGATATTTTACTAATCTTTAATATCTAAAAAGTAAAGCTCCAATTGAAAAACCAGCTCCAGTACCTATCAACAAACAAGTTTGCTCTCTTTTTAGTTTTTCTTGCCGAATAGCAATATGAAGTGAAATAGGAATTGAAGCCGCAATACAGTTTCCGTTTTCAGAAAGAGTTTCCATGACTTTTCCTGAACTTTTTGGAATCATTCTTTTAAACATTTCTAAACCAGCGCGTGAAGCTTGATGCGGTATAACAATATCTATATCTTCTATAGCGTAGTCTAAGTCGTTAAAAAAACTATTTACAAAAGCAGGACTTTTAGATTTTGCTAGCCGAAGAAGCTTCTTACCTTTCATCTTAAAAGAGTAAAGTTTCTTATTAAAAGGGACGTTATCATAGTAGTTAACATTTCCACCTCCTTCAATTAGTGAGTAAAAAGCTCCTTCAGAATAATTTTTAAATTGTCCTTTAATCACAGATGAATTACTAGAGGGACTATAGGTTATGACAACTGCCGCAGCACCATCTCCAAACAGTGTTACGGTCTCCCAGTTTGAAGGGTCTAACCCCTTTGACGAGATTTCGGACGAGACTAATAAAATTCGCTTATACGTTTTTCCATCAAGCATTCTCGAAGCCATATCCAGTCCAGCAACAAAACTTAAACAAGTATTGTCAAGGTCAATAGCCGGAAAATCATAATCATCCCCTTTTTTTAAATGATGTTTAATCATACTTGCTTGATTAGGCAGCGGATAGTCATAACTGCCACTAGCAGAAATAAGCATGTCAATATCTTCTAATCTAACTGAAGCGGTTTCTAGAGCTTCTTCTGCCGCTCTTGCTCCCATGTAACCATTGCTTTCATGGGTTACCTGATGTCTATTTTTAACACCAGAATATTTTTCACTCCATCCTTTTGGAATTCCATATTTTAATTCTATAGCTTCTGATGATATAGCTTCAGGAAGGTAAATTCCGGTGCCTTCTATTCTAATATTTTTATCGGTCATTTTGTACTCGTCTTAGTTTATTACCCTGAGTATGGTTTTTAGATTTGGCCTCATAGATTATAACCCCAGAGATTCCTTGTGATTGTAAAAACTCTGTAAGTCTTTTTTTAGCTAAATTGTAATATTTACGTTGTGCTATATAGAGCTCTATATCAGTGTCGTTTCTTTGAACAACAGTAAAGTCATTAATTAAAGGGTGAGCTTGTAGTATTTCGCGTATAATAAAATCAGGATAAACCCTAATCTCTTTATGTTCATCAGATTTAAATACCAAAACATCATCTGATCTGCCTTCAATCTTTTCTATTGCAGTAAAGGTGCTACCACATGGACAATCTCTTTTTTCATGTATAATATCATTTAATTCATACCTAATTACGGGTTGTGAAGTTCTCATTAAATCAGTGATAACAGGATGAAATCGTTTCTTTTCGGAATCGATATATTTTTTTTCAATAACTAAAAAGTCATCGTTAAAATGCAAATTTCCATGAATACAAGATGTAGCTAACATCCCTTCTGTACATTGGTATACCTGATGTATTGTTTGACAAAAAACACTTTTTAAGTATTTTGAGTCTTCTGAAGACAGCACTTCTGCTACAGATAAGACTTTAGATGGTGAAATTACTAGTTTCCCTTCTTCTACATAAGATGCAAGTTCAAGTAATATACTGGGTTGAGCTACAAGAATAGTAGGCTGCAAATCATTTAATTTTTCAATGTAACCCTCTAATTCCTCAAGGATGTCGAAAAATTCAAAACTCAATAGTTTTGAAGTAATGGAGCTATACAGGTTGCTATTTGCTCTTAAGAAGAAAGCTACTCTTCTTTTTTTTAAAGAAAAACCAATTACACGATCAAGTATACAAGCAACCCAATTAGCACGTTCTTTTTTACTGGCCATAAAAATACCACGATTCCCACTTGTGCCAGAAGACAAGCCAATGGTAATTCCATTAATGGTAGGTGAAAAATCACGTAAGCGTTCTGCTTTTTCTGCGACTTTCATGGCATCAGAGGATGTGATGCCTTTTGTATTTATCCGATCAAAATTAGCCACGAACTCTTTTTTATTCATAAGTGGATATTGATCCAAAGGCATTTTTATTATTACATTGTTTTTATAAAAAGGAGATTCTAATAATTTATATTGAAGTTTATTCCACCGTTTTTTTTGAAGCTTTTTAAGCTTGTTTTTATACCACCATTTATTAACTCTTAACCTAAAAAAGGCAATTAAAATTTGAATTTTAAAGTACATTTAAGTCAATTTTAGATGTAATTAATGGGTCTGTTGTTTCTGCACAATGCGTCGGTATTATGAGTGTTTTTGGTTCATTTTTGTGGTAATTTATTATTTTCTGTAAGCTTGATTTAAAGTCAGTCCATGAATCGAAAAAAAGCCGAACGACAGGAGAAGGTAGTTCTCCTTTCTGATAGGACGCCTTTAACCAGCAGGCATCAGCTATCAAGAAATACGTTTGTTTTGATGTAGTAAGTAGAAGCCCCATTTGCCCAGCAGCATGGCCTGGTAAGGGAACAGCTAGAAGTTGTCCATCACTAAACAAATCATAAGCTGTACCTAAAATGGGTAAGGTTACATTCTGTTTCTCATCAATTAATGATACGCGTTTCATGAAATCATTAGGAATAAGATTCTTAAGAATCCCTTTGGCGAAACCAAAGGTTTTGGAGGTCTTGTTTAGTTGATTCACTGCAATTGAAGATGCATGAAATGTTGCATTCGGAAAATCTTTTAGTCCTCCAACATGATCGGCATGAAAATGTGAAATAAAAATATGCTTAACTGAATTTGGTGAAATACCATTTGCTTCTAATTGCGCACTTACTTCTTGTTCTGGTTTAATATGGACTTTGGTAATTTTAGCATATATCTTATTTGGATAATTGGATGTAGCACTATAAAAACGATTAGAATACCCTGTGTCAAATAAAATATATCCTTCGGTAGGATGCTCAATTAGCCCCCATAATGCATTAAAAACAATATCTTTCTTTCTTCCATTAGCAATGGCATGGTACTCTTTTGAGTAGCATCGCCCAGCATAGCCTAGGTACAGTTTAGTCTTTCCCATGTGTTGTGTACCATTTTACAAATTCATCCAATGCTTCTTCAGTAGTGACTTTTGGTTCGTAGCCTAAAAGGTTTTGAGCTTTTGATATATCCATAGTTAAAGACTTCGCTAGTGTACCAACACTGTATTGTGTTAAGGTAGGTTCTGCCTTATTTGTCAATCTAGATTTAAGCTCAAGAAATTGAGCAACCCATTTTACGATTCGATAAGGGATTTTTTGAGTTGGAGCCTTTTTATCTAATCGGTTTAATACATCTGATATAGCATCCCATAAAACAATGGGAGCTCCATTTGATATGTTATAAATTTCATTAGTAGCAGGTGCTGTTGCTTTTAATGAAAGTAGTATCGCATTGGCTACATTTTCTACTGAAGTTAAATCTGCAATGTTTTTTCCATCTCCTATAATTTTAAGTCGTCCTTCATTAAATGCTCTAATTAAGCGCGGCATGATAACTGTATCCCCACGGCCAATAATTGCTCGTGGCCTGAGTATAACGTACTGCAAACCAGAGTTTATTAATAAAACTTCAGCTTTTCTTTTGGTAATAGCATATTGATTGACTAACTTTTTAGGCAGTGCTTGATCTTCTTTGATATTAAACTTGTCTTTGTATTCAAAATATAAACTAGGGCTAGAGATATAAACAAAATTCTTAATTCCATACTCTTTTGAAGCTTCAATTAAATTAATTTGAGTTTGGACATTTGCACTTTTAAAAAGAGACTTATCGCCCCAAGGTGATGAAAGAGCGGCAGCATTAACAATAGCATCCGTATTTTTTAATACTCGTTTAACGAATGCTTTATCTATAAGATCTCCGGTACTATATGTTACCTTATCATGTTTAATAGTATGCGTAGGTTTTAATGTTCTTCCTGTAGCTATAATTCGTTTTATATCAGGATCTCTGACTAAAACCTCTAAAGTTCGCCAGCCTAAAAAACCCGTTGCTCCTGTAATTAATACATTCATACTAGATATAGAGTTCTACTTTTTTATTGGGTAATGTCAATTCTTTTCCAGCCATCATCATTACATCAATATAGGGCCTCATAATATCAAGGTACGTACTTTGAAGCTTTTTGGTTTCTAAAAAAGGAGTATTATCATAAATAGCTTTTATGGCTTTTTTATCCTGACGAAGTGCAAGAAGAAAAAAGGGGGCTAATACTGATATTTTTAACCAAGAAGGAAGCCACCTGTTACTTGCAGTAATTTGAGAAAAGAAATAATTCTCGCCAGTTTTGGTTGGTACTATTATAAACCTATTAGTCATTTCTATTCCTTTCTTAGAATGAAACTCAAGATCAATAATATTGCCTTTAGAAAGTCTCCCATAGCTGTGAGTGATGAATCGTCCAAAGAGGTTTCCTATAATACCAGATTGATGAGATTCTTCTGTATATTTCACTTCCACTCCATTGTTAATATTTCTAATTTCAGCAGTAGTTTTTCGTGGTCTACTAGAACTCCTGATAAGGCCATCATGCAAGAAAGAGGTATGCATAGGATCTAAGAAATTCTCTAGAATATCGATAGTATTACCTGTTATGGTAGTTCTGTATGAAAATATCTTACCATTAGGCAACGGTTTCAATTGCTCATGGAATGGTGAATTTCCTTCTAGGCAGATCCAAAGAAGTCCATCATGTTCATAAGTACCATAAGTGGTAAGCATACAAGTTTTAGCCTTGTACTGTTTTTGTAGCCCAGGTAACTTTGTGACAAAACCATCACTATTAAATTGCCACCCATGATAACTACATCGTAATTCACCGTTTACAAGCTTTCCTTTGGATAAAGGATAATTTCTGTGAGGGCAGCTATCTTTTTGGGCAACCCAATTGAGATCATTTTTATATACAACAATAGCCTCTCCTAATAAATAAAAGCGTTTTGGTTTTTTACTTAGCTTATTAAGTAAAGAAATAGGGTACCATTGTTTACGCATGTCTTGTTGCTGTGTTCATTGTTATTATAATTGATATTTCTTAAGTAAAGGAACTCCCATTTTATTAGAAATAAATTTAAGTACTCTCCAACGCAGCTTCCTTTTTTTAGAAAGGTGGTTTATATAGAGAGCAGAATATTCAATAGAGGGTTTTCCACCTCTCATTCGTTTAAATTCTGGTGCGCCTGAGCTTAAATTGAGTATTAAATCTAATTTAAATTTATTTAAAATAGCCAATTGTGCCGCATGAATATATAAGCCTTCTTTTTGAGGAGCACTAATGTCATAGCCTACAAGTGGAGATGTTATGGTTTTGTCTACAGTAAACTGTCCAGAAAATGCTTTTAGAGTGCCTGTTTGATCTGTATACCCTTGAAAATCGATTATTCCAGCCTTGTAAGACTCTTGGAAATATTGAAGTGTAAATTGCGGATTTAACTCTGAATATTTTTCTAAGTAGAGTTTGCGATATAGTTGCAGCGCTTGTGGAAGATAAACTTCCATATCGTGATGTTCTATATAGTTAAGTCCTGCTTTTCTAATTAATTTAGTATCATGCTTATTGTTTCTATGTTTAAGCCAGTCTTCTTTGTTTAGGTCGAAAATATAGACTTGTCTACTCCCTATGGTATCATAATTATTGGTTTCAAATATTTTTAATAAATGGGTGTGTTGATATTCATTTAGAGATCTAAAAATTATTGCATGATCAGGATATTCTAATGTAAGAAAGGATGTTATTTTAGCAATCTCTTTACCATCCCACTCCGGAAAAGGGTTTGTAGACAACAAAAAATTATTGACATGTACATTTTTATTAAGTTCTCCACGTTTTAACCAACCAGAAATACTCTTAATCAAAAAGAGAAGAAAAAAACGTAATACAACATTTTTAATTGTCCATTTTACTTCTTCTTTGGCATATTCGGTATAAGCCGAATAGGGTGAGCAAACAAATGAATTGTCCCACTCGGTCTCATTAATTGTTACAGGAAAAAATAATTTTTCATTTACATATAAGACACGATATTCTGTGTTTACATTCTCGATAAGTACCTGAGATTTGGATTCGAACATTTTGTTAAACCTTTGTACTTTATCTTTTAATTCTTCTTGCTTAGCCCATCTAATCTTCATGACCGTTCCATTCTATATCATGAGTAGTAGCTTCTAACAAGTCTATTCCTTTGGATAATTTTATAAAAATTAATTCGAGAATACTTAATACCTGTGCTATTGCAGGTAAAGGGTCATTTATGCGAAATATAACATCTTTTGCTCGTCTTACTTTTTTAAAAAAAAAATTAAATGGGTGCGTTAAGAACATTAGGCTTGTTAACATGAAATCTCTTGTTTCTATAAATGTTGTTTCTTCTTTGTTAAAAAAGCAATCAGCTAAGCGATTGTCAAGTAAATGTGCTCCGCTTGTTCCTCTAGGATTACATTCAATAAACCACGCTGTATCATTAGATATAATAATATCAAAACTTAGCTGACCTGTGTAATTAATTTCTTTACCGAAATTTTCGACTTCCTTTTTTATTTTTTTATTCTTAACATGCTTAAAAAATATTCCAGATCCTTTTCCTGCTCTATAAAGAGGTTCATAACAAGAATATCCTTTTAATTTCCCAGCATCCCAAATAGAATAGCTGCATATTTCTTTTCCAAGAACTTTTTTTTGAGCAATCCAGTTTTCGGGCTCACTAATTGTTTCTGCAGAAATTGTTGTATTTATGATTGTTTGATTGCCAAACCTTGAATATTTAGGCTTAAAAACGTATTGATGACTATTTGTCCATTCAAAAAAATTATCCAATGATATCGTTTCCGGAATATTCAATAGTCCACTAAATTTTAGAGCAAAAGTTTCTTTATTGTGAAGCGCATCCATAACTTGTATATCAGGAGTCCACACCATACAATTCCAATTATCTTTATAGCGAGCCACATAAAAAGCTTCTTCACAAGTTGGTACAATATGACTAATTTCATATTTTAATACCAAGTCAGAAATGACTGAGGCATACTTTTTAGAATCTTGTCTCGGACTAGGAAGTCGTTCATACTTTACAATTGTATTGGACCATCTTCCTATTGGAAACCTTAAAGAATCAGCAAGAATTACACGATACTGCTTACTATGAAAACTACGCGCAAGCTCAAGAGCTATTGGAGCTCGTGCTCCTAATAAAAGTATGGTGTTACTGTTCACATTTTATCTATTTTTATCAAATTTATAACTTTTCACCTACATTTTTAGATTAATTTTTGCAGCTATTTAGCTCTAGGAATTTATCGGATTCTTGTGTGAGGAATTACCAATGCCGTTAAGTTAAGCTTTGTCATTGTCAGTCTGAGCTTGTCGAAGACCATCCTAATTTTCGTTTTTGATTCCACTTCGACAGGCTCAGTGTGACAAAATAGATATTTTTTAGCTTAACTTAACGACATTGGAGGAATTACTTATACAGATTTTGAAAATTTTTTAAATGTTATTAATTTGATCAAATTACTTACAATGGGATTGTATGCGGTGTGTTGACTGTATGGGAAGCATGAACACATACAAAATGTTGTGGTTAGTTATTTAATATTCTAATAATTTCATTCAAAGATATTTTAGCTTCTTTCATGACTGGTAGGAAAGGCCATATATGTGGCATATTTTTCCCTTCGACTAATTCGAGATTAATTTTAGCTTTAATAATTTTTTTGACGGCTAATTTTTGGTCTGGATAAAAGATGTCATTCTCTGCAATAAATAGAATTGTATGAGGAAATTTGTCAAAACATCCGAATAAAGGTGAAATCATAACATTTTTTAAATCATTATTCTCAGCACACATTTTTTTAGCACTTACTATTCCAATTTTTGAAAGCATTGGGTCAATATTATCTACTTCCTCAATTTCAGGATTAGACATACTTGCGTCCATCACAGGAGTAACCAGAATGATTTTTTTTGGTAATTTTATATCCTTTAATATCAGTCTTTGGATGAGGCTCATGATTAAAGTTCCACCAACTGAATCTCCAATAAAAGAAATTTTATTCGGTTGAAATTGTTCTAAAGCGGCATTGTATATTGAATCTATATTTTCTGATATTTTTGATATCTTATTTTCAGGTGATTTGGGATAATCACACATCCAAATTTTATAATTTGTCTCAATAGCAATTTTTTTTAAAGAATCCCAATGATGCTTAGCTGGACCGGAAATAAAAGCACCTCCAGGAATGAATATCAAAAGCTTATCAGAATTTTCATTTAATCCTACTTCAGTAATTAAAGAATCTATGACTTTAAAAGTTCGTATTTTGTTTTTTTTGAAAAACTTACCCTTTGGATAATGTACATCTTCTTTTCTGATTTTTTCGACGTTGATAGGAGCTTCACTAAAACTCTTTTTTAAGCCTTTTAGCTTAATAATTAATAGAGTAATATAGTAGGATAAACTTTGTTTCATTGTTTTTTCTAATTAACCCAACATTAATACATATGACATATTAGCGCAAAATGTTACTCGCTTTTTGGTTTTTCTGCGCATTGATTCCTAATTTTTCTTTTTTGCAAGCATTGCGCCTTACCAAATATACAAGAGCCAATCGATTGATCACATATATGTTGTTGCACTAAACACCTCCGGTGTAGCCTTTTGCTCTTCGTTAGTATCATATAACATAAATTTATATTGATATACAACGAATTAGCACAGATTCTATTACAGGATCAAAAGTATTAAAAAAAGAATTGACAAGTATCATTAGCTATTTAGAAAAGCGGATGCGTATTTCTAATCGTTCCGAGGCTACAGTGGTTAGTTATTCACGCGCAGTGATAAAGCTTTCGGAGTTTCATGGTGTTCTACCAAAGGATTTGGCTATTGACCAGATCATTGATTTTCTATGGTACCTGCAGCATGACCAAGGTTTGCAATGGCGTACTTTGAAGATCTATGCAGCAGGGTTACGGTATTATTATCAAGAAATGCTTTTGGATAGTGCATTAGCTTCTCAGATTCCATATCCCAAAGAAAAGCCAAGTCTTCCCAAGGTGATTAGCCGAGAGGAGTTACAACAAGTCTTTGATGGCTGTATCAATTTCAAGCATAAAGTGATGTTTCGCTTGATCTATTCTGTAGGTTTGCGCCGTACAGAATTGGTGAACTTACGTCTTACCGATATAGAGACCAAGGATGGTAAAATGCGCATTCGTATTTGCAATTCCAAAGGCGGTAAGGATCGCTATACGATCTTATCCCATACCATTTTGTTGGAGTTACGAGACTATGTTGTCCAGTGTCGTCCGAAGAGGTATCTTTTTAATGGTCGTATAAAAGGGACACCTATGAGCAAAGGCGGAGTTCGTCATGCCTTACTGATGGCAGTAAAGCGCAGTGGTCTAGATAAGAATATCAATCTTCATACCCTTCGGCATTGTTTTGCATCCCACGCCTTGGAGGACGGTCTTACTATCAAAACCCTTCAGTATCTATTGGGACATCAATCGATACACACGACCTTGATTTATCTTCATATTAGTGATATTCCCTTGTCCAAAGCCTTTAATCCACTAGACAGGTGGAGCTAGATGTCCAGTCGCTATAGTATTACAGCGATATTTGAACAATTTGGGACTTCTGTAAAACAACAAGGGCATTTATCTGCAGAGCAGCTAAAGGTTCTGGAACTCATCGGTCAATGTCGTACAGGGGCATTAGGTAGTCATAAGGAGCGTTGCACTGGATGCGGACATACCAAGGTGCATTACAACTCTTGTGGCAACCGGCATTGTTCCAATTGTCAAGGTGTCAACAGGGAGCGTTGGCTATTAAAACGCGCAGAAGACCTGTTACCGATCTCTTATTTTCATGGGGTATTTACCGTACCCCGAGAACTTAGGAGTCTATTTCTGTATAATAAAAGGATGCTTTATAATCTCTTGTTTCGCTGTGCGTGGGAGACCCTCCAAAGATTTGCTAAGGATCCACTCCAAAATATGGAAGCCAAAACAGGGATGATTTCCATACTACATACCTGGAATCAAAAAATGCAGTACCACCCACATCTGCATTGTATTCTTCCAGCTGATGGTATTGATCAGCAGGGGGCTTGGAAAACCTCAAGGGAAAAGAATGATTTTCTGTTTTCGGTACAGGCATTATCGGATACCTTAAAAAAGAAGTTTCTGATCTTATTGACGGATCTGTACCAAAAAGGTGCACTTCGTATTCCTGATACTGCAATTCTATGGAATACTCCAGCTGCTTTTTACACAACCAAGCGTGCTTTATATAAACGCAAATGGGTAGTGTATAACAAACCCTCTTTTGATGGGGCTACCCAGGTGATGGAATATCTGGGGCGCTATACCCATCGGATTGCCATTAGTAATTACCGCATTGTCAAAGTGACTGCTACTCATGTAAGCTTTCGGTATTTGGATAGAAACAAGCAAGAGACCAAAACCTTAACCTTTACAGGAGAAGATTTTATAGCCCGTTTTTTACAACACGTACTACCCAAGGGGTTTACAAAAATGCGGCACTATGGTTTTTTATCTACCAGAAACAAGAAGGTGGATCTGGCAAAGATACGGTCACTACTAGGGGCTGCTACTCCAGAAAAAGCAGGTAAACTAACGGCAAGAGAAGTCATTACAAAAACCACAGGCGTAGATCCATGGTTGTGCCCTAAATGAAAAACCGATAGCATGCGGGTTATAGAAATCACACCATCGATACGGGGGTGCTCCAAATCGAGCTTTTAGTAACGTAACCCCAATGACAACTGACCTATGTTTTTGAAAACAGCTTCTAAAAGAGGACAGGGATTGCTATGCCTATTGGGATCGTAATAATTTAGCATACTAGAATATCATCTAATACAACCAGAAAATGAACCATTATTTGATCAAAACAACGGCTGTAAGCGCATTTTTTGAAAAAAAATCACTGAAAAATCACTGAAAATATATGGAGCTCTCGATTAAACCCGTTTTATGCAATAGAAAATTTATTACATCTTGTAGCTACCGCAAATACTAACGCTTCACTGCGTTTTTTAATTTCACCATAGCCGTGCTATGCAAAAATTAAGAAAACACTAGTATTTCTTGCATCTACAAGCTTCTTGACAACCTTCTATTGCATAAAGCGGGTTAAAAATACACACTAAGCAACAACCTTACCTACCGGTCGGCATAGCAGCCGGTGTTCAGTGCAACACAGCAATAAAATTAGTGGGGTCCCGGACCCACCTAATTTTGATCGCTAATTGTTGTGGGTAGTTATTTTTTAAATTTATCAGCCACTTTTAGTACAAATGATTCATTAAATCTTGTAAATAAGTTGCAAGTAATAGATATTATAATTTCCTCCTCTGGATAGATAAGCAAAAAAGAACGTCCTCCAATAGAACTCCCTCCGTGGTGTATGTATGTGTTTCCAGAGTCAGTCGTGTCCCTGCGCCAGCCTAAGCAATAGTTAATTTTTTCTCCGTTTGCTAAAACTGTAGGTGTCCATAAGAGTTCAATAGTCTCTTTTTTGAGCCTATCCTTTTTTATTAAGTGCTGAGACATTTTTGCTAAATCTAATGAAGATGAAAGAAATCCGCCTCCTGCCCATTTATTAGAATTATCAATATAACTTGCATTAATTATAGTACTATCTCGAAGTTGATAAAACTCTACTCTGTTATCAATGATATTGTCGTTAAAATCTGGAACTGTATTGTACATTTCCATAAGTTCTATAACACTATTTTGCATATAATCAAGAAAGTTCTGCCCTGTTACTTCTTCAATCGCAGCACTTAACAAAACATAACCGTATGTTGAATAACCGTATTTAGTTTTTGGTTTGAAGAGTAAAGAGTCCCCTTTGAATATATCGAGACTTTCTTTTATAGTTTTATAATGAGTATCATTAAAATATTCTCCATTTCTATAATTATAGTTTCGTATTCCAGAAGTATGGGATGCAAGTTCTTTAATTGTGATTTGATGGTTTTTCTTTGGAAAATAGGGAACTAGCTTATCAACAGTATCACTCAAATCAATCTTTCCTTCCTCTATCAATTTACCTAACGCTATTGATGTGAGTGATTTGGATATACTTCCTATTCGAAATTTTGAATTTATTTTGACAGGGATGTTATTTTCTAAATCTGCAAATCCTAATCCTTCAGTCCAAAGAATTTTATTCTTATTAGCTACAGTAATGGAAAGTCCAGGAATAGATTTTTCACTCATCAACTCTATTATTAAAGATTTAGCTTCTTTAATTTCAGCTTCGAATTCTGGATTTATGTAATTACTTTCTGTTTCATCAATATTTTGTGAAAAACAAATAGCATTTATGAGAAGAAAAAATATTGTAGATAGTTTGTTCATTTTTCATTTTTTAATGAAGACGAAAGAGAGGGTGTTTTGTTACAGTTTAATTTACTTTAATTGTCTATAACGGAAATATGGGAATTTCGTGGTTTTCTAATTTTTTAAACAAAAATCCCCTTACCCAAGAA
>CANLRN010000072.1 GCA_947493495.1 uncultured Aquimarina sp.
TGGTTTAAACCAACAATGGGATCAATAAAAACTATATTTTTGAATTATAGACTGTCTTAAGAATTATAAGTTTACAAGTTGTTCCTTCTTTTTCTTTGAATTCGCATATAGTATCTTTTCGGCTAATTTGATTTATATCTTCTATTGTAGCAAAAATATATTCACCATCGTTCAGTTTTGGTGTCATACTTTTTATTAATTCAGATAAATTTGTTTCTCCAGCCATTCATTTTTTTTTGAATTCAGATTTCTTTTCTAATTTTCTGTTTGTGTTCTTAATTGAGCAAGTGTGATATTTTTTTCATTTATAAAGTGAACATATTTTTACTCTGAATTTTGATTTATTGCGGTGTTTTTAAGTTGTTGCCAACAAAAAAGTATATTCTATCATTCTTTTCTATACATTAAATGATCATATGTTACTTATCGATTTCTCCAAAAGAAAGGGGTTAGCAATATCAAAACGGTAAATAGCTCTAATCTACCAATAAGCATTAAAAAGGAACACCACCATTTTCCAAAATCAGGTAATACATCAAAGTTATTTACAGGGCTTAATTTACCCAATGCAGGGCCTACATTACCTAATGAAGAGGCTGCACCACCAATAGCAGTCTCGAAATCCAAGCCTAGCATCCCTAATACTAGTGACCCTATAATAAAGGACAACATATACAATATAAAAAATGCCAGTATATTAAACACGATTTCTTTAGAAACTGCTTTTTTATTGTAGCGTACGGGTAATACTGCACGTGGATGAAGTGTTCTCTTAAATTCTAAAAGGCCATTACGTATCGTAATTAAATGTCTCATTACTTTCATTCCTCCAGCAGTAGAACCTGCTGATCCACCAAGAAACATTAAACCAAAGAAAAATATTTTTAGAAAAGGAGTCCAGACTGTAAAATCAGCGGACACAAAACCCGTAGTAGTAATAACTGCTAATACTTGAAACAACGCGTGGCGGAAAGCACTTTCAAACTCTCCATAAACCATAGGATGGTCAATTACTGATACAGAAGGGTTTGCTTTGGTATAAATGATTAATGCTGCAACTATAGTAAATACAGCTACAAACAAAGAATACCATGTAAACTCTTCGTCTTTTATAATCTTTTGTACTTTCCCTTTAAACCCAAAATAACTCAATACAAAGTTCATCCCTGCCAAAAACATAAATAGCATGATAATATATTGGATCATAGGTTGATCATTCCAATATGCTACACTTGCATTTTTTGTAGAAAACCCACCAGTAGACAAGGTACTTAGTGCATGATTTATAGCATCAAAAAAATTCATTCCTGCAAGTTTAAGAAACAACGTCTCTGCTACAGTGTATCCAAAATAAATGAGCCAAAGCCTCTTAGCGGTATCTGTAATTCTGGGGTGTAGTTTATCTGCACTTGGTCCTGGGGCTTCTGCGGCAAACAATTGCATCCCCCCTATCCCTAGCAAAGGCAAAATAGCAATTGCCAAAACAATAATCCCCATACCTCCTATCCAGTGCGTAAGGCTTCTCCAAAAAAGGACACCTTTAGGAACTACCTCTATATCATTAAGAATCGTAGCTCCTGTAGTTGTATACCCAGACATGGTCTCGAAAAATGCATTAGTAAATGACGGTATAGCTTCTGAGAACAAATAGGGAAATGTACCACTTAATGACATAAATATCCATCCAAAAGTCACAACAATGTATCCTTCTCTCTTATTGATAGATTTTTCATGTTCTCTGGTAAAAAACATCAATATGACACCTACAAACATGGTTGCTAATGAAGCCAGCATAATCTGCATAGTGACGCCATCTTTATAGATAAAACTTATAATTGTTGCCAGTAACATAAACCCTCCATTACAGAGCAATAAAAGCCCCATAATATGAGTAATAATCTTATAGTTTAGCTTATTTACAGACATTCTACAAGAATAGTTTTTCTATCTTTTTAATAG
This sequence comes from uncultured Aquimarina sp., assembly GCA_947493495.1. GTDB lineage: Bacteria > Bacteroidota > Bacteroidia > Flavobacteriales > Flavobacteriaceae > Aquimarina. The sequence continues at coordinate 1,960 of CANLRN010000072.1, forward strand.
ATTTAGGCAGACAGCATACTACTACTCGATCACCCGCTTTGATATAAAAATCTCCAAGCGGAATCATCCCTTTTTTGTCTCTAACCACTCCTGCAATAATTGCTGATCGAGGAAAATCTAAGTCTCTGATAATAGTATCACTTACCTCTGAGGTAGATTTTACTACAAACTCTAATAACTCAGCATTCATATTATTGAGTTTGGTCATGGCTACAACTTCTCCTTTTCTGATAAATCTAAATATATTATTTGCAGCGAGTAACTTTTTATTAATCAATGTATCTATCCCAATAGAATGTGATAATTGAAAATAATCCATATTCTCTACCAAAGCAATTGTTTTTCTAACGCCTTTGGTTTTAGAAACCAAACAAGACATAATATTGGTTTCAGAATTTCCGGTAACGGCAATAAACGCATCCATATCACCTATATTTTCTTCTTCTAACAACTCTACATTACGACCATCTCCATTTATAATCAATGCATTAGGTAATTCATCTGCAAGATCAAATGCTTTTTCTTTATTCGTTTCTATTAATTTTACTCTAAATTTATGATCACATAAATCCTTAGCAGTTTTATATCCTATCTTACTGCCCCCGAGAATCATTACTTTTTTAATGTGCTCTTTAACTTTACCTGTCAGTTTATATAATTCTTCCACTCCGCCTTTAGACGTCACAAAATAAACATGATCTTTTTCTCTAAACTTAGTATCTCCTCTTGGGATAATAGTATATTGTGTTCCTGCTCGCTGAATGGCAATAGGCATAAAATGGATCTCAGGAAAAATCTCTGCTGCTTCTCTAACTGTTTTACCTACAAATAATGCCGTACTAGATAGCGTGGTTCCAACCATCGTTAATGCTCCATCTTCAAACTCATACCCATCACTAAATGCCGATTGGTTAAGCAACAATTCTATTTCACTAGCGGCCAGAGCTTCAGGAGAGATCAACTCATCAATACCAAATTTGATAAAACCAACTTCTTCTTTATTTTCTATAAATTCTGTGTTAGATATTCTAGCGATTGTTCGTTTTGCTCCTAGTTGTTTTGCCAATACACAAACTGTGATATTTGTTGTTTCACTAGAAGTAACACTAATCACCATATCTACATTGTCAACTCTAGCCTCTTTGAGAATAGCAATAGAGGTAGCATCACCTTTAATCACACGGATGTCTAAATGACTATCTGCATAGTTAAGACACTCTTTATTGGGATCAATTAATGTGATATCCTGGGATTCGAATGAAAGTAATTTTGCTAAATGGAATCCTACTTCACCAGCTCCTGCAATAATGATTTTCATACGACTAAAATTTTATACCTAAATCTGGTTTAATTAAAAATGTGTCAATGCAACTAGTTATTTCTAGTAGTCTTGTTCTCACATTAAAAATTTTAATCCTATTCTTTTTAGAAAAAACGGTTGAATCTTTCAATACTCGTTTCATCTGTATTTTTTATTGTTTATCATAGAAAGATAAAATTAAAATAGTTGCAAGAGTTCTTTTTTAATGGAGTGAATAATTCTTGCAAACAATATAAAAGCGTACAAAGATAGTGCAAATTGACAAACTGGTAAAATTATTCCCTTTATTACAACTAAACGTCATTCTTTTCTTACGATCCATATCAATACTGTATATTTGCTTAAATTTTTTTGAATGTCAGAAAAAATAACACCTTATAACGATACGAGCAGAAGTAAAAAAGAGCAGGTTGCAGAGATGTTTGATACCATTTCTGAAAATTATGATGAATTAAATAGGGTAATCTCTTTTGGGATAGATGTAAAATGGAGAAAGAAAGTTGTAGCTATAATAGCTAAGACAAAACCCGCTAAGATATTAGATGTAGCTACAGGTACTGGAGATCTGGCAATCAATCTTACTAAGACGGGAGCTTCAGAGATTATAGGATTAGATATTTCTGAAGGAATGCTTGCCGTAGGAAAAAATAAAATCAAGGATAAAGGATTAGACAAGGTGATCAAAATGGTGAAGGGTGACAGTGAAAATTTACCCTATGAAGACAATTATTTTGATGCCATTACGGTAGCTTTTGGAGTTCGTAATTTCGAGAATTTAGAAAAAGGACTTTCGGAGATATTCAGAGTACTAAGACCAGAAGGAGTATTTACGGTTCTAGAAACCTCATTACCTACCAAAACCCCTTATAAACAAGGACACAAACTATATTGCACAACCCTTTTGCCACTAATAGGCAAGCTCTTTTCTAAAGATAAATCAGCCTATTCTTATCTTAATGAAAGTGCTGCTGCTTTTCCATATGGAGACGCTTTCAACAATATTTTACGAAAAATTGGGTTTATAGAAGTCAATGATAATCCGCAAACTTTTGGTGTTGCTACAATTTATACCGCCACAAAATAGTATGAAAAAGATTTTTGTTATAATAGCTATTATTGTTTGTGCCCCAGACATGAGTGCACAGTTATTCACTAAAGAACGTGTTAAAAACATTCAGAATATTGATAAGAGAAGACTCAGTTATGGATATACTTTAGGGTTTAATAGCTATGATTTTAATTTTGATTATAAAGCTACCCCCGAAGGAGAAGAGCCTATTCTCGATGCTGATATTGCTGTAACTAAGTCTGCAGGGTTTAATGTAGGACTACTGGGTAATCTGAGAATTAATGATTATCTAGATCTACGGTTAGAGCCAATGGTTACTTTTTCTAAGAGGACACTTACCTATACTAGCCCTTTTATAGAACCTAGCCAAAGTGTGCGCGAGGTTAATTCTACTTATATCCATATCCCACTATTACTAAAAATATCTACCAAACGTCTTAATAATTTTAAACCTTTTATCGTAGGTGGTATTTCTACTTCTATTAATTTATCTAGTAATGAGAATAACCCTGATGATAATTCAGTAGGACAGTTTAGAACAACTACGAATACCAATTATTACGAATTAGGGTTTGGGATCGATTTTTATCTATATTATTTTAAATTCACTCCATCTATCAGAGGTGTATTTGCGACGTCTGATGAACTTGTAAAAGATTCAGATCCTAACAGCCCATATACCTCTGCGATTGATAAATTGTCTACAAGAGGCATTTTTATTAATTTCACGTTCCAGTAATTATAATTATATTCATCTTTTAAATTCGTTTAGAATAATAGCCGTAGCTGTAGCTACATTAAGGCTTTCTGTTTCTTTGGTGACTCCGAATCTGGGTATTGTAATACGATGTGTTATCAATGTCTCTATTTCACCCGAAATACCATTAGCCTCATTACCCATAACTATAATCCCTTGTTCAGACAGCTGTTGTTGGTGTATATTAGCACCCTCCATAAAAGTACCAAAAACAAATACATCATCTTTTTGATTTTTTAAATAATCAACAAGCTGAGTATACACGATATTCACTCTTGTTATAGAACCCATAGTTGCCTGTATTACTTTAGGATTATAACAATCTACAGTATGCTCAGAACAAATTAAATCTGTAATCCCAAACCAATCACATAACCGAATAATAGTTCCTAGATTACCTGGGTCTCTTACATCATCTAAGGCTAAAATCAAATTATTAGTAACCACTGTTTTAGGTTCGGGAATATAAAACACCGCTAATGCAGTTTGTGGAGTAGTCAAAAAACTAATGTTTTTTAGTTCTTCTTCAGTAATTTCAAAACTCTTTTTAGAATCCGTATGAAACTCCAAACTATCAGTGGTAAAAACTGAATGGAGTTCTATATCCGCTTCTAATAATTCATGAATTACTTTCTTTCCTTCTGCAACAAACAAGTTATGCTGTTTTCGGTACTTTTTTTGATGTAAACTCTTTATTAATTTCTTTTGGTTTTTGCTAACCATACAAATAATGTATTTTTGACACTATTAATGAATTTGGATTGAAACACCCTATCACAAAAATAGTATTTGTTGTAGTATCTGCAATTTTTTTAATTTCATGCAATGCGATTAAAAGAGTCCCTGAAGATGAGTTTCTATTAACAAAAAATGAAATTTTTGTAGATAGCATAAAATCGAACGACACCAAATTAAAGAATCAATTATATCAAAAACCAAATGTACGGATACCATTATTAGGAACGCCTCTGAGGCTCCATATATATAATCTGGCAAAAAAAAATGCTGACTCATCGTATACTACTTGGTTAGAAAAGAACCCAAGACTGGAGCGAAGAATGATTAATTTTCTATCCAAGAAGCAAGTAAATCGACTTGGAGAAGGATGGAGTGGTTTTAATAATTGGCTTAAAGAAACAGGAGAACCTCCAGTCATTATCGATCCATCTATTGTAAATAAATCTGTAAAAAGGCTCCAATCCTATTACTGGAACAATGGTTGGTTTAATGTTACTACAGATGCCAAAATCAATAAAGGAGAACGACAACGAGGAACTGTTTCTTATTATGCAAAACCTGGAAAACCCTATTTTATAGATTCTCTTAACACCAAAATAGCATCAAAAGTTGCTGATTCTATCTACAACTTGCATAAAAGTAAATCTTTAATTATCCCAGAAAAACAATACAAAACTACAGATATAGAATCAGAGCGTGAACGACTAACATACCTTTATAGAAATTCTGGATTATATCATTTCGAAAAAGAATTTATCAAATTTGATGCAGATACTGTAAATACAAATCAAAAAATAAATTTGAATCTACTGATTAATAACCGACAAATTACTCAAGGGGAGCTTACTAAAAAAATTCCTTTTCAAGTTCACTCTATTAGTAAGGTTAATGTATTTACCGATTATTCTTACCAAAATAAAGATTTACAACCAAAAGACAGTGTTGTATATAAAGGGTACAATATCTACAGTTATGACAAACTTAGGTATACCCGTAAATCGATTACGAATTCTATTTTAATAACACCTGGTGAAGTTTTTAGAGATAGAGACCGCACACTCACTTATAATCAAATCACTAATTTAAAAGCATTTAAATATCCAAATATTAGATATACTCTCGATCCAGAGAACCCAGACGGAACTGACCTTATTGCTAATGTACTACTTACTCCTAGAAAAAAGTATAGTGCTAACTTAGAATTTGATGTATCTACATCAAACATTCAGGCTTTTGGTATTGGATTCGGGGGTTCATTCTTAATTCGCAATGTATTTAGAGGTGCCGAAATTCTTGAAATCTCTGCTAGAGGTAGTATTGGATCTTCTAAGGATCAAGTAGATACCGATGATCAGTTTTTTGACATCTCAGAAATCGGAATAGATCTCAAATTATCTTTTCCTAAGATAATTTTCCCTATTAAAACCAATAGAATTATCCCTAAATATATGTCTCCAACTACTAATCTTATTTTTGGGATAAACGTACAACAAAACATAGGGTTAGATAAACAAAATGCATCTGGTATATTTAATTATCAATGGAAGCCCAATACTAAACTTACGAATCAGATTGATCTCATCAACATCCAATATGTTAGAAATCTAAATACTAATAATTATTTTAATGTCTATGGGAATTCATTTGAGCGATTAAATAGTATTGCTAATCAAGTTTTAGATATCAATTCTCCTTTTTATGGAGATATAAATAATCCTAGATTAACAATCCCTACTGGTGCTGATAGTTTTTTATCTCAATCTCTGGGAATTACACCAGACCCTGATTTAACAAGTGAACAATTACAAGAAATAAAAAACATTAATGAACGTAAAGAGAGACTCACAGAAGATAATTTAATCTTTACCTCTAACTATACGTATCTAAAAAATACTCGAGAAAATCTCTATGACGAAGATTTTTCAAGGTTTAGAGCAAAAATTGAGCTTGCAGGAAATGTATTAAATACGATTTCAAACAATTTTGGTTTACGAAAGAACAATAATGACAGGTTTGAAATCTTTGGAGTAGAGTTTTCTCAATATGTAAAAACCGAATTAGATTATATAAAACATTGGAATCTTGGAAGAAAAAATATTATTGCGGTGAGAGCATCTGGCGGGATTGCAATTCCCTTTGGGAATGCCAATAATATTCCTTTTGCCAGAAGTTTCTTTGGTGGTGGCCCTAATGATAATAGAGCTTGGCAACCCTATGATCTCGGCCCAGGGAGCAGTGGTGGTCGTAATGAGTTTAACGAAGCCAATATGAAAATAGCTTTTAATGCCGAGTATCGATACAATATCCTAGGAGCATTAAATGGCGCTTTTTTTATTGATGCAGGAAATATCTGGAATGTATTAGACAATGTAGAAGAAAAAAACGCTACATTCACCAGATGGGATGATTTGCAAGAAATTGCCGTAGGTAGTGGACTTGGATTACGATATGATTTCGATTTTTTTGTCGTACGCCTTGATGTAGGTTTTAAAACATTTAATCCTGCTAATGATGAAGACCAAAGGTGGTTTAAAGGATATAATTTCTCTAAAGCTGTATATAATGTAGGGATTAATTATCCTTTTTAAAATTTTATCCTTTTTTTCAGTCTTAATTTTAAAATTCTTTATGTATTATTTTATTATTTTTGTAGGCTTATAAACTAAAATTAAATCATGAGTCACAACATTAAACCAGGAGTAGCCACAGGAGATCAGGTGCAAGCCATCTTTAATTACGCAAAAGAAAAAGCTTTTGCACTACCCGCAGTAAATGTTATTGGTTCTAATACAATTAATGCTGTATTAGAAACCGCTGCAGAATTAAAATCGCCTGTAATCATTCAGTTTTCTAATGGTGGAGCCCAATTTAATGCCGGAAAAGGGCTTTCTAACGAAAACCAAAAAGCGGCAGTTGCTGGAGCTACAGCTGGTGCAAGACATGTACACTTAATGGCAGAAGCCTATGGAGTACCAGTTATTTTACATACAGATCACTGTGCAAAAAAATTACTCCCATGGATAGACGGGTTATTAGATGCAGGAGAAGCTTTTTATAAAGAAACCGGAAAACCGCTCTATAGTTCCCATATGATCGACTTATCAGAAGAATCTATAGAAGAAAACATAGAAATCTGTAAACAATACTTGTCTCGAATGAGTAAGATGGGAATGACTCTAGAAATAGAATTAGGCATCACAGGTGGAGAAGAAGATGGCGTAGATAATAGCGATGTTGATGACTCTAAGCTATATACCCAGCCAGAAGAAGTAGCTTATGCTTACGAGGAATTGAGTAAAGTAAGTGATAAATTTACTGTAGCAGCGGCCTTTGGGAATGTGCATGGGGTATATAAACCGGGTAATGTAAAATTGACTCCTAAAATTCTTAAAAATTCACAGGAATTTATTTCAGAAAAATATAATGTAGCACACAATCATATTGACTTTGTGTTTCATGGCGGAAGTGGTTCTACCCTTGACGAAATACGAGAAGCTATTGGATATGGTGTTATCAAAATGAATATTGATACGGATCTTCAATTTGCTTTTAATGAAGGGATACGCGATTATATGACGGGTAAAATTGATTACTTAAAAACGCAAATTGGTAACCCTGAGGGATCAGAAGAACCCAATAAAAAATATTATGACCCAAGAAAGTGGTTAAGAGAAGGAGAAATCACATTTAAATCCCGTCTTAAAAAAGCTTTCGAAGATCTAAATAATGTAAATACATTATAACACATAACAAACCAAGCTGAAACTCTTTATAGTCGAGTTTCAGCTTTTTTAATATCATATCTATGGCTTGGTTTAAGAGAACTCAAAAAGGTATACAAACAGCAACTGAGGATAAAAAAGATGTCCCTAAAGGACTTTGGTATAAATCCCCTACTGGAAAAATAGTAGATGCAGAGCAATTAGAAAAAAACTTCTATGTAAGCCCAGAAGATGGATATCATGTGAGAATTGGCAGTAAAGAATATTTCGAAATCCTATTTGACAATAACACATTTAAAGAATTAGATAAAAATCTCTCTTCTAAAGACCCTCTTAAATTCGAAGACAAAAAAAAATACGCTGATCGCCTTAAAGATGCTCAAGAAAAAACAGATCTTAAGGATGCTGTGAGAACAGCCGTTGGTAAATCTAATGGAAATGACCTAGTAATTGCCTGTATGGATTTTACTTTTATTGGAGGATCTATGGGAAGTGTTGTCGGCGAAAAAATTGCCAGAGCTGCAGAATATTCTTTGCAACATAGGATTCCATTTATGATCATCTCTAAATCTGGAGGTGCCCGTATGATGGAAGCAGCACTTTCGCTAATGCAACTAGCCAAAACCTCGGCTAAACTTGCTCAATTAGCTGATGCCAAAATTCCTTATATTTCCTTGTGTACAGACCCTACTACTGGAGGCACCACAGCTTCTTTTGCTATGCTTGGTGATATCAATATCGCAGAACCCGGTGCATTAATTGGATTTGCAGGACCAAGAGTTGTACGAGACACAACAGGAAAAGAACTGCCAGAAGGGTTTCAAACTTCAGAATTCTTAAAAGAACACGGTTTTCTAGATTTTATAACCCCACGACAAAATCTAAAACAAAAAGTAAATCTATACTTAGATTTAATTCTTAATAGACATTTATCATCTAATTAGATTAAAAAATTACATATAACACATAGTAAAATATTTAGGCAGCCTTACTTCTTTATCATAACATAAAACTAGTATCTATTATATTGCTCGTTCCTAAACTGCTCTGGTGTTTGTTTTGTTATTTTTTTAAAAAGCCTTATAAAATAGGAACTATCATTATAATTAAGTTCCTCTGAAATCGCTGAAATAGAAAGAACAGAATGAATTATAAGTCTTTTTGCCTCTAATATAATTCTATTCATCATAATCTCTGAAGGAGTTTTTCCAACAGTTTTTTTACATAGATAACTAAGTTGTCTATCAGTAATATTCATTTTTTTAGAATAGCATGAAATAGGTCTATGCATTTTAAAATATTTATCAACTAGAGCTTCGTAACGATTTAATTGTAACAAATCATAATTAAATTTTTGACCTTTTTCATGTGTAGTTAAATAAACTCTAGATAACTGAATAAACATAGCATTTAGATAAATACGAATCATCTCTTGATAATTCAAAGATCTACTTTGATATTCTTTATAAATCAATTCATATTTAGATAATATTTCTTCTTTCTCATTTAGATTCAATTGAAACATAGGGATGCTAAATGTAGAATTAAAAAAAGGAAAACGAGTCAATTTCTCAGTATCAAAATCATGTAAAAAAAATTCTTTAGTAAAAAACAAAATACACCCATCTATATCATTAGATAGTCGCCACTGATGAATCTGGCCAGGTGAGACGATAAACATAGTGCCAGGTGAGATATCATACTCTAAAAAATCAATAGTATGCGTACCTCCTCCTTTAGTCACTAATAAGATGAGATAAAAATTATGACCATGTGGTTTTTCGATAAAAAGGTTTTCATTCACATGCTCACTAAAATTGCGAATATAAAAACTCTTCTCAAACTTCATACAATTATTATAATCATCAAAATTTGAAATTTTAAAAACAGGAAGACTAGTAGTATCATTCATTTTTCACAATCCTATATATTAAAAAAAAAAAATTAAGTATTTATACTTAAAAAATACAAGTTTAATTTTTTTATAAAACAAATTTACTATTGAATAATATTTACACTATCTAATATTTTGTTAAATTATTTTATGAAAAAGTTTAATTTCATTATGAAATAAATTAACAAAATAACTATTACATGAATAAAGTATAATTAGTACTGCTTTTTGTTGTTTTTGTCCTACGTATAAAATAACTAAGTATTATATGTTTGCGGTATAAAACATAAAACATATAAAATCATGCCAAAAGTTGAAAGAGAAATACATAAAGACGGAGACTTCTTTGTTGATTATGAAGATAAAGTATTCGAAGATGTAAAAGCAAAACCTGGAGAGAAAGCTTTAGTAACATTTCATACCGTTGCTTTTGAAGGTTCTATTGGGTTAGTCAATATTTTATCTGCTACAAGATTACAGCGCAAGGGGTTTGAAACCTCTATTTTATTGTATGGCCCTGGTGTTACTTTAGGAATACAGAGAGGTTTTCCTACATTAGGAAGTGAAGCTTTTCCTGGTCACTTAAATTATGCTGCTCGTTTAAAAAAGTTTATGGATGAAGGGGGAAAAATCTATGCATGTAGATTTGCGCTACAAGCATTATATGGACATGGAGAACCATCTCTATTACCAGGTATCCAACCTATAAGCCCATTAGATGTGATGGATATTCAATTAATTCACAGAAATGAAAATGCTTTTGTGATCCATACTTGGACTATGTAATTAAAAATAATGATGATGTTTAAAAAATCCATTGTAAAGGCAGCAGCAGTTCAGATTTCTCCTATTTTAGAAAACAGATCTGGGACTATAGGAAAAGTAGCAGATGCCATCATAGCCGCAAGTACTAATCAAGCTGATATCATTGTTTTTCCTGAAACACTGGTGCCTAATTACCCCTACTTTTCTTTTATTAAACCTGCGGTAAGTATTAGAAAAGATCACACAAAACTTTATGAAGAAAGTGTTGTTGTACCCAGTAGTGAAACTGATTTCATTGGTAGTTTAGCAAAGAAACATACTATTGTTGTAGTACTGGGTGTCAATGAGCGTGACAATGGAACTTTATACAACACTCAACTTGTTTTTGATACCACAGGAGAACTTGTTTTAAAAAGAAGAAAGATTACTCCCACCTATCATGAACGTATGATTTGGGGGCAAGGAGATGGAAGCGGTTTAAAAGCTGTTGACACATCAATAGGAAGAATAGGTGCACTGGCTTGCTGGGAACATTACAATCCACTAGCTAGGTTTGCACTTATGAATGATAATGAGCAAATTCATTGTAGTCAATTTCCAGGCTCTATGGTAGGTCAGGTTTTTGCAGACCAGATGGAAGTTACTATGAGACATCACGCATTAGAATCGGGTTGTTTTGTAATTAATGCTACAGGGTATTTATACCCTGAACAAGTCCAAAGCATTACAGATGACAAAAACATGCAAAAAGTACTTGATAAAGGTTGTTTTACCGCTATTATTTCTCCAGAAGGAGTAATTATCTCTGAAGTATTAACTGAAGGAGAAGGAATCGTATATGCAGATATGGATATGTCACTAATTACAAAGAGAAAACGAATGATGGATTCTGTAGGTCATTATTCTAGACCAGAATTATTGTCATTACATATCGATCTTAATCAGAAAAACCTAATGCATAAAACCAAGTTTTCATTAAACGAAAAGAAAGATGAACAGTACAGTAACGCAAACGAACAATCACACTTTACTGAATGATATTCAGACTCAAGGCATTCGATTAGAAGGAATCTCAGATCTTACCGTAAGAGAAGGAGGTGCTGGTCCTACAGATCATAAAGCTGTGACAATTTTTGATAACACTATTATGATTCCGGTTTTCAGTCAATCTGCTAAAGAATCTCCTTTTACGGCAAGTTCTCCTTCAAAAATGGGATATGCTTCTTTAAAAAAAGATAATGAAATAATTACAACTATCCGATTCATTGGTGAGCCCAAATTCTATAAAGAAAACAGTTCAGACGGAATTCCTTTTTGGAAAATAGCTCGTTTACATAGTAAAGATGTTCTTGCTACTACAGTATTACAAAATTGCATCCGATATAAAGACAAAGAAACTTCTTGTCAATTTTGTGCTATTGGAGAATCTCTAAAATATGATACCACGATAGCCTATAAAAAACCGCATCACTTAGCAGAAGTTGCTAAAAGAGCAGTTGATTTAGATAACATTTCTCAATTTATAATAACTACTGGTACACCTGCCAGTGCGGATCGAGGTGCTAAAATATTATTCGAAAGTGTCATTGCTATAAGAGAGGTTGTAGATATACCCATACAAGTGCAGTGTGAACCACCTAATGATTTTGAATGGTTTTCTTTATTAAAAAAAGCAGGTGCAAACTCAATTGGCATGCATCTAGAAGCTGTTACAAATAGAGTACGTAATAAGATCATGCCCGGAAAAGCTGAGGTTTCATTAAGTTACTATTTTAAAGCGTTTAAAGCAGCAGTTACTATTTTTGGAAAAGGAAATGTAAGCACCTACATACTTGCCGGTCTAGGAGATACTCAAGAAGAAATTATAGAAATATCGCAAAAGTTAATTACTATAGGAGTATACCCTTTTGTAGTTCCTTTTGTACCTATAAGAAATACACCATTAGCAAACCATAGTTCTCCAAAAAAAGAATTTATGCACGGAATTTTAGACCCATTAGCAAAAGCATTAGTAGCAGCAGAAATGACTTCTGAAACTATTGAATCTGGATGTGCTAAATGTGGTGCCTGTTCTACTTTATCAACTTTTGAAAAAAAACATATCGCATGATTTATTTCCAAACCAAAAAAAAAGATACTGGATTAAATTTTATCGATATCAATATCCCAGATAATCAAAAACAATTAGACGCATATTATAATACTAGAAAAACTATTTTTTGCCAAGAACAAGGTCTTTTTCTGGATGATGACATCGATATACATGATGCTTCCGCAATTCCTATTATTGCCATAAATCACTATTTAGGCTCACCAGATGAAATAGTAGGCATTGTGCGTATCTATCAAAATAAAGATCGTGAATGGTTTGGCGGGCGATTAGGCGTTATTAAAGAATATCGTTCTTTTTCAAAGTTTATTTGCCCTAATCTATTTAAAGGAAGAGAAGTTTCTGCTTTATACAAAATGTCAATAGCTGCCGGACTCATTTACAGAGCAGTTTCACTAGCTAATTATTTAGGTTGTAATACGTTTTCTGCACATGTACAAAAACAAAATGTAAAGCTTTTTCAACGTTTGCAATGGAATATAATAGAAGAAACTATTATATATGGAGTAAAACATTTTTTAATGGAAGCTGATTTAAAAGCCTACCCTTCTACTCCAATATATACCAAATCATTAACCAATAACTCATTAATCGGTCTAGAGAAAGTAGCTTAAAAATTGGGATGAAAACAGATACTAAAAACATACTACAAGAAATCGCCGAGCTTAGGAATCACCCTAGTATACTGGACAAAATAAATATTAATCAAACATACCAAAACATAGGAAAATCTGTTAGCAGTAGTACCTATTTTGACGATTGTGTATCTACTATAATGCTAGGCGATGATACCGCTGCAATACCTCAAGAAGATGGAAGTCATTTATTACTTGCAGCAGAAGGTATCGTAGAAGGTTTTTTAAGTGATGACCCCTGGTTCGGAGGTTATTCTGCAGTAATGGTAAATATTAGTGATATTTGCGCTATGGGTGGTTTACCTATCGCGGTAACAGATACGTTATATGCCAAAAACTCAAAAAACACAACAGAAATTTGGAAAGGTATGCTTGCTGCTGCTTCCAATTATGGAGTTCCTATTGTAGGCGGACATACCTGTTATCATTCAACTAACAAAGCATTAAGTGTTTCTATTTTAGGCAAAGCCACAAAACATATCTTAACAAGTTTTGATGCTAAACCAGGTGAAGAGCTACTCTTAGCAATTGATCAAAATGGCACCTATTACAAAACCTATCCTTTTTGGAATGCAAGTACTACAAACACTCCAGAAATTTTACAAAAACAAGTAAAGATTCCTTATAAAATTGTGAATCAACAATTAAGTTGTGCAGCAAAAGATATTAGTATGGGAGGTATCATCGGAACTACTTATATGCTGATGAACACCTCTGGTATTGGTGTAGAAATTGATTTGAAAAAAATAACCAAGCCTAAAGATGTGTCTTGGAGTAAATGGCTTGTTAGTTTCCCTAGTTATGGATATCTATTGAGCTGTAAAACGAGTGTTATAAATCAAATTAAAACACTTTTTTCAGAACACAATATACAATGTGATCATATAGGTCATATTACTACAAAAAAAGAATTAATAATTAATCACAACGGAGAACAACTTAAATTTTAAAAATATGCCTGTCACCTATGTACATATAGAATTACCTGATCATAAAAAGGATCAGATATACTCCCCTTCTAGCATTATCCAAGAATATTTTAACCCAGGTGAAGTCCTCTCTGTAGATACGTTTTTAACTATCTGTACAAAAAGTTTAAATGAAGCTAGTGAGCGTGTACGTCAAAAATTCGGATACGCATGTACTTCAGCAATGGCAGAATCTCAAAGAATAAATACACTGTGTCAAAACTATGACACTTCTAAAAAAATAAAAATAGTATCAATTAAATAAAAATAGGTATGAGTCATTATCAAGTAATAATTGTTGGAGGAGGTCAGGCTGGATTATCAGCTAGCTATTGTTTAAAAAAGGAAAATATAAATCACTTGATTTTAGATCGTGGTAAAATTGGTGACTCATGGTCTAAAAGACGATGGGATTCTTTTTGTCTAGTAACCCCTAATTGGCAGTGCCGTTTACCTGGTTTTGATTATGATGGTAACGACCCTAAAGGATTTATGTTAAAAGACGAAATTGTTGATTATGTAAAACGATATGCAAATTCATTTAACCCACCTTATAAAGAAAATGTAGAAGTTTTTAAAGTTTACAAAAAAAATGGTGAAACAATTTTTAGTATAGATACCTCAATAGGAAATTTTACTTCTGACAAAGTCATTATTGCAGCTGGTGCTTACCATATCCCTAATATTTTACCAATTTCTAAAGGTTTTAGTAATAATATCCATCAAATTCACTCTGTAGATTACAAAAACCCTGAGAGGCTTGTAGAAGGAGCTACTCTAGTTGTTGGTTCTGGGCAATCCGGCGCTCAGATTGCAGAAGATCTTCATATTGCAGGCAAAGAAGTTTATTTAAGTGTGGGGACAGCTCCAAGAGCCCCCAGAACCTATAGAGGAAAAGACGCTGTAGAATGGCTAGAAGAAATGGGGTATTATGATCAACCCATAGAATTACATCCAGATCCTGAAGAAGCAAGACATAAAACCAATCATTACCTAACAGGTCGAGATGGTGGTCGAGATATAGATTTACGTAAACTAGCAACTGAAGGAGTTAATCTAAGAGGTCAAATAAATAATGTGAAAGATGGTATTATAAATTTTGCTAATGATTTAAAAGAAAATTTAGATGCTGCCGATATGACCTATACTAGAATTCAAAGCAATATTGATACATATATAGATAACAATAACATTAAAGCTCCTGCTCCTACTAGATATGAGTCTATGTGGGAACCTAAATCAGAAAATGAACAGAGTATTGACTATCAAAAAAAAGGGATTAAAAATATTATTTGGTGTACAGGTTTTAAGGTAGATTATAACTGGGTATACTTCCCTCACGTATATGATCAAAGAGGTTTCCCTACCTACAAAAGAGGAATAACAGAAGAAGCTGGTTTATACTTTATTGGATTACCCTGGTTATACACTTGGGGATCTGGTAGATTTTCTCACGTAGGTCAAGATGCTATACATATCAGTAACCACATCATAAGTGAATTCGAAAGTGAGCTAGTAGAAACTTGTTTGACCAAAAAATAATAACCTAAAGATGTTTTTATAAGCATTATAATAAGAACTCATTTAAGGTTTTTACATTGGCTGCAAAATGGTCTTTTTCACTTACTTTTTGTCATTTTTTCGTTACGTAGCTATAACTATGCAACTCAAAAATGATTTTAATTAAGCAAAAACATCGATTTTTAGCTTCAATAAAAAATACCTTAAATGAGTTCATTGATAAAAATTATAGACTACAGCATTATTTCTCTTTCTTCTCCATCAGTAGTAATCAATACTGCTATATTATCACAAGATCCATCTCCATAATCTAACGAACCGCTACTATCAGTTTTAGCAAATTCTTTCACTCCACTTACTATATACCTACAACTTCCTTCACGGCGTAATGGCGTCTTAATAATAGTGCTATGAGTTACCCCATTCGCAAAATTAGTTTCCCAAGACCCTGTAATTAAAAACACATTATCTCTCCAATTTCTATTCCCAACTCCTTCAATCCACTCACGTGTTTTATTTCCTTTTCTTGAAACCTGATCCCCATCTGCAAACGTAATTTCAAAATCAATATTCATCGAGTGTTGCGGATTACCATTTTCGTTAGATCTAACTCTTGTCATAGTTCTCGAGCCCGCAAACTGTATATCATCAACATAAAAATCTACTAATGTATAATTAATCACCAAAGACCTCACCTCTATATTAATTTCATATGATATTTCAATTTTTCCTTTGACCACATGGCTATTTCTTAGTTCACAGCCTTCTGTACCAAAATCAATAATGATACGCTTTGACCCTTCCATAATGTCGATGGCTACTATAGCGCAATCGGGTAAAAAACGTTTGCTAAAACCATTTTTAGTTATATTTTCTTCATCTTCGAACCCTTGTAAAGTAAGATCACTAATTACTTCAGAAGCATCGTCAATTTTTGTTATTAATATAGTTTCTTGATTATTAATAGTATCTATTGGCTGTTGATCTAACTGTTCTTCGCTATCACACCCTATTAGTAGTATTGAAAAGAGTGCAATAAAACCGAATTTCAAAATGTTGATTTTCATGATATTGTATTTTAAGTTATGAATCATAAGACCTAATCTTTTACAAAAGGTTTAATTGGGACGATTTTTGTAGGCAAAACGTATTTCTCAACTAAAAAACAGTATATTTGCAGGCTCATAGCAAAATGCTATGAATACATAAAAATCATTTAAATAATATTGGAATGTATTTAACAAAAGAAACTAAAGAAGAAATCTTCGCAAAACACGGAAAAGGAAAAAACGATACCGGTTCTGCTGAAGGTCAAATTGCATTGTTTACTCACAGAATTACCCATTTAACTGAACACTTAAAAAATAATCGAAAAGATTATAACACAGAGCGTTCCTTAGTGAAATTGGTAGGTAAGCGTAGAGATCTATTAGATTATCTTATTAAAAAAGATATCTTAAGATATCGTGCAATAGTAAAAGAATTAGGATTAAGAAAATAAAAAAAGAGGCTGCGTGCCTCTTTTTTGTTATAATTATATTGCATAATAATAAATAGCATCTGTATCAATTAGATATGATGTATGCCTTAGTTTTTCATTGGTAAAACAACACTACAACAACACAACCTCGTTCGTCCGAGCAAGACGTAAACCAATGTTTAATTAAATCAGTTATCATTAGATCATATTTTATCTAATGACAAACAGGTTTGAATCAAAAAAAATATGATTCCAAAAGTTTATAAAGAGGTTATAGACCTTGGCGATGGTAGAGAAATTTCTATCGAAACCGGAAAATTAGCAAAACAGGCTCACGGATCTGTTGTTGTACAATCAGGTAAATGTATGCTATTGTGTACAGTTGTATCTAATTACAAACAGAGTGATGTCGATTTTCTACCGTTAACGGTTGATTATCGCGAGAAATTTGCAGCAGCAGGGCGTTATCCTGGTGGTTTCTTTAAAAGAGAGGCTAGACCTAGTGATGGCGAAGTACTCACTATGAGATTAGTAGATCGTGTACTACGACCACTTTTTCCAAAAGATTACCATTCAGAAACTCAGGTAATGATCCAATTAATGTCTCATGACGAAGATGTAATGCCAGATGCTATGGCTGGATTAGCAGCGTCTGCAGCAATACAACTGTCTGATTTTCCTTTTGAATGTGCGATATCCGAAGCAAGAGTAGGTCGAGTAGATGGCAAATTCGTGATCAACCCTACTAGAGCACAATTAGAAGTATCTGATATTGATATGATGATTGGTGCATCTGCAGATTCTGTAATGATGGTTGAAGGTGAGATGGATGAAATTTCTGAAGAAGAAATGACAGAAGCTATCAAGTTTGCACATGAAGCAATCAAGCTACAATGCGCTGCGCAGGAGAGATTAGCTGAAGCTTTTGGAAAAAAAGAAGTTCGAGAATACGAACCGGAAAGAAATGATGAGGATTTAGCTAAGAAAATTCATGATATGGCATATGATAAAGTATATGCCGTAGCCAAACAAGGTTCTTCTAAAAAAGAACGTGGGTTGGCTTTTTCTGAAATTAAAGAAGAAATCTTAAATACTTTTCCTGAAGAAGAATTAGAAGACTTAGGTGCTTTAATATCTAAATATTACAGCAAAGCAGAGAAAGCAGCTGTACGTGATTTAACTTTAAACGAAGGATTACGATTAGATGGTAGAAAGACAACAGATATAAGACCTATATGGTGTGAAGTAGATTACTTACCATCTACTCACGGTTCTTCTATTTTTACCCGAGGAGAAACACAAGCATTAGCTACAGTAACACTAGGAACCTCTAGAGAAGCCAATCAAATTGATATGCCATCCTATGAAGGAGAAGAAACCTTCTATTTACATTATAACTTCCCTCCTTTCTGTACTGGAGAAGCGCGCCCGATTAGAGGAACGTCTCGTAGAGAGGTTGGACATGGTAACTTAGCACAACGTGCTCTTAAAGGAATGATTCCAGATGATTGCCCTTATACAGTTCGTGTTGTTTCTGAAGTATTAGAATCTAATGGTTCTTCTTCTATGGCAACTGTTTGTTCTGGTACTATGGCACTTATGGATGCTGGGGTACAAATGAAAAAACCTGTTTCTGGTATCGCAATGGGATTAATCTCTGATGCTGATTCTGGAAAATATGCTGTTTTATCTGATATTCTTGGTGATGAAGATCACCTAGGGGATATGGATTTTAAAGTAACAGGAACAGCAGATGGAATTACTGCTTGCCAGATGGACATTAAAGTAAAAGGATTAAGTTATGAGATATTAGTCAATGCATTACAACAAGCTCGTGATGGTCGCCTTCATATTTTAGAAAAACTTACGGATACGATCGCTTCGCCAAATGCTGATGTAAAATCACATGCTCCTAAAATGGTGACTAAAACAATTCCTGGAGAGTATATTGGAGCACTAATTGGACCTGGAGGAAAAGTAATCCAAGAATTACAAAAGACCACGGGTACTACAATTGTTATCAATGAAGATCCAGTAACAGAAGAAGGAATCGTAGAAATTCTAGGTACTGGCCAAGAAGGAATCGATGCAGTATTAGCAAAAATTGAATCTATCACTTTTAAGCCTGTAGTAGGAAGTGTTTATGAAGTAAAAGTAATTAAAATGCTTGATTTTGGAGCTGTAGTAGAATACAATGAAGCTCCTGGAAATGAAGTTTTATTACACGTTTCGGAATTAGCATGGGAACGCACTGAGAATGTAAGTGATGTGGTGAATATGGGAGATGTTTTTGATGTAAAATACTTCGGTGTTGATTCTAGAACTCGTAAAGAAAAAGTATCCAGAAAAGCATTATTACCAAGACCTCCTAGACCTGAAGGTGACAAGTCTCGTGGAGATAAACCTAGAGGTGACAGAAAACCTAGACCAGATAGAAAAAAAGACAACTAGTCTTTTTATATACTGAATACTAAACCGCCTTCAATTACTTGTATTGAAGGCGGTTTTTGCTTTTATTATGTATTTCTAATACCATTTTATCTTGCGAGTAGTACTACAAAAACAACAGAAATCTATACTCAAGTGGCAGTAAACAACCTCCGTTAAAAACGGAGGCTTTGGATTTCAGATTAGCCCCATAGGGGCATAACACTCATTTTCTAATTATGATGCTCTTGATATTTGACATATCGTCTTATCGTTACTTCATCTAATTCAACGGTACTTACAAAATAGCCTCTTGACCAAAAGTGATTGCCCCAGTAAGGTTTCTGTTTTAAATTCGGATATGTCTTGAAAAGTTTGATAGCCATCTTTCCCTTCAATATTCCCATATATTCTGAAATGGAAACTTTTGGAGGTATCTAACAAACCAAATGAACATGGTCTTTTTGAACATTCAATTCAATTACTTGAGCATCTTTCCAACTACTGATTAATTGCAAATCGTGTTCAACTAATTGATTTTACCATTCCTTCTAGTATCTGAAAACGATACTTGGGCGTGAATACAATGTGATAGTCGCATTTGTAATACGCACGTGTTAATTTTCTATATTTACTCATCTTAAAAAGTGTTAGATGGGCAAAACTAAAAAATGGCAGAGCCTTTATAACATGACCACCGCCAAAGACGGTGGTTTTTCAATTTGAAATAAATACTAGAATTGAAAATAATATAGTTAAAAACTAAACGCATAAAAAACGCTTTACAGCAAGGGCTATAATTAATACGGGTTTTGGTGTTTAACCCAAAGTTTAGTGTATTTTTATAGAGTTCACCAAATCTTTTGATTTGGCTTAGAACAGAAAGGATAAAAAAAATCTAAAGCAGACAACATTGTGTATGATCCCATTTGGCAAATAGTTTGTCTAGGCTATCGTTTCGCAAACGATTATTACCAAACAAGAACATGCACTTAATGTTAGCCACAATTTAACCAAAAAAATCAGAATCAATTTGAAATGACATTCTATAAAGAAAAATTAAACCATATTAAAAACACTTGTTACTCGAATGAGAAACAGATTAATACTGTTATAGAAACACGTCATTTCATTGATAATAATTTTGAAAATAATTTAAAATTAGATATTCTATCTCATATACATTTTACTTCAAAATATCATTTACAACGACTTTTCAAGAGGTACTATGGCCTTACACCAAAACAATACTTAATTGACAAACGAATTGAAAAATCAAAAGAAAATTTGAAAAATGGAATGACAGTTACTGAAACTTGTTTTGCAGTTGGATTTGAAAGTTTAGGGTCGTTTAGTAAATTGTTCAAAATTAAAACGGGAAAATCACCTAGTGTATTTCAAAAAGAGCAAGTTTCGATAAGCAAATTAGATGAGGAATTCTGAACTTTGGAATATGAATAATAAATATAAAAGATAAAAGATGAAAGTAACATTAATTAGTATCCCTGTAAGAGACCAAGAAAAAGCCTTAAAATTTTATACTAAAAAATTAGGTTTCATAATAAAGAAAGATGCGCCATTAGAGGGTGGAAATAGATGGTTAACGCTAGTTTCGCCAGAATGGCAAGATGGACCAGAATTATTATTGGAACCAGCTCCTAATCATTTCGAGCCCTGTAAAGTCTTTCAAGATGCCTTAATGGAAGCAGGATTCCCTTACACTCAATTTGATGTTGACAATATTGATGATGAATATGAAAGACTGACAAAACTCAATGTTGAATTTAGTGTAAAACCAACTGTAATGGGAACAGTAAAGTTTGCAGTTTTTAACGACACTTGCGGAAATAACATTCAGATTGTCGAAAACCTATAATAGAAAAACTGTGGCTAACAAGGTATCCTATGAAAAGCACTAGCGCAGTTCTTCAAAGTTAATATTTATATTTTAACCCAGATTATTAGAAAATCTATTACAGCTCTGAGCTACTGCAAATACTAAAGTAAACTGTATTTTTTAATTTAACCATAGAATACGATGCTATGCAAAAATCGATAAAAAGTCATTATTTATAGCATCCCGAAGGGTGCATATGCATTATAGCAACAATGTTAGTTTGCGTTTATTTTATATATTATCAATTTTGTCTAAGATTTGATTAACGTGATCAATTCTATAAAGTAAATCAGATGCATCAATTTGCATCCAATTAAAAAGGTCTTTTATTAATCTGTAACTTTGTTTAGCGTATGTCATGCCAATAATAGCATGACCTCTAAGTCTAAAACATACAGGTTCAGGATGAGCTATCTGATTTCTTAATTCATTTATTTTCTCTTTCTAAAACTTTTTGATACGGCGACTACCATAGATCTGTTTACTTTTATTAAAAATAGCTTATAATTCTATTTTTTAAATGTTTTAAGCACCTCTTTTCTTTGATTATATGTATTGAAGTCTGAATAAAAAAATAAATATTATAATAAAAATAAATAATATAATAATGTTAGGTTTTCAAGAAAAAGTCGACTGTTACATAGATATCTAAGAATATTTAGATACAGATATTAAAAATTTATTTACTTTTTTGTAACATTTTGGTAACTTATTCCGTATAATACTATAAAAGCCCTAAATATTCACAAAAATTAAATTTCAAGGAACATAGATGAGACAACTTAAAATTACGAAGCAGGTAACGAATCGTGAAACTGCATCGCTGGACAAGTATTTACAGGAAATCGGAAAAGTAGATCTTATTACTGCTGATGAAGAGGTAGAATTAGCTCAACGAATTAAAGCTGGTGATGAGAGAGCCCTTGAAAAATTAACTAAGGCAAATCTACGATTTGTAGTATCTGTTGCTAAGCAATATCAAAATCAAGGACTTACATTACCCGATTTGATTAATGAAGGAAATCTGGGATTGATTAAAGCTGCAAAACGTTTTGATGAGACTAGAGGTTTTAAGTTTATATCTTATGCAGTATGGTGGATACGTCAGTCTATACTACAAGCATTAGCAGAGCAGTCTCGTATTGTGCGCTTACCCTTAAATAAAATTGGATCTATCAATAAGATCAATAAAACCTATGCTTTTTTAGAGCAGTCACACGAACGCCCACCGAGTGCAGAAGAAATAGCAAAAGAGCTGGATATGACGATTAATGATGTAAAAGAGTCTATGAAAAACTCTGGCCGTCACGTAAGTATGGATGCACCATTAGTAGAAGGAGAAGATTCTAATTTGTATGATGTATTGAATTCTGGTGAATCTCCTAACCCAGACAGAACTTTATTACACGAATCTCTTCGTACAGAAATTGAACGTGCCTTAGAAACATTAACGCCTAGAGAAGCTGATGTAATACGCTTATATTTTGGCCTAGGGGATCAACATCCTATGACTCTCGAAGAAATAGGAGAAACTTTTGATTTAACTCGAGAAAGAGTTCGACAAATTAAAGAAAAAGCCATTCGTAGATTAAAACATACATCTCGTAGTAAAATATTAAAAACCTATTTAGGATAGTTTAAATTTTCCTAAATTGCAGTTACAAACAGTTTATAAAATAACTGTTCGTTTTTTGATTGATGAATGACCTCCGGCTGATTACCGGAGGTTTTTTCATGTATAACATGTACAACTAGTATTGATTATACCAGTTCTTATATAAAATTACCGCCTAAAATAGCCTGTTTTGACCCCATACTTTGTCACAAAATTTAATATTTCAGTAGTTTCATATAAAAACTGGCATTAGTAATGTTTGATAAAATTTTTGTAAATTTAGAATAATTATAAGAAAAAAAATATGCTATATACTATAAGCTACGTAAGTACTTCTGATAAAAAATTCACAGACACAGACATACATGACTTATTAAATTTTGTAAAAAAGCATAATAATGAAAATAATATCACAGGCCTATTAATATACTCTGAAGGGAATTTTTTTCAGGTTATAGAGGGTGAGAAAAAAATTATCTCTGATTTATTCGAAAAAATAAAACAAGATTCTAGACATTATAATATCATTAAGATATTCGATAGAGAAAATGAGCAAAAAGCATTCTCTGAATATGATTCTTCATTTATAACTGTAGGCGATCCTCTAGATACTAACAAAGAATTTAGAGCTTTTCTTCTAAGAGAAAAACAACAAAATTCTGATAATTTTAAAAACATTTCTTACGTAGCTCGCAAATTCATGAAACTTCCTTGAAGCAGCATTACTTAGGTATCTTAAACCCGCTTTATGCAATAGAAAATTTATTACATCTTTTAGCTACCGCAAATACTAACGCTGCACTGCGTTTTTTAATTTCACCATAGCGGTGCTATGCAAAAATTAAGAAAACA
>CANLRN010000073.1 GCA_947493495.1 uncultured Aquimarina sp.
TAAGAAATTTAATTTTTACGCTCCGTTTATTTCATTTTTAACGATAAAATTTCAATAGGACAATTTGAAACGTAGAAAATGCTTACCAGTTAGAAACTTTAATGTTACAGTGAAACAATGTCTATGAATGCGGGTTAAACGATCAAGATTAATTTGTTTCCCAATATATCTATTGACATCCGCTAGGCAGGTATTTTTTTTCCTTTTCTGAAGAAGTATTTGATGTACTACAAACCCATGAACTGGATTGTCCGCCCATAATATAAATTTGTTCAGATTTGCCTATTTTTTTAAAGCTTGAATAAATGATTTTGTTTTTCATTATAAGTGGTTCTTATAGTTTATCATTGGTAGTAGGATTATTGCTATAAAAACTTAATCCCCAGTCTCTAACAGATAGCTTGCTACTGTGTTCTGATTGTGCTCTATTTTGTGTAGTACAATATTCAGGATCTATATGTCCTCCGTAAATTATACGTTGTTGTTTTTGTTTTAATACTTTGTAATGCTGTTGATTTATGATTTTTTTGATCATGATTATGCGATTTTAATTATAATGTATTCTTAAATATAACCAGATTGTTTGTAAATCATATTAAGTTTTCCCAAAATTAAACAAAATGAGGTTGTAATTAATTATTAGTTTATGGTGTTGTTTTCCTTTTATTTATGATTTATATAATTTGTCTATCAGTTAGTCCACTTAGTTCAACTCCAAGGTCATAAACTCGCTTTATAGATAATGGCTTCCTAATTTAGTCTCAGTGGTATGGATAGTGTTATAAATAAAATTACAATTTTCCTGAAATTGAGTTTCATCCCATGCGGTCCACCTGGATCTGCAGATCCTTGTTGTGCAAAACGTAGTACAACTTTATTATATCCAATATTTTTTATTTGTCCTAGTATATTTTGAGGTTTTGTTCTTGTTGGGCAGGTAATCGATACGCATTACTTCTGATAGTATGTATATGAGTATTTGTATTTGGCCAGTGTGATGGAAAGCGTATACCAAATGACAAGAGCAATTTTTTGTTGTCCATTTTGATACATTGTTCTTAATTGAGAATTGACTGTTGAAGGATTATGATGATAATGCCCCACTACTAGTTTAAGGTTATCAGGACTGCTCCAAACACCAGTATTTTGATAGCCTTGCGTATCAAACATTGGAAAATTAGAACCTCCAATTTCTTTGGGCGAACTAACTCTTGGTGGTAAGAAACCTTTGTTTGCAGTTTCATCGTTTGATTTTGTCTTTTCAGTAGTTACTGTTTCTTGTATATGATCTTTTTCACAAGAAATGAAAACTGTAATGAATACAATTGTACAGCAAAAAATAATGATTTATTAATTTTGTAATTAAGAATTATTTTATAATTTGGTATGCCAAATTATTGTAAATCAAAGGGTTATTGCAAAGTTTTGCTATCGATATTCCAGAATATCGATTGATTTTCTAGAATTTCTACTTTTTTCTTTAACCCTTTTGGTATTGTGCTAATAATCACTATTTAATCTAGAATCTCAAAGTCGTATTGATATTACTACTATAAAGATCTCTATTTTATTTTATATATTTAATTTTTACGATTGTTAGAATTTATAAAATTGTAAATTTAATATAAGCACTTGTCAAGTAAAAGTTGGATAATAAATAGATTTCACGGAAAGGGTTTTGAAAACCTTTTAATAAGGGTTAAATAATAAATACAAGATTGGATATGATTGTTAAATCAATACATATATTTATGCATATTTTTCTTTTAACTTTTTTCCTATGCTCAGGATTTTTCTACCAAGAGCATAGCGTTTCTGAAAAGGATAAAAGTTTTATTCTAGAGGAGAAAGATCAAGAAAAAGTCAGAACCTTTTTACTAGAAAAATATACCCAAAATAGTAAAACGGCAAGTACTTACTATAGCATATATCAAAAAAGGGCAGAAAAGGAAAATAATGTATATGCCTTTTGTATATCGCTGTATTATTTGAGCGATATAGCCCTTACTAACGGTAATTATGCAACATCATTGAGTTATGCAAATTCAATGCTTTCTAAAAGCCAAGAGAATGATAATAAAGCCTTACAAGTGTCAGCCTTGAATCTGTTGGGAAATGTAAGTTATCAAATTAGAAAATACGATGAGGCACTAGAATATTATATCAAAGCATTTAAGATCAGTAAGCAAATTAATCCAGAAGAACTGCATTTGGGGTTAGCTACTAATATCAACATGATTCGAACCAGAATTCATCGTTATCAAGAAGCCTTAAACTCTTATCAAGATATTTTGGAACAGCTAGAAAAAGAAGAATATAAAAAGATATCCAACTATTGGAGTCATTATGTTTCAGTATTATTAGGAGAAGGAGTCTGTTATTATCATTTGCAGGAATATGATACTGCTATTAATATCTATAAAAAAGGGCAAAAACTTACTCAAGAACATAATTTAGAGAAATTAGAAGCCATTTTGGATATGACAATTGGCGAGGCTTACACTTCGAATAAGCAGTATGATCAAGCACTTAATCATTTGTATCGTGCTAATGATTATTTTAAATCTTCAGATGCAAATTTTCAATCTCAACTACATACTTCGTATTTTCATTTGGCTACGGTTTTTTACAAACAAAAGCAATATCAAAAAACCTTGCAGTATTTATCTGAAAGTTTTAGTAGTATTACGAATACAAAAGAAGAAGGTGCTATAGAGAAAATTAATGAGATGTATGACCTGGCGTATAATGCTGCCAAAAAATTGGATAACAAAGAATTGATGATACAATATGGGGAAGCCTATCGTAGGGTGATAGACTCTTTTCATCTTGATGATATTCGTACCAAAGATCGGTTGTATGATAAGGATGTAAGTGACCTTGAAGCAAAAAATGAGTCTTTATTGTCTAAAAATCAGGTCTATTTTTTCTTATCTGTATTGTTTGTTTTGATAATTGTAGGATTATTGATCTACCATTTAAAAAAACAGCAGAAAAATAAATTGTTGTTTGAACAGTTACAGCAAAGTAATTTACAAAAGAAGACTTCTGTTTTGCCTAAAATTAAAAAGGAATTTGTAACGGATGAAAAAGCAGAAAGTTTACTTCAAAAACTAGAAGAATTTCACAGTACTAATTTTTTTTTGGCACCCGATTGCAATTTATATACTACCGCAAAACGTATTGATACTAATACTTCTTATTTATCCAAAGTAATGAATGAATATCAACAAAAATCATTTAACGAATATATCAATCAACTTAGAATCAATCATTGCCTTGAAGAGCTTAAACATAATAAGAAATTTAGATCGTATACAATAAAAGCTATTGCTGAAGAATTGGGTTATAAAAGTGTAAATACGTTTGCCAGTGCTTTTAAAAAGGAAACTGGAATTTCACATTCTTATTATCTAAGACAGATACTAAAGAAGAAAGATGCAATTGAAGAAACCGCGGTATGATATAATCAATTTTATAAAATTGATGAAATATATCAGGTAAGTATAATTTATAAAAACTATAAGGTTGTACCTTATAAAATAAATCTTGTAACCAAAATTATTATATATGAAATCATTCTTTATTATTTTGTTGTTTTTTGTAACTGTTCCATTTTACTCTCAAAATCAACAATGTACAAATGCAAAAGTAAAAGCTACTCTTCACCTTGGAGATAATTCAAGTAGAATTATTCTTTCTCACGGTAATTTAATAGTTAATAATTATGATGGAATTTCTTTTAATATCTATATTCGTGACGAACGAACGAGAAATACAGGTAAGATATTTTTGAATTTTGATTTTCCTGTTGATACCACTTTAGAGCCAGTGGAAATACCACCTCCTGCTCCCGGTACGGATTCAAGAAGTACTTCAAAATTAAATAGTAAAACAAGTGTTCGTTTTTTTAAAACTATCAACTTTCCAACTGATGCATTTGAAAATGAGAATGAATTTATTCCACTTAGTAGGGGGAATGAAGGAACATTTGGATTGTATTTGACATTAATAACTTCAAAAATACTATTTGAAACTCAAGAAATTCCATTCGACGTATACGATATAGATTCGGATTTATATCCCCAAATAAGGGTTCGTAATCTTAATGTTTACAATATTTTGGATGACAATAATATTTTGGTTAAAACTAAATTAAAAACAAATCAATATATAGGTTGTGATACTAAAATTAAATATTATATAGGTGATGAAAATTACTTGACTAGCCAAAGTCAATTAGTAGGAGAAAAAATTGTTGATCCAATACGATTTGATAGAGAGAAAGAAATTGATTATGCAATTAGTGAGTCTTTATACAGGAATAACATTGGGAAATACCTAATTGCCTATTTAGATGACGGATATTCATCAGAAAAAACTATTTTAATTAATTCTGTGAATCAATTACCTAAAATTGGATCCGATTTAATATTAAGCGATGCCAGAGCCTATAAAAATAGTAATGGAAAAATAGCAATATCGTGCACAGTAACCAATGCTGGTAATGTTACTTCCCCACGGGCAAAAGTCAATTTTAAAGAACAAAAGGGGTATCGTAGAGAATTCTACAACACCATAATACCAAAATTATTACCTGGAGAATCAAAAGTAGTGACAACTTATGTTACTCAAAACGATTTTAATGTGTATTTGGCATTAAACACGATAATATTCTCTGTTGATCGAGATAATACGATTACAGAATTGGATGAAACTAACAATGAAAAAACATTACGGTTACTAAGTAGTGTTGGTACTCAAAACTATGTTACGATTTCTCCTAATCCATTTAGCAGTGGTAATATCAATTTTGATTTCCAGAGTTCTACAAATCTAGAGGTAAAACTTCATATTTATGATCATAGAGGTGTTTTAAAATACAACACCCGTGAATTTTATACGGCAACAGGAGATCAAAGAATTCGAGTTCCTTCTTCTTATATGCCCAATACAGGAATGTATCATTATTCGTTTTTGATAGGAAAATCTGGCCGTTATATTTCTTATGCCGGTACAATTGTCAGGAAATAATTTACAAATTTAAAAATCACCTAAAAATGTAATTTAGAAGTATACATTACTAAACTAGAGGGAGTAAATGAGAATAAAATAAGGCTGACAATTTTGTCAGCCTAATTAATTTATACCAGTAAATTCAAATGATAAATGGTATTAACCGCAATCTGGTAAAAAACACCAATGATAATGACGTATCATATCGCAGGTACAATCTGGATTACTGGATATAATATAGACCCATTGATGTTTTTAAGATCCATTTTGTTTAACTTTTGAACGCCTTGTAGTTTTAAAATTTCTGTAATCATTGTATAAAAATTTGAATATTAATTACTTTATGAAGTCCTTCAGGTGCTTTTTTTTGATGGTATATTTAGATATTTAGCCATCTTCTTCGCTATAAAGAAAAGAACTGCCCAAAGAGATGGGCAGTATTGATTGTTGAATAGATAATCTAGTTATACATGACTACAAGGCTTAGTGTTCGAAGCAGTTCCACAATCATCCGAACCCCAATGGTGAGCTCCTTTTATAGTCATTAATTGTGATTTTTTGATAATTGTTACATTTTCCATTTGTTTTAATACTTCTAACATAATTATTTAAAATTTAAAGATTAATTATTGGTGAATATAAAAAAAACCGAAAGCAAAAATTAGAGTTTAAATGCTGAAGATCATCAATTTTATAAAATTGACAACCTAACAGTTTCAAAAAAAATAAATTGCTACTAATTTTAACTAAGATTTTTTAGCTAAAATTTCCCATTGATAAGTTCAATTTTAGGATTGATCTCATCATAAATGAATGACAGAAAATTAATAATAACATTTAAATTTTAAACAAATGAAAAAAGGTATTTTAAACTTAGAAGGTTCAAAAAAAATTACCAGAAAAGAACAATGTCTTATCTATGGAGGCTCTAGTCTAGGTGATTGTAGAAATAATTGTGTAGGAGATTTTCAAGGTGGTGGCAGTTCTTATCGAGGATTTGTACTTTGTTTGGTAAATTGTGTTCCAGATGTTACTTGAATGATTTCTTGTACACACTGATTAATAGTTTCTTAGAAACTAATCGGAAACACAATATTTAACCTTGCGGTTTTTAGAAGAAGTCTAAAAAGTTCTGAATTATACTGAGAAAATGAAATTTCTTAATTTAAAAGAACTTTTACATGCATTATGATTTACAATATTTAATGTTGAAACTTTTTAGACTTCCTAATTTCATAAGTAAATTTATGAATTTATAATCAACTATTTATCAATAAGTTAACTTGATATAATGCTTATAAAAAGACATTTGAATTTTAGTACTTATTGTTATAAGAACGATTACAGGGACCTGAGAAATCATGATTGGTACCTAAGGTTAATCCGAGAGACAAATAAACATATCTCCAAATGGTGATGATGCTATGTATATCCAGTTAAAATCTGCAAATGAAAGAAATATCTTTAAAAATGAAGGATTACGTATATGGGAAGTAAATCCTGATACTGGTAAATACTCCAGCCCAAAAACAAACGGTAAAAAGACCTCGAGATCTTGAAATTATTGATCCACCATGTGATCCTAGTATGTCCATGATATATGGCATATACATTTTAAATTTAATAATTAAAATCACTTTATATATGAAAACTAAAAGTCTGAATCAATTAAAAACGGAAACTAAAAAAATCGACAAGCCTATTATGATCAAAGGGGGGATGAACAAATCTGAATTATTAGAAGCTCTTGCAAAGAAAAACAAAAGTTAATCATTATAAAATCAACAAAAATGAAAAAATTATCAATTATTTATTTCTGCCTTGTTCTAGGAACAATAGCATCTTGTGAACCTGAGAATATTGAAGAAAATATCTCGATAGACTCGCAACTTGAACAAAAAAGTAACCTTGATCCAAGTTGTTATACTTTCCAAGTAAAGTTTAATAAGTACTTCTATACATTTGCTACAGAACAAATTAGGTTAAAAGCTACTATTTATTTTGGAGGGTTCGGACCGGGATTATATTTAGGAACATATACGATTAATGAATACCAAACTGTAAATATTGAAATCCCTGAAAGATATCGGGATAGTTATCAATTATCTCAAGGGGATCGATTTAAGTTAGAAGTTGATAAAATTAGTGCTAATGGAAATCAATTTTTCTTAGATCAGTTGGTAGTTGGGCAATTGGGTAATAATAGAAAAACATATCTAGATATGGGGTTTCGTGAGACGGTAAGTGGACCCTTTATTTTTCCTTATGCTGGTTTTGATATCAGAGAATGTGAGTAAATCATATTTAGATTCTTATGTTTAACCATTGCAACCATCGTAAGTTATTTAGACTTTTGATATTTTTTTTAAACGAAAAAAATAATAATCCAAAATAAAATAACATTAAACCCGCTTTATGCAATAGAAAATTTATTACATCTTGTAGCTACCGCAAATACTAACGCTGCACTGCGTTTTTTAATTTAACCATAGCGGTGCTATGCAAAAATTAAGAAAACACTAGTATTTCTTGCATCTACAAGCTTCTTGACAACCTTCTAATGGATAAAGCGGGTTAAATATAACCGTAGTATTGTTTAAGCTAAAACTGAGAAAATACTAGGTTGTATTTACATTTTGAAGCTTAATAACGAAGTTTTTTACAGGATCAAATTTAGTTTCTTTTTAATGTTAAGATTCGTATTACAGTAGGAGATAATTCATTGTCATTTCCAGAATTAGCTACGCAATTGATGTACATTTTTCTTCCATCTGGGCTAAATGCTAAGTCATTAGGAGTTCTTAGGCCAGAAGTCAACGCGTCTCCATCTGTATTTATAGCACTGCCATTGCCAGCAATTAATTCTACAGATAATCCATCTAAACTTACTCTGTAGATTTGCCCTAATGAAGCTGCAGTGAGATATAGTTCCCCTCTAAATGAAGTAATATGAGCATTTCCAGTAGAATTTGGAATTTCAGCTAGTATAGATACATTTCCATTAGAAGATACTTCCAATAGTTTACCATCATTAAAATTCACAACATAGAGATTGCCTGTTTCCTTCACCCAGGTTATTCCGTTTGCACATTTAAAATTTTCACTAGAAGCTATTAAAGTTGCCTCACCATTTTGTTTGAGTTTCGTAATAGTTCCATTAGAACAACTTAATATGTAAATGTTTCCTCGCTTATCTATTGTTATTCCCGTTGGTAATGGGACTTTTTCTGTAAAAAGTTCTGCATTGCCTTGACGATCTATTTTGAAGACTTTACTGGATAAAAAATTTGATTGATACAGATTGCCTTGTCTATCAAAATGATTACCAGTAAGCCCAGAAGGTTCAAGACTAGCGAAAAGCTCAGATGTTCCATTTCTTGGATTTATTTTAAGGATATTAGACCCGTTAATATTAGCTAAGCCGATACCAAAATCTGTTGCATAAATATTTCCTTGTCTATCTACATCAAGTCCTCCAGTACCGATTGGCAGGGTTGTAAGTGTTGATAAAGTGAGTTTAAATGGAGGAGAAGATGAATCATCGTCAGAAAATATGAAATCATCATATCCACAAGAAGAAAAACACACTAAAGTTATTATTGATAGAATAATTTTTTTTTTCATCATACTATGGTTTTTAATTTTATAAAATATTTTGTTGTTGTTATTCTAGACAAATGAATATCAATTCTAAAGAAAATGTGTTGTGTTTTAGAAGATATATTGTTTGCCGATAAAGGTTTACAAAATTATTATACCAGTTCTGCTTTAAACCCGTTTTATGCAATAGCACTTCGTTATGAAGCTTTGCGATACAATACATACTGACTTTTTCTTGGTTTCAGCGTAGCATCGATACAGTTAAATTAAAAAAAGTAGTGTAACGATAGTGTTTGCAGTAGCTCGGAGCTGTAATAGATTTTCTATTGCATAAAGTGGGTTAAAATTACTCATAAGAAAAATAATAGATTTTTGACTTAGATGATAAAGAAAATCCAAGCATAGCCATAGCTATTTTTTCATTTTATGAAGAAAATATAGTAGAAAAAGAATGTCATTAGATGCGAAATTTTTATTCGTAAATCGTATAACAGGTTTTTATTATGGATTTGTTCTTTTTGTTTGACTAAGTGATTTGTATTCTGAGGGAGTAATATTAGTAATTTTCTTAAAAGCTTTATAGAATGATACTCTATTGTTAAAACCGCAGGAATATAATATACTATTTATAGTTAGATCGTCATTTTCAATCATCATTTTTTTAGCTTCTTTAACTCTATATTGGTTAATAAAGTCAAAAAAAACTAAATCAAATTGCTCATTAATTATCTGTGACATATGATGTCTAGAGAGCATAAATTTTTGTGCTAAATCATCTAGTCTTAATTCATGATTTAGGTAGGGCTTATCTTTTTCCATATGTTGAATTAATCTGAGTTTAATTGTGGCAGATTGATATTCTGTAAGTCCGGTCTTTCTATATTTCCTGAAAGGAATAATTTTTTGCATAGATAAACCGTCAAATACTTTTGGTTGAAGAAAACCAAAATAGGAAAGTAATACCGTAAAAAAAACCATTGAAAAACCAATAAAATAGTCGAATCCCTTAGTAAGTAGATTAAAATATACCAAAATAAAGTATGTGGAAAAAGATAAGATATACCCTAAGAAAGAAAAGTTTAACCATTGCAACCACCTTAAGTTATTTAGACTTTTGATATTTTTTTTAAACGAAAAAAAAAATAATCCAAAATAAAATAACATTAAAGCAATAATAAGCTTGATAAAATGAGGAAAATATAAATAGGTATAAGACAATAGCGTATTGGTGTTTAGGATGTTGATTTTATCCTGAGCAGAAAGAAAATAAAAGGGAAAGTGCAATATTATAACATATAATAATGGAATAAAATGAAACATATCTATATTTTTAAATCGATGCGCAAATAGGATCCTTTTTGTATATAAATATAGAATGGGTCCGTATAATACCCAAGGTATTTTATTAGTAAGAACTAAGTGGATATACTGTTCAGAATGTAATAGTTTGGACCAATATAAAGTGTTATATACCATATTGTAAGTAAATAACATTATGTATGTGCTCAGTAATATTTTTGCAGTTTTATCACCTTCCTTTTTTATGAGTAATAGAATTGAAAAAATGAAAGCTTGAAAAGCAAAAAATAAAAATATAGTTTCAAGAAAATTCATTTTCTAAAACTAATATTTTTAATTTATACTCTGTTACGAATGATTCAAAATATATTCGAAAAAGTATTGTGTGTATAGATTAGTAGATTAATTTATAATTATTTTTTTAATCCAAGAGTGTGTGTCATTTTTAATGTATACAATATACATTCCAGAATGTAAATTCTTAGTATTAATTTTTATGGTATTCTCTTGATTATTAGATTGATTGGCATGTATTACTTTGCCAGAAATATCCATAATTCTAACGGAGGTAGAAGGCATATTAATTATTTGATTAGAAAATGAAATGGTAAAAGAATCATCTGTAACTGGATTAGGGTATACTTCTATTTCTGGGAGTATGTTATTACCTGATATTGATTCTTTATTTCGTACAAACACTAACTCCCATTTAGTTTTTAAATTTCGCACAGTACTTTGGCTGAGTAATTCATTACTATTACCTCTTAATAGCTCGGTTGATTTTATATTTTTTAATCTATATGCATTTTTATCTGTCTTTAGGAATTCCCATCGTTTATCGAAACCACCTTGCTTATTACTTATATAGACAGAATTATCAGTAGTATTAATACCTAAATATGTATTTGTACTTACATTCTTAACTTTATAACCATTACTAGCTTGATAAATAATTTCCCATTCAGAATTCCCTCCTACAGCTTTCTTTGTTTTTAAATTATTTCCAGAAACTTTGGTTAACCATTTGTTAGTTTCTTTATTCTTGAGATAATAAATCCCTGAAAGAATATTGAGATGATTTTTTAAAGCATCCCAATCACCTAACGGCCACATTTTCTTGCACCAATTCGCTAATCGAATTAATAATTCTTTATGAACACCTTCTTCATTAAATATTGGTATAATTCTATAAAAAAGATCGGCATAATGCTTACTATTAATAGTTTCGCCAGCTGTTGGTCTATAACTGGCAGGATCCAATTTACCAGGGCCATTACCTCTTTCCCATTGCGCTATTGGATATGATTCAGTTTTATCTAACCAAGTTTTAAGAAAGGCATTGTATACTTTTACTTTTAATCCAACCTGATAAGTATCAAGGTTTTGACTCATTTTGGCGGCACCATTCTCAATAATCCTACTGTCTGCCGCATAGAACCAAGTAGGCACTACGTGTCTCATCCACCATCCATCCGGTTCTGGACCGCGATCTGTAGCATTAGGATTGAGACCGTTCATATCTAAATTTTGGAGTAATTTAATATTAGATTGTATATGACGTAATGAATGCCATTGTTCTGAGTTTTTACTATTCAGAAACATATGAATGTTGTTGTATTTCCAATCTGCTGGGAAATGATTTTTTGGATCGCGGTTCCCCGCATTTAGAATAACCTGTAAGTGGTACCAGGACGTACTGCTATAATCTCCCAATAGGATATTTTGATGTTTAAAATATCTAGAATTGTTTGCAGATCGATGTGCAGGGATTTCGAAAACTTGTCTCCATCTTCCTGGCCAACCTCTTTTTTCTCCAGAAGGATAGATATTATCTGTGAGCTCTTCTAATGCAAACTCTTGCATGAGTTCCCAATGTTTTATAGCACTCCATTGATTGAGTGATACGAGTGCATCCTCACAATCATATGTGGGATGTATTTTATCTATGTTAGCTCGTTTTTGTGGAGAAGGACGGGGATTAGGAGTATTCCCATAATATACCTTACAAGGCTGAGGGCCATTCATAAAACCAATAAAAGCATTGGTTTTTTTTCTAAAATTATTTAATACAGATAAAATTTCTCCGTATTTATTAGAATTGCCAAGCCCATTTTCAAATTCTCCTCTAGTGTTCTTGTAGGTTGTATAGATATCTTCAGTCACAAAATCGCTCCCCCATAGATCAAGTGGGTGTACGTGTGGCAACCAGTCATTCCAATCAGGTAATTGTAATGCGATAGGAGTCTCTCTCATATTTGTAGTCCTATGTGTATTGATAACTTGCTCTACTTTAGGTAATGCAGTTCCATCAGGAAATATGTATGGAAGCATGTCTTTATCATTTTCGAGCACTTTGTCCAGACCAGCACCAGCTGACCAATCTTCAATGGGTTTAGAATCCAAACCTGGCCCTGGTTGATAAGGTGGATTCCAAGGCCTACCCGATCTAGGAGCAGGAGTGTTAAGACTTCTTATATAAGAGGCAATTTGTTTGCCTTCTTTCTTGGTGAGTCCATGAAACATAGATCGCTGTACGATAGATCGATTGGAGTAATTAAAATACTTTAGATCTCTTCCATCCTGAGCGTGACAACTCGTGCATTTTGCATTGAGATTCGTAGTACTAATAGGTGACTCTTTGAGCATTTTGTTGTTCCATAACTCTTTTCCTATTACAACAGCATTAGGATTAGAAATAGGAGGATTCCAATCTTTTGGATTTATAGTAATAAAATTATTGGCAGAAATTATTTTTTTTCCATTTTTCAATACATTAAGTTCTAATACTCTATATCCTGTAGTTAACCCATCTGTTCCATTAAACTTAAATTCAATAGTATTACTGCCATCGACAATAGCGGTTGTTGCAATTTTTAATCGTACAGTGTTATAACCACCGCCTAAACCACCATAGGATTTTTCGGGCTCGTAAACCTCTATCTTATTATTAGAATTCTTAAGATCTATCGACGAACCTTGATTAATTTTTATACTTGCTTTTGCTCCACGTGATGGATTAACAATAGCATCTCTATAGGATGGGCGATGAATTTTAAGATATAAGAAATCTATTCCTTGAGAATTAGTTACATCTATAGTAATGGTCTGTGTATTTCCATTAAAACCTATAACTTCTATCGGAAGTGTAATAGGATTTGCTAGGTACTCATTTTCATTTTTTATATGTTCTACGAAGGAAGAAGAAAACATGCCAAAAATGAGAAAAGAAATTGCGAAAGTAATTTTTAGTGTTTTTAAATACATAATACCGCTTCTAACGTATTTTTGGGATTTGAGGAAGTCTCTCTTTTTCTGAACTTATCTTAATATTGTTATAAGCTAAGAAAAGAGTAATTGTTACTTTACAAATAAATTAAGTTTAATTATACTTATTTATTTAATAAGCTTTATAGTACATCATAAATATAAGAATAGTTTAGGCAACGTAGTCGTCTATTCTTATTCATATATATCGAAAACGATGATTAATTTAGTTTTTTTCTTTGTTTTTAACCCGCTTTATGCAATAGAAGGTTGTCATGAAGCTTGTAGATACAAGAAATACTAGTGTTTTCTTAATTTCTGCATAGCACCGTATGGTGAAATTAAAAAACGCAGTGTAGCGGTAGTATTTGCGGTAGCTACAAGATGTAATAAATTTTCTATTGCATAAAGCGGGTTTAACTCTAAGAATCCAGAAATTTTCTGAAGTTGATCAAAAAATGATTGTTAAGGTTGAACTTTTTTGATTTCTTGGAGATGAAATTTTCCTCAGATAAAAAATACTTATCTGAGGAAAATCAGTAAGATTATTTCTAGTGTTTCACTACAAATTGGATATGTTGAGTTTGCTTATTAACAAAATTTACAGAAAGAATATATAATCCATTGGCGAAACTAGTCACATCGATTGTGTTTTGATTAGAAGAAAGTTTATCTAAACCAATTGTTCCGTGTTTTCTTCCTTGCATATCGTAGACAGTAATTGCCTGTATTTTATCACTGCTATTTTCAGAGATTCGTAGCGATAATTGATCATTTACAGGGTTTGGATATATTTCAAATGCTAGTGTGTTCGTATTAGAATCCTTAATTGCTGTAATCAAAGATTCAAAAGCTCCTAAGTCAGGAGCACTACCAGAAAAATCTATGCCAACAGTTTTTACACCTTTGTCTATAAGATCACTATTATTCCTAAGCTTTAGAAAATTAGAAACTGGTAATTCATTGTTAGCGGTTCTAGGACCTTCGGCAATAGAACTAGACAAACTTTTAAAATCGTTTTCATTAACGTTAACATTTAAATTCCAGCTGTTAGATTTAGCATCAGTAGCTGATGGGATATCTAGCTTACCCTGAAAAGAAAGATTGTTTCTGAGCACAAAATTTCCAGTACCAAAGCTAAACCCAAAGTTTAATATGTCGTTATTCCAAGCTGTACAATTGTATACTCTCAAATTACTTTCATTACTATTAGAGTTAAAACCTCGAAGATCATTACCCCAAGCAACACAATTTTTGATTATATGAGAGCCTTTTCCTCTGCCAAACTTAAATCCATCACCATTACCTTCAAAAGCACTACCAAAATTCCAAATGTCAAACCCATTTTTATACGCCCAACAGTTTTCTATGGTTACAGAGCTTTCAGCCATCCAAAAATCCCAGCCATCATCTGAATTTGCCCAAGCTCTACATCCTTCAAACTTATTTCCAATACCTACATTAAATTTAGCGGCAAATCCATCTGCATCTTGACCACCGTTTTGTCTGTCGAAATTTCTATAAGAATCGCAATTAAGAACAAGCGTATTAGAAGGACCAGAATACAGAAAAATACCCGAATTTCCATTGTCGTAGATGTTTAAATTTTCTAATATATTACCATCTGCACTATTTCCAGATATTAGAATTGCACCATTCAAGGCGTTTCTAATATCTAAATTTTTGAAATGCCAAAATGCAGCTTGGTGAACAAAAATATTATTATTCAAAATATTAGGCGCAATATCACTAAATCTACTTCCATCGATCACCGCTTTTTCTCCAGGATAACTAAACATCCTTGTTCTAGCTCCTTTAGAACCATAAGCTCTATTAATAGTTAATTGCTTTTTGGGATAATAGACTCCAGCTCTTAAGTAAATTAAACCTCCTCTTGCAACTGTCTGGACTGCTTTACGTATAGTTCTAAATGGATTGTTTTTTGATCCATCATTAGTATCATTTCCTGAAGTGGAAACGTAAAGTGCATTTTCATTTGGTTTCGGTTTCGGAGAAGATGTTGCGGATTTTATTTCTATGTAATCAAGTCTTGCGGGTTCTCCAGCGTTTGCATTAGCTACTAATTCTATTGTAGAATTTTTATTAATTTTTACGTTTTTAATTACTGTCGGCGCAATCCAAGAATCAGGAGCAACGGTAATTTCATCGGCAGTCCAACTATGCACAGAAGTACCATTAATTTTCAGGGTATAGAAAGAGGCACCATCAACTTCATCTCTGTACCGTATTTTAATATCATAACCAGCAGAAGGCCCAGTAAAAGTATATGCTGCAGAGGCACTATTATTACTATTACTTACTTTTATTATGCTAGATTGAGATGCAGTAGCATCCCAAGTATTTATTTCATAATTTCTCAACTTCATTTTTTCTGCTTCCATACGACCAATACCATTAGAAACGGATTGAATCGTTGTGGATTTTATTTCTATGTAATCAAGTCTTGCGGGTTCTCCGGCGTTTGCATTAGCTACTAATTCTATTGTAGAATTTTTATTAATTTTTACGTTTTTAATTACTGTCGGTGCAATCCAAGAATCAGGAGCAACGGTAATTTCATCGGCAGTCCAACTATGCACAGAAGTACCATTAATTTTCAGGGTATAGAAAGAGGCACCATCAACTTCATCTCTGTACCGTATTTTGATATCATAACCAGCAGAAGGCCCAGTAAAAGTATATGCCGCAGAGGCACTATTATTACTATTACTTACTTTTATTATGCTAGATTGAGATGCAGTAGCATCCCAAGTATTTATTTCATAATTTCTCAACTTCATTTTTTCTGCTTCCATACGGCCAATACCATTAGAAACGGATTTGATCGTTGTGGATTTTATTTCTATGTAATCAAGTCTTGCGGGTTCTCCGGCGTTTGCATTAGCTACTAATTCTATTGTAGAATTTTTATTAATTTTTACGTTTTTAATTACTGTCGGCGCAATCCAAGAATCAGGAGCAACGGTAATTTCATCGGCAGTCCAACTATGCACAGAAGTACCATTAATTTTCAGGGTATAGAAAGAGGCACCATCAACTTCATCTCTGTACCGTATTTTAATATCATAACCAGCAGAAGGCCCAGTAAAAGTATATGCTGCAGAGGCACTATTATTACTATTACTTACTTTTATTATGCTAGATTGAGATGCAGTGGCATCCCAAGTATTTATTTCATAATTTCTCAACTTCATTTTTTCTGCTTCCATACGGCCAATACCATTAGAAACGGATTGAATCGTTGCGGATTTTATTTCTGTATAATCAAGTCTTTCGGGTTCTCCAGCGTTTGTATTAACTCCTAATTCTATTGTAGAATTTTTATTAATTTTTACGTTTTTAATTACTGTCGGTGCAATCCAAGAATCAGGAGCAACGGTAATTTCATCGGTAGTCCAATTTTGAGAAGAGGTACCATCATATCGATAGAAAGAATCAATATCAGTTCTTGGAGATAATCCCCTAATTTCGCTTTTTGCGGTAATTGTTTGTGTAAAAACTGTGCTTAGTAAAAGCATCAGTACTACTAGTTTTGTAGTTTTCATTATGACGATATTTTATAGGTTAAAATGATCCCAGATGATATAGGATCATCTGGGAGATAGATTTTTATTTTTAGTGTTTCACTACAAATTGCATATGTTGAGTTTGCTTATTAACAAAATTTACAGAAAGAATATATAATCCATTGGCGAAACTAGTCACATCGATTGTGTTTTGATTAGAAGAAAGTTTATCTAAACCAATTGTTCCGTGTTTTCTTCCTTGCATATCGTAGACAGTAATTGCCTGTATTTTATCACTGCTATTTTCAGAGATTCGTAGCGATAATTGATCATTTACAGGGTTAGGATATAATGTTACCTCAGTAGCATCAGTTATACCGTTATCTTTGATTTCTTTATCTGATACTCGTATTAGTTTCCATTTGGTGCAATTTCCAGTGTATCCTTGAGATACTTGTGTAATAGGAGTAGTATCATTTGCTGTCCCAGAGCATCCTTTGACTCTAATCCAACCACCAGTTTGCCTATTTTGAATTCTATAGAATCCTTTTTCATTGGTTTTTACGAGTTTCCATTGCTCACACCAGCCAAAAGAGCTTGAACCTACTTGTACAATTTCTACAGAATCATTTGATATATTACTACAGTTCTTAGGGCGGTATCGTCCTTTAGTCGCTTTGTTTTGTATAAAATAGTACCCATTATTTGTTGGGATAAATTCAAACATAGTGCAGTTCCCTGTATTATTTATTGTAGTTTGTACAAGAGGAACTTTTTGTGAGTTAGCAACACTGCACCCTTTTGTTCGTATCCACTGTTTAGAAACTTTGTTTTCCAGTCTCCAAAATTTACCTGAAATACCTGTACCAGGTGCTGGGCTAGGATTTCCTCCTTGCCACCATAATGTTCCAAATTTTTCTATTTGTGAGAAATTACGAGGTCTAACCCAAGTTGCATAAATAGATCCAGTAATGTTATTTGCTCCAGATGAAGCAGTTTTCCATTGATTATAATTTGTATTTACATCTGCATCATAAAAAGCACCTAATACTTGTTTGAAACCAAGATCAGAGAAGAATTTTAGTGATTTAGTCCCTTTGTCGATAATTTTTTGACCTTCCCACCATGTAGCAAGTGTAACCTTGTTAGGATTTAGAGTAACCCAAGATTTATTCAATGTATTATTAACTTGATAATAATCTGAGATAGCATTGTGGTTTGGATCAATCATATCACTCCAAAAGTAATATTCGGCATTTGGAGCTACTTCAAAAAGGTCCTTGAATGATCGTTTGATACTTGCAGCAAGAGCGGCACCCGAAGTTCCTATTCGGGTATCTCTGGGCTCCCATCCACCTGTTCGTATTTCAGAATAATTCAATAAGAATCCATCAGGTTTAAAATCAGTATATAATCTTTTATGTATGGTACGCATTCTTCTATATATCTCTGGATGATTCCAAGAGGCAGATACCTGCCCGCTAACTGTGGGTAAGGCATGATACCCACTTATTTTTACAATATCACCTTGTTTTATATTAGCATTACTATTGATACGTATTTTGGGCCCTATATGTTGCGTATCAAAAGCTCCCGCAAATCCTGAAATACCTAATTGTTTATCCACAGGTAGATCAACATCCGTTCCAAAAGAAAGCACTTTTCCATTGGCGTGTTTGATATTGCGTGGCAAATCACTTCGGTTTAACCAATTAAGAGATGGTGTATCTAAAACCTGAACGTCATCCCACCATATAGTTCCTTCTTTACCTCCGTAAACGGCTAATGCTAAGTTCACTCTTGTAGCATTGAGACTGTTAAATGCGATACGAACTTGTTTCCAACCATTGGTGGTTAGTTTATTAGCTCCATTATAATAGATACGACCTCCATTATCTTTGGGTAATGATATGTGCAAATTGGTAAGTGTACGTTCTTTATTATTATTATCTCTAATTAGGGCTGCCAGA
This sequence comes from uncultured Aquimarina sp., assembly GCA_947493495.1. Lineage (GTDB taxonomy): Bacteria > Bacteroidota > Bacteroidia > Flavobacteriales > Flavobacteriaceae > Aquimarina. The sequence goes on from CANLRN010000073.1 coordinate 18,677, forward strand.
TTTCTAGCAGTTAAATTTTGTGTTCTAATCCAAAATCGCAATGTATATTGATGAAAAGGTTTTACATCGAATTCGGTAAAAATTCTAGAATCTTGGTTGCCAGTTGCTTTTGCTCTAAAAGATGCACGACCGCTTCTTTTGATATTAGTATCAATAAAAGTACGTTGTCCCACAGCATCCTGGAAGCCCCATCCTGATACTTTATTTCCTTCAAAATTTTCAAATCCTCCATTTACTATATTGGCAGATTTTACAGGTACAAGTTCTCCATTAGAGGCTCTTAATTCTTGATTTCTTATTGGATATCCAGTAGTTAAATTAGGATTAGATGCGATTAAACCACTCGCGAATCCCATAGAAATGGAAATAAAATGAAATTTCATTCCTCGTTTTTTGACACCTTCTCTCAATGTTCGCATTCTTTCATCCCATCGAGGACTAAAAGTACCATTAAGTCCATAAGTATTTAATTTGGTATCAGAAAATAAAACAGTATTTGCACCTGCAGCTTTGGCTTTGTCTATATATTCAAATAGTTTTTCAGCACTATCTACTACTAAGTTCGCCGACATGTGCAGTATTTTTTCTTTTTGTCCGATAGTTTTAGCAATAATCTGATCGGTTTTAGGGATGAATTTCGTTTGAGATACACTCGGAAGACAAATTAATAGATTTAATAAAATTAGAAATGAGGTGAGTTTTTTCATGACAATGTGAGCTTGTGTACGTAAAAAATAATTCTAGTTTATATGAATTAGTATACAAAATACAGTAAAGCCTGTGATTACTAAAAGCGATTATAGTATTTGTCGAATCTCAGTTTGTAGTTGTACGATATCGTTTTATAACTGTAATTTTGATAATTTGAAGCGTATAGATTAGATCCTTGACTATAAACACTGCTACAAAAGGAATAGAAATAGTAAACAAATTGTCTAAACCTAATATCAAATATGGAGTTGTATGTAATTCATTATTAGTTTTTGCGAGAAATTATAATACTTCAAGTAATCTTTCTACATCCTTCAAAGTATTATAAAAATGTAGACTTATACGAATACCTTGTCCTCTTAAGGAAGTAATAATGTTTTGATTTTTTAATTTTTCGAAAAGTTTTTGATCCCCTTTTAGATTAAAAATAGAGCTATGATTTTTTCTCTGAGCGACATCTATTTCTAATAGATTTAATTTTACAAACTCTTCTTTGGCATAATTTGCTACTTCTTGTATGTTTTTTTCAATAGTAGGGAGTCCTATATTGGATAAGAACTTTAGTGAATGTTGTAAACTGCCATAATTTAATGTGTCTAGATGACCACACTCATATCTTGCTTGTAAACTTGTGTATGAAGAGTTATAATCCGAAGCTATAGCACTTTTTTTGTAGGATATAGGAGAGGTATATTCTAGTATTCCTTTCTTAAAAAGAAAAAAACCATTGCCATAGCCCCCCAATAGCCATTTATAGCCACTACACCCTAAGATATCAATACCAGAATTGTCAAAATCAAAAGCTTTGGTACCACAGAATTGTGTGCCATCACCTATAATTAGCATATCTGGATATCTTGCTTTTAGTTGTTTTATAAAATCTAAATCTATAGCAATTCCATTAGTATATTGTACCAGACTGAATGCAAAAATAGAGGGGTTATGTGTTTTTATGGCACTTTCTATGTTTTGCTCTAGATGCACATTCGCCTTTGCAAAACATGTATCAAAATTTTTAGCAGTTACAGCAAAGTTTATGGATGGATAATCTGTATCTAAAAGCAAAATTTTTTTGGAGGTATCGAGACCAGATAGGAGGGTGTTTAATCCTATAGAAAAATTCTGAGATAATACAATATCTCCAAATTTACACTCAAAAAAATCGCCAATACTTTGCTTTACAGAAGAAAGAAATTGAGCTTGATGCTCTCTAAATAGACTACCTCCAATCAGAAAATCTAAATCATGTTCTTGCCGATATTCTAATAAAGAATCATATAACAATCCAGATGAAGCAGTATTAAGATATGTATATTGATTAAGAATAGGAAACTCTTTCCGTAAATTATTCATAGGATATATTCAGCTTTTTTGTAAAACATGTATCTTTACTTTTATAGATTACTAAGGTACTATTAAAATGTTTTCAAAAAAGAAAGAGATCACAAAAATTGATGCACAGCAACGAGAATTGTTTGAACATGCACGTAGGCGTATCGTTCAGAAAAAGAGACTTTTTCAGCATTTTATACTGTTTATTGTTGGGGCGGTATTTATGATCATACTTAATCTGGTTTTAGGGGTAGGAAAAAGCATGACTTTTTTTAGTTTACATTGGTCATTTATAGGAGTTCTTATATGGGCATTTCTTTTTGTAATGCATTTTTGTAATGTATGGCTATTTAGCAAATTTATGGGAAAAGAGTGGTCTGATCGGCAGATGGAACGATTGATTGCAAAACAAAAATTGGAAATAGCAACCCTTCAAAAAGAAGTAGATCTGATGCATTCCAAAGAAGAATTGTTAAAAAAAAAGAACGAATTAGCCCAGATACAACAGCTAGATCAGGAGCTACACTAAAATCGCATTCGAAGATGATTACTATGATAGCTGCAGCAGCAGAAAATAATGCACTAGGTAAGGATAATGATTTAGTATGGCATCTGCCTGATGATTTTAAACGTTTTAAGCAACTAACAACAGGGCACCATATTATCATGGGGCGAAAGACATTCGAGTCATTCCCTAAACCATTACCTAATAGAGTACATGTGGTGATTACAAGAAATGCAAATTATAAACCAGAAGGGGCTATCGTAGCACATTCTATGAAAGAAGCGTTGACTATTGCCAAAGAAGATCCGCAACCCTTTATTATTGGTGGTGGTGAGATATATACTCTAGGAATGCAATATGCAGATTGTATAGAGCTCACGAGAGTTCATGGAAAATTTGACGCAGATACTTTTTTTCCTATAATTGATGCTACTATTTGGGATATAGAAAAAAAAGAGATGCATGGCGCTGATGAGCGACACCAATACGCTTTTACCTACCTAACATATAAAAAGAAGTAATACTTTGCTTTGCTATCAAAAAAGTTCATAGAACATCTAGAAAGCTTACTTTCTGAAAAAATAATAGCCAGTACACCACTATCTGGAGGAGATATTAATTCGGTATATCTTCTTGGGACTTCAACAAAAAAAGTAGTACTCAAAACAAACACTACTATACAGTTGCAAGATATGTTTTTGCTAGAGAAGAAAGGCTTAGAAAGCCTTCGATTATCCAACACATTTAGAATTCCTGAAGTGTTTTATGTTGGCAAATATATAGGTATCGCTTTTCTCATTATAGAGTATATAGATTCTGTAGAAAAAACAAAAGATTTCTGGACAATATTTGGAGAACAATTAGCAGGATTACATCAACAGACTACTCCGTATTTTGGATTAGAGTATGATAATTATATTGGGAGTTTGCCACAATATAATACCATATGTAGTACTGCTGCAGATTTTTATATTTCTCAACGATTACAACCACAATTTACCTTAGCCTCAGAGAATGGTTTCTCATTCAGAAATCTTGATGTTTTCTATAAAAATATAGAAAAAGAAATTCCAGATGAACCCTCGAGTTTAATTCATGGGGATTTATGGAGTGGTAATTTTGTAGTAGATACTAGAGGATTGCCATGTTTGATTGATCCTGCGATAGCCTATGCCCCCAGAGAAATGGATATAGCAATGATGCATCTTTTTAGTGGATTTGATTACCGTCTATTCGATGTGTATAATGAATATTTTCCTTTGCAAAATGGTTGGAGTAATAGAATCCCTCTATTTCAATTATACTTCGTACTTGTACACCTTAACCTATTCGGAAGTTCCTATTTGTCAACAGTAAACTCTGTTATTAAAAAATACTTGTAATTCATTTATTGGTCTCAAAAATAGTTAATGGCTAACTGCTAAAAGCTGATATCCGTGTAGCTGATTTTAGTCAGATTTAGAAACCTATGGACTTTAGTCCATAGTGGTTTAGTTTATAGTTTGTATAGAATGAGTATACGATAGAATATAAATCAGTACTGTCTAGATATGAACTAAAAATATTCAATTATCAAATTGGGTACTGTTACATACTTCTCAAAAATTTACATTGCTTGTTACAAACACTAACCAAATCATTATAGATATGAAAAATAGTAACAAAGTATTGATTTTGCTGTTGTTATTTGTAACTTTTCAAATAACATCTCAAACCATAGTAGAAAGACACGGACAACTACGTGTGGACGGAAACAGGATAAAAGACCAATGTGGTAGGAACGCTCAGCTAAAAGGGATGAGTTTTTTCTGGCATCAATGGGAAGGAAAAGAATATTGGAATGCTAATGCTGTAAAATGGTTGCGTGATGACTGGAATGTAGAGATCGTAAGAGCAGCTATGGGAGTACGTGGATCTGGAGGGGATTACATTTCTGATCCAGTAGGTTCTGCCAATCAGGTAAGAAGAGTAGTGGATGCGGCTATACAACACGGAATCTATGTTATTATCGATTTTCATGCACACCCTAATTACAAGCAACAAGCCAAAACTTTTTTCAGGCAAATGTCCAAAGAGTATGCAGGGGTTCCTAATGTGATGTATGAAATATGGAATGAACCTATTGGCGGATTTAATCAATCCGTAAGTACTTGGAATGAAATAAAAGCGTATGCTAGAGAAGTTATTGCCGAAATCAGAGCCAATGATCCTGATAATATCATTATAGTAGGAACTCCTTTTTATTCTCAGCGAGTAGATACAGCAGCAGATAATCCTTTGACTATAGATAGTAATAATAGACCTGTTGGAAACGTTGCTTATACAATCCATTCGTATGCAGGAGCACATAGACAGTCATTACGAGATAAAGGGAATTATGCATTAAGTAAAGGATTAGCTCTTTTTAATACAGAATGTGGGCGAGTAGGAACGAATTATGGGCCTAATAATAATCTAGATGCAGCAGAATGGAATCGATGGGAACAATGGATGGATGCCAATGGAATAGGATATTGCAAATGGTCATTAAGTAATAAAAACGAAAGAAGTTCTTCTTTAAAACGATCTGCAAATGCCAATGGCAATTGGAACTACAATAACGATCTTACTCCAGAAGGAAAATGGAATAGAGATCATTTTAGAAGAGTTAATAACCCTCCTCCATCAGTTTGCAGTGGCGGAAACCCTAACCCTCCTACAAATGGTAATGATGATATACTTGATGTCACAGCTCCTTCATCCGTTCAACAGGGTGGAACTGCAATAGTGAATGTAGAATACGCCTCTAGTCAGAATCGTGATATTCGAGTGGCTTTTCAATCTACAATTGCTCCTTATACTGTATATGGAGAAACAATAGTGCAGGTTGCAAAAGGGACAAAAACTATTAATGTACAAGTGTCAATTGACCCTGATACCCCAATACTCGAAAATGAGTATCAGTTCCAAACATTTATTACCACCCGCGGAGGAGAATATGATGATCGATTTGATAACCAAGCAATCACTGGTGTAGACTGTGTAGCTGGTGGAGCAGGAAA
>CANLRN010000074.1 GCA_947493495.1 uncultured Aquimarina sp.
AACGGAACAACATCTGTAAACCAAGACGGAACAGAAGCTGTAATATGTGTAGACGGAATTGCTGATCCATTAGTAGTAATACACGAAAACCCTGGAGCTGAAAACCTTTCTTACAGATATGTAATTACTGATGCAGCAACTGGATTAATCCTTAATGTAGTGAATACTAACGAAATTAGCCTTGATGGTGCGGGTGCAGGAACTTGCCAAATATGGGGATGGTCGTATAGAGGCGTACCTGGTAATGGATTAGACCAAGTAGGACAACCTTTGTCTTCTCTTGATGATTTAGATTGCTCTGATATCTCTGATAATGCTATTACTGTTATTAGAGAAGCAGCAGATGGTGGAACTATCTCAATTGATGTCAATGCTACAACAGCGGCGAATACGAGTAGTTCATTAAGAATTGATGGAGAGTTTGAAGTAACAATTTGTGTAGATGGAATTGATGATCCTATCGTTGTATCCCACGAAACACAAGCTGAGAACTTATCATATTTGTATGTAATTACAGATAACTCACCAGAAGAAACAATTTTAAACATTGTAGGAACTAATGAAATTAGCCTTGATGGTGCAGGAGTTGGAACTTGTCGAATCTGGGGATGGTCATACAGAGGATTAGGAGGACGTGAAGGAGCCTTAAATACTTTTGGAGGAGGATCATTACAAGCATTAAGAGATGCTGACTGCTCAGACGTATCAACAGATTCAATTGTTGTAACCAGGCTAAGTATAGAAGAGTGTAATTTACTCTCTGTAGAAGATGTAATTTCAGACGAGGACTTTAGTGTTTTTCCTAACCCAGTAAACGATGTACTAAATATTTCTTACTCAGGATTAAACGGAGCAGAAATTGAAGTGACATTGTATGATATCTCTGGAAGAATAATTTCTGAGAATACATCTAATTCTCAAAACAATATACAACTTAACACAAGTGCGCTATCAAGTGGTGTTTATTTAGTAAATATTTCAGATGCAATATCTGGTGATACTGTTATTAAAAGAGTTATCAAAAGATAGCAATTGATTGTTGTTATTTACTAGTTTTTTTTAAGGGAAGAGGCTGTCTGAAAAGGCAGTCTTTTTTTTCAACTATTATTCTAATACCAAATAATTATAACTTTTTGTGGAGCTGGAATTAATACCAGTTCTTATCTAAAATTACTGCCTAAAATAGTCTGTTTTGAACCCATATTTTGTCACAAAATTGATCGATAGCGATGCTATTCATAAATTTTCTTCCTTGTCTGGAATCAAAATAGTTCAATTTAATATTTCTGTAGTTTCATATAAGAACTGGCATAAAAAAACCTTCAGAGACTTAAAAACACCTGAAGGTTTATCAAAATGTTTATTTATACCGAACCAGCTATCGTGTCCAGTTTGATCCTCCAAAACTTCCAGAAGAATACGTTCTCGTTATTTTATTTGAACTACTAACTTTGAGCCCTAGCACACCAGAATTACTGATATTACCTTTGGGTACATCTGCCCAACTAAGCCAAATTGTATTTCCTGTTCGTGTACCTACTGCTACATTAGACCAAGAAGGACGACCAGATGTAAAATGTCGCTCTCCAAACCAAACTACAGTATTTCCTAATTGCCTCATATAATAATAACCTCCATCATTACCATACCATCTAGCGGTAAGATCGTTTATATTATTTCTTGTTCCAAATCCTGCAAGCCTTGTCGGAGGCAAACTTGACGGTTTCGCCATTTTTGTCCAAACAGATCCTCCAAAATTACTTCCTGTAATCTTTGTAATTTTTGTAGCTGCCGAATTCACAGATAATTTTAAAGACCCGTATCCTTTTATCTTTCCTTTTGGCACATCATAGAATTGTCCATTTATAATATTACCATCAAGCTTTCCTTTAAATACATTTGCCCAGATACCAGAAGGATGTTCTCCAAACCAATATATATTAGTCCCAATATGCCGAACATAATAGTGACCCCCATCATTTGCTTTGTAATATCCAGTCATATTCTCTATAGTTCCACATATTTTTTTATACATGTTTTTAACCCCTTGTTTATCCCAGTATGATAGTCCATTTCTTTGCACTGAATAACTACTTCCATCTTTTTTTGTAATTGTCGGAAGACCATTCTTAGAAAATGAATTAGGGCCGTACATCATAATACTTCCAAAATCTAAATAAGGAGAATACTCATCACCATCTTCTCCACGCTGTATATATGTCTGAAAATTATGTGTCTTACCAGATTGAATATTTCCCCATTTTATAGTAACATAATCATCTCGATCCTTTCTACTTTGCTCATGCCATAATCCTATGGCATGCCCTATTTCATGAATAGTATTTCCTGTAGAACAGCCTCCTGCAAGGTTAATATTTTGTTTACCTCCTGTTCTTCCAACCTGAGAGGAACAACCTGTACCAACTTTAAAATTTACATACGCCGCTTGATTGGTTCTTTTTATGAAATTAAAATTGCTATATTTTTCCCAATGTGCAATAGCATCATATACACGCTGCTTATTAGGCAGGCTACTCTCTATTGAATAGTAAACAGTGCAATTAGGCCAATATCTACTGGTTCGCCCGGTGCTTTTCTCAAAGCTTTTTATATCTTCTTCGGTAATAATAATATCTCCTTCATATACATAGAGATCATTTATTTTTTCTGCTTTCAAATTTTGATTATCATAGGCAATATCCACAATCTCTCCAGTTTTATCAGGAAAGGCAATTTCTTGTATGTGTTTTTCCTGAGACAGTGTTTCGAGTATCTCACTTTCTGCCTGAATAGTCTCATAATCTTGCTCGCAACTTGTAACTAATACAATAGTGCATATAAAGCAAAATGGAATCCAAAATTTGAATCTAAAGATGTTAGTTTTCATTTTTTAAAGTTTTAGGTTTTTTATATCATTTAGCTGTCAATAAGAATTTTTGAAAACTCTATAAAAATTCTTATTCTCTTTGATTCTCCGGAGATCAAAACTTTTCAAAAGTAAATAGACGATACAATATTTTAACCAAGCATACACCCCATAATTCAAGGGTTAAACCCACTGAAATAAAGGAGGAAAATCCCCTTAAAAAAATGTTTACTTTTATACGATAACAGGCACTGAAACGATTTTCAAATCATCTGTATCTTGTAATAATTAATGCTAACTTAGGTTGGTATAACTTGTTTTTTACATAGAAGTGGTTCAAACTTTGTAAAAACAAGAGTTTTGCAAAATATTTTTATTCTTGTCCTACCCCAAGATTGATAGCCATCTGATTCATACGTATATGTTGCATTCCTGTAAAGCCTTCTCTACAATCCGAGTTAAGTGATTTTCTTGCCATAATGTTTTTTGAATTGAATAATGCATTTTCTTTTGGAATACGAATACTTGTCCCATTACATGATTGCGTTATCCCTCGATAATATTCACAGTTTTCATTAATAGAAAAATTAGATAGGGAAAAAACAATAGGAGTATCTTCGATAAAATCTCCAATCGTACCATCGCAAGATCTCGTTTTTAAATCACATATGTTGTTTCTATGCCAAGTATGATACAGTCCTAGATTATGGCCAACTCCATGAGTTAAATGAGGGCTTATATGCGAATCTTGATCTCTAACTACTACAACCGTATTTCCATTCATAGCTGCTTTAGAGTATAACTGAATACTGCTCAAAGTATTGAAACCTTTGATCACATAAATATTTATTTTCTCTGGATCATTATCTTTCATTATCAAAGCATCATATTCTGGTGCGATAAGTGAAGTGTCAGATGTATTTGTGTCGATAATCTGAAAACTTGTTTCATCAATATAATTCACATCCCCATCATGGATAAAACGAATTCTACTAGGAGAATGATTAAATGCAATACATCCATATTGAGGTTGCGTAAAATCATCGTTTAATTGTGCAGTCATTGTATTGAGATCACTCAAAGGAATTCCATCGGTACCATTGCTTTTTCTTACAATATGGTATTATACAGTCACATTGATTGGAGACAAGGGAACAAAAGTATTCACCAATTTATCCATTTGACCAGCCGATACTGGCATCTGATCATTACCCTCTGTAATTCCACAACTCCTCTGGATTTGAGTTAGAACCGGTTTAAAAGGTTGAATTCTTCTTTTAGTAGTGGTTTCTTGTTGATCAATAAAATCAACATCATCATTTTGACAACTGATACATACTAGTAGCGTAAGCACATAGTTTAATAAAATAAGTTTTTTCATTTTGTATTAGATTTAGTTTTTTGTTTTATAAGAAGAAAGCAATAGTGTATCCATTACAATAATCTTACTTCTATACCCATGATGCAGATGTAAAAAAACATAACAAGATTTTTGTATACAAAACTTAAAAAATAAAACAACCACATTTGATCTGCAAACATGGCTGTTTTAGTATTTCTATTATTTTGACTTATCGTCTTTGATTATCCCTCAAAGTCAGGAGACATTTGCGGAGCAGGGGGAATAAATTTTTTACTATTTATTAGCATTCCTCAGAAATGATGTCATTCCTACTGAATAAGATTTGCCAAAAGTAAAATTAATAAGATCAGGATTGCCTAATGCTTGACTATGTTTAAACATACCATAACCAATATATCCAATTCCAGCCTCTACAAAAACTTCTCTGAATTGCTTGTTACCATGAATTCCATATACACTTATACCAGTAGAGTTGGCATCTATTAAGCCTCCTAAGATGGGAGAGATAGCTGGCACACTGATACCTGAAATAGCTACGTTTGCTACATCAATATCTCCAGTAAAAGCATATTGCAAACTAGCATCTATAATCATTTTACGACCAGCTTGAGTTGCTAAACCTACCCCCGCTGGAGAGGCAACCAGCAAAGGAAATGCTATTGCTAAAGAAGTGCTATTCATAAGAAAATTACCTAATCCATTAGGATCCCAATTTTTCCAACCAGCATCAAATTCAGATTTAAAACCACTCCAATTTACTCCGTCATTAGTTAAAGAATTATATATACCTCGTGCCTCTCTATTTCTAACAATATTGTAGTAGAAAGAGTTATTTTGTTGTAAATGATCTCTAAATTGAATATCTCTCCATGAATAACCGAGGCTATTAAGCCTTTTTACTCTATCGGATTTATAAACTAAATTAACTTCATCTAAAGTATTCCCTTCTGTCATTGAATTACCATTATCACCAGCCCCTCCACAACAATTTGGATCATCTGTCATACCTCCATCAGGATCAATTTGACTAATAGGATTATTACCCATTCCTAAATAAGGAGAACTAAATTCACCATAAGGATCCGTAGTCAACCACCGTCCAATCCTCGCATCCCAAAGTCTTAACTCAAACGCTTCCTTCCCAGTTTCAGGGTCTTTTTCCTGCCCTTGGTAGGCATAGCGGTAATTGCCTTGTACATTACGATTCGGCATTGGCATCCCAAAGGGATAGTAATCCGTTTTGGCGATTAGTGCTGTTGGGATGATACCTCCTTTAGTAATTACTGCACGCACATTACCCAAATGATCTGTTAATTGATATACATCGATACCATCGATACGTTTATGTATCCCTAAACGACTAGTACCATAAATAGGATGCTCTTTTAACCCAAATGGATTGCCTCTAGTGCCTCCAGAATAGATTGCCAAAACAGTACCTGATGCATCACGCACATAAAAAGTTTTAATAACATCTGCTCCTAAAAACGTTTCTTTTTTGACACGGTGATTTTTATCATTGTAATAAAACTTAACTATTGGATTATAATCTTTTAATACTGCTGTAACTAGCCCACTAGCATTATACGTATATGAAATATTATCTTGCTTATTTTTAATTAACTCTCCTATATCGTTATACTCATAATTATTAGGGCCTTGTGTTTTAATATCGTCTGTATTGGTAGGTGTGGTTACTGCATCTTTCACCTGTCTTAATTGGTTTGGTTTTGCAGGATCATAGGTATACGTTAATAAATCCATAGCATTACTACCTCCATTACTATCTTTATTCCGATTTAAGGTTTTTATATTACCATTCGCATCGTAGGTAATACCATATACTTTATAATCGGTTGAATTTGCTGGTATAACAACCCTTGAAAATCTAGTAGATCGCCCAATCAAATTAAGATTTGCTTTAAATGTAGCTTCGGTTAACCAATTTTCACGATTGTATTTATAGGTATATTGTACAGGAGAATCATGATTATTATCATTTTTCCATGCGATTCCTTTAATATTTCCGTTATATTGATCTACACCTCCTGTGGTATTAGAAAAACTAGTAGAACGTTTGTAATCTCCATCAAAATAATCAATACTCATACCGAATAGATCATCTATATTTCCACCTGGATCTGATGCTGCTGTTAAGCTAGGGTGATTTATAGCTTTTAATTGTCCTGCCAAGTTATATACATAATCCATTTGCTGGATTCCTCCTGCCAATTTTACATTTTTTAATGCTCCTGTTTCATAATATTCATAAGCAGCATGCTCTGTGTAGAATTTTTTATTTGTAGAAGTTTCTACTTTTACCAAACTATTGTCTACAGGGTCATAGCTATAGCGGTGTTCAAAATATTCATTTGCGTCATGTTTTTGATAAATTATTTTATGTACCGCACTAGTTACTGGATCGTATTCATAATCAATTGTTTTTACGCCAAATCCTGTAATACTTTGTACGATCCACTGTACACGTCCATAAATATCATAGCTATAATAGGTTGTGGTATTCTCATTACTGGTTTTTGCAACATTACCAGCTAAGAAGCTTGGGGCGCGATAATCAACATGAAAACTAGAGAGTTCACTTCGGTCTACAGCATCATATGTAGTAAACTGTTGTTCTATTCTTGTACTTGTTGTTAATGGAACATTAGGATCATAAAAATCAAAGTTAGGACCTACTGTAACACCACTTTCTATGGGTCTTCCAAGATTATCATAATTGGTGTAGGAAACGTGTTGTGGTGTTCTGTTTTTTTGTTTACTATTTTGGGAGAAACGAATTTGCCCATCTTCTCTATATTTAAATCTTGTTCTACCCTCATCAGGGCTTTTTGTTTCTATTAACTGTCCTATTGCATCATATGTAAACGTAGATGCCAAATTATGAGTAACTGTATTTCGTATGTTTCCAGAAATACTAGAAGTATTAAATCCTAAGGGTTGTGTACTTTTTATCAGCCTACTTGTATCATCATAATAGTTTGTGGCATAGTCATAATAATTTACTTTATATTTAATACCTAAGGCATTATCTATTTCTATAGTTCCGGAAGTATTAATAAATGGTTTGTTAGTAAATGAAAAACCTCCCCGTGGGTTGCACCATATTCTATAAAAATTCCCTCCTGTAATTTCATTAATAGTTACTTGCTGTTCTGTACGGATGTTAAAAATTTTATATTCCCTAGCATAGTTTGTGTTTAACAATTCGATATCAGCATTCGTCACTCCTTTAGGAATATGAACATCTACGTATGCACTATTATCAAGCCCTCTATTAGAAAAATCAATTACAGAAACAACCTCATATTTTTGTGAACCACCAGAGCGTGCTGAGGCTAGTGTTTTACCTTCATTGTCTGTGAATATTACATTTTCAACAATATCTCCATCAGATTTTTCCTCTATTGAAACGGTTTTAAAGAATTTAGTAATTACTTTTTCTCTCCCCTCTCGTATGGGCCCATCAAAATAATCTTTACCATAAACATAGTATAATTCTTGTGTTGCCGGTACAGTATAACTGAAACCTAGTGGTAAATTACTATCTAATTGGTGCCCTCCTTCTACTTTTAATACCGTACCAGGATTTAAAGTACTATACGTTGTTTTAGAAATAGGATAATCGGTAATATCTTGATAAGGTTCATCGGTATTCTTTGTGCTATAATAATGTCCTAAAGTATATTCTTTGTCACCTACTGGATCTGGTGTTTCTAACTGCCAATTAGCATCTGTGTACGATGAAACATTATTCGTTGTTTTGATAAAAGAATTGCTGAACAGAAATTCAGATGTGCTATTAATAGGGGCACTTAAAGTTGTAAGTGCGGGCAAACCTTGTGTATTATATCGAGTTTCTTGCGCCCAAGTTTTTCCTGTTTTACGATCTATATTTTGATTTTGTATAAGATTTCCATATCCATTAAAATAGGATTTATTTCTTGCTGTGATATTTCTATTTATGTCGTACAAGGTGGTTTCTATTGAATTTTTATTCTCCAGTTTCTCCCCAGGAGGACACCCTCTTTCTCTTCCATGTATATTTGGACAAGCATCCGTATTGTTTGTTACATATGCTTTGTTAGGTTCTCGTTCATCATCACAATAAATTGGTGAACTATAAGGGTCACCATATCCATCTCTATCTGTATCAGGATAAACGGGATCGCATTGTAGTAATTGGTTTCCTGGAAGTAGTATTTGTTTTTGACTGTTAACATATTGTCCCATTATTAAAAATAGTCCAATACACATATTTTTTAAGAATGTCTTCATGTCTAGTATCTTGTTAAGTATTTATAAGAGTTACTGCTTGCTTTTTTGAAACCGCCGTTAGTATCAGGCGTGTCTATAATTTCGATATAAGTTTCTATGAGTCGACCTTCTTTGTCATACACATAACATTCAGATAAGTTGTTGGGACCTATTAGAAATGTTAATTTATCCCATTCATCATAGACATAATTTGTCATTGTTGATGCAATTGGATGGATTCTAAAATCATCCATATAAACAGTTCCATTAACAGAAGTAATGTATAGTGTTTCATTAGATGTTTGTAGTTCTTCATAATGATTTAGTAATACCCAATCCCCAGCATTAATTTCTGTTTCTCCATTAAATGGTTTTGTTGCACCATTTATATGAATTCTAGCATTAATACTATTAGATTTTTTTATCCAAACAGAAACTTTATAAGTGTCAGCATCGTGCTGTCCACTTTTTAATACGGTTTCGAAACCACGCTGGTTTGGCGCTATTTTTAGTGCATATTTTCCAGTATGTGCATAATCTAAACTTCTGAATCCAACTCCTTTTACACCCTGATCCATATAATTACTCCCCAAATTATACTCAGCACCACTATAAAAAGCCTCACCATACCTAGCATTAGAGTTCATTACGATTTTAGAATCGTTATCGGCAGTTTTAGTAATAGCATAATTGTTATTGATATCTTTTATTTCAATCACTCTAGAGAAATGATCATAAATAGAATTAGTAGTTGTATTTCTCCATTTATTATTGGGTTGATTAGTATTTGTTCCTACACTCCAATTAAAATTATCATCAATGCCTTGATAATTTGTGTAAATACCGTCCGAATTACGATCCCCATCCCAGATAAAGTTTTTATGCTTTCTCCAAACTTTCTTTTTTAAGTTTGTAGGTGTTTCTATGGACCCATTATAATTGATATAAGACCATTGGTTATTCCATGTAGATATTCCAACACTTATTGTTTTCCAGTTATCATTACCTATTATAGATTCATTATTTATAGATTTTTTAGTTATAGCGGGTTGAGTAAGCATGTTTTTATTAGTTATATTATCTACTTTACTACCCATGCCGTAACCAATTAGGTTATCTGAATATTCAGGTATGGTATAAGCGGGTATTATTTCTGTTCGATAATTATTTCCATTACTATTTTGTACTCTACTTTCGTTCAATTTACCTGTGTTAAAATCATATGCGTAAGCTTCTAAAGTCGAATAGCTATTCTCTGTGGTTGATTTTAACCCTAAAGGACTAGTTAACTTAATTCTAGTAGAGGTGTTCAGCAAATATTTATTCGTTGCGCTTTGATAATTTATTTTAGTATATGAATCAAAAGTTTCTTGAATGGTACCAGGATTATTATCGTTTGGAGTTACATAGAAATTTAGTGTTTTTGATAGTAAATGATCTTTGGAATTATATGAAGAAACCTTTTTAAGTTGACCTATTGATGCTCTATTGTCCTTAATAGTATATTTAGCAGTAGAAATAGTTACAATCTCACCACCTATACTATATGTTGCTCCAGAATTTTGATTTTCTTCCTTTTCAATTTCGATAATGTCAGAAGAGCGAACAACATTTCCAGCTTTAGTAAATGGCTTTAATGTTTTAAAGTTATACACTTGTCTAGATACTAATTCATTATTAGCATCTAAATTTTCAACGGTTACATATTCATAATTTACTCCTGGAGACGGCAATTCACTTAAGTATTCAACTTCTTTATTATATTTTGCTGGAGCATATGATGTAATACCTGAAGATTTATAGTTATCATCATTAACATTTTTGTCATGATCCAAATCATTATAATAATGAACTGTTTTTTGTTTATTACCTCCTAGACTGTTGGAAGTCGTTTCAATTGATTTAACCCTAATACCCCCGCCTTTAATATTTCTTTTAGAATTTTTAGCATATATTTTACCTAAAAACACTACAGCTCTTCTTTGAGCACATCCATCAGGTAGTGCTGGATATTCTCCTCTTAACCTATTTTGCATATCATGATCTGAAAAACCAACTCCCATAGGCCCAGCATCAAGTAACCAATTTAAACCTTCATTGTGGTTATAAGTTTTATCTAATGTAGTTTCAAGAACGACATTAGAATTAGATACAGAAATAACATTCACAAATTCATTCGGAATATTTATACTCCCTACTCGGTTTTTACAACCGCCAAATACTTCCCAGTATTCTGCTTTAAAAGCGGCCCACATATCTATTTTAACGGGAGTCCCCACCTCAAAATAATCTTCAAAATATGTATTATCTGGAGTGTTAGTTTTGTTCTCAATAACGATTCTTATTTTACCGTTATGTCTATAAAAATTATATTGTATTCCAGCATTGTACGTTCTGTAATTAGTCGCTGCTTCTTGATAAAAATCATCCTCCTCATAACGGATTTGTATATTTTGATGGGTAGGTGTTATGATTTTACTTAAACTTGAGTTTTCAACAAATGCCTCGTTGTAGCCCCATTCATCTTCTACTCGCCTATTATAGTAATCTAAACTTGAAGCATATGAAAATCGATAAGGAGGAATAACACTCACAGCTTCTCTTCCTCTAAAATCTACCTTATCTAATGTTAGTTTACCATAAGCAAGTGGATAAGAATTAGGTGTATTTTTTCTTAATGGATATTTACCATCATAACCAAGACTTATATGATTTATTTTTACATCATTAACATTTGAAATATTGTTATAAATATCCTTCGAATTAATGATATTGTTATAGAACTCTCCTTTCCATGATTTTAATCCTCCCTCTAACAAAGGATAATTGTTGTTATATACTCGTCTTCCATTGACGTCATACACTATAACTTCTTCAGCAAAGTACATTTGACCAATAGCCCTCCCTCTACTTTCTGAGCGATACGTTTTTATGTTTGATGGCACATCTTCGTTTCGTAACAAAAGAATCTCTTTAAGTCTCAGAGATTTATGCTTGTCTATATTAACATATTCTTTGTGAAATATATTTGAATAATAAACGCCTGCAGCAAGATATACCGCTCTATTATCATAAATACCTTTAACAAAATAATTTGAATTACTTTGCCCTAGAAGTTGCTTTTCACCGTAGTTATAAGATTCAGGGGAATTGATACTGGCTCCTATTGTTATTTTTGAACCATAATTATCACGCCTATCTTCTTTTACAAATAGAGCTGTATGTGTTTTTGTTTTAATCATATCTAGATAATAAATCTCTTTAACTCCCCAAGCAAAAGACTTTGATTGATCACTTTCGTGATAAGAAAGATCCTGAGTGGGTGTCCTCCAGGCATAACCGTCACTCCATTTTCCATAATCGAAGACTACCCAATATCCAAAATCAAGATTATCTGCCTTATTATTATTGTTATTATCAATATAATCAGGTCCTGTAATAGCTGTTAAAAGCCAATGTGTAGCATAGGGAGTGAATTGTTGTTCTTCATAAAACTTATCATTTATATTGTCTTCCAATTGCCCAGAACGAGAAAACATTTCTTTTTGATATACCGGTAATGAATAGTGATATGTTAATCCATCTGCGTTGGTGATTCTGTAGGCACCTATGCCATCTGATGGAAAGGATGCTCTATTTACAGTAGCAACATCTATTATAGAATTTCGATTTTTTAGAATTTCACTATTTGTAAAAACTTCAATAAAAGGTCCATTATTTATTCTATTCTTTAAAGCATTATAGTTACTCTGCGAAACACCATTAACTATGGAGGTATGATTAGTTCTCTTATTGATAACATCCAAATCTGTTATTTTATTTGCAGATGATAAATTTCCCCAACCATCTGATTTTAAGCTCATATAAGATGCGTTGATGTTTTCAAAATAAAAATTTATATCGTTATTAGGATCGTTTATTTGCTTAGAAAAACTATTATCGTAATAACTAAATGTTGCTTCTTTAGCATATTTGTTATCATAAGTAGTAGTAACTCTATTATATCTATTTTTAAATGTACCATGTTCGAATAAATACGGAGAGATAGAACCACTCAAGCCTTCTGAGGTAACGGTATAATTATCATAAGAAGGTCCTGAAAAATTATTTTCTAATGATTGTCGATTATCAGCTGTTTTATATATCGATTGATAGGAATCAATAGATGCATTTTTAGGCTGTAATGAATTTGCGATCATCTCATCGGTTTGACCAGCATATAATATTCCAAGACAATCATAACTTGCTCTATCATACCAAGTATATCGATACTTTCTTTTACTGTATCCAAAATTTGCGATTCCGCCTATATTTACAGTGCCATCAATAGAAGTTCCTATTGTTCTTGTATGCATTTTTGAAGAAAGACCTCCAGATCCAGATATTCCTACTGAACCTTCTGCTATTTTCAAATAGTGATTGCCATCAGATGACAAACTAATCCCTAATGCACCTATGTCAAGACCAACACTTACAGTACCATTATTCGAATTGTAATTAACACTAGACATACCTCTTGAATATCCTACTCCATCAGTACCAGCAGAAAACTTATTTTTACCAACCTCTAATGTAGCACCATATTTAGTGTCATATGTAGTTTCTCCGCCAAATGCTCTATTTACAGCATAGGATGCATATAAACCTGCCGAATATTTTCCGTCTTTCCACCCAGTAGATGCCGTAACGGTTTGAACGGTATATATCCCCCCTTTATCATAAAGTATCGATGTTTTTTTTCTGTTATTCCAGTCATCAGGATATCCATTTATAGAACGATTTATTGCACCAGGATTTAAATTCCAACCTAAACCAACCCATGTTGCTTCTTGTTCCATTGCAATCCCTGCGTGATATGATAATGATATTGGATAACCTCCATTTGGGCCTGGAACATTTAACAATGGTAGGACATAAGAAAGATCTCCTGTTACTAGATTTACCATATCGGTAGCATCAACAGGTTCAAAACTCGCTGCTTCAGGAGAAGTTGGACCCTGAGCAAATGATGTATTATGTAATAGTAGGCACATAAAAAGTGCTACTATTATTTTTTGGATGTATTGTTTTTTAGTCATTTATTTAATTTTTAAATGATAATTGCGGTTCGTTGTTAAATTGCTTAGCGTTTATTTTAAACTTTACTTCTCCTGTATAAAAACCGAGATCTTCTATACTAAAATTAAGTTCTTCTTCAGTTGTTTTTCTATTTCTTGGATATACAAATAGGATTGTAGTTGATTTACTCATTCCATACATACGAGGGTATATAAAATCAATTAATGGTATGGTATCTTTATCTTTTGTGAACAAATGCACTTTTTCATTCATACCAAAAGCCAATTGATTGACCATCGCTCCAAACTCGTTTTTGTTACCTGCCTTGGTATTCAGTAATTCTTGGTTTTTTTTAGACATACTTAAATTAAAATATATATACTTGTTATACTTTTCTCTTAACATCCTTACTTGATCTTTGGTTGCTTGCTGATTTCCCAGATCTTGACGAACTAATAAATCCGTTGGGCGATACTGTAGCCTATATCTTATCCCATTTACAGTTTTACTTTGCGAGTATTCGTTTTCAGGATTTTGTATAAAATTTAATAATGCTATTTCACTAGAGAAGCTAGTGTTGTTGCAACTTGTAGCAAATAGACAAACGATTAATAAGGTTGTACAGAATATCCATAAATGTTTACAATGACATTTGATAAAAATCAAGTAACTTTTTAAATATGTAACCATAGATTTACAGTTAAATTTTATTGATAGTTTTTGGATTACTTTGTTTATTATGTTAATTTCCGAATTCAGTATTCAATCCCTCTAATACTTTTTGGGTTAAATCTGCAGCTTCCGAAGCATACATAATATTTCCTGTACCACTGGCCCCAAAAATAATTTGATATCCTTCCTTTTTACCGTATTCTTTCACATAATCGTTAATATCATTAATAACCGTTTGTGTAGCTTTTTTATCTTCTTCTTGGATTTGTTTTCGTATGGCCTGTTGGTAATTATTTATTTGCTGTTGCTTGTTAGATAACAGTTCTTGTTTAAGTTCTAATTCTTTTTCATTCATTGTTGAGCGCTCTTTCTCATAGGCTTTCAATTCTTTTTGCCAATCGGTCATCAAACTATCTACATTTGATTGTAGTGTTTTGGCCTTTGCTTCAAAATCTGCTCTTACTACTTTGGTACGCTCGTAACCTTCTAATAATTTGTTCACATCTACGTATACGGGTTCTGAGCTGGAAGGTTTAAAAGAAAAGAATGTAAATGCACTACATAGAATTGCTATAGTGGTTAATAGAATTATAAGTTTATTCATTACAAAATTTGATTTTATGATTAGTTAAATACTTTTTTTGATAAAAGATCTACAAAAGAATATGGTAAATAGTACTGATGTTTATTTTTATCTTTCACTAATGATGCAGATCCAAAAAAACATAACAAGATTTATTTCGTTTTTTTCAATTCTTTAAAATCGAGTATATTAATTGTTGTTTTTTGTATTATTGCTATTTTAGCTTTGAGATAGATTTAATTGGAATTATATGTCTTAGAATTTTGTATCGAAATGTTAAAGTTTATTGAAAATATTATTTTTTTAAGCATCATAAAATACTTTAATATATAATCAAAATGTAATACATAATTCTTTTGTAGACATTATATATGGATCAAAGTGACCTCAAAAAAATAATCGACAGTGCTAGGAATGATAATGAGTTCCCCTTTGATCGTTTCTTTGAAGATACTTTTCAAAAGCTATTGTCAAAACTGAAATTTCTTACCAAATCTGAGGAGAATGCAAAAGAGGTTTTTGTAATTTCTATGCAAAAATTTTGGGAACGTTTTGTTATTAATCAAGAAGAACTGCCTCTTAGTAGTGTAGGCTACATTTATATGATGTGTAGAAATACCTGGTTATTACGAAAGAGGAAACCTTGGAATGCTGTAACATTAAGTGAAGAATCGGAGGTATTTAGGAATGATGAAGAGAATGAGCATGATCCGACCAAAGAATCAGAAATAAAAGAAGAGATGAATGAAGATTTACTTCGACATAGAGCACTATCAATAGCTATGAATTTGTTATCCTCTAAATGTAAATTATTGATGGAAGCAGAGCTTGATAATACCATACGATTAAAGGATTTGCAAGAAGAGCTTGGTTTTGGAAATTATCAAGCCTTGGTGCAAGCTAAGTACAATTGCAAGAAAAGACTAGTTCAAAAAGTATATGAGGCATTGAATACTTTGAAAAATAATACTAAAAATAATGATGGATCAAGAAGAAGATATTAAACTTATAACGAGGTTTTTTGATCTAGACCTTTCGGAAGAGGAGCTAGCTGCTTTTGAGATGAGAATGTCGCAAGATCCAGCGTTTCTAAACAAGGTAGATATCTATAAAAAGGCAACAAGTATCGTAGCTGATGAATTTAAAGATAAAAAAGAACAATCGCGTATCGGTAAATGGGAAAATCTCCTAGATAAACAAGAACAAACAAAACGATCTAATAAAATCTCTTGGAAATGGATTGGAAGTATCGCAGCAGGATTAGCCATCGTATTTTTTATTTGGAAAGGAAGTGAAATGTTTCAACAACCCCAAATGGATCAATTGATCGCAGCTTCTTGGGATAAAAATGTAGGATTGGGTTACTATACCAATAGGAGTGATGCCCAAAGCCCTTCACAAGAAAAAATGGTAAAGGCATATTTGGCATATACAAATAAAGAATATAATACCGCTATAGATCTATTACAGAATTTTAACGATGATGAGAAGTATTATGAAGACGCATTGCTAATTAAAGCCTTAGCAATTCATAAAATAGGGGATTCTAAAAAAGCTTTGAATTTATTAAATACCTTGACCAACAATACCACAAGTAATATAGCAAAAACTGCTAATTGGTATACAGGGTTGATACATTTGGATCTAGGAGATCATACAGCTGCCGAAAAATTCTTGGAACTACCAAATGATGCTAATTCTCAAATAAGACTAAAAGAGCAATAATCAAGATTAGATTTACAATTATTTCTTAGCAAGTTTTCTATACACAAGAAAAAATAGTAAAAATACTGGAAGTATGCCTAACCACCACCATACAGAAATCTGTTCTTTAAATAAAGGATCTGTATTCCCTAACAGAACAAAAGAAGCCCAATACGAGGGAGACACATCAGATAACATATGTGTATCCAGATAATTGAGTTTGGCATTTCTCAACGCTTCAGATTTGGTTTGATTATCAGAAAGATTCTTATAAAATTGATTCATGATATACGAAGTAGACAAGTCTTGAACATCCCATAAAGAAGAAACCACACTTTCTGCTCCAGAATGAAAAAAACCTCTTGCCAGACTCATCACACCTTCTCCAATTTCTTGTTTTCCTAATTGTGTTTTACAGCCACTTAGAACTACCATTTTGGCCTTGTTGTTGGCAAAATATAATTCTTCCAACAGTAATTTGTTTTTTCTAAAAGCAATCCATGGCGAAATACTATCCTGCGCATCTGCATGGGTAGCAAGATGAATGATACTATAATTTGATAGTGCATTAAGAAAATTTTCTTTTGTCGCTTCTTGCTGTATATATTGTTTTCCAGAAAAATAAGTGCCAATAGCCTTGATTTCCTCATCACTGGTAGATAAGGGCGCTAGTTTTTGATGTTCAAACTGTTTTGGAGCTATTCCCAAAAAAGTAATTTCTGGACTATGATCTATATACGAATTTATTGCTTTTAAAAAAGAATTAGAATACGCATAATTAATTTGTATATCTTCAATAAGATATGTAGGGTTTTTAGAAGTATTGGTAGTTACTAATGCTTCAAAAGAAATATAATTTAAATATGCATTTGGAATAACTAGCATTTTTTTATTCTTTATTGTATTTCTTATTTTTTCTGAAGGAAATAGATTTTGATACACTTGATGGGATAGTTCAATATAGTTAGCTATTTCTGCATCAGATTTGAGAGGCATTGTCATTTTTTTTGACAATTCGACTACTTGCTTTTTTAATCGATCTGGGTTTCCTAATTCAAAGAATTGAATATCGTTTTGAGTGATCATCATCCCGTATGAACTATTTTTGGTTGCAGTACCATATTTACTTCCATTGACTACAGCTTTATAATTATTATCCTTAGTAATGAGACCTGTATCATCATAGCTAGAAATATGATAGGTAACAACCACCTGATCCATATCTATAGATTCTTGTACTTCTTTAAGGTTAACGATGGTATTCGATGTGTTTATAACCTCAAAGTCGGCAAATTCATTTTTGATGCTGTCTTGTAATGTAATTAATTGATCTTGTTTATTTAAAAGCTCGATAGCAATGGAATCTATATTTGGATCGGCCTGTTTTTGCTTTTCTAGCGTATAAATATTCTTTTTTAACTTCGTTTCCTTTTTTATAAGGTAAGCCGGGAGGGTGTTGTTCTTTTTTAACTGCACATTCTTAAGTTCTTCAGTAAGTAATAATGCTTTGCTTTTCTCCATAAAGTAAAAAGCTTTGTCTTTATTATTAGCCAAAAAACAAGCTTTTATAGCTCTACCATAAAGTTCAGCACTTTGTTTGCGCCAATATAATTTTGATTGTAACTCAGTACTTTCAATACGAATGATGTCCAACAATTCATCTGCGATCGTGTAGGTTGTAATCGCTTTGTTTAATGCTTTTTTATCGCTAGTGGCATTATATTTTTGGTGATATGCATTGGCAAGATACCTTAAAGCATTTAATAAAGAAGTTTTGTTTTTTACGTTATAGAAAGTAGATAGATTCAATATAGGTTCTGAAATTTTTGAATTAATCTCAATGATATAGCTAATCGCTTTCAAATAACTAGAAATACTCTGATCATAGAGGCCTTTCGTCAAATAACAAGTGCCTAAATTAAATTCAATATAAAAATAGCGTAAAGCATCATTTTCGGTATAAAGAATAGCTTTTTCAAGATACATAATTCCTTTATCAGGATCAGAGGTGTTTAGTAGATTTCCTAATTCATTGTATACCTTAAATATTTTGAAAGAATTATTTAATTTAATAGCTATATCTAAAGCTTCTTTATAATAGGAATATGCTTTTGGGATATCCAAATTCTTGAATTGATTATATGAATTACCCAAACCTATTTTGATATTATAGCTAAGGGAGTTTTTTGTTGAAATACGATTAGATAATGAATCTGCTTTTAACAAATAATGTAAAGATTTTTGATGCCCTTCGGGTGTTTTTAGCAGTATAAAAGCAAGTGATGTATTAAAGTAGTTAGTCGATAATGATTTGTTATTTCCATGTTTTGCTAACAATAAAGCTCCTAGTTGATAGTAATTTATGGCTTTATAATAATCCCCGATGGCCCTATAATTCCTCCCTAGTTCTGAATATGATCTTGCGGTTTTTGGGGTATTACCATACCTAATAATAGGGTGCTGAAATACAGCAATACTATTATCGTACTGACCTGTTTTGCGATACGAGAGCCCTAAATAATATAATCTGTGTTGCCATAATAAGGTATCAGTAATAGGTAAATTACGTTGGTTTTCTATGGATGCTCTTAAAATTTCAATGGCACTTGTGTAATTTTTATGCTCATAGAGCCAAGTACTATATACGTTGTATAAAGAGTTTAATAATGTATGTTTATTTTGAATATCATACAGCGCTACAATAGAATCTACAGTTTTTATTTTTTCTTCTGAAGGGATATTAGATTTTAGGATGGGTGAAATCACTTTTTCATTTTGGCAAAAACCAATATGAAACCAACATAGAAAGAATAGCAGAAATGTTCTTAAAATCAAAGTATTATTTTGTGACAGAATTATTAATTCTCCCTCAATATAGTAATATCATTTTATAATAATGATGTATCTATGTAAAAATAGCACTTGAAAACTTGCCTGTTTTCGCTTAAGATTTGTTTAATAAAAAGAGAGTTATATATCAATTTGTTTTTTGTTTATAACCTCATTTGATGCTTTTAGAAACAGACTCTAATCATCATCTTCTTCTAAAGGGAAATCACTGCCAGGTTCCATAGGGTTACCCGCTGAATCTGTACAAGGATAATTACCTCCACAATAATATCCAAGTAAAATTTTCCAGTTCTCAACATAAAATGAATCATCCATATAATCACAATTGAAATAATCAATATGAGGAATATCATATATTGGGCAACCTGTTTCCTCATCTATCATGAGAGAAAGCTCATTCCGTTTCTCATTCATTTTTTCATATAACTCACAGCCACTATAGCTACCCGAAATGAACCTAATTTGTATTGGAACATAAATACAGTTGTCTGTTGGATTTAATGGACGCAATGCTCTAAGCGCTTTGTTGCTAGTTTCTAATTGCTCAATTTTTTGTAGTTCCTGATCATCTTTTTGACAACTGATCATCAAAAATACAGCAAACAGTGAAAAGAGTATTTTATTTGTATTCATGGTTATTTGTTTTTAGGATTGGGGTGTATTAAAGACCTAATAATTTTTATTATCTAAATCCATATTAATCATCATCAAGCTCTATGTCTAGTGTCTCGGAATCTGGCTTACCCGCAAATTGGTTTAATTTTTTCCAATTCTCAATATAAGTTTTGTTATTCATGTCTTCACAGTTGGGGTATTTAGTCTCGGGGATTTGATAAATTGGGCAACCTGATTTTTTGTCAAGTAGTAAAGCGTATTTGCTTTTTACAGCGTTCATTTTCTCAACAATTTGACAACCAAGTAAAGAGCCTGTACGAAATGAAATCTTTACCGATTGGTAAACACAGTCTTTTGTAATACTTGATGTTTCTAACTGCTCAATTTCTTGTAGTTCTTGATCATCTTTTTGACAACTGATCATAAAAATCAAAGTAAGTAGTAATGTAAAAATTACTTTTTTTGTGTACATACTATTTATTTTTAAAAATAATGATTGATTACTCCCTATTGTATTCAATTTTTCCAGTTGCAATATCGTAAAAATAAATGATTTAACAAATTTTAAGATAGTAATACTATTAAGTTTCTACGGGTTTATACACTTATAAAAGCACTAAAAATCAAAAGATTAGAGCACTCAAAACTAAAATATTTCTAGTCTAATGAAACTTTGTATACAAGCCCTTTATATATAAGAGTCATTTTTATAAATAGATAACACGAAAGCTCTAAATTTTAACATAAAATACATATTATACAATAAACTAATTGTATTCTGCGGAGTTTGCAACTTCGCAGCATACTTCTTACTAATAAACGATTCTAAATCAAATACTTTGTAGAGCGAGATTCGAAGTTGCAAACTTCGAACAGTAGATTTTCTAAACTGTATACAAAAAGAAGAAATTAGAAAAGTCTAAGAACTCAAATTAGATCGCCACGAATTAGCTACAAGTGCAGAAGAGAAACTAGTAAAAACGATCCAAATTATGATTCTGGAGCCAATTCAATTTCTAATCCATCCAACTCGGGTGTGATCGGGATCTGGCAACCTAATCTACTATTATCTTCTACATAAAATGCTTCTGCCAGCATTAGATCTTCATCCTGACTCATTTCGGGAAGCTGGTGATCAGATAATACATAACACTGACAGGATGCGCACATCGCCATACCCCCACAAGTTCCTTCTACTGGTAGTTCATATGCTTTACAAACTTCCATCAGATTCATAGCCATGTCCGTAGGAGCTAGTATCTCGTGTACTTCTCCTTCTCTATCTTTTATTTTTATTGTTACGTCTGACATACACCTAATATTTATGTGCAAATATAATTAAAGACAGAAGTAAATACACCTATTTTTTAACGTATTTAATAGCATGAAATTAGTAAAATTAATTTACCCCCCTTTCATTTTCCATTTTTATTTTCTTGTTCATAATTTTCATAGCTGATGTTTCGTCTTATAAACTTATAATTCTTTAGGCAGTTTATACTAAGAATACTATTTTTTTGAACAATTAAGGCGGTTTTTACACTTCATTTTATAATAACGTTATGGAATTTATAAAAACACAAAAATTTGATAGAAAATAGCTGCTTATTTAGCAAATAGTAAAAAATATGCCACTTTCATAATTATAATATTAGTATTTCAATCATTTAATCGTTAAAAATTCATCGTATTACTTCTTAATTTATATTAATATTTTTATTTATTTAACATTTTTTATGACAAAATTAACGATATCGCTAGTAATGTCATTGACATAACTCCGTCTAACGCGTTTTTAACACAAAACTAACTTAAACTAATTATGATGAAAAAATGTATTTTTCAATTTTTTCTGTTCATAGTATGTGCTATTACATATGGACAGACCACCGCAACGTATGATATTGTGTTCACTAGTAATTGGGAGGCTCACGGCCCATTACCTGGACCAAGTGCTCATTTTACTGAATTAGTAGGTGCCACTCACAACAGTAATGTTACCTTTTTTGAAATCGGAGGAATTGCAACACCTGGTGTAGAAGCAGTAGCAGAAACTGGTGCAGATAGAACTTTTTCTAATGAAGTGAATAGTGCAATACAAGCTGGATATGCTAATCAGTATATCAAGGGGCCTAATCTTTTTTTTAATGGATCACGAAGAACTATAACTATCAGAGATCTATCTGTAAATTCTAATCATCCTTTAGTATCGTTAATATCCATGATTGCTCCCAGTCCAGACTGGGTTGCCGCTGTAAATAGTATTTCGTTATTAGATGATAATAATCAATGGGTTTCGACACTGACTATGGATATTTTCCCATATGATGCAGGAACAGAAGAAGGGACAGGATACTCCTTAAACAATCCTGCAACGAACCCAAAAGAGCCTATGTTTAACATAAGAGGCATGTATACTTTTAATAATCAGAAGGTAGGTACATTAGTATTTACTCGAACAGATGCTGTAGCTGTAGATGGTGGAACCATCGCTGGAGGACCTTTTGAGTTCACCGTAGGAGATGGAATCGCTGATAATGTATCGGGAGTAACTCTTGATGGAAATACAGGAACTAACTCGCAATGGGTAGTAACGGATGATCAAAGAAACATACTTGGATTACCTCCAACTCCTGAAGCTGTAAACTTTGACGAAGCTGGAGTGGGAACTTGTTTTATATACCACCTAAGTTATGAAGACGGGCTTACTGGACTCGAAGCGGATGCTAACCTTTCAGGACTAAACGGAAACTACGACCTTTCTAATAGAATTGAAGTCGTTAGAAATGCTGCCGTAGTTGTAGATGGTGGAACCATCGCTGGAGGACCTTTTGAGTTCACCGTAGGGGATGGAATCGCTGATAATGTATCGGGAGTAACTCTTGATGGAAATACAGGAACTAACTCGCAATGGGTAGTAACGGATGATCAAAGAAACATACTTGGATTACCTCCAACTCCTGAAGCTGTAAACTTTGACGGAGCTGGAGTGGGAACTTGTTTTATATACCACCTAAGTTATGAAGACGGGCTTACTGGACTTGAAGCGGATGCTAACCTTTCGGGACTAAACGGAAACTACGACCTTTCTAATAGAATTGAAGTCGTTAGAAATGCTGCCGTAGTTGTAGATGGTGGAACCATCACCGGAGGACCTTTTGAGTTCACCGTAGGGGATGGAATCGCTGATAATGTATCGGGAGTAACTCTTGATGGAAATACAGGAACTAACTCGCAATGGGTAGTAACGGATGATCAAAGAAACATACTTGGATTACCTCCAACTCCTGAAGCTGTAAACTTTGACGGAGCTGGAGTGGGAACTTGTTTTATATACCACCTAAGTTATGAAGACGGGCTTACTGGACTCGAAGCGGATGCTAACCTTTCAGGACTAAACGGAAACTACGACCTTTCTAATAGAATTGAAGTCGTTAGAAATGCTGCCGTAGTTGTAGATGGTGGAACCATCGCCGGAGGACCTTTTGAATTTACTGTAGGAGATGGAATCGCTGATAATGTATCGGGAGTAACTCTTGATGGAAATACAGGAACTAACTCGCAATGGGTAGTAACGGATGATCAAAGAAACATACTTGGATTACCTCCAACTCCTGAAGCTGTAAACTTTGACGGAGCTGGAGTGGGAACTTGTTTTATATACCACCTAAGTTATGAAGACGGGCTTACTGGACTCGAAGCGGATGCTAATCTTTCAGGACTAAACGGAAACTACGACCTTTCTAATAGAATTGAAGTCGTTAGAAATGCTGCCGTAGTTGTAGATGGTGGTACTATCACGGGGGGTCCTTTTACCTTCTGTGTAGATGGAGAAGTAGACAATGTTAGTGGAATAGAAGTATCGGGTAGCTCAGGCAGTAATGCCAGTTGGGTAGTCACGGATGATCAAGGATTGATTTTAGGGTTACCACCAACAATTGAAGCCTTAGAGGGTGTTAATTTTGATGAAGCAGG
>CANLRN010000075.1 GCA_947493495.1 uncultured Aquimarina sp.
AAGAGCGTCTCCACGCTCTTTTTCTTCACACAAATCATCTTAATTTAGGGGCTTATTCTAAAATTAAAACTCACTTTTTATATATGCTTTCATCTTGGGGGGAATGAAAGCTCTAACTCATTAACTCTGGTATAAAGATACAGCTTTTTTTTAATTCACCAAACTTTTTGAGTATTTTGTCTTAAAAAAATGTATTTTAACTTAATAAAAAATATATAAATGTTATTTTGTAGTCTTTTTCCTTCTTTTATAATTTAATAAATAATCCTCGGAGCAAGCTCACGAGACATTCAACTGAAAATAATTTTTAAGATTCCGAAGCAAGCTTCGAGGTATTAGACCTGAGATCCCGCCGAAAAAGCGGAATTAGTTCAAATATCTCATTTAAAGGCATTGCTGAGCAACTTTTCAAATCAGAGTTTCACTAATAAAAAAAAGCATTTAGTATTAAGTCAATACAACCTATAAACTCTACTATAGTTTTTCTAATACTGTAATAATGCTTCAATCTTTTCTTTTACTTTCTCCGTAGAAGGAATCATTGTTTGTTCTAATGTACTATTTAAAGGAATAGCTGGCATGTTTTTTGAACCAATAGTCATTACTGGTGCATCAAGATATCGAAAACACTCTTCTTGGATTTTTCCAGACAATGCTCTAGCGAAAGAATTATTAGTAGGTTCTTCAGTTACTATCAAGCACTTTTTTGTTTTTTGTACAGATGCCATCACCGTTTCTTCATCCAACGGATATAAAGTACGTAGATCAATAATCTCTACAATTTCTTGTATATCTTTAGTGGCATTCAGTGCCCAGTGTACACCCATTCCATAGGTAACTACAGTTAATGTCTCTTTCTCTTCCTGAGGCCATATTTGTTGTACTACATTGGCTTTGCCAAAAGGTAATATATAGTCTTCTGCTGGTTCAATCGTTCTTGCGGCATCTGTACCTTTTACCTTAGACCAATACAATCCTTTATGTTCTAAAATTACAACTGGATTAGGATCATAATATGCGGCTTTCATTAAACCTTTTAGATCTGCTCCATTACTTGGATATGCTATTTTAATCCCTCTGATATTAGTAATAACCGATTCTACCGATGAAGAATGATACGGTCCTCCACTTCCATATGCCCCTATCGGAACTCTTAGAATCATAGAAACTGGCCATTTACCATTAGACAAATAACACGATCTACTTACTTCTGTAAATAACTGATTCAGTCCTGGCCAGATATAATCTGCAAATTGCACCTCTACAATAGGTTTCAACCCTACTGCAGACATTCCGACAGTTGATCCTACAATAAATGCTTCTTGTATAGGTGTATTAAAAACTCGTTCATCGCCAAACTTCTGGGCTAACGTAGCTGCTTCTCTAAAAACTCCTCCTAATCGCCCTCCTACATCCTGACCGTATAATAAACATTCTTTATGTTTTCGCATTAATTCTTCTACTGCATAAAGTGCGCAATCTACCATTACGACTTCTTCCTTATTAGTTGGGCAACGTTCTCCCGTTTCTTCAGTAATAGGTGTAGGAGCAAAATCATAGGTAAATAAATCTTCTGGTTTTGGATCCTCAGCTTTCATCGCTTCTTGTAGATCCTTTTTTACTATTTTTTTTGCTTCAGTTTCTATAGTAAGCAATTGCTCTTCAGTAAAACCAGCTTCTAACAATTGATTTCGTAATACTGGATACGGATCTTTAGAACGCGCTTCTTCGAGATCATCACGATACCATTCCATTCGTACTCCAGATGTGTGATGATTTAGTAAAGGAACTTTAGCGTGTACTAAAATAGGTCTTCTTTCTTCTCTAATAATTCGAATTGCTTCTTTAACAGCCAAATAACTTTCTATAAAATTGGCACCATCTATGGTCACTGCTTCTAGCCCATGAAATCCTGCTGCATACTCAAATGCATTTTGAGCTCTGGTTTCTTCCTCATTTGCCGAAATATCCCAACCATTATCCTGTACCAAATATAATATGGGCAATTGTTTTAAAGCTGCCATCTGAAATGCTTCTGAAATCTCCCCTTCTGTTACCGAAGCATCGCCTAATGAACAAACTACTAGTGGTTTATCTTTTAGTTTTTCATCCAACCCGACCAATTCTTTATACTGCATTCCTAAAGCAACTCCTGTTGCAGGAATTGCCTGCATTCCCGTTGCAGAAGATTGATGAGGGATTTTTGGCTTATCATCATCTCGTAAACTTGGATGAGAATAGTAGGTTCTTCCTCCAGAAAAAGGATCATCTCTTTTAGCTAATAATTGCAACATTAAGTCATAGGATTTCATTCCTATCCCCAACAACATAGAATCATCTCTATAATAGGGGAAAGCATAATCCTGAGGCAACAATTGCATAGCAACGGCAATCTGTATGGCTTCATGCCCCCTAGAAGTGGCATGAACATATTTTGAAACTGTTTTAAAATTTTCTTCATACAGTTCTGTCATACTTTTAGCGGTACAAAGTGTACTAAATGCTTTTTTGAGAATTTCTTTTGCTATAGTTGTTGAGGCTACCATATCTCTTTATTTTTTTGATCTACAATGCGCGAATCCCTAGTATTCGTAATAATTTTTATCCTACCTCTTCTGTGATTGAGATCGGTATTATCCAATTAAACTTATCTTCTATTTTTTGAGTTTTGATACCATCAAGTGTGTTTTTTACGTCTTGACTCACAGGGTTATTCTCCGATAAGGTGAGCACCTCATCTTTATACCCTATGGCTTCTATCATTGCAATAGCAACTGCTGTACCTGTACCAAAGGCTTCTTCTAATTTTCCTTGGTTAGCATATGTTAGTAACTCATCAATTGTAATTTGGCGTTCTTCTACCTCAAAATCTTTATCTTTCAACAAGGCGATAACACTATCTCTTGTAATTCCTTTTAATATAGAACCATCTGTAGAAGGTGTGATAAATCTACCTTCTATTTTAAAAAATATATTCATCGTTCCTACCTCCTGAATATACTTATGCTCATAAGCATCTAACCATAATACTTGGTCGTATCCTTTTGATTTAGCTTTTTCTGTAGGTAGTATTGCTGCTGCATAATTACCCGCTGCCTTAGCTTCACCAGTTCCACCATCTGCAGCTCTTATATATTCTGTTTCTGCATATAGTCTAATCTTTTTTGTGAAAAATGGCCCTGCAGGAGAACAGATTACAATAAACTTATAACTTGTAGCTGCTCGCATACCAATAAAAGGTTCATCGGCATACATAAAAGGTCTAAGATATAGAGCACTTCCATCCTTTGGAGGAATCCAACTATGCTCTAATCTAACAATTTGTTTTACTGCTCCTACAAATAAATCCAAAGGAACTAAAGGCATTCCTAATCTCGAAGCGCTATGGTTAAAACGTTTTGCATTTTCTTCTGGTCTAAAAAGTAATGGTGTATCCTCCTTGCCTACGGTGGCTTTCATTCCTTCAAAAATGGCTTGCCCATAATGCAATGCCATTGCCGCAGGATGTGTTGGAATTAATTCTAAAGGTTCTATTCTGGGATTGTTCCAAGCACCATTTTCATATTCACAGATAAACATATGGTCTGTAAAAGTCGTTCCCAAAGGAATAGTAGAAAAATCAATATCCTTAAGTTTTGAATTTGCGGTCTTTGTAATTTTGATTTGTTGTTCCATTCTTATTCTATTTCAATCATACTAACTATTGGATAAACACTATTGTTGGGCATACTCTATCCATTGCTGTACTATTATATTTCTCTGTTACTATCGAAAGCTTCTAATTCGTCACCAACCTTTCTTAAAAAAGATCCTCCTAAAAACCCATCTACAACTCGATGGTCAAATGACAACGATAAGTACATCATACTTCTAATTGCAATTTCATCTCCCTTATCCGTTGTAATAACTTCTGGTCGTTTCTTAATAATTCCCAAGGCCAGAATAGCAACTTCTGGTTGATTGATGATCGGTGTCCCCATGAGACTACCAAACGTTCCCACATTAGAAATTGTAAACGTACTTCCTCCTATTTCATCAGGTTTCAATGCATTGTTTCTTGCACTTTTTGCTAGATGATTTACATTTTTTGCTAAACCTAATAAATTCTTTTCATCAGCATTTCTAACTACGGGAACAATTAAATTACCACTAGGTAATGCCGTAGCCATACCTACATTAATATCTTTATGGACTATAATCTTCTTTCCGTCTACAGAAACATTAATCATAGGGTATACTTGTATTGCTTTTGAAACTGCTTCTATAAAAATTGGAGTAAACGTTAATTTTTCTCCATGTTTTTCTAAAAATTCTAGTTTCATCTTATTACGCCAATTCACCATATTGGTAACATCTACTTCTATATAACTTGTTACATGTGGTGAAGTATGTTTAGAATACACCATATGATCTGCTATCATAGTTCTCATACGATCCATTTCTACAATACGATCCTTTCCTTCTATATAAGAAATTGGAGGTACATTATAGGATGATTTTGGTGCAGTAGGTTGTGGTCTACTAGGTAAAGGGTACTTTTTGTTTTTAATATACAACATAACATCACTCTTACGAATTCTCCCACCATCGCCAGTTCCGGCAATACTTCGAACCTCTTCTATTGTCAAGTTTTCTTTTTGGGCTATACTAATTACCAAAGGAGAAAAAAAACCATCATTATCACCAGTGTTTTGGATTTTAAAATCAGATTTAATATTCGGTTTAACCTTTGGTTTAATTGATGATTGAGGCTTTACATTCACATTATTATTAGATAATTCCTTTCCTTCTGATTGTGATTTTTTTTCACTTGATCCAGAATCATCATCAGCATCAATAACGGCTATTACTTTACCAACTTCTACCACATCATTAGATTGAAAAAGCAATTCTGTGATGATACCATTACAAGGAGAAGGTACTTCCGAATCTACTTTATCAGTAGCCACTTCTAGAATGGTTTCATCTTCTTCTACAGCATCTCCTACATTCTTTAACCAATTAAGAATGGTTGCTTCTGATATACTTTCACCCATTTTGGGCATTTTTAGTTCTACTCTTGACATTTTAGTTAACTAATGTTAGTTAGTTTATTATTTATTCTTATTGTCAGCCTGAGCTTGTCGAAGGCCACATTTGGTTTATCGTTTTTGATATCACTTCGACAAGCTCAGTGTGACATCAACAAATTATATTACTTATTTTTAAACTCTTGTAACGTTTTATAAAATTCTTCTTGCGTTGGGCGATTTTTTGGAACTTCTCTTAATGGTTTTACTTCCTGTAATGATTCAAAACAATCTTGAGGTAGTTGTTGATATAATTTAGTTCCTTTAGTTTTCCAATCAATCATCTCATCACTAACGGCTTTTATAACTTTTGCCGGATTTCCCACTACTAAACTTCGTTTGGAAAAAACAGTGTTTGCTTTTATGAAAGACATAGCACCAATAATACACTCATCTCCAATTTCTGCATCATCCATAATAACGGTATTCATTCCTATAAGGCAATTACGACCCAAATTAGCTCCGTGAATAACAGCTCCATGACCTACATGTGCACTTTCTTTTAACACTATAGATTTCCCAGGAAACATATGCACGGTACAGTTTTCTTGCACATTTACACCATCTTCAAGGATAATCCCACCCCAATCTCCTCTGATAGCAGCTCCAGGACCGATATAACAATTTTTACCTATAATAACATTACCTGTTACCGCTGCTAACGGGTGTACAAAACTACTTTCGTGCACTACTGGTATGTATCCTTTAAATGAGTATATCATTATTAAATATCAAATGTTAAATCTAAAAGTCAAAAGTAATATTATCAACATATTAAAAACTTTTACATTTATTATTTTACATTTTGCGGTTTTACTTTTGTTAAATGTTCTGAAGCGAAATTTTTATGTAATCCTCCTATATTTCGGATAACATTAGCTGAAAATTTCACAATCCTTTTTTGTATGCCATATTTCTGACCTATTTTCATGCTACTTAAACCGTTTCAAAGTTTCTTTGGTAAAATCACTTAAAACTAATCTTCCGCTGATGATTGCTCTCTCTGCTAACAATGTATCCCAATGTTCTGTTCCTTCCCAAAATGCCTTTTTCATATCTTTCATCGCCTCGGGATTATAGGTACATAAATGTTCGGCAAATTCTTTTACCGCAATATCCAATGCCTCTGTATCTTCAAAAACTTTGGTAAATAACCCTTTGTCTCTTGCCCATTCTGCATCATAAAAAGAATTTGCATCAATGGCTATTTGCGTCATTGCTGATAATCCTATTTTACGTTCCACCGCGGGTCCCACAACAAAAGGACCTATCCCTACATTCAATTCACTTAATTTAATAGCGGCAAATTTTGTAGCCATACAATAATCTGTTGCAGACGCCACTCCAACTCCACCTCCTACAGTTTTACCTTGTACACGTCCAATAATAAATTTTGGACAGCTACGCATAGCGTTAATTACATTTGCAAAACCAGAGAAAAATACCTTACCAGTTTCTGCATCGTTAATATGTATTAACTCCTTAAAACTTGCACCTGCACAAAATGTTCTATTTCCTCCACTTTTCAAGACAATTACTTTAATATCATCATTATCTCCTGCTTCTGTTATAGTTTTAGCTAATTTGGCTAAAATATCACCTGGTAACGAATTATGTGCTGGATGAAAAAACTCTATGGTTCCTACTCCATTTTCTGTTGTTATATTTACGTATGGTTGTGTCATAGTTTCTTCCTGCGTAAGCAGGAATCTTATTATTTAGTTTATAAAATTCACTCTAAACTTCTACTTAAATCATTCCAATCTGGATTATGATCTTTGATAAGCTTAATCTTCCATTCTCTATTCCATTTTTTCATTCGTTTTTCACGAATATAAGCTGCTTCTCTAATATCATGATTTTCAAAATACACTAACTTATCTAGGTTATATCTTGCAGAAAAAGCTGTAGGATGCACTTTATTTTTATGCTGATACATTCTTCTTTTCAGATCTTTTGTAACTCCTGTATAAAGAACTCCATCTTTTTTATTTGTAATTATATATACGCGCCAGATTATCATTTTTAACTTTGATTCAATATAGATTCCCGTTTACACGGGAATTTTTAAACAGTTCAATCAAATAGATTGAACTGTTTAAAATGATGATTCAAATGTTTTACATTTAACAAATCCCATTCAAACTTGTTCATCTCACCAAATACGGCATTTTTCGTAATCGCGTCAGGATTTTCTTTGTAATAGATTTCAAATTCATCCATTGCTTCCAACAACTTCTTTTTAGCAGTTATTAGATCTTCGTGAACT
Source organism: uncultured Aquimarina sp. (assembly GCA_947493495.1). Lineage (GTDB taxonomy): Bacteria > Bacteroidota > Bacteroidia > Flavobacteriales > Flavobacteriaceae > Aquimarina. The sequence continues at coordinate 7,339 of CANLRN010000075.1, forward strand.
AACGCTTCCAACGACTCTTCTTTCATTAAAGGATGTTTATGACCTTTAGGCATTGGTTTATGGTTATACACCATTTCTTGTACTTTTTCTAAATACTGCTCTGGTGTAGCTATTTCAAAATCTTGAATCTCTCCGGCACCAATTCTAATGGTTTTCTCTATATGTTCTATCATATGCTGAGCGGTCATTAATCCCCATGTAGCTTTGGTATCCTCTTTTAGCTTTGCTAAATATCCCTCAATATTTGCTCGATTTACTTGTACAAATGGTGATTTTTTTTGTACCATCGTTAAAATCGTTGCGATAGCAGTCAACTCATCTTCTTGATCAAATACTTCTACAAACCACTTTACGATACCACTTGGCAATTCTTTTCCACGATGATCACGGTCTACTTTTTGTTTGCAAGTTAATCTTACATACACCGTATCATTATGATAAATTGGACGCAAGAATCTGCATTCCTCCAACCCATAATTCGCGGCAACTGGTCCTTTATTTGGATATACAAACAATCCAGCTGCTGCTGCAAGAATGAAATATCCGTGTGCGGTTCTTTTTTCGAAAATACTTCCGTCAAGAGAAGTTATATCCGTATGTGCATAAAAATGATCCCAAGTAAGATTACCAAAATTGATAATATCTGTATCTGTAATTGTTCTTTTATGAGTTTTTAGCGACATTCCTGGTTCGATATCTTCCCAGTGATATGCAAATGGATGTTTATCCGACTCTTTATATTTAGAATTTGCTTGATAAATTCCTGTAACCTCTGTTAAAGTTGTTGGTGTTCCTTGTATTGCACAACGTTGCATATAATGTTTGATTCCACGCATTCCACCCATTTCTTCTCCTCCTCCAGCTCTTCCTGGACCTCCGTGAGTAAGCATTGGTAGCGGAGAACCGTGCCCTGTACTTTGTTTTGCATTTTCTCTATTTCCTACTAAAATACGTCCATGATGAGATGCAGCTCCTACTACATATGCTTTGGCTATCTGATCATCATAAGTAAATATAGAAGACACTAAAGATCCTTTACCCATTTGTGATAATGTTATCGCATCATCCAATGTATCATAAGGCATTATCGTAGAAACTGGGCCAAAGGCTTCAATTTCATGAACATTAGTATTCTCGAATGGATTGTCCTGTCTCATCAAAATTGGACTCACAAAAGCTCCTTTTTGTGCATCCGCACCAACCGTTTCTATTGTATCTAAATCTCCATAAACTATTTGAGCTGTTTTAGCAATTTCTACAACATTATTTTTAAAGCTTTCGACTTGCTTTTTACTTGCCAAAGCTCCCATTCTCACTTCTTTCAATCTTGGGTCTCCAATAGTTACCTTATCTAATTGTTTACCTAAAGCAATCTGAACATCTTCCACTAATTTTGAAGGCACTATGATTCTACGAATAGCAGTACATTTCTGACCTGTCTTAACGGTCATTTCTTTTCTAACTTCTTTTACAAACAAATCAAATTCTGGTGTTCCTGGTATTGCATCTTCTCCGAGCACACAAGCATTTAGTGAGTCTGCTTCCATAGTAAACGGTACAGATTCTTCTATCAATCGCGAATGCGCTTTTAAAACTCTTCCAGTATGTGCCGAACCTGTAAATGTTACCACATCTTGTGATCCAACAGTATCTAAGATATTTTTAGTCATTCCGCTTAAAAGCTGTAATGCTCCTTCTGGTATGATTCCAGAATCTATAATTACTCGTACCACTGCTTCTGTAAGATAAGCGGTTTGAGGAGCTGGTAGAACTACTGCCGGCATTCCGGCCATCCAATTGACGGCACATTTTTCTAACATTCCCCAAATAGGGAAATTAAAAGCATTGATATGAACAGCTACACCCCGTTTCGGAACAAGGATATGATGTGCCATAAATCTGCCTCCTCTCGATAAATCAATTGGATCTCCCTCTACGTGATACGATTGATTCGGAAATAATTTACGTAAAGACGCATTTGCAAAAAGATTACCAAAACCACCTTCGATATCAATCCAACTATCAACTCTAGTTGCTCCAGTGCTATAACTAAGTTCATAGAACTGTTCTTTTCTTTTGCTCAGATATAAGGCTAATGACTTCAACATATTTCCTCGCTCCTGAAAAGTCATTTTTCTAAGTACTTCTCCTCCTTTGGTTCTCCCGTAATGTAACACTTCGGGAATATCCAAACCTTGAGTTGTCGCCAATCCAATAAGATCTCCTGTAACTGCATCATTCATCACGATACCATCACCTGATCCTGTAGCCCATTTCCCGTTTATATAGCTTTGTAGTACTTTCAAAATTTTAAATTTTAAATATAAAATGATAAAGTCAAAAGTTAATAATTACTTATTCTTTTAAATTTTGCATTTTTCGGTTTTACATTTTTTAATTTTCAAACTATTTTATTTTTTACATTGCTAACTCTTCATACCTGTTTAGTGTTAGATTATATAAAAATTAATAGATATATCTTATAGACTCATATTCTCAATTACACAAGCATATCCTTGTCCAACACCTACACACATAGTGATTAGTGCATATCGTTTATTTTGTTCTTGTAGCTCTAAAGCAGCTGAATATGTAATTCTGGTTCCTGTAACTCCAAGTGGATGTCCAATTGCTATAGAACCTCCATTAGGGTTGATTCTGGGATCATCATCTTTTAATCCCCATGCTCTTATACAAGCCAATGCTTGAGAAGCAAAAGCTTCATTTAATTCTATGATATCAATATCATCCATAGTGATGCCAGCTTTTTCTAATGCTTTATTAGAGGCTTGAACTGGCCCAATCCCCATAATTCTGGGCTCTACTCCAACTACTGCAGAACTAACAATTCGTGCAATGGGTGTAAGGTTGTATTTTTTGACTGCATCTGAAGAAGCAATAATTGTAGCAGCTGCTCCATCATTTAATCCTGAAGAATTTCCTGCGGTTACACTTCCATCTTTCTTGAAAGCAGGACGTAACTTTGCTAAAACTTCTTTACTGGTAGCGGGTTTTACAAATTCATCTTTCACAAATTTGATAGGATCTTTTTTGCGCTGTGGTATCTCGACCGTAGTAATTTCTTTTGCTAATCTACCAGATTCTTGTGCTTTGGTAGCTTTCATTTGGCTCCAATACGCAAAAGCATCTTGATCTTCTCTGGAAATTTTGTACTTCTCAACCAAATTCTCTGCTGTATTTCCCATTCCATCGGTACCATATAGCTCATGCATTTTTTGGTTTACAAACCGCCACCCAAAACTAGAGTCATACATTTTGGAATCATTACCAAATGCCGAAGATGGTTTTGCAATGACGTATGGACCACGTGTCATATTTTCTACTCCTCCTGAAATAAAGAGATCACCATCTCCTGCTTTAATCGCCCTGTTCGCATGGATAATAGCTGATAGTCCAGAACTACATAAACGATTTACTGTTTCTCCAGGTACTGTAAAAGGAAGTCCAGCCAAAAGGGAACACATTCTGGCTACATTACGATTATCTTCTCCTGCTTGATTGGCACATCCCATAATCACATCGTCATAAGCTTCTTTAGGAATATTTGGATTCCTTTTTACTAATTCTTTAATAACTAAAGCTCCTAAATCGTCTGTTCGTATAGCAGATAAGGTGCCTTTGTAATTACCTATTGGAGTTCTGATTCCGTCTATGATATATGCTTCTTTCAATACTTTTATTTTTTAAATTTCAAATACTATATATAAATGTCATAGGTTAAAGTGAATTTCAAAATCTTAATAATCAACCTTTACATATTGTGGTTTTAAATTTCAAATACTAAATGTAAAATGATAAAGTTCAACCTAATCTGAATTACCTGATCATATCGTTTTATATTTTACGTGTTGCGGTTTTTATTTTAAATTCTACTCTTCCCAGTTTTTATTGGTTCGATATACAACGCCTTTAAATAATGCTACGATTTGTGCTCCTCTTTTTACCTCAACGATAGTAAATCCTATTTTGGTTTTTGTTACATCCGTTACTGCTTCTGCTGTTATATAATCTCCTTCTTCTATGGCTTCGATATGATTAATTGAAGTTTCTATAGACACTGCATATTTGCCGTGAGTATTTGCCGAAAATCCAAAAGCTGTATCAGCCAAACTGTAGGATATTCCTCCGTGAGCTTTGCTCATACTATTAAGCATTTCTTTACGGATGGTCATTCCTACCTTAACACAACCTATTTTAGATGCTATAATCTCAATCCCTAACCAACTGCTGTAGGCATCTTGACGTAACATTTTATAGGGTATTAATTCTCCTTTCATACACAACTAAAAAAATCAGTTCTTAAAAAAACTCTTTCCTTCTTGATTCATGCTTCGCAACAATGGGGAACAACGATATCGATCTTCTCTATATTTAGTATACAATCGATCTAATTTATTTACACACCAATCAATGCCTTTTTCATCTGCCCATCGCAGTAGTCCTTTTGGGTAATTTACTCCTTTGGTCATCGCATTATCTATATCTTCTGTAGAAGCAACATTCCAGAATAATGCATCTGCGGCTTCATTAATTAGCATCACCAATACCCTATTAAAAATATATTGAGATAATTCATTTTTTGATTTTTTCTCTATCAGATCAGAAACAATCGTTTTTTTTATGTTCTGACCTATATTTTTCCCTTGTTCATCATATTGATAATATCCTTTTCCTGATTTTCTGCCTAGATACCCTGCTTCTGATAATCTTTTCTGTGTAAAGGAGGGTTTATATCTGGGATCATAATAAAAAGCCTTAAATACGGTTTCTGTTACCGTATAATTGATGTCATTACCTATAAAATCCATGAGTTCGAAAGGGCCCATTCTAAATCCTCCTATCTCTTTCAGGCTTGTATCAATTGTGATAATATCTGCTATTCCTTCTTCATAGATACGAAGTGATTCTCCATAAAAAGGTCTTGCCACACGATTGACAATAAAACCAGGAGTATCTTTTGCGATAGCAACTATTTTTTTCCAATTGCTAATACTATCTGTCACTTTATGTAGTACCGCTTCTGAGGTTTGTACAGCTGGTATCACTTCTACCAACTTCATCAATGGTGCTGGATTAAAGAAATGAATTCCAATGCAACGTTCAGGTTTTTTTAATGAAGAAGCTATCGAAGCTATAGATAATGAAGATGTATTTGATGCTATAATAGTATCCTCAGAAACATAGGTTTCTAACTCAGAAAATACGCGTTGTTTAATTGGTAAATCTTCAATTATTGCTTCAATAGTTAGATGAGCATCACTTAAATCTTTTAATGCATTTACATATGTTATATTTTTTTGAATCCGATCCTTTTCTGTGTTATCAATCCTTCCTTTTTCAATTAAACGAGAAAGAATTTTTTCCAGAGCTTTTTGACTTTTATATAATGCTTCTTGTTTTGTATCAAATACTTTTACTTTGCATCCAGCAGTCGCAGCAACCTGCGCTATGCCACTGCCCATTGTTCCGGATCCTATCACTCCTACAGTTTGAATCATAAATTTTAAATTTAATTCCCTTTAAAAACAGGTTTTCTTTTCTCTATAAAAGCGTGTACACCTTCTGCATAATCATTACTTTCTGCTGCTTCTATTTGCAGATCTGACTCCATTGCTAATTGTTGATCTAATGTATTTACCATCGATTGGTTTAATAATCTTTTGGTAAGTCCCAGAGCTTTAGTTGGCATTTGCGCAACTTTATGTGCTAGTTTGAACACCTGATCTTCAAAGGCTTCAACTGGAAACACTTTATATAACATGCCTAACTCTTCGGCTTGCTCTGCAGTCACTTTATCACCCAACATCATTAGCGCTGATGCTTTCTGAAAACCAATTAATCTTGGCAGAAAAAAAGTTCCTGCACTATCAGGAATTAACCCAATTTTACTAAATGCCTGAATAAAACTTGCTGCTTCAGACGCTACAACAATATCACAAGCTAACGCGATATTCGCTCCTGCCCCAGCAGCAACTCCATTAACGGCTGCAATAATAGGTTTTTCGATATCTCGTATTCTTTGTACGATTGGATTATAATGTTCTTCTAATATTTTTCTAAAACCAGGGTTTAGTTCTGGAGAGGTTACTTCATTAAGATCTTGACCTGCACAAAACGCTTTCCCATTACCAATTAAAATAATCGCTCTGACCTCATCGTTAGTTTTACAAGCATCCAAAGTATCTTGAAGTCTTAATGCCATTTCTCTATTGAAACTATTAAAAGTTTCTGGGCGATTTAGTATAATTTTGGCAATTCCATTTTCTATGTTATTGATTATAAACTGGCTCATTATTTATTTAATTTTAATTTTTAGCCCTTTTTATTTGTTTTTCGAATGTATAACTATCTTTGAAAGCACATAAATTACCATCGGGGTCATAAAATTTTGCTATAGTTCCCCAAGAATACTCTTGGTAATTGACGTTAATATTTTTCGTTTTTAGGGCATCAACAAATTGTTTGACATTAGGCACATTCATCCGTAAACAAGTTTTTATTCTGCTATGAGTTTCATCTTCTCCATTATACGTATCATCTAGTTCTATCATTAGATAAGCATCTCCAAAAGCAAAACAGCTAAGTTCTGTAGTTGAAAACAAAATAGACAATCCAATTATGTTTTTATAAAAGTCTACACATTTTTGATAGTGTACAACATATAAGATAATCCCTGTTCTGTCAAAATTCATTACTTCAAACATTTAAAATAATCAAACGGTTCTAAGCAATTCTCACATTGAAACAGAGCTTTGCAAGCAGTAGAACCAAACTGGCTTATCATCTTTGTGTTCTTAGATCCACATTGAGGACATTTTACGATTTTCTTATTTCCAAGCAAAGCTTCTTTATCAGCTTCTTCTTCTAATGGAGCCGCGATACCATATTCTTCTAATGCTTTTCTACCTCTTGGAGTAATCCAATCCGTAGTCCAAGCAGGCGATAAGACTAGTGATACTTTTGCCTCCATATTTTCTTTTTGAAACGCTTTTATGATATCATCTCCAATAACATCCATAGCGGGACAGCCACTGTATGTGGGAGTAATTTTAACGATTACTTTATCATCTACTATTCTAGCAAATCGAACAACTCCCATATCCATAATAGATAATACGGGAATCTCTGGATCACTTACCATCTCTAGAATAGTGTATAATTTAGGATCGATATGTTGTTCTAGCTCAATTGTCATATTTTTTAAAGGTACTTCCGAAATAATCTATGGACTGACAAAGGATGATTACATTGCGACTATTACCATTTCATATTTGGATAGGTTCTTTGCATATATTGAAGGTCTGAAAGTAAATATCCCATATGTTCACTATGTATTCCTTCTTTACCTCCTTTTCTAAACCACTTCAGTTCTGGAACCTCGAGCGTAGCTTCTTCTAAAATTTCGTTTATACGCTGGTAGTATTTTTCTTTTAAAAGGCTAACATCCACTCCAACTCCATTTTCAAGCATATTTTTATCATCTTCTGTCAAATGAAATAATTCATCGGTAAATTTCCAAAGATCATTCACTGCCTCTTGTACTTTTTGTCTACTTATTTCGGTGCCATCTCCTAATCTCTTGATCCAATCCGAAGAAAATCGTTGATGATAACTCACTTCTTTGATCGCTTTTTTGGCAATGGCAGAAAGTGTTTCGTTCTCACTATTCTGTAACTCTTGTAGTAACAATACATGGAAAACATCATAGAAAAACTGGCGAGTAATAACAAATCCAAAATGTGTATTGGGTTGTTCCACTAATAATACGTTTCGATATTGTCGTTCAGTTCTTAAAAAAGCAATATCATCTTCTGTAACATTTTCTCCTGATAGTTGTGCTGCAAGTTGATAATAACTACGTGTTTGTCCTAACAGGTCTAATGCTATATTGGTGCACGCTATATCTGTTTCTAAGTTAGGTCCATGACCGCATAATTCAGAGAGTCTCTGACCAAGAATTAGAGCATTATCTGCGATTCCGTATATGTACTGTACTAAATTTTCTTTTTCCATAGAATGAAATTGAAATTGAAGTTGAAGTTGAAATTGAAACTATATATTTTTCAAATTCAATTACTATTTTTAATCCTTGTAACTATTATCCTTATCAATTGATCATTTTCATCTTTTAGCGACCTGAGATCATCTTCAGTTATCAGTTTTGCTTTTGTCTGAATATTCAAGTTTCGCAATGATTCTCGTAGCTCCTGCAAATGAAAGCGGCTTTTTATCAAACAATAAGATGATTTTAGCTACAAAATCTTCTAATCTTTCGCTCAAATCAAACTTACTACTATTCATTTTCGATTTCAACTTCTTATTTACATATGTTTTACCTCATCTGGTAATGTATAAAATGTAGGATGTCTATATACTTTATCCTGGGCTGGTTCGAATAACTCTCCATTATTCTCTGGATTAGAAGCCGTAATATTTTTGGACGCTACTACCCAAATACTTACCCCTTCACTACGCCGCGTATACACATCCCTTGCATTCTCCAAAGCCATATCGGCATCGGCTGCACGTAAACTCCCAAAATGACGGTGTTCTAATCCATTTTTACTTCTTACAAAGACTTCCCAAAGTGGCCATTTTTTTTTCATAATCATTCAACCCTTACGCTCCATATTTCTCACACAGAGAAATGAGCCAATAAGGAATTTATTAAATTGCTTTCTTTATTTTAGTATCCTGTTGTTTTTCGGCATAAGCTATGGCTGCATCACGTACCCATTCCCCTTCTTCCCAAGCATTAACTCTCGCCGATAATCTTTCTTTATTGCAAGGCCCATGACCTTTAACCACCTGCCAAAACTCATCCCAATCGATTTCTCCAAAATCATAATGCTTTGTTTTTTCATTCCATTTCAGATCCGGATCAGGTACTGTTAACCCAATAAGATCAGCTTGTGGCACAGTTTGATCTATAAACTGTTGGCGTAGTTCATCATTAGTTTTTCTTTTCAACTTCCATTTCATGGATTGTTCTGTATGCACAGATTCTGCATCGGTGGGACCAAGCATCATAAGAGATGGCCACCACCATCTATTCAAAGCGTCTTGTGCCAATTCTTTTTGCTCTGGTGTTCCATTAGCTAATGTCATCATAATCTCAAATCCTTGACGCTGGTGGAAACTTTCTTCTTTACAAACACGGATCATTGCTCTTGCATATGGACCATAAGAAGTACTGCAAAGTGGTACTTGATTAATTATTGCTGCACCATCAACCAACCAGCCAATTGCACCTATATCTGCCCATGTTAAAGTGGGATAATTGAAAATACTAGAATATTTAGCTTTTCCAGAGTGTAATTGTTCGTATAATTCTTCTCTAGAAATCCCTAAGGTTTCGCAAGCACTATACAAGTATAATCCATGTCCAGCTTCGTCCTGTACTTTGGCTAATAATGCTACTTTACGCCTCATCGACGGAGCTCTCGTAATCCAATTCCCCTCTGGTAACATCCCAACAATCTCTGAATGTGCATGTTGTGATATTTGTCTAATATGGGTTTTTCGATATTTCTCGGGCATCCAATCTTTAGGTTCGATTTTTTCATCTCTAGCAATTCGTTGCTCAAAGATTTCTTCCAGATTTTTTATTTCTTTTTCACTCATAATATTAGAGTTTTCTACTTTTAAAAAAAATAGTATAACATATCAGAGATATATTATATCTCGATTACACATCAAAATCCACTATCACCTTTTCTGTGATTGGCACTGCCTGACAAGACAAGACTAAGCCCTTTGCTACTTCGTCTTCTTCGAGTGCATAATTTATTTTCATCTCTACTTTTCCTTCTACCAATTTACATTTGCAAGTACTACAAACACCACCCTTACATGCAAAAGGAAGATCGGCCCCAGCAGCTAATGCTCCATCTAGGATATTATCATACTCATCATCCATATTAAAATGGAATTCTTTACCTCCATCAATGATCGTAACTTCAGTCCCTTCGAACTTATGCTCTACAGCAATTGCCGCTCGTTTTTTATCTTCTTCTGTAGTGCCAGAGAAAAACAGTTCATAATGAATCTTATCACTAGATAATCCTGCTTCTGCTAACTCATCTCTAATTAAAAAAATCATCTCTTCTGGGCCACAAATAAAACATTCATCAACATCAGGAACATTAATAATTTTATCCGAAAGTTCTTTTAATTTATCTGAGGTAAACCTTCCGTTTAACAAAGGAATATCTCTGTGCTCTTTGGTTAAAAAATAAAATATCTCAAACCGCCCAAAATACGTATTTCTTAATGCTTCAATCTCTTCTTTAAAGATAATAGATTTTACTGTTCGATTCAAGTAAAATAACTTGAAAGTACTCTGAGGCTCTAAAGCTAAATGTGTTTTAAGTATAGAAAGAATTGGAGTAATTCCACTTCCTGCTGCAAAAACAATATAATTTTTCGATTTAACTGGATCAATTTCGGTAAAGAAGTTTCCATTAGGAGGTAGTACTTCTAATGTATCTCCAGCTTTCAATATAGTACATGCATAGTTCGAAAAAAGACCTTCATCTATTCTTTTGACAGCAACTTTCCATTCATCGTCAATAGGACTTGAACATAAAGAATAGTTACGCCTTACTTCTTGTCCGTCTAATACAGTTTTTAAAGTTAGATACTGCCCTTGTTTATACGAAAACTCTTTTTTTAAATTTGAGGGGATTTCAAAAGTTATCGAAGTGCAATCTTTTGTTTCTTTAGTAACCTTGGCTATTTTTATGGTATGAAAATCATTCATATATTACAAAACTAACAATTGTTAGTTTGATATACAACTAATTATTAGTTAATTTTAGCACACCCCTTTAAGTAAAACAGATACCATATCTCTTTTTAGAATATTTGCATCAATACTTTTTTGTTTAGGATACCATAAATACAGTGTTCTTAGTGTAGAAAGTGTAGAGAAAACCATAATTTCGATATTATATGGTTTTATCTCATTATTCGCTACTCCATTTTTTATAATTTGCCTAAAGTTTTCTTCATAATCCATACGCATTTTCTCAAAATATAAAAGATTTTTCTCTTCTAAATGCATCCAGTCATTATTAAGTGATGCTAAGCCATCAGCATTTCTCAAAGTTACATCTATATGTAAGTCTATTATTTTTTCTAGTTTATAGATTGTATTCTGATTAGAGTTTATAATCTGATTCATACCAATGGTAAACTCTTCTGCCAAATCGATAATGATCGTAGCTAAAATTTCTTGTTTTGATTGGATGTGATTATATAAACTTGCAGCTTTGATACTCATTGCTTTTGCTAGATCTCTCATGGTAACTGCACTATATCCTTTTTCTTTAAAAAGAATTGCTGCGGCATTAATTATTTCTTGTTTTCTACTTTCTTGTTTCATCCACAGATTGATTATTTACACTACAATACTAATATTTTTATACCATAGCATTGTAGATCATAGACTAAAATAACATAAATTTGTTATATTCGAAACGATAGTACATCCTAGTACTATTTTTTAAATCCAAATCATCATGAAATACGTGAGTTTTCTTTTTATTTTCACCATGTTATTTAGCAATTGTAATAGTACCAGTAAAATTAACTCAGAGAAAAATAAATCAATACTTGAGGGTACTTATCTAATTACCTCTCTATATGGAGAAGATGTATCTGAACATAAATTAACTATGGTTTTTGATTCTGCTAACAATCTCTTAACAGGGTTCTCAGGATGTAACTCTTATTCCTGTAACTATTCTTCTGAAGGAAAATCTTTTTCTGCAAAATTTCCTATGGCTTCAAAAAAATACTGTTCAGAAACGGCAAAAATAGAAAAGCAGTTTTTTAAAGCTTTAACCGAAATGAAAGAAAAAGAATTTAAAAACAAAATCTTATCATTTCAAAAAGATCAAGGCGAAGAAATCCTAACGGCTAAAAAATAAGTACTATTAGTTATATTTTTTAGCTTCTTTATATAACGCAAAATCTTCTTTGTTTTAAATTCCTTATTACAATTCATCTTGAGTAACGCTTTGATTTTCAAAATTTAAATTTTGAACTCTAATCTACTTGGAGGTAGATTATATGATTTACGGATGAGGATTTCGTAAATCGTATTACAGCACAAAAATCAAACTTTTACGATTAAAAATTACTACTAAAGATGAGTTCATTAATTCGTACAAATAGATTTAATGAGGTAACAACTATTTTAGTTATCTATGGCAATTTTTTTAGTGACTTGAGCATTGGTTGATCCATTAGTAATTGTCATAAAATATACACCATCAGTCTGAGCAGAAATATCTACTACTGTATTTTGATCAGCTAATTCTCCTGATGCAACCTGCTGACCAACAAAATTATAAACAATATATGATAGATTAGTTATAGCGCTATTGGAAATATTAAAAATTCCATTTGACGGATTTGGATATACTATGATATTTTTGTCTAATTCATTATCTTCTACACTCAATAAAAGTTCTTCTGATAGTGAATTCAAGGTAGTTCTACCTGTATTTCCAGGATCTAACCAATTAGAAAGCCTAGTATTATTAGTAGACCCAAAATCCCAAGAAACACTAAATCTTCCATATACATCTAACAATCCATTATCATTAGTTCCAGCGCAAGCAGCTTGTCCTCCTGCAAGTTGCCCAATGATTCTACCATTAGGGTCAAATAGTGCAGATCCCGAAGATCCTGGTTCAGTTACTCCTAGATCCCAATCCTCAACTACCCATACTTCTACAGATGGATTCCCATTAAAATTGATTGCTGTTTGGGGAGTAGATTGATTCTCTCTACATACTTTCATAATATCTCCGGTTGGGTGATGAATTCCTACCGAAAAACTTGGAGCTACTCCACTACGATCCCATCCTGCCCAGTATAAATCCCAGCTCTCAGGGAGATTAGAATCTATATTAAGTAATAAAACATCTGATTCTGTATTATTAGCCAAAATAGTAGCCCCACTTGTAGTTTGATTAAAAGTTCCATTAGTACTGTTGGTAACAGTAGCACAAGAAGGGTTTGGGCTTATCCAATTAAAACGAAATGCCCATATTGCAGGGTTTTGTGTGGTACCATTTTCATTATTTTCAAAACAATGATTAGCAGACAAAAAATAAGGTGCTCCATCATTACTGGTATTATTAATCAAAGTTCCTGTACAAAAACCAGAACTTCCGACTACCATTAATCCTACTCCCCTTTTTAAATTGTCTTTTATATCATCAAAATCACTCCCCACCGGACAATCAACATCCTGATTACAACTACCAGAATCATTCAGTCCTTTTTGTTGTATATCAAAATCTGTTACAGAGCGATATCCATGTACAACTTTGGATATGTTTAATTTTCCTTCATTCTTTTTTGAAGCTGGTACATAATATTCTATAATGATATCATCTCCTTGAACCATCCACGTACCAAGCATTTCATCTTTCCGGTTAAAACTATCTGTGTAGGCACCTAATAAATCCGTCTTATCAGCACTGTATAAATAAAGGGATGCTCCTTTAGGTAATTTATACGTATCAAAGACAAAATTTAAAGTTTTGGCTTGTTTGGATTGGATTCGTATTCTCCAAATCCAATCGCCATTACTCAGCTGATTCCAAGTCCCCGCATTTTTAAGTCCTAAATCAACATCGAATTCGTACCCAAAACGATATACTTTGGATCTGTCTAAATCATTAATTGCGTCTTCTTTTTGGATCTTTAGTAGATCAAATGATGGCATGCTAATAGTAACAAGAGCTTCCTTTTTATCAGTTAGCATATCTGCATCCCAGCTTTTTGGAGAACCTTCATTGGTAACCTGCGCAGCGCTTGAATAAGTAAGAAAAATAAGTACAGTCAAAAAGATAAGTTTTTTCATAACAATTGTATACTATTTTATGTTGATATAGTTTCTATTTGTATCTCAATATAAGTAAGAATCATATAACTTACTTATAGTATTAACAATAAATATGACGAAAACCCTACCTCCTTCTTAACAAAATTAGTTAATTAATTCCAATCTTAGCTTTAAAACTAGTATTTTTCAACAATAAAAATTTAACTAAAAAATGCCATTAGAGATAGAATCCAATCCTTTACTTGATAGGTTGCCTCCGCATTTGAAGCAATTTATCAAACCACAAAACTATGAAGAATATACTCCTATAGATCAAGCTGTATGGAGATATGTGATGCGTAAAAATATTGCTTCACTAAGCAAAGTTGCGCATAAATCTTATTTAAAAGGGTTGGAAAAAACAGGTATTTCTATAGATGAAATACCTAGTATGTATGGTATGAATCGAATTCTGAAAGAGATTGGTTGGGCGGCTGTAGCTGTAGATGGGTTTATTCCTCCTAATGCTTTTATGGAATTTCAGGCGTATAACATATTGGTAATTGCCTCGGATATACGGCAATTAGAAAATATTGAGTATACTCCTGCCCCGGATATTATCCATGAAGCTGCAGGTCACGCCCCCATTATTGCTAATCCAGATTATGCAGAATACCTACGACGCTTTGGGAAAATTGGCTGTAAAGCTATATCTTCTAAGAAAGACTATGAAATATATGAGGCTGTGCGTTCACTCTCTATTCTAAAAGAAGCTCATAATACTGATCCCAAAGACATTAAAAATGCTCAAAAGAAGGTAGAAGAACTTCAAAACAAAAAAGAGGAGCCCTCAGAAATGGCTTTGATTCGCAATTTACATTGGTGGACTGTAGAATATGGGCTTGTCGGAAGTATAGAAGACCCTAAAATTTATGGTGCTGGATTACTTTCATCTATTGGAGAAAGTGAGTGGTGCATGACAGATAATGTGCAAAAACGTTCATACACTCCTGATGCGGCATTTCAAGATTTTGATATCACCAAACCACAACCACAATTATTCGTCACTCCTGATTTTGCCTATTTATGTCAAGTATTAGAGGAATTTGCAGATACAATGGCACTGCGAAAAGGAGGACATCGTGGACTTGCTAAATTAATAGAATCTGATAACATAGGAACTATTGAATTGAGTACTGGTTTGCAAATATCTGGAGTTTTTTCTCGAATGATAAAAAATGAGGACAACGAAGTTATTTATTTTGAGACTAAAGGACCTACAGCTTTATCCTATAGAGAAAAAGAATTGATAGGACAAGGTGTTGAAACATATCCTAAAGGTTTTCGATCACCTTTGGGGAAATTAAAAGGAATCAATCTAGCTATTGAGAATATGTCTCCAAGAGATTTGAAAGCTTATAATTTTTATGATGGAGAGTACATAGAGTTTGAATTCGAAAGCGGAATTACTGTTGCAGGGATAAATATTACAGGGGTGCGAAACATTAAAGGGGAATTAATTTTAATACAGTTTACGCAATGTACTGTTAGATATAAAAACGAATATCTTTTTAGACCCGAATGGGGTAATTTTGATCTTGCAGTAGGAAAAGAGATCGTTTCTGCATTTTCTGGACCAGCGGATGATTATTCATTTGATATGGTAAATCATCTTCTTAATGTAAATACTACTAAAAGAAGCTATACGCCTAAACAAGAAGAATTACACTCTCTATATCAAGCAGTAAAAAACATCAGAAATGGGACAAATACAGCATTTTCTTTAGAAGCTGTTTTTGACATTCTAAAAAAAGATCATCCAGAGGATTGGTTATTACCTGTAGAAATATATGAACTTGTTCACGAAAGGGATTTGAAATTTGCAAATTATATCCTAAAACATCTTGAAGCTATTACGCTAAAAAAACCTACAATAAAACGTTTGATTGATAGTGGTATTGAAATCATCTCTAAAAATATTCTGACAGTTTAGCGCCTTTATTTATAGCTAAATTGATATAAAATGGCATAAAATATTTTATATTGATTTAGCGCTATATACCAAAAAAAATCGGGAGCAGTATGACAACCGCCACCCGATCTCAGGTAAAAACCTCACAATAAAGATTTTTGTATCAGTTATTCCTCTTTTTATATTAGTGTTATTCATTAGAAATAAGTTAACATCATAAAGCAATACCACTTCTGATATAAAAGTACTTAAACCTGCATTATGCAATAGGATTTAGTTCATTGATGTAATCCATTGATTTATAATTAACATGTTGATAATCAAATTAATATGCTCTACAGTAGTTTTCTATTGCATTCCATCTAACTAAATTTTAATAAGCTGATTGTAAGGTTGTTTCACAATCTTCTTTTTCTTTT
>CANLRN010000076.1 GCA_947493495.1 uncultured Aquimarina sp.
ATCACCTTTGATAATGTAGAGTTATTAAAACCAGAACATATCAATGCAACTCGTGATAGTGGTAATAGTAGTAATGATATTAAAGATAGCTCGAAGGTTTTTGATGTAAGCCTGTATCCTAATCCTAATGGTACAGGAACATTATTTATCAATACTACGGCTTCTATAAACAATGTCAAGGTATTTGATATCGCTGGTAAGGAAGTGGCTGCTTACAATTCATTTAATGAAAGTAAGAATGAACAGATTGATGTTTCTAGACTATCACCTGGATTGTATATCCTAAAAATACAAGATGTAAAAGGGAGTACTGCACAAAAGAAAATAACCATTCAAAACTAATAAAAGATATAAATTATTATAAAGTCGAAATATCTATAAAATCAGCTTTGGTCTATACGATGAAAAGAATGAGCTATCAGATATTTCGATTTTATTTTATAAAAAATTATTATGAAAAAGTATATATTATTCAGTATATTAATGTTTGCTATTATTACACTAAGTGCTCAAACCACTTATTTTGTAAGTGCTTCGAACGGAAAGACACTTTTGGAGGAGGTAGTTTTACTCAAATGATTTACTGTAATGGTAATTTTGATTTTGGTAATCTAGCATGTAATCAAAATAGGAGTGATGTTTTAGAATCAATAGATGAAAGATACATATATCCTAATCATGTTAAAAACCTGTTGTTTATAAGAGGTTATGAAAATCAGCCGCTACATGCTAAAGTGTTGTCACTTGATGGGAAAGTAATGAAACAGTTTAAGACCAAGAATTTAAATGAAGGTTTGTCTGTAGAAGATCTTTCTTCAGGGATTTATTTGATTAAGATTACATCAGAGAAAAACAACATTCAGAAAATATTTAAAATGTATAAAAAATAGTACTCATAATAGGTGCGCTAAAGCAGATAACCTAAGAGTTATCTGCTTTATTTGTTTAGAGTTATGTTTTTATGAAGATAATTTTATATTTTGAGAAAATGTTTGAAAATAAAAAACATAGTATAAAATCATATCAGAAATATGCGTGTCATTTTTTTCTATTTGTTACACTATTTTCTTGGTCTCAATCCAGTGTAGAAAAAAATCTTCATATAAGAGATAGCCTGCTTACGATATATAATACATGTCAAGATATAGAAAAAGCTAAAGCTGCATATTCATTGAGTATGTCTTATAAGAGCATAGGAGAAGAAAAAGATACTGCCTTAGTGTATGCAGAAAAAGCAAAAGAATTTTCATTACAATTTAAAGATTACGAATTATATGCAAAAAGCTTAAAACGTATTGGGGTACTATTTCTGTATAGTGATGAATACGAAAAAGCGAAGAATTACTTAGAAAGAGCACTTAGAATTGCTGAAGATGACAAAGATTTAGCATTAACCGCAAGTATAAAAAATGGATTAGGCCTATTCTATCAACGACAAGCTTCTTATAAAAAATCACTTATGTATCTAACAGATGCATACTATTACTTTAGTACACAAGAAGCTAGTAAATTAAAGCATAGTGCTTATGAATATTTAGGAGTTTTGTATTTTAAATTGAAAGAGTATGAAAAATCAAAAGAACTGTTAGAAAATGCCATAAATATTGCTGTAGAAATAAATGATGTAGAGAGAAAACTATCATCATTGACAAATATTGCAATCATTCATGCAGAAACAGGAGAATATGCTGAAGCTATAAAGATTTATAAAAAATCATTAAAGATAAATCAACAAGAAGGGAATACATATCGGTATAAGGATTGGACAGCTAATAATAATTTAGCACTTATCTATCTTATGCAAAAAAAATATGATTCTAGCCTATATTATTGCGAAAAAACATTAAAAATACCTACAGACAATTTTTTTGATAGCAAGATCTGTAGAACATATAATACTTTAGGAAATACATATATGCAACTAAATGATTATGCTAAAGCAGAAATGTATATTCTTAAATCTCTTAAAATAGCCACAAAAAATAAGATCAAAGATGTAATTATGTATTGCAATGAGGATCTTTATAAACTCTATAAGGCTCAGGAAAACTATAAAAAAGCCTTGTTTTTTTATGAAAAACATAAAGCTCTAGAAAGAGAAATACTGGATAAAAACTTTTCTAAAGAAATAACAAAAATAGAATCTTCTAAAGTAATTGAACAAAAAGATGTAGCTTATGCTTCATTATCTAAAGAAAAGGAAGAAGACAAAAAAGAATTTGAATCAGATTTAGAGAGAATTATTTGGTTAACAAGTTTGACACTAATAGGAATCATCAGTGTAGTTGTATTTTTTGTATATAGAAATAAAGCTAACCTTGCTGAGAAACAAAAACAAATCTCTATGGCTAAGTTATTTGCGTTACGCTCTCAGATGAATCCTCATTTTATCTTTAATACGATTAATGGTGTTCAAAATTTTATTTTAAAATCTGATAAGTTTCACGCATATAATTACTTAAGCAAGTTTTCGCAATCCATAAGACTCATACTTGATAATTCAAACAATTCATTTATTAGATTACAAAAAGAAATTGACTTAATTAAAGTATATGTAGAGCTTGAAAAAATAAGATTTAGAAATAAACTAGATTTTAAGTTTACTATAGATCAAGAGGTAGAAGAACATAATCCTTATATTCCTGCAATGATTTTACAACCTCTTATAGAAAATGCTATTATTCATGGAATTAGTAACAAACCAGAAGGAGGATTAGTTACTCTTTCAATCCAAAAATATGGAGAGAACCTAAAAGTAGCTGTAGAAGATAATGGTATTGGTAGAAAAGAAGCACAAAAAATTAAAATGTCAAAATCCAAAATTTTCACCAGTATTACTTCTATAAACACAAAACAAAGAATAGAAATCTTGAATAAATCAGGATATAAAGATGCCAATTGTTTTTTTGAAGATATTTCAGCTACTGATACCAAAGTAAAAGGAACAAGAAGCATTGTAATATTGCCATTAAAAAATAGACATGACAAAAACAGTTAACGCTATTATTGTGGATGATGAGTTGAACGGAATAGAGAATTTACAATCTTTAATCACAACATTCCACCCTAATATAAAAATCCAAGGAACAGCACAGAACTTTAAAGAAGCTCAAGCTATTTTAGATTCGAACCCTATTGATGTAGCCTTTTTGGATATCCAAATAGGAACAAGAAGTATTTTTGAGTTTTTAGAAAGTTTTTCTAAAATAGACTTCGAAATTGTTTTCATTTCTGCTCATAATCATGCACTAGAAGCTTTTAAATTTATGGCAGTAGATTATCTGTTAAAACCAATTGATATTGAAGACTTTAATAAAACAATGGATAAGTTATTACAGAGTTTAGAAAGAAGATATTTCGCCAATAATGCTAAGGAATTGATACAACAACTTAAATTAGAAAAAGAGAAGTTTAATAAAATTTCGATACCTACTTTTGATGGATATGAAATCATTTCTATTAAGTCTATTCTATATTGTCAAGCTGATGGAAGTTATACCCAGATTATCATGCATAATAATAAGAATATTTTAGCTTCACAAAATCTAAAATATTATGAGTCACTACTCGAAGATTTTGGTTTTTCTCGAATACATAATTCTAGTTTAATTAATAATGAGCATATAACCCGCATTAGTAAAGCTGATGGTGGTTTTGTAGTGATGGATGATGGTAAAAAATTGTCAATTTCTAAGGCAAGAAAGGTTGATTTTTTTACTAATTTTAAAATAAAATGAAAGTACTATGATATATATCAATATTAGTGGGTTGTTCTTCCCAAAGCTTATATATTGATTATTTGTAAAACCACTTTCACATTTATTCTTACTTTTGTCAAAACATTAAACGCATCATACATGAACGCATATATATTTCCTGGTCAGGGAGCTCAGTTTTCTGGAATGGGATTGGATTTATATGAAAATTCAGAAATTGCTAAGAAATTATTTCAACAAGCAAATGATATTCTGGGTTTTGAAATCACTAAAATTATGTTCGAAGGTTCTGCCGATGAATTAAAGCAAACCAAAGTAACCCAACCAGCTATTTTTTTACACTCTGTTATTCTGAGTAAAGTTTTAGGAGGCAGTTTTAAACCAGATATGGTTGCAGGACATTCTTTAGGAGAATTTTCTGCTTTGGTAGCAAATGATACGTTGAGTTTTGACGATGCTTTAGTGTTAGTTTCTAAGAGAGCTATAGCGATGCAAAAAGCCTGTGAATTACAGCCCTCTACTATGGCGGCAGTACTCGGTTTGGAGGATAATATTGTAGAAAAAGTATGTAAGATGACTGATGGAGTTGTAGTTGCCGCAAATTATAATTGTCCTGGTCAATTAGTAATCTCAGGGGAGGTAAAAGCCGTAGAAAGTGCCTGCGAAAGGATGAAAGAAGAAGGGGCTAGGCGTGCATTACTATTGCCTGTTGGAGGAGCATTTCACTCTCCATTAATGGAGCCTGCTAGAGAAGAATTAGCGGCAGCAATTGAAAGAACTACTTTTAATATACCTAATTGTCCTGTATACCAAAATGTTACTACTACAGCAGTTACAGATCCTACAGAAATTCAAAAAAATCTAATAGCACAACTTACAGCTCCTGTAAAATGGACGCAGAGTGTAGAAAACATGATGAAAGACGGAGTAACATCCTTTACAGAAGTAGGACCTGGTAAAGTATTATCAGGGCTAGTAAAAAAAATTGATCGTTCTATAGAAACAGCCATAGCAACCCCCTAAAAACCAAAGTTTACTGTTTTATCCTCAGCTCGTCTTTGATAAATTGATCAATATAAGTTGCTATCTCTTCTCCTTTTTCTTCTTGTAAAAAATGTCCAGCATCTTTGATGATAATTTTTTGTTGCTCATTGCTGGAAGGAATCAATTTGTAAAAGAATTTTTCTAATCCGCCAAGGACTTTATCCTTATCAGAAAATAAGACAAGTGCAGGTTTATCCCATTTCGAAAGCACTTCTCTTGCTTTTTTTATGGATGGGACAGCAGGATCATTTGGGTGAGAAGGAACTAATAGAGGAAAAGCTTTTGCTCCGTCTTTGTGAGTTTTATTAGGAAAAGGAGCATTATAAGCGGCAATTACTTTCTTAGATAATTTCTGGTAAGAAGCATATTGAATGATGCCCCCTAGGGGTAATGAAGGATGATATTTTGCAAATTTCACCCATAGTCTAAAAGGCAGTGACATTTTTTTTCCTATTGGTAAAAATGTGTTTAAAACGACTATTCTTTTAAATTTCTTAGGGTATTTTGCTACTAATGGTAATCCTAATATACCACCCCAATCTTGTACAATTAATGTGATGTCACTCAGATCCAATTTTTCAAGTAAATTTTCTAACGATCTAAAATGTAAATCAAAAGAATAATTTTTCCACCCTACAATCTTATCTGATTTACCAAAACCTATAAAATCCGGAGCAATAAAACGATACTCTTTTAAAACAGGTATAAATTTTCTGTATAAATAAGACCAAGTTGGTTCTCCATGAAGAGCTAGTATCGTTTCTCCTTTTCCTTCATCGATATAATGCATCTTTAATTGCTCAAAGTCCACAAAATTTTCCGAATACGGAAAGTCATCGATCGTATTGAAACGTGTAAAGTCTGGTTTTAAGATTTTCATAAATAGTGATTATCGTTTAAAAATTACTCCATCTTTCATGACAAAAGCAATGTTTCTCATTGTGTTAATGTTTTTGGTGGGATCCTCATTAACAGCTATGATGTCAGCTAGAAAACCAGGCGCAATTTGCCCTAATTGGTCTTGCATATTTAATATATGGGCATTCGTAGTGGTTGCACTTTGTATGGCAGCTATGACAGGCATTCCTGCTTCTACCATATAGACAAATTCACGTGCATTTTCTCCGTGCTTGTAGACTCCAGCATCTGTGCCAAAAGCAATTCCCACACCACGCTCGTATGCTTTTTTGAAGGTGTTTTGAATTTTTGGACCAATATCTAGTGCCTTGGGGACAATAATAGCTGGGTAATATCCTTCTATTGCTGCTTTTTCGGTAACTTCTTTTCCTGCTGTGATTGTGGGGACCAAATAAGCATCGTATTTTTTCATAAGATCCATAGTTTTTTCACTCATAAGAGTACCGTGTTCTATAGTTTTCACGCCTCCGAGAATAGCTCTTTGCATGCCCTCATCCCCGTGTGCATGAGCAGCGACATGAAATCCATAATCTTTGGCAGTCTCGCAAATTGCTTTGATTTCTTCAACCGAAAATTGAGGATTTGAACCACTTTTTGCAATACTCAGTACACCTCCAGTAGCTGTGATTTTAATAAGGTCTGCTCCGTTTTTATAGCGTTGTCTTACTGCTTTTTTTGCGTCTTCAATACTATTTACTACACCTTCTTTTGGGCCTGGATTGCCTATGAGTTTTCGGTTATTACCATTAGTTGGATCTGCGTGTCCACCAGTTGTTGCTAGCGCTTTGCCAGCAGTAAAAATCCTAGGCCCCTCAATCCGCCCTTTTTTAATTGCTTTTCTAAGCGAAATATTAACTCCACTACCACCCAAATCTCTAACGGTAGTAAATCCTGCCATCAGAGTAACCTTAGCAAATTCAACAGAATTAAAAGCTATATCAGCTTCATTATTAGTATAGCGTTCGATGTATTTATTAGGGTTAGTTTCTTCTTCGAGATGTACGTGCATATCGATGAGTCCAGGCATAACAGTCTTGTCTTTGAGATCAATAGTGATATCGTCTTTTTTACCGCTTATAAAACCGTTTTCTATTTTTATAATTTTAGTATCAGATACGACTATCGTTTTATCAGTTAATATTTTTCCTGATTTTGTGTCAACTAATTTGCCGCAATGCAGATAGGTGTCTTGTGCGGCTAGTGTCGTACTAATAGCTAGGAAAAATAGAGTGAATAATAATTTCATAGGTAAATAAATTATGTAAAGTTGATGTATAGCTAAATCAATATAAAATTACAGTCAAATTGAAAGCTAACAATGTACTATAAAATGTTGTGATCAGAATATAGATTATGATTTCTTTTAGAACTAAACATATCGTTTTTTGGTAAATATGATCAACTCGATGCTATTTTGATCTACACTGATTTAGTGTAAAAGTGCTTCTAAATCATTTTGGATATAATCTGGGATTGCATCTACGGCAATAATTTCTTCGGATAAATTCTTTTTGCGATTTTGTAGTTGTAAGATTTTTTCTTCGATAGTATTTTTAGTAATAAATCGAGTGACCATGACATTATTTTTTTGTCCAATGCGATGAGAACGAGCAATGGCTTGTTTTTCTACAAAAGGATTCCACCATGGATCGAGAAGTACTACATAGGAAGCCTTGGTCAAATTAAGCCCTACACCACCAGCTTTTATGGAGATAAAAAATAACGGTATTGAGTCATTTTCCTGAAATTCGTCTACCACCTTCTCACGATCTGAGCTTTTTGTTTGCCCTGTAAGGCTTACATAAGAAATGCCTTGAGAATCGCACCATTCTTGGTATA
The DNA here is from genome assembly GCA_947493495.1 of uncultured Aquimarina sp. Lineage (GTDB taxonomy): Bacteria > Bacteroidota > Bacteroidia > Flavobacteriales > Flavobacteriaceae > Aquimarina. The sequence goes on from CANLRN010000076.1 coordinate 7,518, forward strand.
ATTGTAGATGAGAAACAAAAGAACTAAATACCAACACCTTTTTATTAGCAGCGACTAAGGTTTCTAAGTAGGAAGTGACATCCTGAAATTTGCCAGAAGGATTTCCTGTAGTGGTATCTAGAAGTTTAGGGTGATTGGCTAATTGACGGAGTTTGGTTAGCGTATTGATAATGTGTATTTTAGTAGTAGAAGCATTATCGATACCTAATAAAAAATTTCTGGCAGCAGATTTTTGAGATTCATATTCTTGTTCCTGATCAGCTAACATTTCTGTATATATAGTCTGTTCTGATAATTCAGGGAGATCTTTGGCTACTTGTTCTTTCGTTCTCCGAAGAATAAATGGTTCTATAAGAGTTTTTAATTCTTTGATGCGTTGCTGATCTTGATGTTTTTCGATAGGAAGCTTAAAATACTCTTTAAAAAAGGTGTAATTTCCTAACATCCCAGGATTGATACATTCCATTTGCGACCATAAATCTGATAGGGAGTTTTCTATAGGAGTACCACTTAATGAAACCTTATGTGTTGCTTGTATTTTATTTATGGCTTTAAAAATGTTGGATTCTTTGTTTTTGATCTGTTGACTCTCATCAGTAATTAAATAGGTAAATGCTGTTTTTTGTAGCATTGCAATATCTTTTGATAGGGTTGTGTAGGTGGTAAGAATGATGTCATACGTTTCTATATATGGAATAATCTTTTTACGGTCAGCACCTACATATTTTGTAATGGTAAGATGAGGGGCAAATTTTACGATTTCTTGTGTCCAATTAAAAACTAAAGATGCAGGAAGTACAATCAAAGCTTTTAGATAGGTTCTGATTTCTAATGGATCACTAAACAAATCTAGTCGTATAGTTTTTTGCGCTTCAGGTGTTGGTATCAACTGTTCTTTAGTATGTACTAATGTAGCAATGGTTTGTAAGGTTTTACCAAGCCCCATATCATCAGCAAGACAGGCGCCTAATTCATTTTGTTGATGCTGTACTAACCATTCGACACCTTCTTTTTGATATGGCCGTAGTGTAGCGTTTAATTTATCAGAAGGTTGATAAGCGGTATTAATTTTAGTCGAAACCTCTAGCTCTTCTGGAGGGATAATATCTTTTAAAATCGTATAATGACTCTTATTGATAAGAATGCTTTCATCATTTATTTTCGCAAAATTTATAAGCGAATTAAAGCGTGTCATCCATGCTTGTGGAATGATAAAAACAGATTGATCGTCTATTATAAAAAGGCGATTATTCTCTTTAATATTTTTGATAAACTTAGAGAATGGTATTTTCTGTGTGCCTATATGAACTATTGCTTTTAGATCAAACCAGTCGTTTTTTTGTTTGTTTTGGATTTCTAGATGATGTGCATCCAGCGTAAGAGTTCTATCTTCTAGTTTAGGCAAGATCAACTCAAAGCCTTCTTCTTCTAACTGTGTGCGATATTCTTGTAGCCAGTTAAAAATTTCCATTGGATCATCAGAAGGTTTGGTTTCGAATATCTTATTGGGGGTTTTTAGAAGACCTTTAGATGCTAACCGTTGTGTAATTTCTTTTTCGGCTTCTGGGTTTCTTTTGGTTTGGGTGATTTTAATTTCTTCGTTTTCGTTAAAATAGACATTAGATGAGGTCAGTCTAGCACTGTGATAGTCAAAAGTAGCTTGATCATACCTAAAACTTAGTTGGATTACATAATGCTTATTAATAAAATCCTGAACAATCTCTAGTCTATATGATAAAATATTCTGATGGGTAACAATCTCAAAACCATTAGCAATTACATCTACGTTTTTTATCACAGGAATAATTACTTTATCCAAATATGTTCTAATATGTTTTTTGGCGATAGTGATTTTTTCTTTCTGAAAAAAAGGCTTTAATTTATTAGCATTTAATTTTTTGATATGATAAATGACTTTATCAATTATGATCCAGGAAGGTTGGTTAAGTAATATCTGGATTGTATGGTTTTGAGGGATGATTACTTTTTCCTGAATTTTTAGAGTAAATGCGTAATCAATACCATCATCAGTTTTAGTAAACTCTAAGATAGGATGTAAAAAACGGTCACCAGGAGATAGTTTATGTACCTGAAAAGGATCTTTTCTCTGAGCATTGAGCGTGATAGGGTATTTGTTGTCTATTAGAAGTGTATAAAAGCCAGCAAGTTTTTGGTGGATATAATCAGTGATGATTTTTTTATTTTTTGCATCTTTTAAAATATCGCTCAATCCAAAGTTTTTCTTTTTTCTTGCAGGCCTGAATCGTTGCTCTAGTACTTTAATTTTTAGCGAAGAACATATTTCTAGTAATGATTCATGAGGAGTTTTTTGATAAGGGATATCAAAACTACTCAAGGTTTCAGGAGTTGCTAATTTTTCTACATATCTAAGCTTATCTTCAGAAAGGGGAACTATATACGCTTCTGGTAATGGAGGAATTTCTGGTAGATTTTTATGATCTACTAAATTATAACATATACAAAGAGAATCTGTAGGAGGCATTAAAAATTATATAAATGGTATGTACTATTATTATTTGAATTAGAAATCAACTGAATGTCTACTATCAATTTTTTAGTTTATTTAGAGATAAAATCTAATACCGTTTTAGTAATAAAATCAATCTGCTCATTTTCTAATTCTGTATGCATAGGTAATGAGATCACTTCTTTTACCAATTGATTAGTAATCGGAAAATCAGTTTCCTTATAGCGAGAATCTTGATATGCTTTCTGACTGTGCAAAGGAATGGGGTAGTAGACACCACAGGGTATCCCTGCTTCATTAAGATGTTTGACCAATGCATCTCGATCTATATCAATAACACGCAATGTATACTGATGAAATACATGGCAGTTACAGCTATCACACATCATATTTTCGTTAGTTTGACAACCATTCCCTTTTATTTTTGGAGTGATTATATTTTCTATGCCCTCAAAAGCCTTAGTATATTTTCTGGCGGCAGTTCTTCGTGCATTATTGTATGTGTCTAGATGAGGGAGTTTGGCTCTAAGTACTGCTGCTTGTATCGTATCTAAGCGAGAATTTACTCCGATCACATCGTGGTGATATCTTTTATACATACCGTGATTTACAATTCCTCGAATTACATGTGCTAATTCATCATCATTAGTAAATATGGCACCTCCATCTCCATAACATCCTAGATTTTTTGATGGAAAAAAGGAAGTAGAAGCTACGTGGCCAATCGTTCCGGTTTTAGCAACTTTTCCATCTTCAAATTGATAACTAGAGCCAATACCTTGCGCATTATCTTCGATAACATATAAATTATGTTCTCTAGCAATTGCCATAATTTCATCCATATTAGCAGCTTGCCCAAACAAATGTACAGGGACAATAGCTTTTGTGTTTGGAGTAATAGCTTTGCGTATCGCTTCTGGATTGATATTAAAAGAACCCACTTCTACATCTACAAGAACAGGAGTTAGCTGTAGTAAGGCAATGACTTCTACAGTAGCTGCAAAGGTAAAATCTGCAGTGATGACTTCATCTCCTGGTTGTAAGCCCAACCCCATCATTGCTATTTGTAGCGCATCAGTTCCATTACCACAGGGGATTACATGTTTTACATCTAGATAAGCTTCTAGTTCTTTCTGAAAACTTTTGACCTCTGGGCCATTGATAAATGCTGTAGCGTCAATTACTTGTGAGATAGAAGTGTCTACACGCTCTTTTATTTGTTGGTATTGACCTTTTAGGTCAACCATTTGGATCTTTTTCATGTATAATATTTTGTGACTTGACGAAAGTACAAAATAATGGTACCATTGGCAATGTGATTTCTGCTTTTGATGTGTTTTTATCGATTATTTTGAACTATCAATATTACTAAGTTTGCTGTACCCTGTATTGGATAGTTATAAATCATTAAGTTCATATAAAAGTATTTAATCGAGAATGGAAAAAGTAAAAATCTAAGCTTTTACATTTTCAATCTGAGAGTTTATGGGAGAGGTCGATATAGTACAGTTACTATAACTTTACTGCTGCCCTAAAATGAAGACCTTTAGGTAACTTATTACTGTGTTTAGAGTGTAGCCTTGCTATCTATTCATCAAGAAGATGGTATAAAAAAAGCAGTATCAAATTAAATGATACTGCTTTTAGTATAAAAAAATTTCTTAATTAGACTAACGCCCGTATAGTCTTCTTAGCGCTTTTTTGTCTTCTCCTGTAAGACCAGCTTTACCAATATAGCAAGCTGTCATTATAGAGTTTAAGTTATTTCTGTTACGACTAGTTCCAGGGATGTGTCTAGCATTATTGTTTTCTGCAAAAGCCTGATTAGGGCGTCCAGCTCTCCTACAGCTTGATCGAGTTCTAAAATCAGAATGTCTAAAGCCCATAGCGTGCATAAGTTCATGGGTAAGAAGTGCTGTTAATCTTCTTTGGTCAGGAGCAGTAGCTACTACAAAACTGCTACTAAAATTTCCATTTACAGGAAAACCTGCTCGCCCATCAAGACTACCTTTTTTAGCTGATACAGTAATATCAGCACTAGCATTTTGACCTACAATCTGAAATCTCATCTTTAGATTTTGACCATTTAATCTATTAATTGCAGCTCTTAATGATCTATTAGCAAGACCTGAAGGACGTACTGGTCGACCAGTTGTGCTACTATTTTCTTTGGCAAATCGAACTCTAACAATACGTTGCCCATTTCTTCGGTTTCTATTAGTGTTAATTATACTCCTTCTTCTATAGGCCCTATTCTCTGAATCATCATCAAGCTCTTGCTTGGTATTAATTAGATTATCAATATCTGTATCTGTGATAAATATATCTCCAGCGACTAGCCAGCCATTTTGTGCAATTTCTCCATCAGAAGTTGGGTTTTCTTTTCTTTCAGCATTAAGAGGATCGAAACCTAAATTATATAATTGCTCTGCTACCTCTGTAGGGATTGTAGTATTATTTGCAGATTGATCATCTAGATTTTCATTTTGACATGAAAGTAACATAAAAGATGTTGCTATGCCAGTTACGGTTAATTTTAATAATGTATTCATTGTAAATTTTTTAGATAATTAATTAGGGCAAATATAGTTTTTAACTATGAATGAATAGAGGGTACTTATACGTGAGTAAAAAAATAAGTACAAAATATTGATTTTGTTTTTGGTTTTAATTGAAAGAAAAAAATTACTTTTTTAAATAAATTTACAGGGAATATATAGTCGATTTTTTTTTGTAGTAAATTGAAAATATGATTTTTATGTATTGTTTAGTTTTTTTTAATTTTTGATGACGTATCAATTTGTATATTATTTAATCGATTTAAATTGTTTATTGGTCGATATCTTCAAGTTTGTAAATTTTTAAATTATTTTTTGTTTTTTTCGATAAAATGCATATTTATTTGTTAAAAAAACTGATTTTATTCATTAGTTTTAGTTAAAATGCACAAAAAAACGAAATTAGTGATATATCGCTTTATTGATCTTAAAAAATAGACATCTTTAATATTTTTGGTCACTTGCTTATCGCTAATTCCTGTAGACTACTAATAGATGTCTATGTGTATTAGAAAACCTATGACACTTTAGTCCATGGTTTAGTTCCGAATATGGCTATAATTTTTGAAAAGTATCTAATGTCACTTATACTATGTATCAAATCACTCTAACGTATTTTAAGAGTTACTTTTTTAAGATAGGGGGATATGATAAAGAACCGTATTTTTGCAATACATAAAATTATCACTTTTTGAATTTCTTATATACTATTTTTATTTCAGTTTTTAATGCGTTACTTCCTCTTCTTGGGGTAATACGTCCTAAATTGAAGCTGTTTGTTAATGGAAGAAAAACAATCTTTAAGACATTAGAAGAGAAGATTAGTAAAGATGATCGTATACTATGGTTTCATTGTGCATCTCTAGGAGAATACGAGCAGGGAGTACCAGTAATGCAAAAATTGAAACAAGAATATCCAAACCATAAATTGTTGGTTACTTTTTTTTCTCCATCTGGATACGAAGTAAAAAAGAATAGTAAGCTGGCAGATATTTTAGTATATCTCCCTATAGATACTTTGGTAAATGCTAAACGATTTATAAAATTAGCGCATCCAGAGATCGCTGTTTTTGTGAAATATGAATTTTGGCCAAATTATTTAAAAGAATTAAAAAAGAATACGATTCCTTGTATTGTAGTATCTGCAGCTTTTAGAAAAGAACAATCTTTTTTTAGATGGTATGGGGGTTTTATGAGAAATGCTTTAAATAACGTTGATCATTTTTTTGTTCAAGATTCTATTTCTAAAAAATTATTGATGCAATCAGGTTTTGATAATGTTACCATTAGTGGGGATACTCGTTTTGATAGAGTATCACATCAGATAGAAATGGATAATCGACTTGATTTCATTTCAGAGTTTATTCAGGGGAGACTCTGTATGGTAATAGGAAGTTCTTGGCCAGAGGATGAAGAGGTGTTTATAGATTTTATAAATAATACGACAAGGGATATATGTTTTATTATTGCTCCACACGAGATTAAAGAAGGTAGTATAGTAGCACTAAAGCAAAAATTGACCAAAAAAGCAGTATTATTTTCTAAGAAGGAGAGTGTTAAAAACCTAGCAGATCATACAATATTTATTTTGGATACTATAGGATATTTATCAAAGGTATACAGCTATGCAGATATTGCATACGTAGGAGGAGCAATGGGAACATCTGGCTTACATAATATATTAGAACCTGCCACTTTTGGAGTGCCAATAGTTATCGGCAAAAATTTCGAAAAATTCCGAGAAGCTAAACAATTGCAAAAACTAGCAGGTCTATTTTCTGTTGCTAATGCTATAGGATTTACTACAATTATGGATAAGTTAATTGCTAATAATAAGTTTAGAGAACAAACAGGAATGATTACTGGTCATTTTATTAATAGTAATACTGGGGCGACAGAGAAGATTATAGCATATTTGGAAACTAAGATAGAATGATTCTAATGAAATGTTTTAGTTTATTCATACCGTTACAGCCTGATTTAGATACCTTCTGAAAGGTAACATTTCTGTATACACTTCAATGATTTTTTTATCAAAATCGCTGTCTAAGACATCCTTTCTAGTTAATGGATGTATAACTGCTATAGTTCTTAAACGGAGTAAATCAATATGTTTATGGTCTAAAGTATATCCTTTAGGTGCTTTTTTTAGCATATTTGGATCAGCTATTAATCCACCGAATGTTTTTTTAAAACTTTTTTTGTTAAGGATAGCCACTAATTCTTCGCCATTATAATCAATTGCTTCACGGATGCTGTGTAAGATCTTATGATCTGGTTTCCAATACCCTCCCGCTAACTCACAATCATTAATACCAATTTGGATATAAAAATCCCCTTGTTTTGATCGCTGATCTAATCCAGCAGCAAAATGATCTTTATATACAGGTTTATGAGGATGAAAAAGTAAATTGTTGTTGATGCGATTGATTCCTTTTTTACCAGAAGTAGGAAAATAATCAGGATCTATTTCAGATAATACATCATCTAGATTGTCTAACCATTCAATAAAAGAATTGCGTAGTTGATGATACCATTTTCGATGTGCATCCATCCATTCTTTGTTATTATTTTTTTTTAATTCTGTGAGAAAATTAAATAAGTCATTGAAATTCATTATGTTAAAAAAATTAAGTTTTTTTGTGAAAATAGTAACAAGGTAATAGAAATACAGAAAATAGAATGCCGTTATAGGGATATAATAACAAACTAAATTTTTTATATCATGAAAAAAGTAATGTTAACATTAGTATGTATTGCCACTATGCAATTAGTTTTTGTTTCTTGTAGAGATACAAATAAAGAAGCAGCTACTGAAGAGCCAACAGGAGCAATACAAGAAAAAGTAGAAAATATCTCTGATGAAGCTGTAAAAGAAGCTCAAGAAATAGAGCAAGCAGCAGAAAAAGCTGTAAAAGAAGCTGAAGGAACAATTGATAAATCTTTAGAAAAAGCAGTTAAAGAAAATTCGGAAGAAATTAAAACCGAAGGTGAGCAAACTTCTTAAGAAGTCATATCTTTTTGATTATCAACTGAGTTTGTTGGATGTATAACCTTGTACTTCTCCGGCAGACTCAGAATGATAAATGATAGTTTATAATAAGACTAAAACAACCCATTTAATTCTGCATCAATACGATTAATGATAGTCCCGAGATCTTCTGGGTTATCTACAAAATTAAGGTGGTCTACATCTACAATAAGCAAATTTCCTTTATCATATTCGTGCGCCCAAGCTTCATACCTTTCATTTAATCGACTGAGATAATCAATGCTTATCGTGTTTTCATATTCACGCCCTCGTTTATGAATTTGTGCTACTAGATTAGGAATACTACTTCGTAAATATATCAATAAATCAGGGCCTTCAACAACACTTTCCATCAGATCGAATAGTGATTTGTAATTTTCAAAATCTCGATTGGTCATTAATCCCATAGCGTGGAGATTAGGGGCAAAAATATATGCGTCTTCATAGATCGTTCTATCTTGTATGATATCTTTTCCACTTTCTCTAATCTCAAGAATTTGTCTAAAACGACTATTCAGAAAATAAATTTGAAGATTAAAAGACCAACGTTCCATTTTATTGTAAAAATCTTCTAAATACGGATTTTCCAATACATCTTCGAACTGTGGTTCCCATCGATAATGCTTGGCTAATAATTTGGTTAATGTAGTTTTACCGGCACCGATATTTCCTGCAATAGCTATGTGCATATGTGATTATTTTTTTGGGGGAGTTAGGTCAAAACTGTAAATCATACTCTGGGAGTAAATATAAAGGATTTCATTAGTAACATAAAACTGTTTGATAGGAATTTCTGGAAGATTTAATTTTTCCATTTCGGCAGTGGCTGTAGATACATAATATAATCCGTCTTCTTTTAGAGCAATAAGATCATTGTTTATAGTTGTAAAATCTATAAAATCAATATTTTCATGACGTGCTATAAGACTTCCATAGATATTAAATTGTGATAATATGCCTGGTGTTAATACCCAACAATAATTAAAATTACTTCTTTGTAGTGTCGGAATTTTATTAATAGGTTGTGTATTGATCAAAGTTTTATCAGTAGTTGTATCAAAAAGAGCTATTTGTTGTGTATTTGTATCAAAAACCCAAAGGTTATTATCATTTGCAGCAGATACAGATGAAACACTTTTAAACTCTGTGATAGTATTAAAATTGATTCGATCTATCTCTGTTAGATATTTATCTATAATAACAACCGAATTCGAAGACTCGTAAAATAAAATAATTTTTAAAGGATTTAATATAGAAACTGATGTGATTTCTCCCAAAGCAAAATCCCCATATTGCCACTCCCGATTGTTCCAGCTTTTGTAAAAAATATTCTTTTTACTGTGGTATACTGCCCCATAAGAATCAATGCCTATAAACTGATCTGTTTGTAGGTCTATAGAATCTTTAGGGCTTAAGTATTGCTGTGCATATCCAGTAAGAAAATACCCTATGAGTAGTAAAACGGATAAGATTTTTTTCATCAGTTGCCAAAGTACAAAAAATAACACGGTTTCAAACAAACTAATTTGTATGCTACTCCATATGTGGTAAGAATCATCTTTCTATAGATGCTCTAGAATATTCTTTTTAGAAACCGCATCATTTTTTTATAATAGATAGATCAATATCGTGACCTTTTAACTGATGAATATTCTGTTGGAGGCTAATTTTAATCAATCAGGGGTAATTAATAGATATTCAATTTAAAATATAAATAGAATTAGAATTAGAATGTAAAAATGGTAATTATATAGATTAAGTATTACTCAGTATGTGTATAATATCCCTTTTATATATTCTGAGAAAACTTGATAAATTATTAGCCAGCATAGTATTATTTTTTCTTAATTTTATATTAGTACACATAAAGCAAGTTTATGGATAACCATAAACTATTTTTTAAAACCTTAAAACCTATTTTAATTATGAAAACAAATTCTATGTTAACCAACCTTAAAAACTATGTGTTGTTTTTATTTGCACTAATTTTTTTACACACATCTCAAGCCAGTGCCCATGAGACTTTTTGTAACAATAGTGATGAAACTTCATTAAATCAAGTTGATCCCAACAAACAATTTTTAATTCGTAACAGAAAATATAATAAGAAGTTAGCCTCATTAAATTTTAACGTTATTTTCTTTGCGTACTCTATTTCTTTTGATGGAATATTGGATGATGGTAGCAAGTTAATTGCTTCAGACTTGAGCGAACAAAACGCAACTCAGGAACGAATCGAAACATTTCAAAAGTGGAGATTTATAAATTTAAGAGCTGATACTTACCAAATTATAAATATTGATTCTGGAAATGCTATGGCAGTAAATGGTAATGATGGTACGCCTATACAAAGTACTTCCAATTCATCTGATGCTAGTCAGCAATGGGAAGTCAATCAATTGAATAATGGGGCTGTAAGACTTGTAAATAAACAAACAGGAAAAGCATTGGCATTAGAATTGTTATCTAATGGGCATGTTGATCTTGTTCTAAAAAATGTTAGTAACGATAAAAATCAACAATGGGGACTTAATGAAACAGAATTTAGCGAGGGTCCAGGGAGTGGATTTGAACCTCTGGAGATAGATTTTATTGTCGCTCCTAATCCTGCGACAAATTTCGTTAATGTTGTTATTACCAGTAATAGAGATAATGTTGAGTCTGAAATTGTGGTTCGAGCAAATTATCTAAATAACACGAGAAACGTAATCTTGAATAAGGGAGAGAACACTTTTAGAGTTGATTTCAGACCTTCAAATCCTCAAACACGATATGCATTTGTTACAGTTTGGGCTAATAGGCAATATATAGGCCGTAAAACTGTCGCTCAATTGAGGAGGTGATAGACGCTATTTCTATTTCGATAAGATTAAATTTTTAATAAAAAAAGGCAGAAAACCTGAAATATGGTTTTCTGCCTTTTGCGTAATCCCAAAAAATCATTGAACCCGCATTCATAGACATTGTTTCACTGTAACATAAAGTTTCTAACTGGTAAGCAGCTTCTACGTTTCAAATTGTCCTATTGAAATTTTATCGTTAAAAATGAAATAATACGATTTATAACTAAAAATTTCGCATATTCATTGTTTCTTTTTCCTTTCTACTTCGTTTAAAAAATAAACCGTAGCTATAGCTATGCTTGATTTTTTTGCCTTGCATAAAGAAAAAATAATTCAATGAATTTATACGAATTTTTTAATCACAAATCGTATAAACGGAGCGTAAAAATTAAATTTCTTAAGAGTAGTAGTTATACGATTTACGAATAAAAATTTCGCATCTAATGACATTCTTTTTCTACTATATTTTCTTCATAAAATGAAACAATAGCTATGGCTATTCTTTAATTTGATTCATCAATCTAGCGAAAAATCCTTGCCATTATTTTTACGAAATTCTCATCCGTAAATCGTATTACTCTTATTTGCAGCCGTATGGTTAGATAAAGGCTAGGTTTACAATTTTCGATACTGTTTTAATTTAATTTAGCGAGAGCATAAAATTTTTAGATAAAATTTCATAAGACTAGACTTTTTTGTTTCTTTTTTTGGCAATGAAAAAAAGAAAAAGAAGATTGTGAAACAACCTTACAATCAGCTTATTAAAATTTAGTTAGATGGAATGGATTAGGAAATCTATTCTATCTTTCAACTGCTGCAAACATTACCGTTTCATTATGTTTTTTAATGTAACCGTAGCTACGCTAAAATTAAGAAAACTTCAGTGTTTATTGCATTCGAAAGCTTTCTTGACGAAGTCCTAATACATACATCGAGCAATATCGTTACCTTAAGCTCAAAAAATACCTATTCCTGCAACAATAAAGCTTCCAATGAGCATAACAATTTTTTTGCTATTGGAAGTAATATTAAAGAATTTGAGATATTAATATCTAAAAATATTGAAGGTATTTTTAATTATTACATAGGGTGATAAATCAGGAGATGAATTAGTTTTTCCTATTGTAGATAAGGTGTATAAAGCAGAATCTGAGGAAGATGTTCACAGGATTTATAAGAATTGTAGACGAAGTCATAATAGAAGATTGGAAACAATAAGAAAAAAGATACATTTGGAAACAAAATTAACAACTTATGTTGCCAGACATACATTTGCCACTGCTGGGTTGCATAAAGGAATATCTAAAGCACAAGTGGGGGATATGCTAGGACATACTAATTACTATACATCAGAGGCATACTTTGCTGATTTTGAAAATAAGGTATTGGATCAGGCTGCAGATAAAATATTTAGTTAGTTTAGAAAATTAAAGCTATTTTTCCTATTGGAATTGTATTGGTTTAAATCGAGCAACTTTTATATTCGTAAAATGAATAATGAATTAAAAAACCGTCTAGAAAATAAATTGAAAGAAATAGCAGAGTTTTTATTATCTGATCAAAATACTAATACTGAAATAGGGGCATTAGAAGGAATTGCTGGGAATGCCTTATTTCACTTTTATTATGGGGATTATAAATCTGATAAACGACATACCGAAAAAGGTGCTGAAATCATTACAGAAGCTTTTACTCGTATAGAAAATGGGTATACCTTTCCTACCTTTTGTGACGGTATTGCAGGAGCTTGTTGGGTTTTGGAATTATTAAAACAAGAACAGTTTGTTGAGTTAGAAGAAGATATCATTACCGAAGATGTAGATACTTATTTATTTGAGAAAATGAAAAGTTTTATAGACGATCATAATTTTGATTTTCTACATGGGGCTATTGGTATTGGAATGTATTATCTAAAAAGATATCAGAATACAGATAGCAACATATATGTTGAATATCTTGCTATACTAATAGATGCTATTATTGCAACTGCTTTAAAAGAAGGAGATACTATCAAATGGGAATCAAAGATAAAGTCTGGGGATTATACTGCTATTGGTTGTAATCTAGGATTAGCCCACGGAATTCCTAGCATTATCTTCTTTTTATCAAAATTAGCATTCCATAAGGTATTTGTTTCTAAAGTAATAGGAGTATTAGAACCTGCTAGTAAGTATCTACTAAGTTGCAAGTTTAAAGATGAAGGTATAACAGCATCCTTTCCTAATTGGATTATAAACGAACAACCAAATGCTAATTATTCTAGGTTGGCTTGGTGTTATGGAGATTTGGGTATAGGTGTTTCTTTGCTGAGAGCAGCTGAAGTTATAAAAAATGAAGAACTATCTAAAGAGGCAATACGCATACTAGAAAAAACCTCAAAAAGACGTAATCTCGAAGAAACTAAAATAAGAGATATTGGGCTATGCCATGGATCTTTTGGAGTTATGAATATATACAATCTAATTAGCAACGTTACTGTCAATGATATACTCCAAGATGCAACGACCTACTGGGCAAAAGAAGCTTTAGACATGACGATTTCTAATAATGAAAATACGGATTTTACTCAAAGAGAAATCAATATATTAGATGGTGCTCCTGGCGTAGGCTTAGCCATCTTATCATATCTTGATAAAGATGAAACTATTTGGGAAGAGGTCTTATTAATTAAATAAGAAATGAATTATTAATTCTCAGGCTGATAGTCTGGATGCCCTGTTTGCCAAAATGCAAATGCAAATGCATTCGCATATATTTCATATCTTTTTAACTGACTATTATTCTTCCCCCCGTGACCAGCATCAAAATCTACATTAAATAAAATAGGAGCTTTCGATGCATTTGCTTTCTGTAATTTTGCTACAAACTTTGCAGGATCCCAAATCACTACTCGCCCATCTTTCATTCCTCCAGTAACCAAAGTCCCAGGATAGTTGATTCCTTTCTCTATATGATGATAGGAATTCATTTCCAGCAAGGCTTCAAATTCTTCTTTGATTTTTACAGTACCAAATTCTTTGATACTATTCTGACCATTAGGTTGAATTTCACTTCGAATCATGTTTAAAGAAGGTGAAGTCATAATTACAGCCTTATACAAATCTGGACGTTCTGTCATCGCTCTACCTGCTAGAATACCTCCTGCACTAGATCCCCATAATGCTGATTTCCCTAGAGAAGTATATCCTTCTTTGATCAAATATTCTGTGGTAGCGATCATATCTTTCCAAGTATTTGATTTCGTGGTTTTATAGCCTGCTTTGTGCCAAGATTCCCCTTTTTGGCCTCCACCTCGAACATAAGCAAAGACAAGGATTCCTCCTTCTGCTACCCATGTTAAAAAGTTAGGATTAAAACCTGCTCCACGAGCTCCACCATACGCTCCATATCCATAAAATAAAGTATGATTATTACCATCTTTTTTACTAAGCGGATTTCTAATAATAATAACAGGAACCATTGTCCCGTCATGAGATGGGATCTCTTTATGTTCAACGATAAAATCTTTGAAATCCAGATACTCAATTTTTGGAACTAAACCCTCTTCAACAAAAGTACCATCAGAGGTGTTATAGAGGTAATCAATAGGTGCAGATAAATAACCACTTAATGATAATCTCAAAATACTATTCATTAAACCTTGTGACGACATTTGAATTCTTCCAGACGGATTCGGTAAAATAATACGTTTCTCAACACCATTAATAAAACTATACATTTTCGCTTCTATACCATTTTTCATGGTTATAAAAAATATTCCTTCTTTAGTTAATTTAAAATCAGTAATTAATTCTTCTTCTTTTTCTGGTACTAAAACAGTAGGGTTTTCAAAATCAGGATCTGTTATATAAGTTTTACATATTTTAAAGTTAGAAGCATCCTTTCCAGATAAGAATATCAACGCATCTTTATCTAAGGCTACTCTTTTTACCTTGTCTTCTTTTTTACATAAAGTTTTCCAAGGAATGGAACGAGTAGATAAGTCCTTTTCTTTTTTATAATATCGATCATAGAATGTTGAAACTCCACCAGCTATCCCAAAAACATATTCATCAGTAGTATCATAGTTATAGACTAATGGAAAGTCTTCTCGATTTAACGACAGTTCATCATTATATTCTTTAGAAAATACAAAATTGAGCTGATCTGGATCGCTACCAATAGTATACAATACCGAACTGGTATTTATCCAATAATCTTTGTTTGTGGGATCAATAATCGGAACATGTAAATAAATAAATCCAGAATTATCAGATAACCATTGTATTCCCCCTATACTTGGCGTGCAATTTTTAATAACACCTGGTAATACTGCTTTAGTGTTGACATCAACCACTATAATTTTTGAAGCTTCTTCTCCTTTTTTAGACAAACTTATTGCAACCTTCTCCCCTTTCCAATCAGGTTGTATGTAATTAATCTGATATTCTTCTTTTGAAGAAAACATTGAAGGGTCATATATTAGTTGTTCTTTATTATCTAAACTAGGACGATAATATAGTTTAGCTACATCGTCTTTTATAATTGTTTTGAGATAGAAATACTTTTCCGAATCTATATGTTTAATATCAGAAATAGTAAATTTATTTTTTTTATTATATGATACTTGTCTATCTATTAATCCTTGTCTACCAGGAATATTTTTTAGGGTATTATTAGCAAATCCTCCTTGTTGTTTTAACCAATCGATTACGTGGTTAATTCGGTTCGATTTGTGCCACTGATTTCGGAGTTATAGTGCCATTGATTTCGGTTCAAACTGTGCCACTAT
>CANLRN010000077.1 GCA_947493495.1 uncultured Aquimarina sp.
TGCTGGGGTTTTGATAATTTACGAATCCAATAATACAATTTACCTTCTTTCAATCCGTGATCCGAAGCAAATTCCTTTTGACTCTGACCTGAAGCCTCAAATTGTTTTATCAACTTACGCATCTGAGATGCAGTATCCTTGTTTGTCATAAACCTAATAATTGTTTGCAACAAAGGTAAGTCTGCTTATAAAGCAAAGAAAGATGTACTTGCTCGAAGCGATACCACAATAAACATTTATTACCTAATCTTGAGTACAGAAACAATATAATTGTTTTATTTTACTTATATATACATACGTGTTTCTTATAGCTTTTTTTATTACGTACAAGCCACACAACTTAACGAACTACCGAGGTAGAACTTAGAGAAATTCATTAGATAAAAAGTGTTTTATCATCGTTACTAAACAAACCATTCCTCTATGGGTATTCTTATTTCATTGTCTGAGTTTTTCATTATATACCCATGAGGTGTAGAACGGTATTCTTTTTTCCAGCTAGGTACTTTCATAGCAACGACTTTTATAGCGTTACAAACACTTACAACTTCATCGTCACTCATTATGGGATGAAAAAAAATACGCACCCAATATAAACACGCTTTTGGGAACTGTTTTACTGTGCTCAATTTAAATAGGAATACCCGGGTCAATTTCATTTCATAGGAATCTCCAGTTCACTTCTTGGCTATAATATTTTGAATCATGGATCAGGATTATTACCAAAAGTTGTTTGTAAATTGAATGTTTAGAAGCTATAAAAAAAGGGAATCAACATTCGGTGAATGAAGATTCCCTTTTAGTGGGCGCTGAGGGATTCGAACCCCCGACCCCTTGGGTGTAAACCAAGTGCTCTGAACCAACTGAGCTAAGCGCCCGCTACCTTGCGATTTCGGATGCAAATATAAGACAGTTTTAGAGTCTACCAAAAGTTTTTAAAAGAAAAATTAAATTATTTCTGCCACTACAAATGTGCTGCCTCCAACATAGATTACATCTTGACGTGTAGCACCATGTAAAGCTTTTTTATAAGCTTTTTTTACAGAGCTGTAATGACCTCCAAACAAACTAAATCGAGCTGCTTCTTTTTGTAATTTTTTTTCTGATAATCCTCTTGAGATATTAGGTTTTGCAAAATAATATGTTGCTTCTATTGGAAACAAAGCTAATATCTCTTCTAAGTCTTTATCCTTAACAACTCCTATAACAATATGAAGATTATCATATTTTTCCTCTAATAATTGTTTCATAACCGCCTCCAGTCCATCTTCATTATGGGCAGTATCGCAGATCACCTTTGGGGATTCTTGTAACACGTGCCATCTCCCTAATAACGCTGTATTTTTAACCACATTTTTAAGACCTCTTTTAATGTCTTCTTGCTTGATATCCCACCCTTGTTGATGTAATACAGAAATAGTTTGAACAGCTGTCTTTTTATTTTCTTCTTGATAATGTCCTTGTAAATCTGTATCAAATAATTCTCCATTATAATCCTCTGCAAAAAAAAGATCACTTTGAAGTAGTGATGCTCTTTTTCTGAAAATTGTTTCAGTTACTGGAGTTGTTCTTCCTACAACTACAGAAACATTTTTCTTTATGATTCCTGCTTTTTCTGAAGCAATCTGAGCTATAGTATCTCCAAGAAATTGTGTATGATCCATTCCTATATTAGTAATTACAGAAACCTCTGGGATAACTATATTAGTAGAGTCTAACCGCCCACCTAAACCTACTTCAACAACAGCAATATCTACTTGTGAGTCAGCAAAAAATTGAAATGCTAAGCCAACAGTCATTTCAAAAAAAGAAAGTTGATTATATTCGAAAAATGCTTTATGATCGTTTATAAAGTCAATAACATATTGTTCACTTATTTTTTTTCCATTAATTCGGATACGCTCCCTAAAATCTTTAAGATGTGGTGAGGTATATAGCCCTACTTTATATCCTGCTTCTTGAAGAATTGAAGCCAACATATGACTTGTAGATCCTTTTCCATTAGTTCCTGCAACGTGGATGCTCTTAAATTTTTTCTCAGGATTTCCCAAATTAGAAACTAATAAGAGTGTATTGCTTAAGTCTATTTTATAGGCACTTGCTCCTTTTTGTTGATACATAGGCAACTGAGCAAACATCCAATCGAGAGTGTCTCCGTAGTTCATCTTACCCATTTTGATTTTATAATGTAATCCCAAAAAGGAAACAAAGTTTTATATATTAATGTATATGGGTAACCAGAGTAAATTGTATTTCTCTATTTTAAAATAAAAAGGAATCACTCTCCCAGACTAAATGTGATTTCTATAAACCCTATTTGCTTAGCAGGAGCTTTAGGATCTGGTTTCCATTTAAATGTCATTGCCGTCTTTTTTGCAGGTTCTAATAGACAAGAAGCACTATTAGTAGTGCCTTTTACTCCCGGTGTTGCCTGAATTACTCTACCTTCTCTATTTACAACAATCTTAACAACTACACGCCCTGCCTCATTACATTTTTGTTTTACAGATGATCCAGTTGCTCTTCCTCTCCCATTAAGACCATACCCTACTCCATTACCTAATCCGCCTTTACCAGGTTGCCCATAATAACTATTCGCATAAGGGTTTCCATTAGGATCTCCTTTATCACCAGGTGTACTATCATTACCTTCTCCACCTGTAGCTTTACCATCACTCTTAGGTCCATTAGAGAAACTATCTAATATATCTAGTGTAGATTTATCTGGTTTAGGATCTGGCTTCTTTTTTTCTACTTTTTCTACAGGTTTCTCTATAGGCTTTTTAACCTCTTTTTTTTGTTCGGGTTTATCTTTAGGTTTTTTCTTTGGTTTTTCAACCTTTTTTTTAGGTTCTTTCTTAGGTTTTTCTTCTATTACTGGAGCATCTTCTATTTCTTGTGTAATTACTTCTTCTGTAATTTCTGGAGTTTCTGGGGTTGGTTCAGGTTCTACCAGTTCTGTTTCGGGAGTTGTTTGTTTAGGAGAAGACTGAATAGCTTCTGTGGGTTGCACCTCTCCAGATCCAGTAACAGTAGTTCCAAAATTTACTGCGATACCACTTTCTGGTTCAGGATCTAAGTAGCTTAAGCCAAGGTAAAATAATAAAAAAAGAATCAGTACATGAAGAATAGTTGTAATGATAAATGATTTTTTTTTATGTTTTGTATCTAATTTAAGCATTTATTATTCTGGTTTTACTGCTAGAATTACCTTAAATTTATTTCTATTTGCTATATCCATAACACTCACTGCTTTTTCTATGGGTACGCCTTCTTCTGCTCTAAGGATTATGGTAGGCTCCTTTTCCCCACTCAAACGTGATCTCAAAATACCTTCTAATCTACTTTGACTCACTCGTTCTTGATCAACATAATATTGTAGCTTATTGGTTATACTCACTGAAATATTCTGTACGTTAGAACTTTTACCCTTTGC
The DNA here is from genome assembly GCA_947493495.1 of uncultured Aquimarina sp. GTDB lineage: Bacteria > Bacteroidota > Bacteroidia > Flavobacteriales > Flavobacteriaceae > Aquimarina. The sequence goes on from CANLRN010000077.1 coordinate 3,437, forward strand.
TTTTGGTAATACTAAATCTAACGCTTCAGGTGTTATTGTCGGAGACGTTAATAAGAAAAAAACTAATAGTAAAAATACTATATCTGTCATAGAAGACATGCTAAATTCTGGGCTTACTTTATTTCTTCCTCTTAAATTCATACTAAGCAGGTTCGTTTAATAAATCAAGAAAATCCACTGCAGTAGCCTCCATTTGATGTACTACTTTATCAGTACGAACTACCAGATGGTTATAACCTATATATGCTACAATACCTACTACTAATCCAGCTACAGTTGTTGTCATAGCTGTATAGATCCCTTCTGCTAGCGATCCCATATCTGCACTTCCAGAACTCGATGCTAGGTTATGGAATGCTAAAATCATTCCTATTACGGTTCCTAAAAAACCTATCATTGGTGCAGCACCTGCTACTGTAGCTAGTATGCTTACATTTTTTTCTAATTTGTATACCTCTAACTTGCCTGCATTTTCTATCGCAGTATTTATATCCTCTAAAGGATTTCCTATTCTCGAAATTCCTTTTTCTGTAAGTCTAGATACTGGGTTATTAGTTTGCGCGCATAATATTTTTGCTGCTTCAATTTTACCACTCGCTACATTATCTTTAATCTGATGCATAAAACTTTCATCATATTTTGAAGCAGCTTTTATAGCAAAAAGTCTTTCAAAATAAATATAAACTGCAACAAATAATAACACGAAAAGTATTCCAATAATGACAACACCTCCTGTTCCCCCACTAAGGAGTAGATCTATAATAGATAGTGTTTTTTCTTCTGCTTCTGGATCTATATCTTTGGTTTCTTGTGCAATTGCGGCAAGCATAAATAAGTAAGTCATGTACTTTTTCTTTATTTAGTATTAGTATAAACGTAATTTATATAGGTTAAGTATATCTCTTTCTTGTCTGATTACAATATATAAATTATTCCTAACAGTCCTACTCCTCCTAGAACAATTGTATATGGTAATGCCATTTTTACCATTTTACCATAAGACAATCCGATTAACGGAGCTAATGAAGATGTCAACAAAAATAAGAACGCCGCTTGACCGTTAGGTGTTGCAACACTTGGTAAATTGGTTCCAGTATTTATAGCTATGGCTAATTTTTCAAACTGCTCTCTGGATATTACACCATTATCAAAAGCTTGTTTTACTTCTCCTATATATACGGTAGCTACAAATACATTATCACTAATCATAGACAAAACTCCATTAGCTACATAAAACATTGAAGGTTGTTTTGAAGGATCTAGAGATAACGCCCATTCTATTATAGGAGAAAAAAGATGTTGATCATGAATCATAGCAACTATTACAAAAAAAACGACTAATAATGCCGTAAATGGCAATGCCTCTTCAAAGGCTTTTCCTAATTGATGTTCTTCGGTTATTCCCATAAAAGCTGTTTGTACGATAATCAGTGCCAAGCCTATAAGTCCAACAGGTGCTATGTGTAATGCTAGTCCTGCAATCAATAAAATTGCAGAGACTCCCTGGATGATTAACCCATATTTAGATTTATCAGATCGGTTAGCATCTTCTTGATCTGTATAATTTTCTATTATTCTTCTTGCTACTTCTGGCAATTTTGCTCCAAAACCAAAGGAACCTGTAAGCTCTAAAACTACTGTTGTTATAATTCCTGCTACTAAAACAGGTATTGATATTGGTGCCATCTGTAAAAAAAATTCTATAAAATCCCATCCCATTCGTTCCCCAATCAATAAGTTTTGAGGTTCTCCTACCAAAGTACAAACCCCTCCCAGAGCTGTTCCTACAACGCCATGCATTACTAAACTTCTTAAGAAACTTCTAAATTGCTCTAATGTATCTCCACTTAGCTCAGTTCTATCCAATGTTCCATCTTGATCAAAATCAGAAGCTGGCATAGAATGAATTTTATGATATACCCCATAAAATCCTACTGCAACACTTATCAAAACTGCTGTTACTGTCAACGCATCTAAAAAAGCAGATAATACTGCAGCAAGAAAAACAAACAACACAGATAACACCATCTTTGATTTGATCTTAGTAAATACTTTACTAAAAATATACATCAGTAAGGGTTTCATAAAATAAATCCCCGCAACCATAAATACTAAAAGCAATACTACCTCAAGATTTTGATCTATCTCGTGATACGCATTTTTGGGCGTGGTTAGACTCAATGCCAAAATTTCTATAGCTAATAACCCTCCCGATTGCAGTGGATAGCATTTTAGAGCCATGGCTAGTGTAAAAATAAACTCTCCAATAAATATCCAAGCTGTAATTGTTGGGCCTAATACAAAATAAGAAAACACATTAAAAATGAGAAATCCTATCATAATCATTTTAAACCATTTAGGACTATTGCCTAGAAAATATTTTAACATAGTATACTTTATTATTTGTGTAAAATTATACCAACTGTTTGAATGCTATCTCAAACGCGGTTCTACTTATATTTGTTTTTGAGTTATTCTTATCAAAAATTCTTTGTATTGCTTTTTTAATGGTTTCTGAAGTGTCTCTAAAAATCGCTTCGTCAGTCATTAAAACTCTTCTCTCCATAAAATAAGCAAATACTCTGGCCATCCCACAATTAGAAATAAAATCTGGTATAAGACTTATCTGCTCATCAGTATACTCCATAATCGATCCGAAAAAAATTTCTTTATCCGCAAAAGGAACATTGGCTCCGCAAGAAATAACTTCTAATCCAGAGTTCATCATTTGTGTTATTTGATCTTTTGTAATCAATCTGGATGCCGCACAAGGCGTAAATATTTCTGTTTGTAGAGACCATATTTTTTCATTCAATTCTTCAAAAGGAATCAGCGTTTCATCATATAGCTTATTTCCTTTCTTATTGAGATACAATTGTTTAATTTCTTCAAAAGAAAAACCATCTTCATTTATCAATCCTCCTGCATGGTCTATAATACCTACAACCATAGCTCCCATTTCTGAGAGATAGTAAGCTGCAGCTGAACCGACATTTCCAAAACCTTGTACAACAGCTTTTTTACCTCTCACACTACCGCCATAGATATCATAATAATGTCGTACTGTCTCAGCAACACCATAGCCTGTAATCATATCTGCTACAGTATACTTTCTAGACACATCAGGAGAAAATGTGGTATTTTCTAATACTTTTATCACTCCTTGACGTAATTGTCCTATCCTGTTTATTTTATCTGCCTCAGTTGGTTGAAAATGTCCATTAAAAACTCCTTCTTGTGGATGCCAGACTCCACAGTTTTCTGTAATTGGAATTACTTCATGAATCTCATCGACATTTAAATCTCCTCCTGTACCATAATAACTTTTAAGTAATGGCGAAACTGCTTTATACCACCGTTGTAAAACTCCTTTTTTTCTAGGATCATTAGGATCAAAATTAATTCCTGACTTTGCTCCTCCAATATTAGGTCCAGAAACCGTAAACTTAACTTCCATGGTTTTTGCTAACGAAAGAACTTCATTCATATCTAATCCCAATCGCATTCTAGTACCGCCTCCGGCTGCGCCTCCTCTTAACGAATTGATTACTGTCCACCCTTCTGCTTCGGTTTCAGAATCTTTCCAGTTAAAAACTATTTCAGGCGCTTTATTTTCATATTTATTTAATAATTCTTTCATTCTTTATGCTTCAATTTATATAAATACACTTAACTACAAAAAATATTTTTATTCTAAATTCTAATTAAAATAGTACTCCTAAACGGAGTTAGTGCTGTCTCATAAAACGATTTTTAATAAATTGAAAATGACACTCAGTAAGTGACTTCACAAATATAAAAAACTAAATAGGGCAAAAGCTGAAATTAAATAATAATAATTCTAAAATTAATTCTTTTATCAATTTCTAACCATTCTTATAAATTTACTCTTAAATCTGTAGTAAATACCCGAAATTTTATTTGATTTTAAGAAAATATCAAAAAATAAAAAAAACATCAAAACTATCATATTATAGCCTATATTTGTGTAATCAATAAAAATATCGAGGTTATCTCGAATTATTTTCATAAAAACATATAATTTGCGTGTTATGCACGCACAGTAAATAGAGAAGTATATATGGATTTTAAACTATCTGAAGAACAATTAATGATACGTGATGCTGCTCGTGATTTTGCCAAAGCTGAATTGTTACCTGGAGTCATCGAAAGAGATAATAAGCAAGAATTTCCTGCCGAACAGGTCAAAAAAATGGGGGAACTCGGATTTTTGGGGATGATGGCTTCTCCAGAATATGGTGGTGGCGGTATGGACACATTATCCTATGTATTAGTTATGGAAGAATTATCCAAAATAGATGCTTCTTGTTCTGTGATTGTATCTGTAAATAATTCATTAGTATGTTGGGGGCTGGATACTTTTGGCAGTCCAGAACAGAAGAAAAAATATCTTACTAAATTAACTACGGGGGCATCAATTGGTGCATTTTGCTTATCAGAACCCGAAGCTGGTAGTGATGCTACTTCGCAAAGAACTACGGCAATCGACAAAGGTGATCATTATATCCTCAATGGCACAAAAAACTGGATTACTAATGGAAGCTCTTCTGATTACTACCTAGTTATTGCGCAAACAGATAAAGAAAAAAAGCACAAAGGAATTAATGCTTTTATTATAGAAAAAGGATGGGAAGGTTTTGAGATTGGTCCCAAAGAAGATAAATTAGGAATACGAGGTAGTGACACACACTCTCTTATTTTTAATGATGTAAAAGTACCTAAAGAAAATCGAATTGGCGAAGATGGGTTTGGGTTTAAATTTGCGATGAAAACATTAGCTGGGGGTCGTATTGGTATTGCCGCACAGGCTTTAGGTATCGCTCAGGGCGCATATGAACTGGCAAAAGAATATGCTAAAGTCAGAAAAGCTTTTGGCACAGAGATTATGAACCATCAAGCAATTGCTTTTAAACTTGCAGATATGCACGTACAGATTGAATCTGCAAGAATGTTAGTGTATAAAGCCGCTATGGATAAGGATAATCACGAAAACTATGACTTATCTGGTGCTATGGCAAAACTTGCCGCTTCCCAAGCTGCAATGGATGTTTCTGTAGAAGCAGTACAGATACATGGAGGTAATGGTTTTGTAAAAGAATACCACGTAGAACGCTTAATGCGTGATGCAAAAATCACTCAGATATACGAAGGCACTAGTGAGATCCAAAAAATTGTTATTTCTAGAAGTATCCTGAAGGATTAAAAAATATAGCTATATTTTATTTTTTATCACAGTATCATTTAAGTGATTTTTAATACAAAAAACCAATATTATTCCACTCCAAAAAGCCTAGGTAAAAACATTGTAATCTGAGGAATGTAGGTAATAATCATTAGAATAATAACCATAGTGATCAAAAATGGCACTAATGGTCTAATAATCTTACTCACCTCAATACCAGACACACCACTACCAACAAACAATAATGTTCCCACTGGTGGCGTACAAAGTCCTATACATAAATTAAGCACCATAATAATCCCGAAGTGCACTGGATGAATCCCTATATCTATTACTATAGGTAAAAATATGGGAGTAAAAATCAATACAGCAGGTGTCATATCCATAAAAGTTCCTACTACTAATAATGTAAGATTAATAGCTAATAATAACAGTATAGGATTATCAAAATTACTCAACATTATTTCTGAAACTAATTGTGGTATATTATTATAAGCAAATAACCAGGATAATGCCATAGAAGTACAAATCAAAAACATGACAATTGCAACCGTTCTTATACTAGTCAGAAAAATATTTTTTAAATCCTTTATTTTTATCTCCTTATAATAAAAACTTAGTAATAATGCGTACAGTACTGCTACTACAGCTCCTTCTGTAGCAGTAAACACCCCAAAAACAACACCTCCTACAACCACTATGATCATCAATATACTTAAGAATGCTCTTGAAAAATCATACCATAACTGACGAAAACTTACTCGTTTTTCTTTAGGAAACTTTTTTCGAACAGCAACATAGCCTCCTAATACAATAAACCCTAACCCAACTAATAACCCTGGTATATATCCTGCAAGAAACAATGCTTCTACAGAAGCAGCTCCCCCACTAGCTAATGCAAAAACAATCAATACATTGCTTGGTGGAATAATTAAACCCACGGTAGAAGAAGTTATATTTAGTGCTGCACTAAAGGGTTTAGGGTAATTTTCTTCCTCCATACGTTTTGACAAAATCCCTCCTATAGCTGAGGCTGAAGCAGCTGCAGAACCAGATACTGCCCCAAAAAACATCGCAGATACTACATTTACATATAATAACCCTCCCGGAAAACTACCGACAAGTGATTTAGAAAAGTTAATCAGTCTATTAGCAATTCCACCTCGATTCATGATATCGCCTGCCAGAATAAAAAAAGGAATAGCCAATAGTGCAAAACTATCGATACCAGTAGTCATTTGCTGCATTACAGTCGTCAATGCTGGTAATGCTGGTAGATAAAATAGTAACGTTAATACTGTCGCAATCCCTACACTATAAGCAACGGGTACTTTTAATAATAAAAGTATAAACAGAACTACAAATAAAAATATGATTCCAAAAAACTCCATTTTCTTGTTTATTTCAAAGCTGTTTCGTTATTATTTGATAAAAATTTACTTCTATCAGATATATAATTTCTAATATGATAAATACTAAAAAATAGGATCAATACTCCGCTAATAGGTACAACACTATATACGGCTCCCATAGGTAGGTGTAAACTTGGAGAATACTGCCCTAATTTAAGTGTAATAAACATCAGATTTATTCCTCCCACAATCATCACAAAAAAAGCAAATAATATGATGCTCCCCTCTATTATAAAATTAACAACCCATTGTTTATGTGTTGAAAATTTCTGGAATATAAAATCTATTGCCATTTGTCCTTTGTAACTTCTAGAATATGCAGTTCCAAGTGTAGCTAACCATATTAATAGATACCGAGAAATCTCTTCTGTAAACGAACTTGATTTACCTATGAAATATCTGGTGAAAACCTGCCACAAAACATCAATTACCAACAACACAAAAATTACGACCAATACATATTCTAAAGTTTTGGTTATTTTTTTAAATACTAATTCCATCATCTACTCATTATCTTTAATTACTCTATTTCTAATATTCTTTGAATCAATGCTATTTCATTAGGTTCTTTAAAAGATGAAATTACAGACTTTGATTTTTCAGAAAAAAGCTCTTTATCGGGTATAAATATCTCAACCCCTGCTTTTTTCAAGATATCATAACTTTCTTTCACTGATTCTTCCCAATATTCTTTTTGTAATTGAGCAGAAATCACGGCTGATTCTTCTATCCACTTTTTTTCTTCTTTGGTCAGACGATTTAAAAATTTGGTACTAATCAATAATAAATCTGGCACATACGTATGCGAATCCAATGTATAATATTTGCATATTTCAAAATGTCTGGATGTTACAAAAGAAGGTGCATTATTCTCTGCTCCATCCACCACTCCTTGTTGCAGTGCCGTATAGAGTTCTCCAAAAGACATGGGAGTTGGAGATCCCCCCAATGCATTTACCATTTTTACTGCCACAGGATCATTCATCACTCTTATTTTCATGGAATTAAGATCTTCTGGCGTTTGGATTTGTTTTTCTTTGGTATAAAAACTACGACTCCCTGCATCATAAAAACAAAGACCTTTTAACCAATATCCAGTACCTTCTTCTAATAACTCCTTACCGATATCGCCTTCTAATGCTTTAAAAAAATGTTCTTTATCTCTAAATAGATAGGGAATCCCTAAAACTTTATATTCCGGAACAAAATTAGACATCGTAGCGGTGCTTACTTTAGTCATCGCAATGCTTCCAATCTGAAGTAATTCCAGAACTTCTCGCTCTGAGCCTAACTGGCCGTCGGGATATATATCAACCTTTAAAGTTCCTCCAGATTTCTCTTCTAATGTTTTTTTAAATGCTACAATCCCTTTATGTACTGGATGTGATACTGGTAATCCATGTGCTAGCGTAAGTACTCCTCCTTTTTTATGATCTGTACAAGAAATACATACCAAAAACAACACAACTATTCTTATATACTGATACATATTCATCTGCTATATTTTATTTTTATCAAACTGAAAATAATTGACAGCATTATAATAACATATATCCTTAATGATTTTTCCTAAAAAAGGTATGTCTAGCGGTAATTCTCCATTTTCTACATCTTTACCTATCATATTACACAGAATTCTTCTGAAATAATCATGCCTAGGAAAAGACAAAAAGCTTCGACTATCAGTTAACATTCCTATAAAACGGCTTAGCAATCCCATATTAGACAATACATTGAGCTGTTTTTCCATACCATCTTTTTGATCTAAAAACCACCAGGCAGCTCCCCATTGCATTTTTCCTGGCATCTCTCCTGTATTAAAATTACCAGTCATTGTTGCAAACATCTCATTATAAGAAGGATTAAGATTATACATTATCGTCTTGGTTAGTTTTTCTTCTTCATCCAATTGGTTTAGGAAGCCTGAAATATCATCAGCAAATTGATAATCTCCTATAGAGTCGCATCCAGCATCTGCTCCATATTTCTTTTCTAATCTGGAATTATTATTTCGTATTGCTCCTAGGTGATATTGTTGTACCCAATTCTTTTTCTGATACATTTTTGCCAGATTATATACTATACAAGATCGGTATTTACGGATATCTTCTGCTTTCAATTCTTTACCATGTATTTTCTTTTTTATAATCAAGTCTACTTCTTTATCCGTAAAATCAGAAAATAAAAACGGCCCCGATAACCCATAATCTGATAAACGACACCCTACTTCATGAAAACAATCAATCCTTTGCTCTAATACTATTAAAAGATCTTGTAGACTCTCAATTTCGATTCCTTCTACATTTCCTAATTCCTGCAAATATTCAAGAAAACTATTACTATCTATAGCCATCACCTGATCTGATCTGAACGTAGGTAACACTTTGATTGCTAAGGAATCTTTAGCTATCTTTTTATGCCATCTCAAATCGTCTTTGGGATCATCTGTCGTACATACAACTTCTACCTTTATCGAATGTAACAATTGTTCTGCTGTTGTTTTTTGTAAAATCTCTGAAGTAGCTTTATAAATAGAATCACTGGTAGTTGGTTGTAATATTTCATCTATATCAAAATAATGTTTAAGCTCTAAATGTGTCCAGTGAAACAAGGGATTCCTAATTGTATACGGCACTGTTTCTGACCATTTCCTGAATTTTTCGATCCCAGTAGCATCTCCAGTAATAAAGTATTCATCTATACCATTAGCGCGCATTGCTCGCCACTTATAGTGATCTTCTTTTAGCCAAGCTTCAGTTATATCAGAGAAACCGTCTTTTTCAGCTATTTTTTTTGCAGAAAGATGATTATGATAATCAATAATCGGCATGTCTGAGGCATAATTATGATATAGTTCTATTGCTACTTTATTCTGTAACAAAAAATTATCCGTAATAAATGGTGTATCCTGTTTTATTTGAATCATATCATCAAGTTTCTTTTAATTCCTAATGCTAACCCTCTTATTTCTGCTAACCCCTTTAATCTACCAATAGCAGTATATCCAGAATATGTATTTTCAGCCTGTAGATCATATAACATCTGATGCCCATGATCAGGACGCATCGGTAATTCTATCCCGAGTTCTTCTTCTATTTGTATAATAGCTTTTACAATTTCGTACATATCAGACGATCCTTCCAGATGATTATCTTCATAAAAACTACCATCTGCTTCTCGTTTTACATTTCGCAAATGTAAAAAGTGAATTCGTTCTCTATATTTTTTGATCATTTCAGGAAGATTATTATCCGCGCTAGCACCTAACGAACCTGTACAAAAAGTTATCCCATTAGAAGGACTATCTACGTACTGTAGTAAATCATCAAGATCTTTTTCAGACTTTACAATTCTGGGTAATCCTATAATATCCATCGGAGGATCATCTGGGTGAATCGCCATTTTAATATTATTTTCTTCTGCTACAGGAATGATTTCGTTAAGAAAATATGATAAATTAGATTTTAAATCCTGATGTGTTATTCCGTCATATTGTGCGATCATTTCTTTAAAGACATCCATAGATAAATCATCTACTGTACCAGGAAGTCCTTTTAAAATAGAATCTTGTAATTGTTTAACTTCGCTAGAGGTCATTTTAGAATGACGAATTTTTGCTTTTTCTAAAATATATTCTGTGTAGTCATTTTCGGCATTATTCCGTTTCATAAGAAAACATTCAAAAATTGCCATATCAATCTTATCAAAACGTAGCGCCGTACTATCATTTTTGAGTTTCCAATGAAGATGTGTTCTGGTCCAATCTAAAACGGGCATAAAATTATAGCATACATGATGTATACCACATTGAGCTATATTTTTTAAACTTTGTTTATAATGCGCTATGCGTTTTAAATAATCACCTGTTCTTAGTTTTATATGTTCATGTACAGGAATACTTTCTATAAAAGCCCAATCCATTCCAGCAGCATTAATCTGATCTTTTACTTTTTTAATTTCGCTGAGATGCCATACCTCTCCATTAGGAATATGGTGTAAAGCAGTTACAACGCCTGTCGCTCCTGTCTGCCTTATATGTGATAATTGAACAGGGTCGTTCTTTCCAAACCATCTGAATGTTTCTTTCACTATTTTTTATGTATTAAGCATTTTATATTGACGATGATATATCATTTTCGGATCACTTGTATTATTTCTATGTTTTCTAAACTCCACTAAAAGCACTAAATCCACCATCAACCGGAACTACAATTCCTGTCACAAAACTCGAAGCGTCACTAATCAACCATTGAACAGTACCATGTAGTTCTTCGGCTTCACCAAAACGCTTCATTGGTGTATTCGCTATAATTGTTTTTGCTCTTTCTGTATAACTTCCGTCGTCATTAGTTAACAATTTTATATTCTGTTTACCAATAAAAAAACCCGGAGCCACAGCATTTACACGAATTTGGTCTCCGAATTTTAACGCAAATTCTGTAGCTAACCATTTTGTAAAATTATCAATAGCTGCCTTAGAAGCTCCATAGCCCACAACACGTGTAATTGCCTGATAAGCAGCCATAGATGAGATGTTAATAATCGATCCTTTTTTTTGCTTCACAATCGCATCTCCAAAAATCATACTTGGTACTACTGTCCCTTCTAAATTTAATTGAGCAACTTTTCTGAAATCTTCTATTTTAAGATCAAAAAAAGTATTTTCAGGAGGAATTGTAGCTCCTGGCATATTTCCTCCAGCAGCATTGATTAATACATCAATTCTTCCCCAATGTGATAGTATATTTTCTTTTACTTCTTCTAAAGCGTCTTTATCTAAAACGTCACAGGTATAGCCTAAAACTTCATCGCTAATTAAACGTAATTCGTTCACCTTAGCATTCACGCTATCAGGGCTTCTGCTTATAATAACAATTCTTGCTCCTTGTACCAATAAATACCTTGCCATACTCCCACCTAGAACACCAGCTCCTCCTGTAATGACAATAACTTTATCGGATACATCAAAAAAATTCTGATTCATATACTTCTTTTTTAGTAAAATATCTCGGAGCAAGCTTCGAGCTATTAGACCTGAGATCTCCTTAAAAAGCGAGATTAGTTCAACTTACTATTTTAATGCGTCATTTAGACTTTTCAAAACAGAGTTTTAATTAATTATAGTCTTCTTTCCAGTACTCAATAGTGCCATTATACATGGCATCCAGCCCCATTTGAACAGCAAAAGCTGCATGAGAGCCGGTTTTTACATTAGAAATTGGAGTAGTATTATTAATAACATAATCCTTAAAATCTATCAATGCCTGAGCACTTGGATCAGCATGTTCAACTTTTATGGGATATCCTTTCGTTTTTTCCCAAGTTGCTGTTGCTCCTGAGACGCCGTCTACATCTCCCATCGTTTTTTTGGTATATTCCCCTTCTGGATAAAACCAGGCTTTGGCATAACCCAGTATAATTGTTCCTTTACTTCCCATTACTCTAATTTGATAATCGTCCTTTGCATTTGCTGTAAGACAAGTAAATTTTGCTCGAACTCCATTGTCATAATCATATATCAAATGAATATTGTCATAGGTTTCTCTTCCATCCTTCCAATAATCAATTCCTCCTACACCCATTACCTTTTTGGGGGTACTTCCTAATACCCAGTTCACAAAATCGATTTGATGTGAGCATAATTCGGCTACCAACCCTCCGGAGTATTCTCTATACATCCGCCAATTAATCGCTCTTTCCAACTTTGGATCTGGTACTTTTCTTCTCCAATCTCCTTGTCTGTTCCATTGGCATTCAAAAGATAACACTTGCCCTATTTTTCCAGATTTAATTAGCTCAACTACATGCATATATAATTTGGAACTATGATATTGGTGACCTGTTTGGAATATCTTGCTTGACATTTCGACTTTTTCGCGCATAATCTTTATGCCTTCAATGCCTTTGCCCATTGTTTTTTCACAGTATACATGTTTTCTGGCATCCAAGGCATCAATTGCGATTTGCGAGTGTGTGTTAAAGGTTGACGAAATTAACACCGCATCTATGTCTTTATTATCTAAGAGTTTTCTGTAATCACTATATGCTTTTGATTTAGAACCAACTCTTTTTATTCCTTGTTTTAGACGAAATGGTATGACATCACAACAAGCAGCAACACGAAGTCCGTCAATTTTATTAATGATAGAAATAAGTCCATTTCCTCTAGAACCTGTACCAATAACCCCAATATTCACTGTATCACTTTCAATGTTATTATTCATTGAACTCAATATTGAAGTCCCAGCAATTGTTGCAGTAGTAGCAAGTCCTCCTTTGATTATAAAATCTCTTCGTTTCATTTGAATTAATATTAAGATTGGGTATTTAGATTTTGGGTTCCCAGCCTTTTTCATACGCTCGTTTCCAGAATCTATTGGCCTTATCATTATCCAAGATATGTCCATTTTTAGGATTAATCTTTAACGTATCACCAGTAGCTTGCGCAATATTCCCTAAATGACACAGCAATACGCTTTTATGCCCTTCAGAAATTGGAGAGTTCAATGTTTTTTCACCTCTTATCGCATCTACAAAGTTTGCCATATGAGGACTTCCTTGCTTATCATTATTCCCCACTAATACATTGGTTCTAGCAGCCTCTCCCTTTTTCATTTCTTTAACTACTTTACCTTTAAGATCATAATGTATATATGAGGCACGATCTAGTAAAATCGTACCTTCAGTACCATGGATTGTAGCTCCTCTACCACGATTATAGTGGGTGAGCCCGTTACAACTTCTACCTTCCCAAGAGATCATTTTATTTTCTTCAAATTCATAACTTGCAATCTGAGTATCATAAAACTCCCAATCATCATTAAAATGTAATCGCCCTCCAGAAGAAGTAACTTTGACCGGAAAGTCTACTCCCAAAGCCCAACGACAAATATCTATTTCGTGTGCACCATTATTATTAATCTCTCCTGTACCATAATTCTGAAACCAATGCCAGTTGTAATGTACCAAATTACTTCTGAATTCATCTCGCTGGGCACATCCCTGGTACAAATCCCAATTGAGCCATGATGGCACTTCTGCAGGCTTTGTTCCTTTTCCTATAGATCCTCTAGTATTAGAATACCATGCTTTCGCCATATATGGCGTTCCGATGAGTCCGTTTTTAATATCTTTTATAGCTTGAATACTAAGGTCAAAAGAACGTTGTTGGTTCCCCATCTGGACTTTTACCTTATATTTTTCAGCAGCTTGTACAAACAATTCTCCTTCATAAGGATTGTGACTACAAGGCTTTTCCACATACACATGCTTACCGGCTGCCGCAGCCATAATACCAATAGGTGCATGCATATGGTCTGGTGTAGCTATCACCACTGCATCTAGATTTTTAGCTTCCAACATTTCTCTAAAATCAACATATGCCTTTGGCTTTTTACCCTTACCAGTTAGTTCTGTCTTCATTTTGTCAAGTACACGACTATCTACGTCACATATATGAGTGACCATAGCATTTTTAATATGATCATACGAACGTATCAAACCAGCTCCTTGTCCATTAAAACCTATAGCACCAACATTCAACCTATCATTAGATCCGATAATATTGGCATAGCTTTTTGCACTAAAAAGCGCAATGCCAGCAGTTCCTATAGTTGCTTTTTTGATGAAGGACCTTCTAGAATCTTGGTTTATATCTTTCTTGTTATTATACTTTTTCATCTTTTTCTCATTAAATGCCTATTGGTTTCTTTACACAAAACATTCTTCAGTTAAGTGGTTTATTTTCAATTTATTAATTGTAATAACAAATATTTAATATGACTCAATAGAATTTAAAATCTATATTTTAAGATCATTTTTAATTATTCATGTGTTAAATTCACTTCTAATAAATCGAAAAAAACATATTATCAGATAGTCCTATTTTAGTATTAGAATTCTCTAATTTTTATGCTTCGGTAATGAACAGTATTTCCATGATCCTGAAGCAGAATATATCCTTCTGGCCACTGTCCAAAGTTTGACCATTTTTGATACTTACTATATGCAACTAAAGCCTTAAACATTTGAGAAAACCGATCATATTCTACAACCTTTTCATTATTGAGCCAATGTTCAACTTTTCCACCTTTAACAATAATTCTCGCTTTGTTCCATTTTCCTATACCTTTAAACTGTTTTCCTCTTCCAGGAATACTAAGATTTTTAGCAGTGATCAGATCATATAAAGAACCTATTGTACGTTTACCTTTGACCCCTTTTTTTGCATCTGGATGATGATGATCATCCAAAATCTGAAATTCACATCCTATTGCAGATCCTGCTCCTTTATTAAGTGTTGGATCTACAAAATATTTGATCCCGCTATTAGCACCTTTGGTAATTTTGAATTCCAACTCCAAATCAAATTCACTATACTTTTTTGTGGTGATGATATCTCCAGGACCTGTAGACTCACCTCCATCTGTAGCCAAAACCGTAAGCACTCCTTCTTTAATCTCCCAGCCTTTTTCTGGAAATTTATCTAGTTTAGCTCCTCGCCAACCATTGTTTGTATGTCCATCCCAAAGCAATCTCCAACCTTGTCGCTTTTCTAATGATGTGAGTTGATTCACCAAATAGCTTTGCTCTTCCACTTCAGGATCAGTAGGCCAAAGTTCATTTTTCAGATTAGTTGTTTTTATTTTAATGTTCCTCCATTTTATAAGCCTTCCATCCAATTCTGGAGGAATACTATGTACTTGCAAAGCAATAAATCCTTTGGCTGTCATATCATCAACCAGATTTGCACATTGCACACCATTGATCCAGGTAGTTATTGAATTCCCTATAGCTTGTACCCTGAATGCATTCCAAACTCCGTTCTTAAATGCACTTCTTCCTTTTGTGTTTAGTGAAAGTGGATATATCCAACCCCTTCTGGACTCATCATAGATCCCTCCACTAAAAGCTCTATCTGAAGGATCTACTTCAACTTGATATCCATAAACCCTTTCTTTGTTATTAACTGTTTTTGCATTACTCCTTATCTGTACTCCAGTATTAATAGCAGGGTCAACAAAAATTTCGTATTCTAAAATAAAGTCAGTATACTGTTCTGTCGTACACAAAAAGCTGTTAGGATTATCTTTTTTTGTTACACCAGTAATAATTCCTTTATCAATAGAATATTCTGCAGCTCCTCCTTTTTGTTTCCAATTTTTTAGGGTATTTCCTTTTGACAATACCGTCCATCCATTTTGTCCAAAAGAAATTGAGGAGAAAATAAGAAAGAAGATTCCTAGAGTTATTTTTTTCATAAAACAGTAATTATAATAGCACCGTGTTCGTGCACGGTATTTTACAAATATATAAACAAATTTCATAAAAATGTTTAAATTTAATAACTTTCGTGAATCAAATTAAGTGAAACGTGTTCGAATATATTATAATTAGAATTTGAAGAGTATAAAAGACATAGCAAATAAGGCCAATGTATCACCAGGTACTGTTGATAGGGTAATTCATAATCGAGGAGGTGTTTCTGAAAAAACAAAACAGCGCATCTTAAAAATTATCAAAGATTATGATTTTAAGATTAATCCTATTGCAAGTTCTTTAGCTTTAAAAAAAAGATATAAAATAGCTACTCTAATTCCTAAATTAGTAGATAGTAATGGTTTTTGGGAAGCTCCTAAGAACGGTATCGAAAAAGCAGCAGAAGATATTAAAAATTATGGAGTTACTATACAGAACCATGGTTTTGATCAATTTGATGTAAACACCTTTATTACGGCTTTTAATGATGTTATAAAAAGTACTCCTGATGCTGTATTAATCGCTCCTGTTTTTAAAAAACAGACTCAAAAACTTGTGCTACAACTTGAAAAAATAAATATCCCGTATATATTTATCAATATAGAAATTGAAGGTTTAAAGAACCTCTCTTTTATAGGACAAAGCTCTTTTAAAGGGGGCTATTTAGCCGCAAAAATGACCGATTTATTACTCAAAAAAAAGCTCGCAGTCTCCATTATTAAAATTAGAAAAAATAGCATTAATTACCATGGTATTGAACAACGAATTCTTGGATTCAAATCATATTTTAAGGATGTAGGAAGCCCTATACATATTAAAGCCATAACTATTGATTCTATTAATGATCCTAATAGTGTAGACCGCACATTGACGAAACACCTTGCTGATAACCCATCGACAGAAGCTTTTTTTATCCCCTCTAGTAAAACAAGTAAGATTGCTAAACATCTTAGCGAATCCAATATCAAAGGAATCCATCTAATAGGTTTTGATACTACTTCTGAAAATATCTTATATTTAAAAAAAGATGTAATCAATATTTTAATTAGCCAAAAGCCTTTTCAACAAGGTTATCAAGGAATAAAGATATTATTCGAATATATAGTACTTAAAAAAACACCTAAACCTTTTCATTATTCACCTATTGAAATAGTTGTAAAGGAAAACATAGATTTTCTGAATACTGATCTATCTTAAAACTCAAAGCTTAGTCAATAATTTATCAATTTCTTTAAACGACAATTTTCCTATCAATTTTCCTTCTGGGGAAATTAAAAACTTAGAAGGAATCTCAGAAAC
The DNA here is from genome assembly GCA_947493495.1 of uncultured Aquimarina sp. Classification (GTDB taxonomy): domain Bacteria; phylum Bacteroidota; class Bacteroidia; order Flavobacteriales; family Flavobacteriaceae; genus Aquimarina. Next base: position 20,609 of record CANLRN010000077.1, read on the forward strand.
TCCATATTTTCTTGCAATAGAAGACATCAATACAAATCTGTTTTGATTTGCTATTTGGTGTTTCCAAGTAAAACCAGCTTTATCAGCAACTTTTTTCCAAGTTTTATCATTTTTTTCTAGAGCAATAGTAACGATTACGATGTTTTCTGGATATTTTTGATGGAGTTCGACTAACTCTGGGATTTCTTTTAAACAAGGAGGACACCAAGAGCCCCAAAAATCTAATAACACGTATTTCCCTCTGAGATCTGATAGTTTAAATGAGCTTCCGTCTACTAAAGTAGTTTCAAAATCAGGAGCTTGATTTCCATTACTTGCTGCATTATATTTTATATACGAATAAGATAGTATGATAATTAGAAATATGGCAAGAAATGAATATTGAAATATTTTTTTCATAGTAATAATACCTATTAATCTACTATACTAAAGTAATAATTTAACTCAGATTATACATTAAAAAATCTATTGCGTTTATGATCTACTGCAAATACTAAAGTAAACTGTATTTTTTAATTTAACCATACGGTGCTATGCTAAAACTTATAATGTTTCAAAAAGACCAATCAAAAGATTACAATTACCATCTATATTTTACGTAACAAAACATAAAAAAACCCTTCATT
>CANLRN010000078.1 GCA_947493495.1 uncultured Aquimarina sp.
GAAGATTGTGAAACAACCTTACAATCAGCTTATTAAAATTTAGTTAGATGGAATGCATTAAAAAATCTATTGCGTCTATGATCTACTGTAAATACTAATGTAAACTGTATTTTTTAATTTAGACATAGTGGTCCTATGCTAAAATTAAGAAAACACTAGTATTCATTGTATATCATTGAATCATAACGAAGTTCTGACATATAATCTGAGTTAAAAAGATACATTAGAGACTAGATAATTAGTATTGAAAAGTAACATAGAATAGCGGTTTTTCTATCAAAAAAATATTTTTTTTTGGTAGAAAATAAGAGTAGTGTTTGTATATTTGGATATTGCCTATCCCGATTACATATATTCTCTCCAAATAACATAAGAAGGTATTTTGTTATATCTTCACAGAAAGCGATAGCTATTGACCAATAAACAGCATATAAAAGTGAATATTACCGATAACGATATTAAACTGATTAAGTCAAAAGGGTTAACAGTAGAAAAGATATTAGCTCAGATAGAAACATTTAAAAATGAGATTCCATATGTAGCTTTAAGAAGTGCCGCTACACTTGATAACGGAATTTTAAAGTTTGTGGGGCATTACCAAACAGAGCTTACAAAGCTGTATGAGTCTAGATCTTCTAATCTAGAAACCATAAAATTTGTTCCTGCTTCTGGTGCCGCTACCCGAATGTTTAAGGAACTATTTAAGTTTTTAGATAATTATGAGTATGATAAAGAAAGTTTAAATTCATATACCAATCACGAAAAAGCAAACGCAATACGACTCTTTTTGATTGGTTTAGAAAAATTCCCTTTTTATAACATTGTTATGGAAATGGTAAAAGATGTTTATCCAAATTTCGAATCACTATCAGAAGGAAAACAGCTATACATTTTTATAGAAATGATGCTAAAAGAAAAAGGATTAAATTATGGAGATTACCCAAAAGGATTATTACCGTATCATAAATACACAGATAGTATTTCTACTTCTTTTGAAGAACATTTATTCGAAGCAGCGGGTTATAATAAAAATGCAAATGGAGACTCTAAAATACATTTTACAATATCCAATATTCACTTAGCTGCTTTTAAGGATGAATTCGAAAGAATTAAGAAAAAAGTAGAAGCCAAAACAGATACGAATTTTATCATTACGTATTCTTTTCAGAAACCTGAGACAGATACGATTGCTGTTACAAAAAATAATGAGTTATTTAGAACAGAAAATGGATCTCTACTTTTTAGACCTGGAGGACACGGAGCATTGATTGAAAATCTAAATGACCTAGAGGCTGATATTATATATATTAAGAATATTGATAATGTAGTAGTACGTAAATATCAAGAAGAAGTATCTGGATACAAGAAGATTCTTGCAGGAAAATTAATAGAAATACAGGATGAGGTATTTAGGATCTTAACCGCTATCGATAAAAAAGCACCTACAGAAGCTGCATTGAAGGATATCAAGAAGTTTTTAGTCCAGCAACTCAATGTTAGATTGCCTTTGGACTTTGATAAATTTTCAGAAAAATATAAAATCCAATTTCTCAAAGAATCCATGAACCGACCTATACGAGTTTGTGGAATGGTAATCAATGAAGGAGAACCAGGAGGAGGCCCTTTTTGGGTTAAAAAAGAAAATGGGCGATTAGTATTACAGATCATAGAAACACCGCAAATTGATAAAAACGACAAGAGGCAGCAAGATATATTAAAGAGTGCTACTCATTTTAATCCAGTTGATCTAGTATGTGGCGTTAGAGATTATAAAGGAAACAAATTTAATTTACAAGAATTTGTAGACCCTGATGCAGGTTTTATTACTAGAAAATCACTAAATGGAGAAACTATAAAAGCATTAGAATTACCAGGATTATGGAATGGAGCTATGTCTAATTGGATTAGTATTTTTGTAGAAGTTCCATTAACTACATTTAATCCGGTTAAGACAGTGAATGATTTACTTAAATCTGCGCATCAAGTAAAATTATTTTCGTGAACAGTTCCATCATTATTAGTGAGATAGATTTTAAAGCAATTAGAAGTTCTGGTGCAGGAGGTCAGCATGTAAATAAAGTATCATCTAAAATAGAATTAAGTTTTGATATCCAAGCTTCTAAGGGAATTAGTGATGAAGAAAAATTATTAATTCTCAAAAAACTATCCTCGAGGACTACAAAATTAGGAGTTCTCAAACTATCTTGTGGAGATACCAGAAGCCAGTATCGTAATAAAAAACAGGTTACTAAACGCCTATTTGAAATTCTAAAATCAAGCCTACATATTCCAGCCATAAGAAAATCTACTACACCAACCAAAGCTTCCATCAAGAAACGATTAGAGCTTAAAAAGCATGTATCTTTAAAGAAATCTAATAGAAAAAAACTTTTTTAATCGCTTAGATATCATAAAAGCGTGTAATATTTCTACACTTATATGAGGATTCTACACTTTTTTTAATATGTTAATTTTTCGCTTTTAATTTTAACATATTGTTTATCAGTATTTTGTGTTAATTTATTAGCGCCTGATTTTTTGGAACAATTATTCCTATACATATAAGCGTAGAACAGATTTTAATCATGAAAAAGTTATCAATGATCATCTCAATAGTAGTCAGTATTATATCAGCACAGGGAATGGTAGCACAAGATGAGTTAGCTGAAAATGATGAATTACAATTCATGAATTACGAAAATGAATTACAAGAGTATACAGAGATAGGTATAGTAGAATTACCAATCTCAGTTGAAAATTCTGTTATAGAAAATTATAATAGTTTACGTATACACAAAACATATATGTCCAAGGATAACACTTATAAAGTTATTCTAAAAGGTAAAGATAACTACACAAAAGTTGTATTTGCAAGCGCTAACGGCAAATGGATAAAGCCAGACGACAAATCTTAAATCTAGGGGTAGAAAAGAATATCGTTTTTCAACCAATAAACGATATAAAGTTGTTTAGTGCTAAAAAGAGACCCAATCCCAAGGGTCTCTTTTTTATTTTTTAAATTTGATAATCATTGCATAGTGCATAAATATTTTTTATGTTTAGTTATTCTATAGTATAGCTGGAATTAAAAAAAAATACAGATATGTCTAAAATTCTTATAGTCGAAGATGATGTAGCGTTTTGTATGATGCTAAAAACTTTTTTACAAAAAAAGGAGTACGAAGTATCAACAGCATTTTCATGCAATGAAGCACTAGTTCAGATTCAGAATACTATATTCGATATTGTTCTTACAGATGTTAGATTACCAGATCGAGATGGAATTACATTATTAAATGATATCCACAAAAAAAATCCTGCTACTCAAGTTATCATAATGACTGGTTATGCAGAGGTTAATATGGCTGTAAAAGCTATTAAGCAAGGTGCTTTTGATTATGTTGCTAAGCCATTCAATCCCGATGCAATCTTACAAACAATCATCAAGGCATTGAATATTGATCCTAAAGAAGAGGTAGAAGTATCATCCAAGACAGCAAAAACCCCTACTTCGGTTAAAGTACTTAATGGGGTCAATGAATCTTTCGTGAAAGGTGTTAGTGATGCTTCAAAAAAATTGAATGAGTATGTAGCATTAGTTGCTCCTACTCGTATGTCGGTTTTGATAATAGGTGATAGTGGAACAGGAAAAGAGTATGTAGCTAGCAGTATACATAAAGCAAGTAAGAGAGTTGATAAACCATTTATACCGGTAGATTGTGGAGCCATCCCAAAAGAGATAGCTTCTAGTGAGTTTTTCGGACATATAAAAGGCTCATTTACAGGAGCAGTAAATGATAAAATAGGGCATTTTGAAGCTGCAAATGGAGGAACCTTATTTCTAGATGAGATAGGAAATCTAAGTTATGAATTACAAGTGCAATTACTTAGAGCATTACAAGAACGTAAGATTAAACCAGTAGGTAGTAATAAAGAGATAGAAGTAGACATACGGGTGATTGCCGCTACAAATGAAGATTTGAGTCATGCCGTTAAAGAAGGAGAATTTAGAGAAGATCTGTATCATAGATTAAATGAATTTTCTATAAAAGTACCCCCATTAAAAGATAGAATCGAAGATTTAATGTTATTTGCTAATCATTTTCTCGAAGAATCTAATACCGAATTAGATAAACATGTAGTCGGTTTTATGGACGAGGTATTAGAAACATTTAAAAAATATGATTGGCCAGGAAATCTAAGAGAGCTTAATAATATTGTAAAAAGATCGGTATTATTATCTCAAAATGATATGGTTACTATGGATGTATTGCCTAAAGATATTGCGTATGCATCTCATAACACAAAACAAACCTATGGATTGTTTAAAAACCAAAATGAACAAGAATTAATTATTGATGCCCTAGAAAAAGCAAATGGTAATAAAGCCAAAGCGGCAAGAATGTTGTCCATTGATAGAAAAACATTGTATAATAAGCTTAAACAATATGATATAAGCCTTTAGCTAATTTTCTACTTTTAACTTATTAATTAAAGTTTCAATTTTATCGATCCCCTGATTAGATAATATAATAACCTCTCTCATACTTAGATCATAATTATCAGGATGCTCTAATTTTTCTAAAATAGGTATTACCTCTTTAGCTTTTATTTGTTTAAACATCGGGAGTATTTTATGCGCTAACTTTTTAATAACAGCTATATCTTTTTCATTAACCGCTGTTTTGAGTTGTTTTACATTAACCACTGTACTTTCATAAAAAGTGTCTAAGATTGCATATAAGGATTCTGAATCTCCTTGTGCAAAAAGCATAAGATCTTTGAGAGAGTAAAGTTCATCTTCTGTCGTCGTATCTATATCAGCTTCTTCATAGGTATTCTTGGGTGTTTCTATATTAAGTATAGTAGCTATTAAGTTTAATAGTTCGTTAGGGGCGTATGGTTTACGCAAACTACCAGAAAAACCAGCATCCTCATATTCTGTAGGAGAAATATTTGTTCTTCCAGATAGCGCAATCGCAGGAATATGGTTTGTTTTTGGATTGTCTTGTATCGTTTTTAGAAGTGTAAACCCATCCATTTTTGGCATCTGGATATCTGATAATATTAGATCGTATGAATTGGTTTCTAAAAGCTTAAGAGCATCAAGTCCATGTGCGCTCACATCATATGCTAACCCTGCTAATGATACTACTTCACTTGTTAAATCTAATTGACTTGGGTCGTCATCTACAATTAATACTTTTTTGTTAGAAAAATGCTTAATTTCATTAGCATATACATCTTCTTCATCTTCAGATATATGAGATTTGGACAGTTTTATTGGGATAAAAAAAGTAAAATTACTTCCTACATCTATTTCACTTTCTAATTTAATTTTACCGTTAAGAAGTTTAATTATTTTTTTTGTGATAGCCAATCCTAAACCAAATCCACCATATTTCTTCTCGGTATCATCTTCTCCCTGAGAAAACTCTTCAAAAATAAATTGTTGTTGTTCTTTTGTAATACCAATTCCAGTATCTTTTACTGAGATATGTAATTCTTTTTCTGCAAGGCCATTTTCGGTAATTTTGCTATCGATTGTGATTGATCCTCTATCCGTAAATTTATAAGCATTATTCACCAAATTAGTAAGAATCTGTTTAATTCTGAAAGGATCGCTAAGAAACTGCTTTTTTAATTGATCATCTGAGTTAATAATGATCTCTAAGTTCTTCTTATCATCAAAGGGGATTACACTAGAAATGGTATTTTCTATTAATTTTTGAGGAGAAAAAGGCAATTCTTCAATACCCATTTTCCCAGCTTCTAGCTTAGATAAATCCAGTAGGTCATTTACCAGATGAAGAATATAATCAGAAGATTTTTTTAAATGACCTAAGTAGTGCTTTTGTTTACTGTTTAGTAAAGTTTTCTCCAAAAGATCAGAATAACCAATTACAGTGTTTAATGGAGAACGAAGATCATGTGTTACTGTATTAATAAGAGATTCTCTTGTTTTAAGAAGAGATTCTTTATAGCTTTTTTCTGCTTCTAGCTCATTTCGATATCGTTGACTCTTAGATACATCTCTAATAATTAGAAATAAGAATACAATAGCGATGAGTAAGCTTATTGTGGTCGCAATGATAATAAAATTCAGCGTAGTGTCTAAGACATCTTTAGAGTTCTTAATTTTCGAGTAATATTTATTGCGTTCGTTAAGTTCGATAGCAGCTAATATGCCTCGTAATTGTCGAGTAATAATTTGGTCGTTTTTAAGGAGTTTATTCTCTTTTGATTTAATTTCTTGTAGATACCTTTTGTCTTTTTGTTCCAATTCTGCTAAGACTTGATTTACGGAGGTAGTGAGTGAGTCTAGTGTTTGATTAGTTAATCTTTTTTGATTATCCTTTCTAGACATTTCTAATATTTTGATATACCGTTGCCTTTCTTCGGGGCTAAAAGCTTTGAATCTTGTTTCATAATCAGAATAATTGCCAAAATTAGCATTGGATTTTTTCAATTCATCAATTGCAGTTTTATAAAATCCCTTTTTCTTCCTTTGTTCATATATACCTATCAATTCTTTAAAGTTTTTGTTTTTACTATCAACTAAAACTTTTATACTATCAATTTTTCTTGTTTCGATCGTATCTTCAGATTTCTCTCCTAATAAATTAATTTTTTTGATAATAGAATCTATCTTTTCTTTATAGATATCAAACTTTTTTGTATCAGAAGTTTGGATGATGTTCCTTGTTAGACTTTCTGCTTCATATAAACCAGTAATTGCTTCACCCACCAGGACAAGCTTTTCATTGTTGTCATTTTCTACTTTAGTGATCTTTGTATAGTTATTAAACTTAGAATAAATCACCCAAAATGCAATTACTGCAAGCACAATAGCTACGGTGTATCCAATAATTATTTTTAACGTTATGTAACGCTTAGTGTCTTTCATGTATCGTTGCAATCAATTTTTCGCAAAAAAAGTATTTTATTTAAATATAACTATAAATTTCAGGATCAATTGTTTCTTATTTACTTTTTCGTAAGCTTACATCTTATTTAAATCAGTTAATTAGAACCTAAACACTTATTTTTTTGATACCTTTGTCAGACAAACTTTAGGGGTGTCCTTTTTGTAAGGTCTGAGAAATACCCTTTGAACCTGATGCGGCTCATACCGACGAAGGGAAAAGTTGAAGTGAGTACATAAAATGTACAGCTTACTTCTTTTTTTAGATCGATGGTTATCTTCTAAAGTTTATAAGTTATCGATGATATGACTATAAACATTAATAATCAACAACAAAAGATACTAGAAAACAGCACCCTTTTAGAATTGATACAACAGCAGGAAATTTCAGTTCAAGGAATAGCTATTGCTATCAACAATGTAGTGATCCCTAAACAACAATGGGAGGCTGTTTATGTAAAAGAACATGACAACATTATCATTATTCATGCCACTCAAGGAGGATAATCACAATCAATAGGAATCGAATTTGAGACAGAAATTAAAATTAAAAATACAGTTACCTACTAAGGGCGAACTTGCTAATAGTTAAAAAATCACTTTATCATGAAGAAAAAAGATACTGCTCCACAAGGAGATATGATTACCAAAAAACCATTTCCCAATTCAAAGAAAGTATACGTTTCTGGAACTATTTATCCACAAATTAAAGTAGGAATGAGAGAAATTGCATTAGATGATACTATAGACAATTTCTCGAAAAAAAGAACTCCAAACCAGCCTGTTACTGTATATGATACTAGTGGGTCGTATACAGATCCTTCTAAAACTATTGATATTCATAATGGGTTAGAACCAATCCGTGAGCAATGGGTAATGGATCGTGGAGATGTAGAAGAATTAGATAGTTTTACTTCTCAGTACTGTAATGAACGTCTTCATAATACTAGTTTAGATCACCTGCGATTTAACCATAAACGAAAGCCTAAACGTGCAAAATCTGGAAAAAATGTATCTCAGATGTATTATGCCAAACAAGGAATTATTACTCCTGAGATGGAATACGTAGCGATACGCGAAAATCAAAAAATAGAAGAAGCGACTCGGATAGCTACACAACATCCAGGGCAAGACTTTGGAGCAAGTATACCAAATAAAATCACCCCAGAATTTGTAAGAGAAGAAGTGGCAAGAGGAAGAGCTGTAATACCCTCTAATATCAATCATCCCGAAGCAGAACCCATGATTTTGGGGCGTAATTTTTTGGTAAAAATTAATGCTAATATTGGTAATTCGGCAACAACTTCTAGTATAGAAGAAGAGGTAGAAAAAGCTGTGTGGGCTTGTCGTTGGGGAGCGGATAATATTATGGATCTATCTACAGGGCAAAATATTCATGAAACCAGAGAATGGATTATTCGTAATTCTCCTGTACCTATAGGGACTGTTCCTATTTATCAAGCCTTGGAAAAAGTAAATGGAAAAGCAGAAGACCTTACTTGGGAAATCTTTAGAGATACACTTATCGAACAAGCAGAGCAAGGAGTAGATTATTTTACCATTCATGCAGGTGTGCGTTTGGCATATGTACCCATGACAGCTAAGAGAGTTACTGGAATTGTTTCTCGAGGAGGTTCTATCATGGCAAAATGGTGCCTGGCACATCACAAAGAGAGTTTCTTATACACACATTTCGAAGAGATATGCGAGATTATGAAAGCCTATGACGTTGCTTTTTCTTTAGGGGATGGATTACGCCCAGGTTCTATTGCAGATGCTAATGACGAAGCACAATTCGCAGAATTAGAAACCTTAGGAGAGCTTACAAAAATAGCTTGGAAACACGATGTGCAAACCTTTATAGAAGGTCCAGGTCATGTGCCTATGCATATGATCAAACAAAATATGGATAAGCAATTAGAAGCCTGTGGAGAAGCACCTTTTTATACATTAGGCCCTTTAACAACAGATATTGCACCAGGATATGATCATATTACTTCAGGAATTGGCGCTGCCATGATTGGTTGGTATGGTACTGCGATGTTATGTTATGTAACACCAAAAGAACATTTAGGATTGCCTAACAAAGAAGATGTACGTGTTGGAGTAATCACGTATAAACTGGCGGCGCACGCAGCAGACCTGGCCAAAGGACATCCTGGAGCACAGCATAGAGACGATGCATTGAGTAAAGCCCGTTTTGAGTTCCGCTGGGAAGATCAGTTTAATCTGGCATTAGATCCAGAAAGAGCAAGAGAGTATCACGACGAAACGCTACCAGCAGAAGGCGCTAAAATAGCACATTTCTGTAGTATGTGTGGCCCAAAATTTTGTTCGATGAAAATCTCCCAAGAAGTAAGAGAATATGCCGCCAAAAAGGAGATCGACGACAAAAAAGCACTGGAAAAAGGTATGCAAGAAAAAGCAGAAGAATTTAAAGAAAAAGGAAGCGAAGTATACCTGTAACCATTTATACTTAGTTTTTAATGAAGAGCTCTTTTTTTGAAAATGAATTAAACTTTTGAAAATTCTATTTGGAGCTATTTCCCGCTTTCCGCTATATCTTTTTATTGTTGACAGACAATAAAAAGGATGTCGCTACAATCGGGGCTAAAAGCTAACAACAACACAAAAGAATTATGATCATAGTCCTTACCTCAGAAAAACCATTATCTAACGAAGCGATGCAAATTAATGACTTGTTTGCTCATGGATTAAAGATATTGCATCTACGTAAGCCCACATTTACTATCGATGGATATAGGGCATTGTTAGATCAAATAGATGCAAAATATTACAATCGGATTATGATACATCAGTTTACTGAGTTGACAAATGAATATAGATTACGAGGTATTCACCTGCAGGAACAAGCACGGTGGGATTTAGAAGACGCCATAGATGTTACCATAAAAATCTATCAGGATAAAGGATTTGCAGTAAGTAGTTCTTTTCATTCTAAAGAAGCTATTATGGATTGCAAAGCTGATTTTGAGTATGTATTACTAAGTCCGGTTTTTGAATCTATATCAAAAAAAGGATATACAGGCAAAGGTTTTGATGTCAATGATCTCGATGTAACAGTTATAGGAATGGGAGGGATTAATGAAAGTACGCTGGCAGAAACCTATGCATTAGGATTCAAAGGAGTTGGGATATTAGGAGGTGTTTGGAATACAGAAGAACCTATTCAGAATTTTATACAAATAAAAAAGGCAAATGATCAGCTAACAAAAATTGATAATTGATTTTACAGTGAAGAATCTCCAGCTTAAAAAATATATATTTAGTAACACAACGCCTACTATTCGTTCCAGAGGTAATACGATTGACATTATCGACTGTAATTTTTCTAAGGATTATGATTCTGTAAAAGCAAATGTAAAAGGAAGTGGTAGAAATAGATACATTGTTCATTTTCATGGATTACAATCTGGAGAAATCTCCACTACTTGTAGCTGCCCCTATGATTGGGGTGCTGTTTGTAAACATCAGGTAGCTGTAGCTTATGAGATTGATGAGTATTTGGATAAAGAGCCTGCAAAAAAACCAGTAAAAAAACTGAAGGAAAAGAAATATTCATCAAAAGCTGAAATCATAGTCCCATTTTCCGCTCAGAAGGATTGTACTTTGGATTGGATTAAGTTGCATACCGTAGAAAGTGTTATTAATCAAGCGTATATGAGTTATGGGTATACAATTGAAGACAAGAAAGTAAAAGCAGGTTTTTTTGATTTTATTATCAAAAATCCCCATAGAAACAGTGCGGATAATGTATTGATTCATAAAAAAGAAGCTGCCCTTTCTCTAGAATGTGATTGCAATGCAACAAATCAATATCTATGTATACATCAGGTATTAGTTTTAAATCACATGTTTGATCAGATGCCACAAGCTTTTTTATCAGAACAAGAAATAAGAACAATTAAATCTCGTAAATTAATAGAATATGGTTTTTCTATTGAAGATGAAACTTATAAAGAATATTTTAATTTTGAATACCACCATAAAGAATTGGTTGCAGTTCCTATCCAAGACGGAATACTAAAATTAAACCAGTATCAGCAAGGTCTTGATACAATTGTAGAAGATTTAATAACAGGGGAGACTGCAAAAAATGATGCGATTCCCTCACAACGGGTAGTAGCCCAAAATCAGAAAGAAAAAGGTATTGCTATAGGTTTTTATTTTAATAAAAATAGTGAGCGAAATCCTGTTTTTATAGTTCCTATGGAAGGAAACCTGAAAAAAGACAGATCAGAGCTAACTTCAAAAATAACAGAAATAACACCGGAAACTCTTATTTTTAATAAAGATCAATATACTGATGAACAATTTGATCTGTTGCAAGAGTTACTGCAAGAATCACACCACGCAGTCTCGAGTAGAGAGGGAATATCAGACCTGGATGCTGCAAAACAAATTATTAATAAGCTAAGAAGGATTATACCTAATTTTAAAGATACGATTTTATATACACTGAATTATCATAGTAAGACTCTTCGTAATAGAAAAATTCCGAAACATTATCTTCACCGTATCAAAAAGATGGAGAAAGAAAGCAGCTCTTTATCTTTTAAGGTGATAGAAGAAAAGTTGCATTATGTTTTAAAAAGTTATATCACCATTGGCAGGAATACCTATGATTTGGCAAAAGTAAAAATAGAATATAATTTTCCTTTTGTGATCAAAGATGACGTTTATTATCTGAATGAATCCATAGGATATTCGAGAAGTATGAGAACGTTCTGGGATAATCCCGAACTTAGAATTCCTAAAACAGAGTTCGAATCCTATTATAGCAGCTTTATACAACCATTATCTACAAAATTTCCAGTAGAAATTAATCACCTCGACAAAGAAATGAAAACGATTCCTTTAAAAAAGCTTAAAAAACAGTTGTTTTTATCAGAAATTAATGGGTTTATCTTGTTAAAACCAGTAGTAGATTATGAAGGAACATTGGTTGAAATATTAAACGATTCCCATATAGAGGAACTGTCTGGCGGAAAAATAATCAGATTAAAAAGAAATAAAAAATATGAAACAAAATTTTTAGATACCTTACAAGGGTTGCATTCTGAATTTTTGTTACAGAGACAATCGTTCTTTCATCTCTCTCCAAAAGAATTTATAAAAGATGGATGGTTTTTGGATGCATTTGATATCCTGAAAGAAGAAGAGGTGCAAATATTTGGGTATGAGAAACTTTCTGATATGAAATATAACCATCATAAACCTTCTTTTTCTATTCAGATAAAATCTAATATTGATTGGTTTGATGCAAACGTAAAAGTAAATTTTGGTGATATAGAAGTTTCTTTAAAAGACATACAGAAATCAGTATTAAATAAAAGTAAGTATGTAGAACTTAGTGATGGTAGTATAGGAATCTTACCAGAAGAATGGATACAAAAATATAGTCATTTATTCAGAGTTGGAGAAGTGAATAAAGATGGGATAAGAGTATCTAAATATCAATTATCAGTGATTGACAGTTTATATGATGAACTGGATCAGGATATTCCTGCTTTACAAAAACATAGGGAAATTAAAAAACAATTGTCTTCATTTCAGGAAATCACAAAAGTTGCAAAACCAAGAGGTATAAAAACAACGCTGAGAGACTATCAGAAAGAAGGGCTTAATTGGTTGAACTTTCTGGACGAATATAATTTTGGAGGATGTTTGGCAGATGATATGGGGCTCGGTAAAACCTTACAGATAATTACTTTTTTTAAGCACTTAAAAGAGAAGAGAAAACCAAAAAATGCACATCTGGTTGTAGTGCCTACTTCTTTAATTTTTAACTGGCAGGAAGAAATCAGGAAATTCTGTCCTTCATTAAAAGTTTTTCTGTTAACAGGAGGAGATCGAAAAAAAGACACTACAGCTTTCAAAAAAACGGATATTGTGCTTACTACTTATGGTATTGTGATGCGAGATATTGTATATCTAAAAAAATATATTTTCAACTATATAGTTTTAGATGAATCACAAGCAATTAAGAATCCAACTTCACAAAGATTCAAAGCAATAAAATTATTAAAATCAGATAACAAGTTAGTACTTACAGGCACACCTATAGAGAATAATACCTTTGATCTATATGCACAGATGACCTTTGCAAATCCAGGTCTTTTAGGCAATATGTCACATTTTAAAAAAGTTTTTTCTACACCCATAGATAAAAACAAGGATAAGAATATAGCACAGGAGTTAAAAGAACTCATAGATCCCTTTCTACTTAGGCGAACCAAGGAACAGGTAGTGAAAGAATTACCAGAAAAAACAGAACAGATATTGTACTGTACCATGGAAGAGTCACAGCAAAAATTATACGATGCCTATAGAAATAAATATCGAAATTTTGTATTAAATAAAATTGATGAATCAGGAGTAGGTAAGTCAAAAATGTATGTGTTAGAAGGGTTGACAAAGCTGAGACAGATATGTGATGCCCCTCAATTATTAAATGATAATGAAGAATACACTACAGAAGCTATTAAGATCAAAGAATTGCTACGTCACGTTACCGAAAAAACAGGAGCGCATAAAGTGCTGATATTCTCTCAGTTTGTAAAAATGCTTGATTTGATAAAAACCGCATTGCTTACTAAAGGTATTCAATATGAATATCTGGATGGTAAAACGAAGAACAGACAGGAGAAAGTAGAAAATTTTCAAAATAATGATCAGATCAGAGTGTTTTTGATAAGTCTCAAAGCGGGTGGAACTGGATTAAATCTCACCGCAGCAGATTATGTATATTTGGTAGATCCCTGGTGGAATCCTGCAGTAGAAGCACAAGCGATAGATCGATGTTATAGGATTGGTCAGACAAAAAATGTCATGGCTTATAAAATGATATGCAAAGGAACTATCGAAGAAAAGATTATAACACATCAGCAAAATAAAAAGCAACTCTCTGATGATATCATTCAGACAGAAGAAAGCTTTGTAAAATCATTATCCAAAGAAAGTATCGCAGAATTATTTAGTTAATGAAAAATCGTCCATATATACTAACAATAGCAGGTTTTGATCCCTCATCAGGAGCAGGTCTTACGGCAGATATCAAAACTTTCGAGGCCATGAAATGTTATGGATTTGCTGTGTGTACAACCAATACTATCCAGAATGATGTGGAGTTTACAGCCTGTCATTGGATAGATGTTACAGTTGTTAAAAATCAGATTGCGATATTGTGTAAACAATTTTCTATAGAATTTGTAAAAATAGGGATTGTACAGAATTGGGATGTTTTGGATGAGATTATTGATTTTTTATTGGAGCAAAACCCAACTATAAAAATAATAGTGGATCCAGTATTACAATCAAGTTCTGCATATAGTTTTCGACAAGATATTAATGAAGAAGCGTCGAGAATTAAATTGGATCAGATTTTAAGTAAAATATATTTATTGACGCCAAATTATCAAGAGATACAGCAATTATATGCTGGTAAAACAATAGAAGAAACAATTGCAGTTATTAGTTCTAAAACAAATCTATTTCTAAAAGGAGGACATAGAGAGAATCATATTGGAAAAGATGAGTTGTTTACAGTGGATAAAAAACAGTATTCCTTGAACCCGAAGCTGAAGAATAGTTCAGAAAAACACGGGAGTGGTTGTGTATTGTCCTCTGCAATTACAGCATATTTAGCGCTAGGTTTTCCATTGTTAAAAGCATGTTATAGAGGAAAACGGTATACAGAAAAGTTTTTGAGCTCGAATACAACACTTTTAGGGTACCATAGATTGTAGGAGAAAAGAAGATAGCATAGAGGAAGTTAATAAGTTATAGAAATGATAGAAAGAGAAAATAGAAAAAATCAAGTTCCTTCTCCTTATGGGAGAGGGTTAGGGTGAGGGTTATTTGCAATATATTTCGCAAGGAACAACTCCAAAAGAGCATCTGATCAATATTGGAGAAGTCTGCGAAGCAGGTTGCAGATGGGTGCAATTGAGACTTAAAAATGTTGATTTAGCTAGGTATTTGCAAACAGCAATAAAATGTCGAGAAATATGTGATCAATATGGAGCGATTATGATTGTTAATGATAATATAAGTGTCGCAAAAGCCTCACAAGCCGATGGAGTTCATTTAGGGCTACAGGATATGAGTCCTAAAGAAGCTAGAAAAATTCTAGGGGATAATTTTATTATTGGAGGCACCGCTAATACTATAGAAGATTGTATGAGTCATATACAAGATGATATAGATTATATAGGATTGGGCCCCTTTAAATATACAACAACAAAAGAAAAATTAAGTCCGATTTTGGGTGTTGAAGGTTATGAAGAAGTGATTTTGAGATTGAAAAGCAAAAATATAGAAGTGCCTATTGTAGCTATTGGAGGAATAGCATTAGATAACATTTCGGATATTATGGAAACAGGTGTCGTCGGAATTGCAGTTTCTGGAATGTTAACTAATCAAGAAGACTTAGAAGAAAAAATACAGACTATAAAAAAACTAATTACTAAGGGCTAAAAGTTATAAAATGGACACATTAAAAATTGCAGATAAAGAATTTTCTTCTAGATTATTTACAGGAACAGGAAAGTTTAGTTCTTCTGATTTGATGAGAGAAGCACTACTGACTTCAGAGAGTGAATTAATTACTGTAGCACTAAAACGTGTAGATGTTCTTAATAAAGAAGATGATATTCTACATCATCTAAAACACCCTAGAATTAATTTATTACCAAATACTTCTGGAGTGCGAGATGCTAAAGAAGCTGTTTTTGCTGCGCAATTAGCAAGAGAAGCTTTAGAAACAAATTGGATTAAATTAGAAATTCATCCAGATCCCAAATATTTATTACCAGATCCTATAGAAACCTTAAAAGCAGCTGAGGAATTGGTTAAACTAGGTTTTGTAGTCATGCCTTATATCCATGCAGATCCTGTTTTATGTAAACGACTAGAAGAAGTAGGAACTCAATGTGTAATGCCTCTAGGAGCGCCAATAGGGAGTAACAAAGGCCTCAAAACGTTGGAGTTTTTAGAAATTATTATAGACCAGAGTACTATCCCAGTCATTGTAGATGCCGGAATTGGTAGTCCATCACATGCTGCATTTGCTATGGAGATAGGCGCAGATGCAGTGCTGGTAAATACAGCTATTGCTGTATCTCAGCAACCCATAATCATGGCAAAAGCTTTTAAAAAAGCTGTAGAAGCTGGTCGCATGGCGCATAATGCAAAATTAGCACCTATAAAATTGCATGCAGAAGCCAGTAGCCCATTGACTAGTTTTTTAACTGAAGGTTAAAAATGAGTTTCGGTAGTCAGGTTTCAGGTGCTAATTAGTATGTGAAAACTTATATAATGAATTGATGGATACTCAAAAAATTGAGAATATGAAATTTGAAAAATGAGAGATTTTAGAGAATTAAAGGTTTGGAATGTAAGCCATGAACTTTGTTTATTAGTTTATGGTATAACAAAACAATTTCCAAATGATGAAAGATATGGTGTTATATCTCAGATAAGAAGAGCTTCAGCTTCTGTACCAACCAATATAGCAGAAAGTTGTGGACGTGATTCGAATAAAGAATTTGTTAGATTTTTAAGAATTTCAGCAAGGTCAATTTCTGAGGTTGAATGCCTATTAATTTTGTCAAAAGATTTAAATTACACAACAGAAGAACAAAAAAAGGAATTGGTAAATCTGGTAGTTTCAGTAAGAAAAATGTTGTTTAATTTAGTTAAAGCAATACTATAATGACAGACACCCGACACCCGACACCCGATACTAAGAATAAAACTTTTAAAGCCATATTCGATCAATACAACTGGGATACAACACTCTCAGAAATTCTCTCTAAAACAGAAGAAGATGTAGTAAGTGCATTACATAGTTCGAAAAGAGATATAGAAGATTTTAAAGCACTGATTTCTCCTGCAGCTAAGCCTTATTTAGAGGAGATGGCGCAATTGAGTTATCAGATTACCAAAAAGCGTTTCGGGAATACCATCCAGATGTATGCTCCTATGTATCTGAGTAATGAATGTCAGAATATTTGTACCTATTGCGGATTTAGTATGACCAATACAATACCGAGAAGAACCTTGACTGATGAGGAAATACTAAAAGAAACCACTTTTCTAAAATCAAAGGGCTATGATCATATATTATTAGTCACAGGAGAGGCTAATAGAACTGTGGGTGTCGATTATATAAAAAATGCGATTCAATTAATTCGATCTCAATTTGCCAATATTACTATAGAGGTACAGCCGATGGATCAATCAGATTATGAGGGGTTAATTAAAAGTGGCTTGTATGCTGTTTTGGTATATCAGGAAACCTATCATAAAGATGAGTATAAAAAGCATCATCCCAAAGGAAGAAAATCAAATTTTGAGTATCGATTAGAGACACCAGATCGATTGGGTAAGGCTGGAATCCACAAAATAGGGTTAGGCGCCTTATTCGGATTAGAAGATTGGAGAGCTGATAGTTTTTTTACCGCATTGCATTTGCAATATCTACAGAAAACTTATTGGAAAACAAAATATTCCATATCTTTTCCTAGGTTACGACCACATAGCGGTGGTGTAGAACCCAAAGTAGCTATGACGGATGCAGATTTAGTACAACTCATCTGTGCCTTTAGGTTATTAGATGAAGATGTAGAGTTATCGATGTCTACCCGAGAAAGTGAAGTATTTAGAGAAAACATCGTCAATCTAGGCATTACCTCTATTAGTGCAGCCTCTAAAACTAATCCAGGAGGATATGTTGTTGATCCACAATCCTTGGAACAATTTGAGATTTCTGATGAACGCTCTACCGAAGAAGTGGTGACTATGCTGAAGTGTAAAGGCTTAGAAGTCGTTTGGAAAGACTGGGCGCATAATTGGCAGTAATACCATTTTGACTTTGAAAGCTTTTTGGTTGTACTATTTATAGATAATAGTAGTTTTTTGATTCTTTTTTTCGAAAAGACTTTGGTATTATAAGAATTGTATTAAATTTGCATCCGCAATGATGAATTGCGAAGTTCTTTGCAGAATTGCGAAAGTAGCTCAGGGGTAGAGCATCACCTTGCCAAGGTGGGGGTCGCGGGTTCAAATCCCGTCTTTCGCTCTGAGAAAAAAAATACCACGCTCGGGTGGTGGAATTGGTAGACACGTTGGACTTAAAATCCAATGTCCATTAGGACGTACGGGTTCAAGTCCCGTCCCGAGTACTTAAGACAACCCTTTGATTTTCAAAGGGTTTCTTTGTTTTTGAGCATTTCATATCTTTTGTAAAAATCATTTAGTTACTGCTAGTTTCAACATTTTTTATTTTGCTATCAATATTTTTTAAGGGAGTAGTGTTCTATTTTTCTTTTTTAGCAGAGGTATTTTTTAAGATGTCATTCCTTTCGTGCAATGTATTCGGAAATAAAAACTAAAATAAATGCCATAGTCTTGTTTTTTTAAATTCATCGAATCTTTTTTCTTTCAATATGTTTATTGTTTTTTCGGCATGAGGCATTCTTTTTTCAACTTTTTCTAGTATGGCAATAGGAAAAGTGAATTCTTGTTTAGAATTGTCTTTTGAAATTAGAATAACACGAATTTCATTATAATTCTTTTTTTCTTCTTTTAAATTTTTATAAAATATGTAAGCAATACTTGAAGATGGTAAATAAACTTTGTTGATGAGCTTGTTAATACCATCACTTTCACTCATTGTAAGTTCAAAATATTTTTTCTTTCCTTCAGTTGTAGAAGCAGAGATACCTATTGAATATTCACATCTTTCACCATAAAAATCTAAAATCTCATCAACCTCATTATTTTCATTGTCTGGAATATTAACGAAATTCGAAATTAATCCAGTTGTGTATTCTCCTTTGTGTTTTTTTTACACGATAAAAATACTAAACAATATGCCGTATGATGGGAGACTATCACGTAGGGTTCTGTGAGAGGTTTAGGGGTGAGATTCCCCTTTACCTACTCGACTATCATTTATCATTTTCATTTAGAGGAAAGCTTCTTATTTCTATCGAGAATGCTTTTGAAGGATTTACTGAAATCAATAAATTAAATTCATCATCAGTAAATCCTCTTGATTTGAGCTCAGGATAGAGTTTTTTGAAAACAGCTGTGTATGGTTTTATAGTTTGTATTTTTTTTTTGGGGTCATACCATCCAGCATCGTGTGAAATTAAAATTCTATCTAAAATACCATTTGTTTTAGCGAACAAGATTTTTTCAACATGTTTTTCTAATTCCCAGCCTAATCCATCAAGACTTATCCAGCATCCCGCTTTTGCTGCTTTTAGATAATTGTCATTGTTGTTTTCATTCTGGGCATGTACCCAAATAAAAGCCTCAGTCGAAACTCCCACCTGTTTAAGAATATCCAATTGTGGCCATAAGCCTGTGGCCTCTCCTGTATGAGAAGCTATGGTTAAACCAGTATTTAAATGTGTGAGAGCTGCTGCCTTTACCAACTTTTGATGCATAATGCTTAAGGTGTCCGAGTTGTCAATACCAATTTTTATAAAGCCGGGTTTGATCGAAGTCCCTTCAATACCATGTGTGTATTCTTTAATCCAAATTTGGGCAAGATTTTCTGCGGTACTCTCCTTTGCATATTTCGGAATAAATTTATCCTTTCGCGCACCATATAGGCCTGTGTTCGTAATAATTCTAATACCAGTTTTATTTGCAATTTTTTCAAGAAGAAGTACATCTCTTCCCAGGTAATTTGGTGTAGCATCAACAAAATAATCTACATTGAAATCTTTAACTTCATCAAGATATGGGATTACTTCATTAAGTATTGAATCATGGTTCCAGTTAGAAGGTTGAATACTATTTGCTCCTTGAAAATCGACTAAAATATGTTCGTGTGATAACCAAATTTTATTTGTGGCTAATTGATGAGTCCCATGTACATCTTGTATTAATATTTGTTTTTTAGGTGTTGAGCATCCTAAACTTATTATTATGATATAAAATAAAATATTAACTTTTAATTTCCCATTCATTGATTTTTCAAATTTCGTCTATTATTTATGAGTCATAACGCTTCTTGTATGGTGCGTTTGCATCCCAAAGGGTGCACATGCAATATACAAATCTTAAGTTTGAAATATAGTAAATTTAAGATGTAACCAGAAAGAATAAAGAGAGGATTAAGATTAATATACAAATAGAAGCTACAGACTTCGTCAACATAGATAATCCCCTCTCTTTTCTACCTTAATTTCGTACAGTTCCGTGAGAGGTTTAAGGGTGAGATTCCCCTTTACCTACTCGACTTATTTATCCAATACTATTCTTCTTTTGGTCTTAGCATTTCAATAATTTTAGCATCCACCCAAAACATATCTACATCATCATACGGGTCAGTCGGCTTTACCTTTCCCACATTTCTATTAAAGAAAAGATATTTGCCATCTGGAGTTACCCTTGCTCCTCCTTCGGAAGCTTCGGTATTTATCTTGTCGCCCAAGTTTATAGGCGCACCCCAAGTGCCATCTTGCTTTTTAAAAGTAATATACATATCCGCTTGTCCGTATCCACTTTCTCTTCTACTATCCCATATCATATAAGATTCATCAGGAGCAATAAATGGATGAGCATTTGCTGTGCCAGAATTGATTTGTTCCCCAAACATTTCAGGATTTTCTCTATTTCCGTCAATTAACCGAGCATATCGAAGTAAACCTTCGCCCATTGCATCAAATACATAGGTACCCTCTTCAGAGGCAGTAAGTCGCATGATAGGAATTTTATAAAAAACAGAGTCAAGGCTTTTTATTTCTGACCATTCTCCATTTTCCATCCGCTCTTTATATCTTCTTCCAAGATGCAAAGTTTTTCCATCGGGCGATATAAAAGGTTGTCCTACTCTTGGTGAAATTATGGAGTCTCTCCATTCATTATCTTTATATTGATAGACCATAAATTTCATTTTTTTTTCTTCTACCGTCTCGCCAAACTCTCTAATAAAATAAAACTCTTTAAGGTCAGGTGTAAAAACGCCACCAGTCTCCCAATTATCTGTTGATATTATTCCGGGGGCAAAAACTTCTGGTGTTAAACCAGGTGGGTTTTGACCAAAGTAGGAGCCTTCAAAAATTGAGGAACTAATTTGATTTGAATCAGAGCCTTTGTTTTTGCATGATATTGAGAATAATAAAATTATGATTGTGATAAATATTAAGCTGTAATTCTTCATTTTTCTTTTTTTCTAATTGTCTATAACGGAAATATGGGAATTTCGTGGTTTTCTAATTTTTTAAACAAAAATCCCTTACCCAAGAAAAATATTGGGCGTCTTCA
>CANLRN010000079.1 GCA_947493495.1 uncultured Aquimarina sp.
ACAACCTTACAATCAGCGTATTAAAATTTAGTTAGATGGAATGCAATAGAAGGTTGTCAAGAAGCTTGTAGATGCAAAAATTAAAAAACGCAGTGCAGCGTTAGTATGTGTGGTAGCTACAAGATGTAATAAATTTTCTATTGCATAAAGCGGGATAAAGAGGGTTTAATTCCAAAAAGTGGACTTAAATTTATAGATATATTTCTATTAAAGAAAATTAAAGGTCAATGGAAAATCATTAGTAAAGCCGTTACACTTGTGGAATAGATCAGATCGCTTTAGGTATTTTTAAAGATCTTCTTACTTCTCGATTCAGAAAATAACCTGTTAGAATGGTAGAAAGTGTATCTGCTATAGGAAATGCAATCCAAATCCCTAATACTCCTATATATCTTGGTAATATAAGTATTAAAGGAATGAGAAAAAACCCTTGTTTGCTAAGACTTAATAGAAGGGCTGGAATAGCTTTTCCGATTGATTGGAAATATGCAGATCCAATAAGTTGGATAATAATAACTGGTGTTGCCAGAAATACCCATCGAAGAGCATAAGGTGTTCTTCTGAGTATCTCGGCATTATTGGCTAAGGTTTCTGCATCTAATGATTCTTTATTGCTTACAAAAAGTAAGACAAAATTTTCTGGAAATACCATGATAATGATAAAAATACAAATAGCAAGCATCCCACCATATTTTATAGAAGTATTAATAGATTGCCTAACGCGGTGATATTTTTTCGCACCATAATTATACCCAGCAATAGGCATGAACCCTTGATTAATTCCAATTACTGGAAATAATGCAAACATGAGCATTCTACTAATAATACCATAAGAAGCAACGTCTAATGCATCTCCATAATTGATTAATAGATTGTTTAAGAGAACACTGAGAATAGCAACAGTTCCTTGTCGGGCTAGAGTAACAAAGCTTAGGCCACTTATTTCTTTTACTATTTTTGACTTTAGTTTAAAATATTCAAACGAGAGTCTAAGTTCACTTTTAGCAATAAAAAACCAAAAAATAAACCCAAAGCATATCGCATAGCTCGTAAAAGTAGCCCAAGCTGCACCTTCCATCCCATAATCTAATACATTGATAAGGATATAATCCATTAAAATATTACCGATTGCTGGCAATATCATAGCAATCATTGCAAATTTAGGTTTCCCTTCTGCGCGTATGATGGTATTACCCATCATACACATAGATAACATGACAATACCGTAGAGTACAATTCTGTAATAGGTGAGTGCATATGACTTAAAAGAACCATCTGCTCCAAAAAAACCAATGAGAGTATCTTGAAAAAGTAATCCCATTAGCGCTAAAAACCCAGAAATTAAAAAAGTGAGTGTAGTTTGATTCCCAAAAACCCGTAATGCTTTATCATTATCTCTAGAACCTAAGGCTCTTGATAAGACAGAGCTGCCACCGATACCTATGGCCAATCCAATAGCACCAATAAAAAAAGTGACAGGAATAACAACAGTTATCGCAGAGATAGCTAATGGACCAATCCAACGCCCTAAAAAGATGGTATCGACAATCATGTTTAATGACATGACTAGAATACCTATAGATGCAGGTACAGCTTGCTGGATTAACAATTTTTTGATAGGTTCAGTCCCTAAAGCATCTGAGCTCACTTTTGCCATTATACGACAGAAATTTCAGATGTTGTCCATTTATTTATCCAATTTCCTAATACATCTGCCCAATCATCTCGATCATTGATACACGGTATGGTCGTAAATTCTTGTCCTCCTACTTCGTGGAATATTTCCTCACCTTCCATAGCAATTTCTTCGAGAGTTTCTAGGCAATCGGAAACGAATGCAGGAGTAACAATTGCCATTTTCTTGATGCCTTCTTTACCCATCCTCTCTATGGTACGATCTGTATAAGGTTGTAACCAAGGATCAAAACCTAATCTAGATTGAAAAGAAGTAGAATAGGTTCCGTTTTTAAGCCCTAATTTTTTAGCTACTTGTACTGTAGTCATTTCACATTGATGGCGATAACAAAACTCGTGTTGTACAGCTCCTTTTTTAAAACAACATTTTCCATCCATTTTACAGTTTCCATTACTGACATCACTTTTTCGGATATGTCTTTCAGGAACACCATGATAGGAGAATAATAAATGCTCATAATCCAGATCTTTTATTTTTTCGGCAATACTGTCAGAAAGCACTTTAATATATTGTGGATTATTGTAAAAAGCAGGAATATCAGAAAACTTCATATTTGGAAAATATTCTTTTTGTAATTCTTCTGCTAATACCAAGATAGTTTCTGTAGTTGCCATTGCAAATTGTGGATACAACGGAATAAGTAATACATCAGTCACTCCTTTATCGTATAATTCTTGTAATCCATCTTTTATGTTCATAGATCCATATCGCATGGCTAAACCAACAGGAATTGTGGATCTTTCTGCCACTTTTTTCTGTAGCCTTTTAGATAGAACAATTAGAGGAGATCCTTCATCCCACCATATTTTTTTATATGCTGCAGCAGATTTTTTTGGTCTTGTATTGAGAATAATTCCTTTTACTAATAGAGTTCTTGCCCATAATGGGACATCAATTACTCTAGGATCCATCAAAAATTCGCCAAGATATTTCTTCACATCTTTAGGAGCGGTACTATCGGGAGATCCGAGATTAACAAGAAGCACACCTTTACTCATAATTTTCTTTCTTTCTTTTAGAAAGTAAAAATACAAACTATTCTATGGATTGATATTAAAATAATAATAATGAACTCATATTGTTGGTTAATTTGATTTGATTTGTACCAGTGATTTTGGATCAAACTGTGCCGCACTTTGATTTATTTCAGTATTTTTAAATCAGAACTGGTGTTAGATAGATCAAGTAACGACCTTATCTAATTCCTGTTCATTTTCGAACAAACATAAGAAAGACAAATGAGCTAGTTAAGAACTAGAGAGATCAAATCAAAATATAGATAAATGTATGGATATCAATTAAAATTAGTTTAACCTACGTTAAAATGTCGTAAAACAATAAGTTACGATATATATTTTTAGTATTTTTATAAAGAACAAAAAAGCATTGAAATGAAACGTATAATCGTAGACGTCGAAAAAGAGAAACTACCTTTTATCTTAGAATTGCTGGAGAGTTTTGAGTTTGTATCCGTATTAAGCGATACTGAAGAAGAAAACAAAGGAATGTACGATTGTATAGTTTCTCTACAAAAAGGTGTCGGAATTCCCGTTAAAGGATCGTAAAGGAATACACTAATTCAGATTCATTATATATTTTTTTGGGGTTGTTCCATATTTTTTTTTGAAAGCTGCTATAAAGTGGCTCGATGTACTATATCCTACTTTTAGTCCGACTTCATTGACGTTATAATCTCTAGAAGCTAATAATTGCCTAGCTACTTCCATCTTATAATCAAAAAGAAAGGCATATACAGGCTCTCCATATATTTGTTTAAACCCATCTTTAAGTTTGTTTAGAGGAAGTCCGATCTCTTTTGATAATTCTTTCAGTGTAGGAGGCTCAGCCATTTTGTCAATAATAATTTCTTTTGCTCTTTTTATTTTAAGCACATTTTCTTCATCTACCAAAAAAGGACATTGTTCAATATCAACATCTTCGGGTTTATTAAAATATAAACTCAATAATTCATATGCTTTTCCTTTAAAATATAATAACTTAATAGACGTATGAAGATTATAGTTTATGATCTGATTAAGCACTACATGCATTGACGGAGATATATCCGTATCGGTGTAGTATTTTTTATCACGATTGCCTTCTCCTAAAAATGGAATATAATTGGCTTCAGTAGAAAATAAAGAATGAAATTTTTTTATTGAGATAAGTAAAGAAATTAAGGTAGAATCTCCTTCCATTTCAAGATTCATAGGTAAATCCCTCTGAGGATTATATAATAATAACGATTTATTATTTAATAAAGGCAAAGCATAACTACCATTGTTAAAACTAAACTGCATTTTACCTTTACTACAAAAATGAAATTGTATAAAACTACTATCTATATCTCGTACAATAGATTGATTCTCATTGGTTTCGTTTGCGAATTTAAGAATGTAAAAACCATCTTCAATCTTAGTTTCTTCGAGAATTCCTGAAGCGTTATTTTTTAGTTGAATTTCCATTGTATTAAAATCAATTATTTAGAAATATTCTAAATAAAGAACAAATAAATCTATGATATCACTACAAAAATAGGTATTTTAAGTTGTTTTTCTATTTTTAAGTAGTTAAACAACGCTTTCCGATATTAAAAAATCTTCTAGCGTTATTTTTTAGAGTATATCTAAGATATTTTTGTTTAGTAAAATTTAAAAACATAGATGGAGCCCCATTTACTTGCAAAAGGAACAAATTTTTATGCCATTGGGCTTAGTTATAAAAAAGCTGATGCCGAGATACGAGGTCATTTTAGTATTACTGAAAGTTCTAAAAAAATAATATTAGATCAAGCTAAGGATATAGGCATAGAAGGTTTATTCATTATATCAACTTGTAATCGTACTGAGTTATATGGTTATGCACAGCACCCTTTTCAACTTATAAAATTACTATGTAAACATACATATGGTACAGTCGAAGAGTTTGAAAAAGTTGCGTATATTCATAAAAATGATAAAGCTATTGCTCATTTATTTAGAGTAGGTACAGGATTGGATAGCCAGATTTTAGGAGATTTTGAAATTATTGGGCAAATAAAGACAAGTTTTAAAGCTTCTAAAAAAGTTCAGATGATCAATCCTTTTTTAGAACGACTACTTAATGCTGTTATCCAAGCAAGTAAACGTATAAAAAATGAAACAGAAATATCTACAGGAGCCACCTCAGTAAGTTTTGCAGCGGTACAATATATCCTAGCACGTGTTCCATATGTGTCGGATAAGAATATTCTACTATATGGTACAGGAAAAATAGGACGAAATACCTGTGAGAATCTTATAAAGCATACTAAAAACGATCATATTACTTTAATAAATAGAACTAGAGATAAAGCAGAAAAAGTAGCTGGAAAGTTTAATCTAGTAGTAAAAGATTTTAAAGAATTAATCAAAGAAATCAATACTACAGATGTATTGATTGTGGCTACAGGGGCACAAAATCCTACAGTTACTAAAGAAATGATCAACACAGATACTAAGAAACCAATATTAATAATAGATCTCTCAGTACCTAAGAATGTAGATGCTAGCCTAAATGAATTACCTGCTGTTACTGTAGTGCATATGGATGATCTTTCTAAAATTACGGATAATACCTTACAAAGAAGAAGACAACATATTCCTAAAGCTGAAAGTATTATCGAAGAAGTAAAATCTGATTTTGATACTTGGTTGGATACTAGAAAATTTGCACCTACAATAAAGGCATTGAAGCATAAACTTTCTACATTTAAAGAAGCAGAAATTAATCTTCAGAGAAAAAAACTTTCTAACTTTAATGAAGAACAAGCTACTATAATTAGTGATCGTATTATTCAGAAAATAACGAATCATTTTGCGAATCATCTCAAAGATGATAACATATCTGCAAATGAAAGTTTAGAATTGATACAGCGAGTATTCCAAATAGAAAATAACGATTGATATTTTGGCTAGAATAATTAAAATAGGTACTAGAGATAGTGAATTAGCGCTTTGGCAAGCCCGTGTAGTACAAGATAAGTTAGAAGCATTAGGATATAAAACACAATTAGTTCCTGTAAAATCTACAGGAGACCTAGAGTTAGATACACCACTATATGAATTAGGAATTACAGGAATTTTTACGAAAACATTAGATAGTGCAATGCTTAGTGGCACCGTAGATATTGCAGTACATTCTATGAAAGACGTACCTACTGTATTGCCTGAAGGAATTATACAAACAGCCGTTTTAGAGCGTGCAAGTACACTAGATGTATTAGTCACGAAAGGAGCTATAGATTATGCAAAGCCCTGTGTGATCGCTACCGGAAGTTTACGTCGCAAAGCACAGTGGTTACATAAATACCCACATCATACTGTAGTAGATCTTCGCGGAAATGTAAATACCAGATTACAAAAGTTACAAGATAATAATTGGGATGGTGCTATTTTTGCAAAAGCAGGTTTAGAACGTATAGGGATATTACCAGAAAATTATGTCGAATTAGATTGGATGTTCTCGGCACCTGCACAAGGGGCAATGCTTATCGTTGCATTGCAAGATGATACATATTGTATAGAAGCAACCGATAAATTAAATAATTTAGATAGTAAAATCTGTACCCAAATTGAGCGTACTTTTTTAAGAGTATTAGAAGGAGGTTGTACAGCACCTATAGGAGCATTAGGAACTATTGAAGGGGATCGATTACATTTTGAAGGAGGATTATTTTCTTTAGATGGAAAAGATAAAATACTTGTTAAAGAAAACTTTAAATTAACGGTTACTGATGAGGCTACTATAGAAAAATGCAAAGTATTTGTAGCGCATCAGGCAGGAGAAAGAATAGCAAAGTTATTGTTAGAAAAAGGAGGGGTTGAATTGATAGAAGCCATAAAAGAAGAAATGGAGAGTTAATATATAAAACTCTTTCGATCTTGTTCGCAACTTGATTTATCTTTAACCCGCTTTATGCAATAGAAGGTTGTCAAGAAGCTTGTAGATGCAAGAAATACTAGTGTTTTCTTAATTTTTGCATAGCACCGCTATGGTGAAATTAAAAAACGCAGTGCAGCGTTAGTATTTGCGGTAGCTACAAGATGTAATAAATTTTCTATTGCATAAAGCGGGTTTAAGTATAGATGATATAGATAACCCTCGAATGAATAACACAAAATGATATCAATTCTATCCACAAAAAAATTAAAAATAGCCCAAAGAAATCTACTATTAGGTGCTGGTTTTGGTCTAGTGGATTATGAAGGGATTAAAATTGAGTTGAAAGATGTGGATTGGTATCAAGATGTAAATAATGCTATTGTTACTAGTAAGAATGCTGTCAAAGCAATTCAGGGTTCAGGATTGAGGATTCAGAATTTTTTTTGTGTAGGCGAAAACACAAAAAAACTATTAGAAGAAAATGGACAAAATGTTGTTAGAGCGGATATAAATGCTTCATTATTAGCAAAAGCAATTGTAGAAAACTATAAAAAAGAGTCTTTTGTGTTTTTTTGCGGAAATATGAGGAGAGATGAATTGCCAACGATTCTTAATAACCATAAAGTTACACTAGAAGAAAAAATAGTTTATAATACAATAGTAAACAAAAGAACATTTCATCGTAATTTCGATGGCATTTTATTTTTTAGCCCAAGTGGAGTACAAAGTTATGTCGCAGCAAATAGTATAGTAGCAACAATTGTTTTTTGCATTGGTAATACTACTGCTTCAGAAGCTAAAAAATATACCGATACTACTATTATAGTAGCAAATAAACCAACTGTAGAAAACGTAATTGTCCAAGCGGTTAAATATTTTGATAAACGAATATGATTAAAAATGATTTATTTCTAAGAGCATTAAAAGGAGAAACAGTAGATAGACCTCCAGTATGGATGATGCGTCAAGCAGGTAGATATCTGCCAGAATTTATGGTGTTAAAGAAAAAGTATGATTTCTTTACCAGATGTAGAACTCCTGAGTTAGCCTCAGAAATTACAGTGCAACCTATTGATATAATTGATCCAGATGCTGCTATTTTGTTTAGCGATATTTTGGTCATACCACAAGCGATGAATATCGAGGTACAGATGAAAGATGGTATTGGTCCTTGGTTGCCTAACCCAATTCGATCGCAAGAAGATGTAGCTCAAGTAATCGTTCCAGATATTGATGAAACATTAGGATATGTAATGGAAGCGATTACGATGACTAAAGAAAAATTAAACAATCGTGTACCTTTAATAGGGTTTGCTGGTTCTCCTTGGACCATATTATGTTATGCAGTACAGGGACAAGGTTCCAAAAATTTTGATAAGGCCAAAGCTTTTTGTTTTACACAACCAAAAGCAGCACATGAATTGTTACAAAAAATTACCGATACTACTATTGCATATCTACGGAAAAAAGTGGCTACAGGTGTGAATGCAGTTCAGGTTTTTGATAGTTGGGGAGGGATGCTCTCTCCTGTGGATTATCAAGAATTTTCTTGGAAATACATACAACAGATTGTAGATGCGCTAAAAGGAGAGACAGAGGTTATTGTTTTTGGCAAAGGGTGTTGGTTCGCACTAAATGAGATGGCAAATTCTGGAGCTGCCGCTCTTGGTGTGGATTGGACTTGCTCTGCTCGTAATGCACGATATCTTACAGGTGGAACTATTACATTACAAGGTAATTTTGACCCATCTCGATTATTGTCACCTCCATCTGAGATCAAAAAAATGGTAAAACAAATGATTAATGAGTTTGGCAAGGATCGGTATATTGTAAATTTAGGACATGGGATTTTGCCAAATATCCCGGTAGAAAATGCAAAAGCCTTCATAGACGCTGTAAAGGAGTATAAGGGATAAAATGAAGATTAGTAGCCTGATTAGAAAGTTGAATTTCTGGCAGTTATTTAAAATTTCTGGTGTGGTATTTCTAAAACCTTTATATATACTCCCAACTTTTAAAGCTACTAGAAAAACGATGATTATTTGCGATTCTTTGTATGGAAAAACACATCATCAAAATGGTAAAGCGAATGCTTTTAGGCATGCCTTATGGAATGTTTTGATCTGTCAGAATACTTTCAGGATTTCTAAAAATGAAACGAAATCAATTCTTTGGGCAGAAAAAATAACTACGTTACACGAAAAACTAGCGCCTAATGATAGCATCCCTAAAGCTATGGACTTGCATAATAATAAAGTAGGAAGAGTTTATTTTAAGCAACTTAATAGTGTTACAGAAAATGAAATAATACGATTTTTAAAAGAAAAAACAAATACTGCCAAGTTGATAAAAAACATAGAAGAAATAAAGATGAGTGTGAATGAGTTGGTATATCTTTCTAAGTAATACCTTAATAAACTGCACGAGATTGCATATTTAATTTAGATATTTTTTTTGTAAGTTTTGAAACAAAAGAAAGAAACACACTACTTATAAGCGAGTAATTAAATTTGTACTAGTATGATCAAGAATATTATTAGCGGTATTAAAGCATATTTTGGAGGTTTTGCGCTTATCTCCAAATTAAGGTTATGGAAATATTTTGCCATTCCTATTCTTATTAGTTTTTTAACAGGAATCTTGTTCTTTACTTTAGCTTGGTTTTTATCAAATCCTATAGGGAATTTTATTGCTAAGGTTTGGATATGGGATTGGGGCTCAGAAACATTTGCTATCATAAGCAAATATTTTAGCATTTTATTAATATTAGCTTTAGGACTGGTATTATATAAGCATATTGTGATGGCATTATCAGCGCCTTTTATGAGCCCTGTTTCAGAAAAAGTAGAAGCACACCTTCTTAAAGATAAATATCCACATCATCAACACCGTAATACTTCATTTAAAGAACAATTGATGCGAGGTATTCGTATCAATGTAAGAAATTTATGCAGAGAATTGTTATTTATAATTCCTTTATTGATTCTAAGTTTAATCCCAGTAATTGGGATTGTAGCAACAATTTTAATTTTTGTTATACAGGCATATTATGTTGGATTTGGTAATATGGATTATACAATGGAACGTCATTTTAAGTATGCATCAAGTATCAAGTTTGTAAGAGAACACAGAGGCATAGCGATCGGTAACGGGATTGTATTTATGCTCATGTTATTTATACCAATACTAGGATTTATTATTACACTGCCCGTTTCTGTTGTAGCTGCTTCTACAGAAACGGTAAAATTATTAGATCAAGAAGGTTTGATTGTAGGAGAAACTGCTGATACATTTTCTAAACATGAAGGATAAACGATGAAAGAAACATTTTTTCAATACATACAAAAATTGCAAGACACTATTACATCTACATTAGAGAAGATAGATGGTCATGCTGCATTTAAAGAAGATATCTGGAAACGACCAGAAGGAGGAGGAGGTCGTACTCGAGTAATCGAAAACGGAAATGTATTCGAAAAAGGAGGTGTGAATATTTCTTCGGTACACGGTAAACTGCCTCAAGCAATGCAGAGTTATTTTAAAGTAGGCGATGTAGATTTTTTTGCTTGTGGATTATCTCTTGTTTTACACCCCAAAAACCCAATGGCACCTACAGTTCATGCAAATTGGAGATATTTCGAGATGTATGATAATAATGGAGCTATCGTAGATAGCTGGTTTGGTGGAGGACAAGATTTAACGCCTTATTATTTGTTTACAGAAGATGCGAAACATTTTCATCAAGTATGTAAAAAAGCATGTGATCATCACAATCCCAACTTTTATAAGCTGTATAAAAAGAAATGTGACGAATATTTTTATAACGCTCATCGAGGAGAAGGAAGAGGAATTGGAGGTTTATTTTTTGATTATTGCAAAACTACAGAAGAAATGACTATGCAACAATGGTATGATTTTGTTACTGAAGTAGGCGATAGTTTTTTAGATGCTTATGTGCCTATCATAGAGAGGAGAAAGAATGCTGTATTTACTGACAGACAAAAAGATTGGCAAGAGATTAGACGTGGACGTTATGTAGAGTTTAATTTAGTGCATGATAAAGGAACACTATTCGGTCTTAAGACAAATGGAAGAATAGAAAGTATTCTAATGAGTTTACCACCACAAGTACAATGGCGATATGACCATCATCCAGAACCCGGTACTTTAGAAGAGCAATTACTATCCGTACTTAAAACCCCAATTGATTGGATAGCGTAAGATATTTTTATACTTCATTAACGGGGAATCATTTATTTTTTATTGATAAAATGCATAAAAATCAGTTTAAATGCATTTTTATCGTTTTTTTTTCCTATATTGCAGTCCCTTATTTACTTATTTATAATATGTTAAACAAATAACACATAAATTACATGAAAAAACTACTACTACTATCTATCGTAATAATTCTTACAAGCTGTGATTATTTTTATGTAGAAAAGAAAAAACCGAAATATGCTAACTTTAAAAAAAATAAAATAGAATTTCGTGAAAACACGATAATGCTTACACACGCCTACAATCATACAACATCAGATGAATTTAGAAATTTATTAGATTCATTAGATATTGAAGATAAGTTTAAGAAAGTTGCATTACTAGAATTAGAAAAAATAGAAAAGAAAAAAGTAGACTTTAAACTATTTGTTGACGAGAGAAACGCAGAGAATTATATATTCATATATGCTTGTGATTTCTATCAATTAGATGAACACAGAGCAGCTGTAGTAGTAAATGATATGAGTAATAAGTTAAAAGATGAATCTAATATACAAGAAGTTAGATATCAGAGAATCCACGGACGATTTTTCTTTACTCCAGATTCTAAAATTGTAAAGCTTAAGTATCTTAAATCACATAAGAAAAACCGAAAATACCAAGCAGAATATATAGTGGCTTCTAAATCTGGAGGCATGGGCTTATTAATAAGCAACATCGAGAATATTGATTTCGAGAGATCTATAAAACGCTTAGCGGTTAAATAATCGAACTTAGTTTACAATAAGATTGAGCTAGGGAAGGGATTGCTATGAAAAAAATAAAATGGATTCGTCAAAACTGACGAATCCATTTTATTTTATACTTGAACGTGCTTTTGGAATGTGTAAACGACTTCACTATATTGAAGCTTAAAATGAAAGGAAATATGGCGCAAAAATTCATTTTACTAACAATGATTTTTTTGTTGATTGGTTGTGCGCAGGTATTGCCACCAACTCCAGAAAATGTGAATAAAATATTTGCCTCTCAGGACTTTACTTTTGAGTTTCATCCTAATAATGGTGTTTCGGAATCATTGAGTTTTAGAAATGACTATTTGGTATATAAAAGTGATCAACCTACAATTAGAAGAGAAATCACCTATGATGAGGTATTATTAATTAATGATTTTATTCAGACAATTATTAATGTACACTCTGATAAGCAAGAAGCTGAATTTTCGTCCTATTATGTGGTTAAGAATACAGCATATAAAGTAACAATAGTTCCAGAACAAGAAGATTACTATTTTGAAGCATTGATCAAAACTTTAAAATTAACAGATAACTAATAGTATCTTTTTTATTGGCTAGGAATTTCTCCTTCAGGAATAGTAAATTGCTTAATTGCTGTATTTGGTTCTATAATGGTATATCCTTTCCAGAACTCGGGATCATATCTAGATAAATACGTAGATTTTACGTTTTTATTTTCTGTACTCTCAGCATATTCTTGTTGGGTGATATTTTTGGTATCAAAAACAATCACTTCATACTTATTTTTAGCATAGCTAATTACATCTAGACGCATAGACACTTGGTTTTGTTTACGCTTTCCTTTTACATGTTTGTTTTTTTCTATAATGCTTAAGGGACGGTCAATTCCAAATTTATTTTCGGTTACTTTTTCGATAAATTTAATACCGTATTTACCATCAGATCCTTTGGCAAATATAGAAGTTCCGCGATATCCATTTTCTTCGAAACTAATTCCTAATAGGTTAAAACTTCGCAATCGTTTTACATTTTGATAATCAATTCTCATAACAGCATAATCCTGAGTATTCACATATAGTGTGCCTTTAAAATCACCTCTTCTTTTTGGAGTAAATTTGATGACATACACGCCTACATCATTTAATATAGTATAGTCTAGGTTTTCAAAATTATACCTGCCAGAGTTTCTAATTACATTTAGTTTAGAACCTGATTGAAAAAATGTTTCTTCAAATATATTTTTGAGATTCATTTTTCGGGTTCTGAAAAAGAAATTCTCTTTGCCATCGTCCATTCCTTCTACAAAATCTGCAGCATCTTCATTAGCAGTAAGAATAGAATCTACCTGCACTTTTTGGCTAAAAAGGCCAGAACGTATTTTTAAATAAGAATCAGGTTTAACATTGTCTCTGAAGATCCTCTCCATTTTCTTAAAAATAGATTCCATCGACCCATTATTATTTTTATCATACAAGCGAGCTCCTTTGATAACATGCAGTTTTTGTTTGTCTACATTACCATAAAAATTACATAATGCCTCTGCATAGAAAACAGAATTTCTAGGAATCACCTTAGTAATACTATCTACTAGTTTTTTATCGATCTCCTCAATAGTAGATTTTTTAAAATCAATCGCCATTTTTTTAATAAAACTAGTATTGGTTTCTCTAAAAAACAGCTTATTTTTAGAGAGATCAGAACGATAATTTTTTTCTAGATTTTCATCTACTTGATCGATAATTTCATCGATGGTCAGATTTTTATTGGATATAAAAACACTGTTTAATTCGATAGCTTTGGGCTGGATAAAAATGAGACTATCAATACTATTTTTGACAGCTATTCCAATTTTTTCATATCCCATAGATGAGATGTATATAGAATCTGTAGTAGAAATTTTGTCTAAAGGAATGCTAAAGCTTCCTTCTTCATTCGTTACTACTCCTTGATTTTCTGCAATCTGTATGGTGGCATAAGGAATAGGTGTATTGGTTTTCTTATCGATTACTTTTGCACTGACAGTTTGTGCAATGGTCGATGAATACCCAATAAAAATTAGAAGAGCAAGACTGTTTTTAAGAATTCCCATAGCACATAATTACGATCTAAAATACTAAAACGGTTTAAAGTATTCTTATGTATAAGACGGAAAATAATAAAATACATTGCAAGAAAATAAAAAACGACTATCTGATAAGAAAAATGATGTTACAATCCTTCTTCAATGACCGTAAATTGTTTGATGGCAGTATTAGGGGGTATGATATTATGTCCTTTCCAAAATTCTGGATCGTATCTTGATAAGTATTCTGGCTTGATTGTTTTATTTTCTTTACTACTATCATATTCACTTTCGGTTAATGATTGAGAATCAAAAACAATGAGTTCATATTTTGTAGTTTCCCCAGCTCCGATATCAAGATTTACGGATAATTCGTTTTGTTTACGTTTTCCCTTTACGTGCTTATTTTTTTCGACAACCTTAAGAGGGCGGTCAACTCCAAACTGATTTCCTCGTATTTTTTCGATATACCGGATAACATATTTTCCTTCTTCATTTTTGGTAAAAATCGTTTTTCCTTTATAAACAGTATCATGAAAACTGATCCCTAATAGACCAAAGTTTCTTAAGTTTTTTACATTTTGATAATCCACTCGCATAATTGCAAAATCAGAGGTATTGATATAGATGGTGCCTTTAAAATCAGCTCCCCTTTTAGGTTCGAAATTGATAATATATACGCTGTGATCATCTATGGTAGTATAATCCATAAGCTCGAAAGCATATCGCCTTGATTTATCAATAAAATTTAATGGAGAATCTTCCTGAAAAAACATGCTAGATAACAAATTATGTAGCGTGGATTTTCTGTGTTTATAAAAATAATCTTCTTGATCCTTGTCAGGATCTTTCATTTCTTCATGTATCTCGGCCGCTTCTTGATTATTTTTGATAATTGAATCCATTCCTATTTTTATACCCGGTAACCAACCAGATTTAATCTTAAGATAAGAATTAGGCTTTACATTCTTTTTTAGTATATTTTCAAGCCTATCTGATAAAGCATCCATGGAACCGTCATTACTTTTGTCATATAGCTCCACTCCTTTAATAACGTGTAGTTTTTGTTTTTCATAATTGCCATATAGATTACACAAAGATTCGGTATAGTATGATGATTTTCTAGGAATTATAGAAACGACACTATCGATAAATTTTTTGTCAAATTCTTCAATAGTAGATTTTTTTAGACGTACATTAATTTTATTAATATCATTAAAATCTGATTGCCTTAAAAACAGTTTTTTGTGTGATAAGTCTTTACTGTAATTCTGATCTATTTTTTCTTTTACATTGTCCATAATCTCATCAATGGTCAGCTGCTTATTAGATACAAAAACTCCACTTAATGCAATCGCTTTTGGGGCAATATATATGATACTATCCATTGGATTTTGTATAGAGACACCGATTTTTTCATACCCCATAGAGGATATATATATAGAATCAATTGTAGCTAGGTTTTTATTCATCGAAAAACGAAACCTACCTTCTTCATTGGTGATCACTCCTTTGTTTTTTGATATTTCTATTGTAGCGTAGGGGATAGGTTCTTTTGTTTTTTTGTCAACTACTACAGCACTAATTGTTTGTGCAGGAATATGTGAGATAAATGTAAGAAAGAAGATAGATAGTAGTATGCTTTTCTGAATACTCATTATAAAATGATTTTTGTTTTGACGAATTGATAAAAGGTTTATTTGCTATATGATGAAGACTGGAATACAAAGAATTTGTTACAAGACAAAAACCAAAAAAGACACTTATCTAGGTAACAAAACATAATTTTAGGATACTATATTAATATAGATACAGATATAAAACCCTTCTTAAAGATTCACTAAGTTGAAGTTTAACGACAAGAATTAGCCAAAATCTTATATACTGTTCTTTTGAGAAGGGAATCTGTTTCTTTACTAATTAAAAAAGCCCATGAAAATTAATTTCGTGGGCTTAAGTATGATTTTTTATAAGACGGAATATTTGGCTAATTCCAATTAAAAAAAATCCCTTATACGTTTTAGTCGAACTAATAAGTCTTTTCTTACAAATAAAAAACGAAGTCTCTATTAATGTTAACTTTAGTGCATTATTTAAATCCATAAGTAATTATAAAAAACACTAGTAGACATTAATTATATGCTAAAGTAATAGTAGTACTTATCTTTGATATAAGATATATTGGTATATTTACGTTTCTTATAAAAATAGCGGCAGATATAATAATGCATCCACTACGTAGAAATAGAAGGTTACGAACTACAGAAACAATAAGGGCTATAGTTAGAGAGCATATCATTACTCCAAATGATTTTTTGGTGCCTTTATTTGTAGTAGAAGGAGAGAATAGTAAAGAAGAGATAGCCTCTATGCCAGGGTATTATCGATATAGTCTTGATTTACTTAAAAAAGAGGTAAAAGAGCTTTGGGCAATGGAACTTAAAGCAGTATTACTTTTCGTAAAAGTACCCGAGACACTAAAAGACAATAAAGGAACTGAGGCAATAAACCCAGATGGATTGATGCAACGTGCTATAAAAATTATAAAAGAAGCTGTTCCCGAAATGTTGATAATGACAGATGTTGCATTAGATCCCTACTCTTCATATGGGCACGATGGAATTGTAGAAGAAGGTCATATTATCAATGATCTTACTTGCGAGATTTTAGCCCAAATGTCTTTATCACATGCACAAGCAGGAGCTGATTTTGTAGCACCTAGTGATATGATGGATGGTAGAATTTTAGCTATTAGAGAAACATTAGAAAGAGAAAATTATAAAAATACAGGCATTATGAGCTATAGCGCTAAGTATGCCTCAGCATTTTATGGCCCATTTAGAGATGCCTTAGATTCTGCACCTGGTTTTGGAGATAAGAAAACCTATCAGATGGATTATGCAAATCGTGATGAAGCCATAAAAGAGACATTGATGGATATAGATGAAGGAGCAGATATTGTCATGGTAAAACCTGGATTAGCATACTTAGATATTCTCAGAGCTATTAGAGATGTAGTAGATGTCCCCATAGCCGTATATCAAGTTAGTGGAGAATATGCCATGCTTAAGGCAGCTGCGGCAAAAGGATGGTTAGACCATGATGCCATTATGATGGAACAACTAATCGCTTTTAAGAGAGCAGGTGCACAAATGATAGCAAGTTATTTTGCAAAAGATGTAATTAGGGTTATAGGGTAACTTTTATGTACATAAATTAATCTTATATGATAAGTAAAGATAGATTATATCAAACTTTCGGAGAATTATTATACGTAATTGCAACCTGTGATGGAGTCATAAAAAAGGAGGAAATCACTACGCTTGAAGAAATTCTAAAAGCACACCCCAAAGGTGATGAAATAAAATGGTCTTTTGATTATGAGAGTAAACATCAAAATGATATAGAAATTCTATACAAGAAAGTAATAGAGGTGTTTTCTGATCATGGACCTGATGAAGAATATGATTTTATGATATATGCATTGACTAAAATAGCCGAAGCTAGAGACGGAATTAGTGGAACTGAAGAAAAAGTTATTTCTAACTTTTCCAGAGATTTACTTGAGCGATTTAAAAAAGACATAGATACTTTATTTAACAATTCTAAACATTAAATTTAAATGAAAAACAAGAGTGTACTGGTACTCATAGCTTTGATATTATCAATAGGTTGTCAATCAGAAAAGAAGCAGGAAAAGGATAAGATAACTATAGGCACAAAAAAGCAAGAAAAGTCTGCAGAATTTATATATGGAGAAAAAATATTTAAAGGTAAAGGGAATTGTTACTCTTGTCATAGAGTAGATAAAAAAACCATTGGCCCTAGTGTAATAGAAATCATGAAAATTTATAATGAACAAAATGGTGATATTATAGGTTTTCTACGACAGAAAAAAGATCCAATCGTAGATCCAGATAATTATGCAGTAATGAAAACCAATTTTGCTCGCATAAAAAAATTTACAGACGAAGAGCTAAAAGCTGTAAAATTGTATATGACCGAAGTAGTAAATAATTAAAAAAATTTCAAACGCATAATGAATACAAGATATATAAGCTTTATTTTTCTTCTTGTTATTTCTTACACTTCAATGGGACAACAAACAACTCCAAAATCTGCTTTTCTAGAAAAATGGAATAATTCTAAAACCTATTTATTAGAAATAGCGACATCCATGCCCGAAGATAAATTTGGATTTAAACCTACAGAAAGAGAAATGGATTTTAGAAATCAATTGATACATATAACGGGTAATATGTTGTGGTTAGGAACTACCTATTTTTCTTCAGAAAAATTTGATCGAAAAAAATTGTCAGAAAACCCACCTAGCTCTAAATCAGAAGTGATCGAGCACCTAAAAAAATCTTTTGATACTGTATATGCTAATATCGAAAAAACCGATGAAAAAGAACTACAGGAGATTGTCGACTTTTTTGCAGGTAAGAAATCAAAACTTCAGATTTTAAACCTCTTACAAGATCACGTTACACATCATCGAGGACAACTTTTAGTATACCTTAATCTTAATGAAATTAAACCGCCTGATTATGTAGGTTGGTAAAAAGGATTCTTATTCATTCTTTTTATATGCTAATCAAATCCTTATTTTAGCAAAACTAATCTATTATTATGGCATTACTTATCGTTTACGGCATTGTATCTATCTTTTTTTCATTTTTATGTTCCATTCTTGAGGCAGTATTACTTAGTATCACCCCGACCTTTCTTAATGTTAAGAAAAAAGAAGGAAAAGCATATGCAACAGCCTTAGAAAAACTAAAAAAAGATGTAGATAGGCCCTTAATTGCTATTTTAACACTTAATACAATTGCGCATACAGTAGGAGCGATATTAGTAGGTGTACAAGCAAAAGTGGCTTATGTAGAGATGTATGGATCTCAAACCCGTACGATTCTTGGAGTGGAAATGACAGAAGATCTGATGGTTGGGGTTGTATCCTCTATTATGACAATCCTAATACTAGTCGCTTCAGAGATCATACCCAAAACTATAGGAGCAACCTACTGGAAACAGCTAGCTAATTTTACTTCTAAAGCATTACAAGTTTTGATTTGGCCACTAAAGTGGACAGGGATATTATGGGTTTTGCAATTGACTACAAAGCTCATTGGAGGGAAAGGACATCACGGATCTGTACTAAGTAGAGAAGACTTTACAGCGATGGCAGACATCGCCGAAGAAGAAGGAGTTTTCGAGGAATCAGAATCCAAAGTCATTAAGAATTTACTTACATTTAAAGAAATACTTATCAAAGATGTAATGACACCAAGAACGGTAATTAAAATTGAATCTGAAGATACAACTGTAGAAGATTTTTTTAATACAAACCAAAATCTTCGTTTTTCTAGAATTCCGGTTTATAAGGAAGAACCTGATAATATAACAGGGCAAGTACTTAAAGATGAAATTTTTAAAGAAATGGCCAATAAAAATGGCCACAAACTTCTTGGAGAAATAAAAAGACCGATCATATTTACAACTAGAAACCTACCTATTCCCGATCTCTTTAATGAATTGATCCAGACTAAAAATCATATTGCATTAGTAGTAGATGAGTATGGATCTGTCAATGGATTAGTAACTATGGAGGATGTTATAGAGACTCTATTAGGGCTTGAAATAGTAGATGAGAGCGATAAAGACTCTAATATGCAGGAATTGGCAAGAAAAAATTGGGAAGCCAGAGCGAGACGCTTAGGGATTTTAGACACAAAAAAAGAAGAATGATCAAAACTGCTTACATAGAAACACCGATAGGGATTGCTGCTATTGTAGGAGGTAAAAGTGGAATCACTAAGATATCTATTACTCAGGACACACCAGAAACCCCTTCTTCTGAGATTCCTGATTTTTTAAAAAAAGCGGTAACACAATTACAAGAATATTTTGAAGGCAGTAGAAATACCTTTGATATAGAATTGAATCCTTCGGGGACAGATTTTCAAAGAAAAGTGTGGAGCGAATTGTCTAAAATCCCATATGGGAAAACAGTTAGCTATCTTGATATAGCCAAACGATTGGGAGATCCCAAAACAATAAGAGCAGCAGCTACGGCCAATGGAAAAAACCCATTATGGGTTGTAATACCCTGTCACCGAGTAATCGGTAGTGATGGATCCCTTACTGGATACGCTGGGGGATTGTGGAGAAAAAAATGGCTATTAGCACACGAAAGCCCTGCCAAACAACAATCGCTGTTTTAAAGTTTAATACAATAAAATTTTAGAGCGAGACGGGTATAAAATAAAAAGATTGTTTTATTAAAAGTATTATTTTTTTGTTATAAAAAGCTTAGAATAAGCGTTTTAACAAATTTGTTATTACTCATTCAATGAGTAATTGTCATTTAGTAAAAATACATCTATTCTAGTTGATTTATAAGATTTATTATTTATCAGTCAAATGTTAGCTACAATTTGAATGAACATTATTAGAACAGTAATATTAATAATTCTGACTTTTGTCACTTTGAATTATTTTCTCAAAGTATTTTTTCTGCATTAAGATATGATAACGGAATTGACTTAAGAACTGACTCAAGAGTTAAGGAAATAACGAAAACGACGGTTTTTTATAATAAAAGTGGAACCGAAACCAAAAAGGACATAATTGTTGTTAACCATCTGAATAAAATAACTTCGGAATTAAGTATGGTAAAAACGGAAAAATGGAAACTCGTCTTTCTCGAACTTTCATAAAGTAAACTTAGGATTCACCTTACGATCAAAGACTTTCAAAATTCTGAATAATCGAGTTTTCTCCCAGAGACTAATAACTGAAAATTATGAAATAATTTCTCCTGATATGTTTTAACGCCTTGCATACCATGAAATTAACTATTTTTACTCAGTTGTGCAACA
>CANLRN010000080.1 GCA_947493495.1 uncultured Aquimarina sp.
TTATTAGGCACATCATCTGTAGCCACAACAGTACCATCTATCAATAATTGGATTTGTGCATTATCAGAAGGTGTAGAGATCTGATACGTAATATTATATTCTCCTGCAGTACCTACATTGATGGTATACTCTGCAAAATCACCACTGTTTACATAATTGATGTTATTTGCAGTAGCATTAACTCCAAAGCCAGGACCTCCAGGAACAAAAGAATCATCAAAAGTACCGCCAGTATTGGTAAATGTCTCTGCTTCTATTACAATATCGTTTCCTGATGGCGGTGGCGGTGGTGGCGGTGTGCCTCCGTTAACTGTTACTGTAGTCGTAGCTGTAAAGCCTCCATCTGCAGTAGTAACAGTAATAGTTGCTGTTCCTGTAGCTCGCGCAGTAACAACTCCATTATTATTTACGGTAGCAACATTGGTGTTATTAGAACTCCAAGTTACAGATTTATTAGAAGCATTATTAGGAGATACAGTAGCATTTAAATCTCTGGTTTGACCCACATTTAAAGATACACTAGTATCTGATATGCTTACTCCTGTAACAGAAATATTGTTAGGATCGTTTACTAAACTATATGTACGTACCCAATCTACTTTCATGGTATTTATATTGTCATCTGTCAAATGACTTCTTACAGCAAGACCTCCAAGAAAGTTTTGATCGGCTGTCCATAAATCCCAAATTAAATTTAAATTTCTTGCAAAT
The DNA here is from genome assembly GCA_947493495.1 of uncultured Aquimarina sp. Classification (GTDB taxonomy): domain Bacteria; phylum Bacteroidota; class Bacteroidia; order Flavobacteriales; family Flavobacteriaceae; genus Aquimarina. The sequence goes on from CANLRN010000080.1 coordinate 712, forward strand.
ATAATTTCAGGATAGGTTCTACCGCTTCTGTCTTCTCCTACAGTTACACTACCAGCTTCTTCTCCATCTAAATAAAATGTCATGTTTTTTCTATCTTTCCACCATACACCTACTGTGTGATATTCTTCATTCCATCGAACTCCTTTTTTAGGATTGGCATTGGATAGGTTTCGGTTATCAAAGTTATCAGCATTTCTAACTGTAAATCCATTCGTTGCCTGGAAATATTGAGAATTCATTTGCCACGGGAAATTAGGTTGGCAATTACAACTCGGTCTTGAATTGTTTTCGATGACATCGATTTCATCCCTATCATCAATATCCCCATTATTTAACCAGAATGTGTTGTAAGCAGATAAATGCGCTGTAATGATCCTACATTCAGTATACATAGGATATTTAATCTGTGCTTTTGAGTATACTCTAGAACTTTGGAACCATCTATCTGAATTATTATCTAATGTAGCTTTAATCCATAAATTCCCTCCAGAAACTCCAGAATTTTCTGCTATCATTTTAGTAGGAGTATTAGGATAATCCCATAAAACTTTTTCCCATTTATCATTATCAAAACTACCATTAAATTCGTCTGATAAATTTTCTACCTTTTGCCATCTTTGGCCAGAGGGGGGGGTTGGTTGGGCAAATGCAAAAGAGCATATTAATCCCATAATAGTACTTAAAATAAGCCTGTTTTTCATAACAATTGAAGTTTGTGTTAAATATTAATTTGCTAAGTAAATCTTATAATCGAATTACTTATATCTACATAAATTATAGGATATAAAATTAATAATACATTAGCTGTATACTACAATTGTAACTGTAAAATTCATTATTGTCTATATTAAATCTAGTAAAATAGAAGGAATATATGATTAATCAAGAAAAACAGTTTATGTATGAGTTGAGTTGTGCTTTTTTAAGCTGTACTATTTACTATATTTCTTAGATATTATATTACAAAAAACCACTTTTTTTATTATAAAAGTGGTTTTTTTTTAAATCGAAATAAAGTTATTTTAACTCTATTAAATTAAAAGAATAGATAAGCATATCAATACTATTTTTCTTACATTATTTCAAGAAAAATAATACCCATTTTCTAAAGCTACTTTATTAGCAATTTTATTTCTTAATGCAACCACATTTGGTTGATTAACATATTTAGTAAAACGTTTTAATCCCATTAGCATCATTCGTTGTTCATCTCCCTCAGCAAAAGAAACAATAGCTTCTTTTCCTTTTTTGATAACAATATCTACTGCATTGTATAAGTATAACTGGGACATAGCAATTTGAATTTCTTGAGAATCTTTTCCAGAACGGTTTGCATTTTTCTCTGTACGTAAAATGGTAGACTCCGCCATGTATATTTCAATCAAAATATCAGAAGCTGCCATTAGTAATTGTTGATGCTCTTCTAATTGAGGGCCATATTTTTGTACAGCAGCTCCAGCTACCATCAAAAAGACTTTTTTGAGTTTAGCCACTATTTCTTTTTCTTCTGCAAATAAGGCAGAATAATCAGGAGTGTCGAAAGATGGAATTCCTGTTAGTTCATCTGCTACTTTTGTTGCAGGACCTAATAAATCTACATGCCCTTTCATCGCTTTTTTTACTAGCATTCCTACTGCAAGCATACGATTGATTTCATTCGTACCTTCATAGATTCGTGCAATACGAGCGTCTCTCCAAGCAGATTCCATAGGGGTGTCTGCAGAGAATCCCATACCACCAAAAATCTGGATACCTTCGTCAGTAGTATTTTGTACATCTTCAGAAACAGCAACTTTAAGAATTGAACATTCTATTGCATATTCTTCTACGCCTTTTAATTCAGCTTCTTGGTGTGTATTTCCTTCTGCTTGTCGGATAGTAATACGATCTTCAATATTTTTTGCAGCTCTATAAGATGCAGATTCGCCAGCATACGTATTAGTGACCATTTCAGCAATTTTAGATTTTATAGCTCCAAAGTTCATGATTGGAGTTTTAAACTGAATACGCTCATTTGCATATTTTGTAGCTTCGTTAATTACTCTGCGTTGTGCATCTAAGCAAGCAGCTGCTAATTTTATACGTCCTATATTTAGTGCGTTCATTGCGATTTTAAATCCGTTACCTCTTTCTGATAACATATTTTCTACAGGAACTTTGGTATCACTAAAAAATACCTGACGAGTAGAGGAGGAATGTATCCCCAATTTTTTCTCTTCGTCTCCTAAAGAGATTCCATTAGCAGGATCATTTTCTACAATAAACCCTGTAATATTTTTATCATCTTCTATACGGGCAAAAACAATAAATAAGCTACAAAATCCTGCATTGGAGATCCACATTTTCTGTCCAGAAATGAGATAATGTTTGCCATCATCAGATAACACAGCTTTAGTTTTACCAGAATTGGCATCTGATCCAGCACCAGGTTCTGTTAGGCAATACGCACCAAACCACTCGCCAGTGGCAAGTTTAGGAACATATTTCTTCTTTTGCTCTTCATTACCATATAATGTAATGGGCATAGTTCCTATACCAGTATGAGCTCCAAAAGCAGTACTGAAAGATCCTGTAGCTCCGGAGATATAGTCACATACTAGCATGGTGGATACAAATCCCATTCCTAATCCATCATATGCTTCGGGTACTGCCACACCTAGTAACCCTAGTTCACCAGCTTTACGCATACACGCTTCGGTATAGGCATAGTCTTTATTCTCAAAACGCTCCCAATGCCCCCAAAGTTCGCGATCCACAAATTCTTTGGTACTATCTCGCATCATTTTTTGTTCTTCAGAAAAATCTTCTGGAGTAAATACATCTTCAGCTTTTGTTTCTTTAACAAGGAATTGTCCTCCTCTAAGAATATCTTTGTTTATAGTTTCTGCACTCATTGTTTTATAAGATTTTAGTACTTAGTATTGAGTAATTAGTAGGAGAGTGGTAAACTAATATTTTCCATACGTTGTACTTACTATTGTATACTTTTTTAATTTAAAAATTCATAAATACCGGCAGCACCTTGTCCTGTGCCAACGCACATAGTTACCATGCCGTATTTACCTTTCATATTGCGTTTACGCATTTCGTCAAATAATTGTACCGACAATTTACCTCCAGTACACCCTAGAGGATGACCTAGCGCTATGGCACCTCCATTTACGTTCACGATATCTGCATTCAATCCAAGCTCTCTTATCACGGCTAGGGATTGAGAAGCAAAGGCTTCGTTTAATTCAATCAATTCTATATCGTCTTGTTGTAGTCCAGCTTGTTTTAAAGCCTTTGGGATGGCTTTTACAGGTCCGATACCCATAATCCTTGGTTCTACTCCAGCAGCCGCATAGTTTACGAGACGAGCGATAGGTTCTAAATTTAGTTCTTTCACCAATTTTTCGCTCATTACCATTACAAAAGCAGCACCATCACTCATTTGAGAAGAGTTTCCGGCTGTTACACTTCCACCAGCAGCAAATACAGGTCTTAATTTACCGAGTACTTCTTTGTTAGTTCCTTTTCGTGGCCCTTCATCTTTAGTTACGGTATATGTTTTTGATGCTTTCTTTCCGTTTTCATCTACATAGACTTGCTCTACATCGATAGGCACAATTTGATCCTGAAAACGATCTTCGGCTTGTGCTTTTAGGGCTTTCATATGCGAATTGTAAGCAAACTCATCCTGATCTTCTCTGGATACCTTAAATTGATTGGCTACGGCTTCTGCTGTATTTCCCATCCCCCAATAATAATCTTCATGACCTGCTTTAGCTAGATCATAATTTAGTTCTGTTTTATAACCAGTCATCGGAACAGAACTCATGCTTTCTGCACCACCTGCAATAATACAATCTGCCATTCCAGCTTGTATTTTTGCAGTTGCAATACCTATGGTTTCAATCCCAGAAGAACAAAAACGATTTACTGTTACTCCAGGAACATCTATTGAGTTTAATCCCATTAATGAAATTAAACGCGCCATATTAAGACCTTGTGCTCCTTCTGGCATTGCATTACCAACAATAACATCATCGATGCGGTCTTTGTCTAATTGAGGGAGCTCTTTCATCATATGCTGAATGGTTTCAGCAGCTAATTCATCTGTTCTTTTAAATCTGAACACTCCACGAGGTGCTTTCCCTACGGCTGTTCTATATGCTTTTACTATATATGCTGTTTTCATTTTTTATAAAATAGATTTTAGATATTAGTATTGAGTACTGAGATTTTGTTCGCAATACTTTTCTGTAATGAATACTTCATTTTTTGAATTTCGATCAACAAGTCAATAGCTTCTTTAACTTTTTCTTTTGATAAAAGACCTAACTCTATAGTTAATACTAATTACGTAACGGTTTTCCTTTTTTAAGCATATGTTCGATACGCTCAAGTGTTTTGCGTTCTGTACATAGTGACAAGAAAGCTTCACGTTCTAGATCTAATAAATATTGTTCTGTTACCAAAGTAGGTTCTGATAAATCTCCACCAGCCATCACATAGCCTAATTTATTTGCTATTTTTCTATCATGCTCAGAAATATACTTGCTGGCTTCCATAGCATCGGTTCCTACCAGAAACATACCTAGTGCTTGTTTGCCTAGTACTTTTACATCTTTTCGCTTTACGGGTTGTGAATAACCTTGTTCTGCCATCAATTTTGCATATGCTTTTGCTGTGGCGATTTGACGCTCTTTATTAACAATTACGATATCTTTTCCTTTTTGTAGTATATTGGTATCATATGCTTCATATGCAGATGTAGATACCTTAGCCATGCCAATGGTTAAGAAATGTTCTTGCAGTCTGTTTAGCTCTACATCATTTTTCTGAAAACTATCAGAAGCTCTCATGGCCATTTCTTTAGAACCGCCGCCGCCAGGGATCACTCCAACACCAAATTCTACCAATCCCATATAAGTTTCTGCTGCAGCTACTACTTTATCAGCGTGTAGTGAAATCTCGCATCCACCACCTAATGTCATTCCGTGTGGAGCTACTACTGTTGGTATTGAAGAATAGCGCATACGCATCATTGAATCTTGGAAGTATTTTACTGCCATATTCAATTCATCATATTCTTGCTCTACAGCCATCATAAAAATCATCCCAATATTGGCTCCTACAGAGAAATTAGCCGCTTGATTACCAACAACGAGTCCTTGGAATTCTTTTTCGGCAATATCAATAGCTTTATTCAATCCAGCAAGTACATCACCACCAATAGTATTCATTTTGCTTTGAAATTCTACATTAAGGATACCATCACCAAGATCTTGTACTACCACACCGCTATTTTTAAAAACTTCGGAGGATTTTCTTATATTATCTAAAATAATAAAAGCATCTTGTCCAGGAACTTTTACTTGTTCCTTTTTTGGGATATCATAATAATTTGTCGCTCCATCCTGTACTGTATAAAAAGAAGTACTTCCTGAAGCAATCATATCATTTACCCAAGAAGCTGGTTCATACCCTTCGGTTTTCATTATTTCGATTCCTTTTTCTACGCCGATAGCATTCCATATCTGGAAAGGACCGTGTTCCCATCCAAAACCTGCTTTCATAGCATCATCTATCTTGTAGAGATCATCTGTAATTTCTGGAATACGATTGGATACATAAGCAAATAAGGCTGCAAAACTCTTGCGATAAAATTCACCAGCTTTATCCTTTCCAGCCACTAAAATTTTAAAACGATCTACTACTTTGTCAATCGTTTTGGTCATTTCTAGGGTGGCGAAAGATGCTCGTTTCTTTTGTCTGTACGCTAAGGTTTCGAGATCTAAAGAAAGAATTTCTTTTTTTCCATCCTTAGAGACTTCTTTTTTATAAAACCCTTGTTTGGTTTTACTTCCTAACCATTTGTTTTCTACCATGGTTCCTATGAAATCAGGAAGTTTGAATAACTCAAGACGCTCATCGTCTTTGCAATTATCAGCAATACCATTGGCTACATGGACTAGTGTATCTAATCCTACAACATCAACTGTTCTAAAGGTAGCTGATTTTGGCCGTCCAATTACAGGACCAGTAAGCTTATCAACTTCTTCAACGGTTAATCCCATTTCTTTGACCATATGAAACAGGCTCATAATACTAAAGATCCCGATTCTGTTCCCTATAAAAGCAGGAGTATCTTTTGCTACTACAGAGGTTTTTCCTAAAAATTGCTCTCCATACCCGTTAAGGAATTTTAGGACTTCATTAGAGGTTTGCGGTCCAGGTATAATCTCGAATAGCTTGAGATACCTGGCTGGATTGAAAAAGTGTGTTCCACAGAAATGCTTCTGAAAATCTTCACTCCTTCCTTCGCTCATAAATTTAATAGGAATTCCAGATGTATTGGAGGTGATTAATGTTCCTGGTGTTCTATGTTTTTCTAGGTTTTCGAATACGGTTTTTTTAATATCCAATCTTTCTACTACAACCTCTATAATCCAATCTACATCGGCAACTTTTGCGATATCGTCTTCTAGATTACCTGTCGTAATACGATTAGCAAATTTTTGATGGTAAATGGGAGAGGGTTTAGATTTAAGTGCTGTAGCTAGAGAATTATTTACTAGTCGATTTCTGACTACTTTATTTTCTAACGTAAGTCCTTTGGCTTTTTCTTTGTCATTTAATTCTCGAGGAACTATATCTAATAATAGTACTTCGACGCCAATATTGGCAAAATGACATGCAATACCTGATCCCATGATACCTGACCCGACTACTGCAATTTTTTTAATAACTCTTTTCATTTTTTTACCTGTGGTTGTTAAGATGTTATAGATTCATTTTTTGTGTAAATTTTTTTGGAAGCAATAAGGTCATTAATCAGTTGAAATACTTCGAGAAAGATTTCGAGTTTTTCTTTCGAAACATGCTTTCTAACAGTAGTATCAAAGGTAAAAACGACTTCTTTTGAGAAATTTCTCATGTCAACACCAAAAGGGGTTAAATATATAAGAACACCCCGACCGTCTTGAGGGTTCTTCTTTCTATAAATCAATCCTTTTTCTTCCATGGTTTTTAAAGTGCGCGATAAACTAGTAGCTTCCATTCCCATTTTAGGTCCTAAAGAAGTAGAAGGAGTACCACTTTCTGGATCAATGCTTAGTAGGGCGAAACCAGTAGCCATTGTACTTCCTTTTTTTCCTGCTTCTTCATTGTACATTTTGGCAACTGCCATCCAGGTAGCACGGAGTGCATAATCAATTGTTTTTTCTCTCATTCAGAAATAATGTATTATGTAGTAAAGGTAGGAAAATTTATTATGCGTGCATAATAAATTTAATAAAAATTTACAAAAGGATAGAGTAATTTACGTTTTTCTGTTGAATTAATAAAAAAAACTCCTCATAAAATGAGGAGTTTACTGATTTACAATTAAGAGTTTATACTTTTACTGTGTAATCAGTAAATTGAATTAGCCATAAATTTTAGTATATAAATCTTGATATTTTTCTTTGATGATTCTTCTTTTTAATTTCATAGTAGGAGTGAGGTGTTCAGCTTCTATACTCCATTCATCTGGAGTTAGTTCAAAACGTTTGATACGTTCCCATTTACCAAATTTTTCATTATGTGTATCTACTTCTTCTTGGATGCGATTGATAACAGCTGAATTGTTTACGACTTCATTATTAGTACTACCAATTGATATCCCTTTTCTTGAAGCCCAATCTTTTACAAATTCAAAATTAGGTTGAATAAAAGCTGCTGGCATTTTTTCTCCATCTCCGATAACCATAATTTGTTCGATAAAACGAGATTGCTTCATGGTGTTTTCTATTACTTGAGGAGCTACATATTTTCCACCTGAAGTTTTGAACATTTCTTTTTTACGATCTGTAATTCGTAAGAAGCCTTCGCTATCAATCTCTCCGATATCTCCTGTATGAAAATATCCATTTTTAAGTACTTCATTACTTTTTTCTTCATCTTTATAGTATCCTATCATTACTTGAGGACCCTTGATAAGAATTTCTCCATCTTCTGCTATTTTAACCTCAGTTTGTGGGATCATTTTTCCAACAGTTCCGATTTTAAAACCTTTATTTCTAGTATCATTTACTGAAACTACAGGAGATGTTTCTGTAAGGCCATACCCCTCCATAACTCCAATTCCGGCAGCATTAAAAACTCTGGCTAGTCTTGGTTGCAATGCCGCGCTTCCTGATGCAATTATTTTTAATTCACCGCCTAGAGCTTCTTTCCATTTGCTAAAAATTAATTTTTTGGCAATTCCTAATTTCTTTTCATACCACCATCCATTAGCACCATAAGGTTTGTACTGAAGTCCGAGATCGACTGCCCAGAAGAATAATTTTTTCTTGATGCCTGTTAGATCTGTTCCTTTAGCAATAATTTTATCATATACTTTTTCTAATAATCTGGGTACTGCAGTCATCACATGTGGATGTACTTCTTTTAGATTATCACTTATGGTTTCTAATGATTCTGCAAAATAGATACTCACCCCTCTGTATTGGTATAAATACATTAACATTCGTTCGTATATATGGCAGACAGGTAAGAAACTCAATGCCTTAGTTTCCCCATCGATAATAGGAAAGCGAGCAGAGCTATTAAGCGCATTACTCACTACATTTTTATGACTAAGCATTACACCTTTCGGTCTTCCTGTGGTTCCTGATGTGTAGATTAGGGTAGCGAGATCATCTTCTTTTACAGAAGCCATTAATTTTTCTACTTCTTCTTGATTGCTATCATCTTTTCCTAGTTCGAGAACTTCTTCCCAGCTTTTACACCCGTTTACATCATTGAATGAATATACTTCTTTTAAAGATGGAACATTGGCTTGAATATTTTTTACTTTTTGAAAAACCTCTTCATCAGATACAAAACAATAGGTAGATTCAGAGTGGTTTAATACATACTCATAATCTTCCTGAGAAATTGTGGGATAAATAGGCACATCTTGCGCTGCAATCTGCAAAACACCAATATCAGTTATATTCCATTCTGTTCTATTATTAGTAGAGATAATAGCTACTTTATCATTCGGTTTTACACCTAATCGTAATAGTCCACGGCTTACTTGATTTGCCTTTTCTATATATTCTTTGGTAGAAGTAGCAATCCATTTTCCTTCATATTTTGTAATTAAAGCTTTGTCTAAATTAAATTTATTTAATTGATAATGTGGAAAATCAAATAATCTAGTAATTGTATTCATAGGCTATTCTCTGAATTGATTTTTTTAGTTTAAATAGTTACAGATTTTTTAGAAAATAAAAGTATGATTTTTTTATTCCAAATTACTATAATAGTAGTCTTGCATAGTTAAGCTGTAAGAACTACTATGCACGCATAGTTTTGCAAATTATAAAAAATATCATAATACACAACTCTAATATATAAAAAAAGAAGGTATCTTTTATATTTTCTAAAGAATTTTATCTGTTGTATTGAATAATCAATATTTGATGACCTTAATGTTTTTTGTATTTCCGTTCACAGAAATAGTGATGAAATAAAGGCCATTATTAAATCGTGATACGTCTAGTTGATATAGGCCAGCGATCTTATTTTTTTTGTAGATTTCTTGCCCAGTGATAGTTCTAATTATAAAGTCATAAGTATCTGTAGATGATGAAAATATTTTTAGAACATTTCGTGTAGGGTTAGGGAATACTTTAAATGATGATAGGCTAGGTTTTTCTAAACTTAAGGTGTTCTCATTTATAGTATTTATTTTTAGATCGTCGAAATAAAAGCCATCTTTTTGATTAGTAGCATTGGATACAAACTGAAATCTGATAGTAATAACTTCTCCTAAATAATCACTAAGACTGATTTGTTCTAAAACCCAATCATTTTGTCTTGCATCATATAATGGTTCTCCTGTAGGTTGGTCATTAGTAATGCTTCCTGCATTGGTATATTTTCCACACTGCGGTATCCAAGAGTTCCCATTATCTATGGATACTTCGAATTGTACATAATCTTGATTATTCTCGATATCCCATTTTGCATAAAATTGGACATTAGCATGGGTTGCAGTGGTAAGATCTATGTTTTGATCAAGTTGTATTGTTTTATTTTGATTAGGACTATAATCACCGTTAGGAGATTCAGTTATTGAAGTATCTGCGGATACAAATGTAGTTCCAGTAGTCGACCATCCAGATTGTATATATCCATCAGTGGTATCAGCATTATTATCTACAATGCTTTGGAAAGCACCGTATGTTTTAGTTATTGATACAAATTCTATCAGGTTTCCTCCATTTACTTGAATACGATATGAAATTTCATCACCTGTGCGTATGGAGTTATCTAAATTAACGGTAATTTGATCTTCTATAGGTACATCAATAGTAGTTGTATAACTTTTTGGACTCCCTACGCTAGTAATGTTAGTTGTAATAGGTATGATACTAACTGTAAAATCTCCAGTACCAGTAAGTCCTAATCTTTTTAAGATGTAGGTCGCATCAAAGGATAGATTTTCTCCAATAAATGCAGGATCGGTACTTTCTATTTTTGCATAGTTATGTGTCATCTTAGCCGCTGTAAGGTTAAAATACATCATATCTTTGCATAGTCCATCTATTAAATTCGATGTAGGCCAGAATGTAGTTCCGATTTCTGGAGTAAAAGCAAATATCTTGTCATGCGGTTGTATAGTACCTCCATACATAAAATCATCACTATCTCCAGAAAAGGGAAAGTCTCTTATGGGAGCATATCCATTTTTGGATGTAAGTTCACTACTCACAGCTAAGTAAGTTTCTTCATCTGTGTTTATAATATCGGCATAACCATAGGGACGGTATAATAATTCTCCAAAGGAATGATTATTCATAGCGATCACAAAATCGTGTTGTTCTGTAAACCACTTTACGGCTTGGGTTTCAACCTCTGAGAAAGCATTATCTCCTGCATATACTTGCGAAGCCGTATTTGATGATGATCCTAGTCCTCCCCAAGTTGCTGATGCTTGTGTGCCATCTGGATAATGATCATAGTTTCGATTATTATCAACTCCGTGCGTATTATATCTATTTTTTCGCCAATTGCCACCACCATTAGGATTCGTAACTTGATTATAGAGATATCCATCGGGATTAACAACCGGTATGAAATATAATTCGGTAGTATCTACGATTTGTTTTATTTCTGGATCAGCGGCATAGTTTTCTAATAGGTACCACATGTAATAGATAAGTTGGGATAGACTAGCTGGCTCTCTAGCATGATGGATTGCATCGTATAGAATCTCTGGTTCATTTTCATCTATATTTGGATTATCAGATATTCGTATCCACTGTATGGCATTACCACCTATTGAGGGAGTGACAGAGTTGTCGGGTGTTCCATTAGTCAAAAAAGTACCTACATTAGCTCTTGCAGAAATTAATTCGGGGTACTGAGTATGCATAGCATCTAGATTATCCAATACCTCTTGATAGGTTAAGTACCCACCCATAGACCCTAAAACAAAATTTGTTGGAGTAGGGTATTTAAATGGAGATCCATTGTTAGAAGGACAGGTTGGATTCTGTACTGCTTTTTGAGCTTTTGCAAGTTTATTTTGTTTAAGAAACTCTGCGGCTGTATCCTCTATTAGGATATCTATATGGACTCCAAGTTTTTTTGCCAATTCAATTTCTGTAGAAGAGAAGTCCGATATAATGTAACCTTCGCTTTTATGTACCCCGTGATCCATAGGAATCCCAGCTTGCATTAGTTTTATAAAATTTTGTGGAGTATGATATGTGATTTTAGCTCTTTTATAGACGGGTTTGTTTTGTGATAGTGCAATATCAGAGAATAATAAAAGGAGGATTAAGAGTATGTTTTTCATAGGTAAATGAAAATAGATATGGTATACAAAAGTACTGATTATATTTTTTTTTAACCCAATAAACAGACAGTAAACTGTTTACAGTAGTTAGGCGAATTGTTCTTAGTATATTAGATAGTATGGTGCGGAAAAACAGTAATAAATAATGATTATTATTAATAACTACCCATAAGAATCAATTACTACTTTGATCGTAATATGTATAATTTAGTATTGATGAATTAATATTAATCATAAATTTTTTGAATTATGTTACACAAATCAATTTTTACAAAATCATTACTCATGATACTTTCTATTTCGTTCTTTATTAGTTGCACAAAGGAAGAGAATGATGAGTTTATAGAAGCAGCTCAAGAAATCGAAGAAGCAACAAAATATGTTTATCACTATGGCGATGTTACTTTTAGTCAAGAAGATGGAGTATTTACGGCAGAACAAGATAAGCTCATATATACTAAAAATATGGTAATCGATGGATATGATGCTTACTTATTTGATACCCAAGAAAAAGCAGATAAATTTCGCCCATATAAAGGAGGAGGTAATGGTAACCTTATTATATTTGCTGGGACTACAGCAAACCCTAGAAGCTGTAGGTTTGCAGCTATACAACCAGGTACTGATGGTCAAGCAAAGTTTAGTTGTAATTTTCCTGCAGGCTTTAATAACCAATCAACAGCTTATACATTAAGAGGAGGAAGTACAAATTCACAATTTTCAATGAGATTTCATGACCTAACTAATAGTAGAGGAACAGTAATAAACTCTATACGTATTGCTGTTGCTGCTGCAAATTTAAAGCGAAGAGATTTTAAAAATAATAAAGTATCTTCTTTTAGAGTATGTTGCTTTTAAATAGATATCATATCTCGTAAGTCAGTCTATAATATATATGCTATATAATATTAATTTTATTTATTAGTATTTAATATATTATACGATTTATAACTAAAAATTTCGCATATTCATCGTTTCTTTTTCCTTTCTACTTCGGTTAAAAAATAAACCGTAGCTATAGCTATGCTTGATTTTTTTGCCTTGCATAAAGAAAAAATAATTCAATGAATTTATACAAATTTTTTAATCACAAATCGTATTACAATTACACACACAAAATAACTCAACGTATACACAAAAACATCAAAAGTTTAACTGCTTTTGATGTTTTTATATATACTACCTAATTTATATTTTTTAAAATTCCTTGAATAATAATCTCTTAAAGTGAGTTAAAACTATAGGAAGATATTATTTTGAAGAGTGATTCATTACGTTCGATTTTCTATCTATTTTTCAATCCATTTTCTAGCATTTACAAAAGCTTCTAACCAAGGGGATACTTGATCTTGTCTATCGATAGGATAATAAGCCCAATTCCACTGAAAAGTAGAACGCTCAATATGTGGCATCATGACCAGGTGACGACCTGTAGTGTCACACAACATAGCCGTGTTATAATCTGATCCATTGGGATTAGCAGGATATCCTTCATACCCATATTTTGCTACAATATGGTATTGATCTTCAGCGAGAGGGAGATTAAATTTACCTTCTCCATGAGAAATCCATACACCTAAAGTGCTTCCTGCTAATGAAGAAAGCATTACAGAATTATTTTCTTGAATCTGAACAGAAGTAAAATTGCTCTCGTGTTTATGAGAGTTATTATGCTGCATTTTTCCATGTTCACTGTGCTCGGGATTAATGATTTCCAGTTCCATAAATAGTTGGCAACCATTGCAGATACCCACAGATAGGGTGTCTTCTCTTTTAAAGAAGTTTTTTAGTGCAATATTTGCTTTTTCGTTATAAAGGAAAGCACCCGCCCAGCCTTTTGCAGAACCAAGAACATCACTGTTAGAAAACCCACCTACAGCGCCAATAAACTGGATATCTTCTAATGTTTCGCGACCAGATATCAGATCGGTCATATGTACATCTTTAACGTCAAAACCTGCCAGATACATGGCATTAGCCATTTCGCGTTCAGAATTACTACCTTTTTCACGAATCACAGCTGCTTTAGGCCTTGATTTGTTCGTATTAATTACTGGAAGCTTTCCTGTAAAATGTTTTGGAAAAATAAATTGTAAGGGTTGATTGGCGAAGTTATCAAAACGATCTTGAGCTAGATCATTTGCCGTTTGTTTTTGATCTAAAAGAAAGGATGTTTTATACCAAGTATTTCTTAATGCTACAATATCAAATTGGTATAAATCATCAGTATTTTTAATTTCTAATGAAGCCATATTAGTTACGCTGCCAATATTAAAAAACGGTATATTGTTTTGGGAAAGCATAGCTTCGATATCTGAGTTTTTAGCACTCTGAAATACAATACCTGCATTTTCGGCAAAAAGTAACTTAATACTATCTTTTTCTCCCAAGCCCGAAAGATCCAAAGTAGCACCTAGATGAACATCTGCAAAGCATAGTTCAAGTAAAGTAGTAATTAAACCTCCAGAAGCAATATCGTGTCCAGCAACTATTTTATTTTCTCGTAGTAGTTGTTGGATAGTGTTAAAAGTGTTTTTAAAGCTTTGAGCGTCTTTAATATTAGGAGCTTTAGAACCAATTGTATTTAATATTTGCGAAAAAGATGAACCACCTAATTCATAATTATCTTGTGATAAATTGATATAATAAATATCCCCACCATTTTTCTGAAATACGGGTTCTACCACTTTGGTAATATCATTACAATTAGCAGCCGCAGAAATAATTACAGTACCAGGCGATATTACTTCTTGATTAGGGTATTTTTGTTTCATCGAAAGAGAATCCTTACCAGTAGGGACATTGATTCCTAAATCGATAGCAAAATCAGAAATTGCTTTTACTGCTTTATATAGTCTGGCATCTTCGCCTTCGTTTTTACAGGGCCACATCCAATTAGCCGATAAAGAGATAGATTGTAATCCATCTTTAAGCGGAGCCCAAATGATATTGGTCAAAGCTTCGGCAATAGAATTTTTACTTCCTGCTTCTGGATCAATGAGTCCGGAAATGGGGGAGTGCCCAATAGATGTAGCTATACCTTCATTAGAAATATAATCAAGAGCCATAACTCCACAATTATTGAGAGGTAATTGTAATGGTCCCGCGCATTGCTGCTTAGCAACTTTGCCTCCCACACAGCGATCTACTTTATTTGTTAACCAGTCTTTGCAAGCCACTGCTTCTAGTTGTAGAACTAGGTCTAAATAGGTGCTAATTTGTTCTTTTTTATATGAAAGTTTGTTATAATTACGATCAATGGTTTTATCGTTCATAATAGTTTTAGGAGAACTGCCAAACATATCTTCTAATGCCAGATCCATCGGTGTATCGCCTTTGGTTTTTGATTGAAATGTAAACCTATTGTCACCAGTTACATCACCTACTTGATACATAGGAGAACGTTCTCGCTCTGCTATTCTTTCTAGAACATCAATATCTTTTTTGCTAATCACTAACCCCATACGTTCCTGTGACTCATTGCCTATAATTTCTTTTGCAGATAGCGTAGGATCTCCGATAGGTAATTTGTCTAAGTCAATTTTCCCTCCAGTTTCTTCTACGAGTTCCGAAAGACAATTGAGATGTCCTCCAGCTCCATGATCATGAATAGAAACAATAGTGTTAACATCACTCTCTACCATAGCACGAATTGCATTGGCAGCACGTTTTTGCATTTCGGGATTAGAGCGTTGGATAGCATTTAGTTCAATACCACTGCTAAACTCTCCTGTATCCGCAGAAGATACAGCAGCACCGCCCATACCAATTCGATAATTCTCTCCTCCGAGAATAACAATTTTATCGTCAGTTACAGGTTCGTCTTTGAGTGCTTGTTCT
Source organism: uncultured Aquimarina sp. (assembly GCA_947493495.1). Taxonomy (GTDB): domain Bacteria; phylum Bacteroidota; class Bacteroidia; order Flavobacteriales; family Flavobacteriaceae; genus Aquimarina. Next base: position 16,370 of record CANLRN010000080.1, read on the forward strand.
TCTTTACCATATCCAATTCCACCAGCCTGCATAATGACCTTATCAAAGCCTAATGTACGAGCATCTTCTTGGTGTTCGAAAGTAAGTACAGATCCTGTAATTAATGGTTGTCCAAATTTGTTTCCAAAGTCTGATGCTCCATTAGAGGCTTTGATCAAAATATCAACTGGAGTTTGGTATAACCATTTTCTTTCCGCTACAGCATGTTCCCAAGGTCTATTTTCTTCTAATCTAGAGTATGAAGTCATATATACGGCAGTCCCTGCTAATGGCAAGGATCCTTTTCCACCAGCAAGTCGGTCTCTGATTTCTCCTCCAGAGCCAGTAGCAGCACCATTAAAAGGTTCTACAGTTGTTGGAAAATTATGAGTTTCGGCTTTTAAAGAAATTACACTTTCGAATGACGTTTCTTGATAAAAATCGGGTTTATCAGCACTTTTAGGAGCAAACTGAGTTATTTTTGGTCCTTTTACAAAAGCTACATTATCCTTATAAGCAGAAATAATGTCATTGGGATTGATTTTAGAGGTTTTCTTAATTAATTTAAAAAGTGAGGTTGGCTGCTCTTCTCCGTCAATAATAAAGGTACCATTAAATATTTTATGTCTACAATGTTCTGAATTAACCTGCGAAAATCCAAATACTTCAGAATCGGTAAGTTTTCTTCCTATTTTTTCTGAAACACCTTCTAAGTAAACTACTTCTTCTGTACTTAGTGCTAAACCTTCCTTTTTATTATAAGCTTCAATATCGTCGATTTCTAAAATATCTTCTGGTTTGATATCGATGGTGTATATGTCTTGGTTTAGATTTGAGTACTTCTGCGAAAGCATCGGATCAAAATCGATAAATTTCTCTGAAACTGATTGAAACTCTTCGATACGAATGATACCTTCGATCCCCATGTTTTGGGTAATCTCTACTGCATTTGTACTCCACGGCGTAATCATTGCAGCACGAGGACCAACAAAAAAAGCGTCAATAGACGCCGTAGAAATTTTAGGTTGATTGCCGAATAGCCAGATTAGTTTTTTTATATTTTCGGTTGAGATTTCAGTAGTAATTTGCACTGCAAATACTTTCTTGTTTTGGTTTCCGAAGAAATGGATCATGCTCCCAGACTTTGAGTTGATTTATAAGCCGCAAATTTACTATTTTTCTAGACAAAACAACATAACTCGGGGGCTGGTTTTTTGTTGAGGTAAAATTTATACTAAATGCTTTTGGGGAATGAAGATTTTTTTTAAAATATCTTGCGCATAGAATTATGTGAAGTTGGATATTGAAAAAACAGGATACTGATTTGGTTAAACAAATACTAAACTAGAAACGTGTATTGCAATAAGCATAATGTATTACTCTTACTCATAGTATAGAAATCTAAAATGACTCGTTATAGATAAAAAAAGTTGTTGTTAAGAAGAAATAAATATCCTAATTTTTTAGCGTAATATTTCTATTTGTTTGATAATCAAATTTATATATTAGATTATCGAATTCTACATAATACATATCGAATTCTAATTAGATCAAATCATTCTACAGGAAATTAATTACTTTCGTTTGTTTCTTAACAAAATCTATAAAACTGCATAATTTTAACATATATAGTAAATTTTTGTCATTGTAAATATTGTTTTTTGTTTCAAAAATATAATTGTTAAGATTCGACTAAATATATTGAAACCAACACAAACCACAACCATGAAAATTCAACAAACACACAAAAACCTCGCAAATCTTTCTTTTGTATTTCTATTTTGTTTGGTCAGTTCTATTTCTCAAGTTTTTTCTCAACGAGTAGGAGATGCAGGAGTAAAATTTGACAATTCTAAAATGGATTCAAATTATCCGCAAATGAGCGAGTGGATTAAAGCGGGTGTCGAAGGAGGAATACCTGCATTATCTAGTAGTAAGATAAAGAAAACAATTGGTCCAACTAATAGTGATGGACTCATGTCAGCAATTAATGAGGTTTCTAGAAATGGAGGAGGACAATTACGTCTTAGAAATGGAAATTATACTATAAACAAGCCTGTAATTGTAAAAAATAATGTAAGAATTGTTGGAGAGAACCGCAACGGGGTGGTATTGACAATAAATATGACAGGAAATAAAGATGATGGTAAACAAGGAGTCTTTTTCAAAGGAGCAAAACGAAGTAGTTTAGAACGACTAACCATTAAAGGCAATCAAAGTGGCCGACCAGATCCCTTTAGATTAGAAAACGTTAAGCCTAATTATTTTGTCAGTGGAGTATCTTTTAGTAGTGGAGCAAAAAACTGTTGGTTGGATAAAGTTACAATTTTAGATACAGGAACATCTCCTATCAATGTATGGAAATCGAATCACCTTACGTTTAGAGATCTAGATGTAAATGGTGTATGGAACAAAGGTGGAGGAGGTAGTGGCTATTTTGCATTAATGGGCGGGTACGCACTTGTGTATAATTGCACGATCAAAAACTTGAGACACTTCGCAATTCAACGAGAAGGTGCTTTTTATAATGTAGTGTATAAAAACAATATTACACAAGATGTAAATTTTCATAATGCAGATGCTGGAAATAATTTAATAGAACAAAACAATATCACGATCCAATCTGGTTTTGACTTTCAGTATCATGCTGTCATGGGACCTTGGGCTAGTTTCCATAAGATTTCTGATACAGATAATTATGTGTATAAGAATTCTTGTATAGAAAGAAATAATGACAATCGAAGAAGTTTTTCTGATAATAACACTGTTTACCTAGGGCCTAGACGAAAAGAAGATAGAAGTAGAATCCCAGAATATCCATTTGATAAAACTAATAGAACACCAAAAGGTGGTACTTTTTATCCTGTTAGAGCTGGAAATGACGGTGGTAACCCACCACTGCCACCAACAGGCGGTAGTAGTTTAGTGCATATGAAAAAAAGAAATGCTTCTGGTTTTGCAATCGATGGAAGAAATGGAGGCGCTAATGGACAAAATGTACATTTATGGGCTCAAAACCGAAATAATAATAATCAACAATGGGAAGAAATAGATCGTGGGAATGGATTTTATTCCTATAAAAAGAAAGGGACTAATTTCTGCCTAGATGGTGGAAATGGAGGTGCTAATGGCCAGAATGTATATCTATGGACTTGCTCTGATAATAATCAAAATCAGCATTGGCGTAAAGTAAATGTTGGAGGTAATAATTATCGTCTAGAAAAAAGAAATGCGCCTAAGTATAGTATCGATGGTCGTGGCGGAGGTGCCAATAGACAGAATATATATTTATGGACTTCTAATAATAATAATCAAAATCAGCACTGGCAATTTACCTCTATAAATAATAGATCTAGCAATTTAGATGCTATTGCAGATGGTAAAATTGTGATGTTCCCTAATCCAGCATCAGATCAACTTGCTATTATGGGGTTAACCAATGATACTAATTACAATGTACATATTTATAATATGCAGGGAGCACTTTCTCTTACAAAAGAAATAAGTCCAAAAAATGAAACCTCTACTACTATAGATATTTCTAATCTAGCAATTGGTTCGTATGTTGTAAAAATACTCACTAATAACAATGTATTTCCAGCAGAATTATTGATGATCACTAGATAGACATAAAAAAATATTCTTTTTTCTTTCTATGATTTACTAAGATGAAATCTTTGGTTATCTCTGATATGTTCAGTTTTTACAATAAGAATACTACATGCGGAGTATTACGAATTCTATGAAATCCTCTACGAATACTATTTATATTGCTTCGTTATCAGTAAATTAGATTACATTTATTAGATGTGATTTTGATAATTATTTAAGATATTTAGTGTTTATAAAGTTGATTTTAAACATAACAGTATCATAGTAATTGATATACTTTTCTGGTAAATACTTAAATTACCTTACAATTACATCCAGATCGAAAATTGATAACACAAACATAAACATAAACATAAACACTAACAAATAACTAAATTACTATTATGAGAAATCTAACAATAATCTGGGTAGCCTTACTAACTATC
>CANLRN010000081.1 GCA_947493495.1 uncultured Aquimarina sp.
AGGATGTAGTATCAGTTTTATGACAGAAACACTACCTACTGTACCCGTCTGTGCCACTATTACTACGCCTACGGATATGGACACCAATGTGAGTGTAGCTACGAATATCAATTGGAATGCTGTAGCTAATGCCGATGGGTATCGATTGCTTGTCGGAACTTCTCTAGGAGCTACAGATATATTCATGAATCAAAATATAGGAAACACAACCACCTTTGATCTGCCTAATGATCTCCCCGAAAACGAAACCATATTTGTATCTGTAATTCCGTTTAACGCACAAGGAGATGCAACAGGATGTAGTATCAGTTTTATGACAATTGGATCTCCTGTAGCCAATCCAATACAAGATATAGCTGCATGTGATCCAGATAGAGATGGTTTTACAGATTTTATGATTGATCTTTCCGCTATAGAAAATCAAGTTATTGGGATGCAAACAGGACTTACGGTTAGCTATTTTGATACTATGAATAATCCTATCAACTTAACAAATATGTATACAAATATAGATGCCGATATACAAACTATAAGCGTTAGAGTTACTGATGCTTCATCTAATTCTGATGAGACAACTTTTAACCTTATGGTTATACCAGCACCTGTAGCTGATATTTCTATGAATGTAATTGTTTGTAATAACTATACTTTACCTCCATTGAGTCCCGGAAATAACTATTATACTGATACTGGAGGATTAGGAAATATCCTTAATCCGGGAACCGAAATTACGCAAACACAAACTATTTATGTATATACAGAGACAACAGGAACTCAAAGCAATTGCTATGATGAGAATGAATTTACAGTAACTATTACTAATGTAGAAGTTGATGAACTTGAAGATGTGATCGTTTGTGATATATATGTGTTACCAGAATTAAATACTGGAAATTATTTTTCGGAACCTAATGGATTAGGGACAGCTTTTTTTGAAGGAGATGAAATTAGTAGTTCTCAAACGATCTATATCTATGAAAATTCTAATGATTGTACCTCAGAGTCCAATTTCGATGTGAGAATTGATACTACTGCTTGTCAGGTTTCAGATCTATTTCCTGGTTATTTTACACCTAATGGTGATGGTTTTCATGATCTATGGAACATTAATGAACCGCAACTTTCTGATCGAAGTGGTTTTATTAAAATATTTGATCGTTCAGGCAAAATGTTATCGCAGTTCACTACTAATTCTACTGGATGGAACGGAACATACAATGGTCGTCTAATGCCATCTAATGAATATTGGTTTACATATGAAAGCAGTATTGAAAATACTATTATGAAAGGCCACTTTAGTTTAATTCGTTAATTTAACCTGAATTAAGAATTGATGAACTAAGTCACTTCAATGACTAATGACTAAAAATTACACGCTTATCAATGTTCTACAATTTTTAAAAGCGAAAACGAAATGCACTAAAGTACGTATTGAACTCATGGTAACTATTCCTTGAGACCAATAAAAAACCAGATGTATATACATCCGGTTTTTTGTCAGAATTATAATTACTTATTAGAATTTTCCCCAAAATTCTAATATCTTACTTTTTCCAATTAACAATTACATCCTATCTGTGTATCGCGTGGCTGCAAGCCTTCGGAAGTTCTCTTAAAAATTCTTTTAAAAATTTGAAATTAATACGAAATGATTTCATAATGATTTAGTGTAAAGTTGTTTTATAGATTCTAATTTTATATTGGTGTAAAGATACTTTGAAGAAGCGCATAGCACAATGGGGAAAAACACCCTATTTTTTAGAGTCTTATTCACCAAAATAGAAGATCCCGCTAGATACTGAAACGAGTTCAGCAAACAGCAGGATTAGCTTTTCTACCTAAACAAATAGATTCAACTCTCTGAAATGAATCAATTTTACTATGCCTTTTTTACTAAAGCAGTAGTACTTATACCATTTTGACTTTGCAAGAATGATAGCTTCATTATCTTATATGATTTCTGCTTCTGCAGCTGTTATGACTTCTACTTTTTCTAATGCTTGTTTCAGATCCCAAATTAAATCTTTAACATACTCCACTCCTATCGACAATCTCACTAACTGGTCTGTAATATTCATTTGTTTTCTTTGTGTATCGTCCACACCTGCATGCGTCATTGTTTTGGGGTGTTCTGCCAGACTCTCTGTACTCCCTAAACTTACGGCAAGTTTTATCAGGCTCAAATTATTCAGAAATGTAAAAGCTCCTTTTTCTCCGTCAATAATATCAAAAGACACCATTGCACCTGGAGCAGAACATTGTTTTTTATATATGTCATGTGCTTCTGTGCCTTCTTGTAATACTCCAAGATAATATACTTTTTCAACCTTAGGATGATGCTCTAAATACTCAGCAATAATTTGTGCATTCTGTGTTTGCTGATCCATGCGCACTTTTAAAGTTTCTAAACTTCTTAACATTAACCAAGCTGTATGTGGGCTCACCATATTCCCTAAAAAAGTACGTAATGTTTTTACACGTAGCATCAATGAAGCATTACCCAAAACAGCTCCTGCAATCAGATCACTATGTCCTCCAATATACTTAGTAGCAGAATATAATACTAGATCAGCTCCTGACTGTAATGGATGTTGCCATAATGGCCCCATATAGGTATTATCTACTGCTACTAGAGCTTTTTTATCATCTGTACTATACCTAACTGCTAACTCTTTGAATTTTTCTATATCTACAATATCATTTGTTGGATTCGCTGGAGTTTCTAAATATATCATAGCCAATCGATTTGCCTTTCCTGAAGTATTCATCATAGCTTCTATCTTAGCGATACTATCATCTGGCATTACTCCTATTGTGTGGACTCCTATTTTATCTAAAAAATGATGAATAAAATGATCTGTACCACCATATAATGGGTTGCTGTATACTAAAAGATCTCCTGGCTTTAAGAATTCTAATAAAACGGTACTAATGGCAGACATTCCGCTTTCAAACACAGCGCAATCGTCTGCTTTATCCCAAAGACACAACCTGTTTTCTAAAATCTCCAGGTTAGGATTATTGATTCTACTATAAATCAATCCCAATTCTTCTTTTTCAGACTTTTCTCGTAAACCGTATGCCAACTCAAAAAAAGCTTTTCCTTCTTCGGCCGTTTTAAACACAAAAGTTGAAGTCTGAAATATTGGACATTTTATAGCTCCTTCTGATAATTCTGGTTTATAACCATAAGTCATCATCAAGCTTTCTGGGTTAAAATCATGATTTTTCATTGGCTTACTATTTCTATTTTTTACTTACTTCAATCAATTTTATAGCGCTACTACTTGGCAATAGTTTAGTTTTTATACTACCACTATTTGAATAGTATTTTAAAGCTTTATAAAATTATATAAAAAAGAATTTATATCTTAATTTTGTAAATAATTTAGAATAAAAATTCTATTTATTATTATAATAAAGAATTTTATTCTATATTTATTCATTAAGCACAAGTAAATCAGAAAAATGGTATGGATACAATTGATAGAACTATCTTAACCTTGTTACAAAAAGATGGTAAAATAACGATCAAAGAGATTGCTGAACGATTAAACCTTACGACTACTCCCATTTTTGAACGTGTAAAAAAACTAGAAAGAGAAGGTATTATTAAATCTTACAAAGCAATAATAGATAGAAAAAAAGTGGGACTACAATTAATGATATTTTGCAACGTAACCTTAAATCTACATCAAACAGATTACCTTAAAAAATTCGAAAAGGATATTCATCAGTTCCCAGAAGTAGTAGAATGCTATCACGTGGCTGGTATGTTTGATTATTTAATTAAGATATATGCCGAAGATATGGAGTCTTATCAATATTTTCTTTCTAATAAACTAGCTTCATTAGAAAATATTTCTAAAGTACAAAGCTCTTTTGTGATGACTGAAGTAAAAGATTTTTCATTTTTACCAATTCCGTAGAAAATTATATTTCGACTTAACAAAAGATTTAGAACTCAACTTCTATCTTTGGAAAACAACTAGAATTCGTATTAAAAAAGATGAATATAAAAGACGCTAAAGTATTAATTACAGGAGGAAACTCGGGAATAGGAAAAGCAACAGCCAAATTACTTAAAGAAAAAGGAGCGCAAGTAATTATTTCTGGAAGAAATGAGGCTACGCTTAAGGAAACAGCAAAAGAATTACATATAGATTACATAAAAGCTGATGTAACTCAAGAAGATCAAGTACAGCATATGGTGGATCAAGCCAAGGCAAAAATGAATGGTCTTAACACCCTAGTTAATAATGCAGGTTATGGATATATTTCTAAATTAGTTGATATACAATCGGATAAATTCATAAATCAATTTAAAACAAATATCCTGGGCGCTGCCTTATGCGCTAGAGAATCTGCAAAACATTTTATAGATCAAGATTATGGGAATATCATTAACATTGGTTCTACTTCATCTCTAAAAGGTTCTCCTACGGCATCTCCATATGTTGCCACAAAATTTGCACTTCGCGGAATGACAGAAAGCTGGAGAAATGAACTAAGACCACATAATATAAGAGTAATGCAGGTAAACCCAAGCGAAGTGATGACCAATTTTGTTGATAATCGTGTAGATAGCAACTCGAACCAAAAACAATATACCGAAACTGAAAAAAACACAAAATTAAGAGGAAAAGAAATAGCACATACAATTTCTAGCCTATTAGAAATGGATGATCGCGGGTTTATTACAGAAGCTACTGTTTATGCAACAAACCCAAGAACATAAATCATCCCATTATTTTTACCAAAAGCTCTTTTAGAATATCACCTGGAGGGAGATTGGTTGCTCCTACCCCTTTACTTTTTACATCTGCTTCTCTTAATAGAGCTATGATCTGGCTTACTTTCTTCATAGGATAATTACGAGCCGCATCAGAATAATCACTTACAAAATATGGATTGATCTTTAATGTGGCAGCTACATTACGCTGGGATTTATCTGATAATCCATGGTATTGTAATACCTGAGAAAAATAACTATATAATAGAGATATTGTCATTACCAAAGGATTATCTTTTGGATTCTGAGCAAAATAATTGATGATCCTATGCGCTTTTATTACATTGCGTACCCCAATAGCTTTACGAAGTTCAAAATTATTAAACTCCTTACTAATCCCTATATTTTCTTCAATTGTATCGGCTGTGATCTGGTTTTCTTGCGGAACAATTAGTTTTAGCTTTTCCAGTTCATTATTGATTTTATTCAAATCAGTTCCTAAAAACTCTACCAGCATCTGAGCGGCTTTTGGTTCTATACTATATTTTGCACCTGCCAAAACCTTTCTAATCCAATCAGATACTTGATTCTCGTAGAGTTTTTTACTTTCGTAAATAACACCACTTTTAGCAACAGTCTTATATAATTTTTTACGCTTATCAATTTTTTTATATTTATAGCAAATTACCAAAACTGTAGTAGGCTGTGGATGCTCTGCATAATCAGCTAGTTTTTCTATGGTTCTGGATAAATCCTGAGCTTCTTTTATGATCACTACTTGTCGCTCTGCCATCATCGGATATCGCTTAGCATTCGAAACAATATCGTCAATCGTTACATCACGACCGTATAAAACCATCTGATTAAACCCCTTCTCTTCTTCTGCTAGTACATTTCTATCAATATATTCGGTGATTTTGTCAATATAATAGGATTCTTCTCCCATCAAAAAATAGATCGGTTTGATATTTCCGTTCTTTATATCGGTTACAATCTGTTTTACTTCATCCATTGAGAAAAAATCATCAAATTTGTACTATGCAAAAGCTCAACTTTCCGGCATATCAATTCAGATTCAAAAGTAGCGAAAATAAAGTTTCTATTTTTGACCAAATTCGTAAAAAATTCATTGTTCTCACACCCGAAGAATGGGTGCGACAACATACCATACAGTATTTAATCAAAGAAAAAAAATATCCAGGAAGCCTTATCAATGTAGAGAAACTGATAAAAGTACATGACCTTAATAAGCGATATGATATTATCATCTTTAATCCTAATGGTAGTATTTATCTTATAGTTGAGTGTAAATCACATACCGTAAAAATTACACAAGAAACTTTTGATCAGATTGCTAGATACAATCTTGCGCTCAATGCTGAACATCTTATGATCACTAATGGTATAGATCATTATTATTGCCAGATGGATTATAAAGAACAACGATATACATTCTTAAAAGACATTCCTGATTATAAGTAAAAATTATTCCAGTTTGACTACTGCTATTTTCGGAATAAACTTATTAATTTGCAGCTGTGGAAATAGCAGTAGTCATACTTAACTGGAATGGACGTTCATTATTAGAGCAGTTTTTGCCTTCTGTGGTAAAATATTCTAAGGAAGCAACAATCTATATCGCTGATAATGCATCTACTGATGATTCTATAGAATTTGTAAAAAGCACTTATCCTACAATAGAAATCATCCAGAATGAAGTAAATGGCGGTTATGCCAAAGGATATAATGATGCTTTAGCAAAAATTGACTCGGATATTTATTGTCTACTAAATAGTGATGTAGAAGTTTCTGAGAATTGGCTAACTCCTATTCTAAAAACTTTTCAAAATTTAGATCAAGTTGCTGCTATCCAACCTAAGATATTAGATTACAAAAAGAAAAACTACTTTGAATATGCTGGAGCAGCCGGAGGGTTTATCGATAAATTAGGATATCCCTATTGTCGTGGAAGAATTTTTGACACGCTAGAAGAAGATAAAGGTCAATATGATGATGAACTAGAAATCTTCTGGGCTAGTGGAGCTTGTTTATGTATAAGAAAATCAGTTTTTGAAGAAGTAGGAAGACTAGATGAAGATTTTTTTGCACATCAAGAAGAGATTGATTTATGTTGGCGAATGCATAATCTGGGATATGTAATTAAATATATAGGACAGTCTAGCATATATCATGTAGGAGGCGCTACATTAAGTACCATGAATCCAAAAAAAACCTTTCTCAATTTCAGGAATAATTTATTAATGATGGTAAAGAACATTCAAGGAATGAAAATATACTATATTCTTATAGTAAGGATGATATTAGATGGAATTGCTGCTTTTAAATATCTTGTAGAAGGAAAACCAAAATTATTCATTGCAATTGTTAAAGCACATTTCAGCTTTTACAAAAATTTGCCAACTTTTGTTAAAAAACGAAAAAAACTAAAGCAGCAAAAGAAATATTATACCATTTCTTCCGTTGTATGGCAATATCACATCCAAAACAAAAAACTATTTAATCAATTATAGGGTTATTTTTTTTAATTTATTGTTAATCGTGTATTTTTGCGTCACAATTATTAATAATTTAGAGTCTTATTAATATAACCTGAAAGACTAAAACAAATTTTCTAATGAAAAAAGCAATGATTATTGGGGCTTCCATAGCTGTATTACTTTCTTCTTGTGTATCACAGAAGAAGTTTACTAACTTACAAGCTAAACAAAAAGAAACTCAAGATTTATTAAACTCTGCAACTGTAAAATTAAATAGTTGCCTTGAAGAAAAAGCGAGCTCATCCTCTCAATTAAAAGTATTACAAGATCAAGTTTCTAATTTAAAAAACCAAAATTCCGCCTTGTTAAACAATGTAGGTAATCTAGCTACATTGTCTACTAAAGAAGCAGAAAATCTAGAACGGTCTTTAGAAAGCATCAAAGAAAAAGATTTACAGATCAAAACAATGAATGATGCATTGAATAAAAAAGATTCTGTAACATTAGCATTAGTAACTAGCCTTAAAGGGGCTTTAGGCAACTTAGCTGATGAAGATATAGAAGTGAATGTAGAAAAAGGTGTTGTTTATGTATCTATTTCTGATAAATTGTTATTTAAGAGCGGAAGTTATAATGTATCTTCTAGAGCTAGAGAGGTATTAGGCAAAGTAGCAAAAGTTGTAAACGATAAACCTGATATCGAATTCTTGGTAGAAGGGCATACAGATAATGTACCTATTAAGAATAAAGTACTATTAGACAATTGGGATCTAAGTGTAAAAAGAGCCACCTCTGTTGTTAGAGTATTACAAAAAGATTTTGGTGTAGACCCTAAACGTATGACCGCAGCAGGAAGAAGCTATTATGTACCAGTAGCTGATAACAATAGTGCAACCAATAAAGCGAAAAATAGGCGTACTAGAATTGTAGTACTCCCTAAATTAGATCAGTTCTATAATATGATCGAAGATGGAATGAAAAAAGCCTCCGAAGGCGGAAATTAATAAAAGAAATAATATTTTTGATAAAGGGTTAATGTAATATTGGCCCTTTTTTTGATTAAGGGCTAACACCAACATAAAACAATACCTACTTTTACAGAAGGTACCATAGCATTCTTTCTAAACCATGAAAAAAATAATTATTCTCATAACGCTCTGTATTACAGAAATAATAGTAGCTCAGAAAACCAATAATACTGCTATTGGAACCAATGAAAAACTAGTATATACAGCTTCTTATAATATGTCGGGACTGTTGACTAATCTTGCTCAAGTAACTATGCAAACTAAAACAGTAAATACCGGAAAAGGTAATTACCTCCATCTTAAATGTGTAGCTGCAACCTATTCTAAATGGGATTCTTTTTTTAAAATCAGAGATGTCTATGAGGCATATGTAAGCCCTACTACCCTTAAGCCATATCTCTATAAAAGAGATGTAAATGAAGGAGGCTATCTTAAAAAAGAAAAATATGTATATAGTTATAAAAATAAGACTATAAAAGCTACTATGCAAAAGAAAAAAGAACCTACTACCAAAGTGCTGAAAATGAGCCCTGGTACCTATGATGTAATCTCCACATTATACCACATCAGAAATATGGATATTAGTAAAGCTCCTAAAGGAACAAACCAAAAAATCACTATGCTATTTGATAGAAAGCCGCAAGTAGCCTATCTTAAACTATTAGGTAAAGAGACTATTACAACCAAAACAATGGGTAGTAAAGAATGTTACAAAATTGCAATTAATAATAATTCACTAAAGGGGACTAATAAAAATATTGTATATCTAACAGCTGATAGTAATAAAACTCCCGTGTTGATTAAGTTTAGTATCCCAGCAGGAACTGGTCAATTAACATTACAAGAAGCCTCTGGATTAAAAAATTAATAGTTATGAGAATTATCCTTATATCATTAGCAGCTATTACCTCAGTGTTGGCAATTATTATGGCAATACTTCCTTTCGGTACTATAGGAATACTACCAAGTAGTATTGCAATATGTAGTGGGCTGGTCGCATATTATATGTCTACTAAACAGAAAAAACCTAAAAAATTAGCGCTTCTATTTACTGTAATCGGAGTAATAACGATTGTAACAAGTAGTACAAAATCCTTATGGATAAAAGATGAATTAGCAGAAGATCAAGAATTTATACAAAAAGAAGAGCAAAGTGAAAAAGATGCGATTAAAGATCTCAAAGAAATTGAAAACGATCTTGAAGACATCGAAATCGAATAAACATTAAAAAGACTGTCTTTTCAGACAGTCTCTTATATTTTTTTAGTGCATAGATAGATACTTTAAAAACTAATCTTTTCCACGAATACTTTATCAGCTAAGGTAAAATGTATTTCATATTCTCCTAAAGGCATTCTAGAAAAATCATATACTTTTGTATATAGCTCTTTAGTACTGATTTCTGTCTCTAAAATATTATATTCACTATCATAAATAGCAACTGTCAATGTATCTAAATGGAGATTAGTAAACATCACTTTTACATTTTTGCTATCTACAGAAATCTGTGGCTTAAATATTATTTTTTCAGAATTATCAATCAAAGAAACCTTTTCTTCATTCTTCAAAATTTTAGTGATCGTAACATCATAAGGAGTCTCGGTTTCTACAAAGTACAACCCATTAGGTAAATCTGCAAAATTAAAATATTTTCTATATACTGGCATTTCTTCTAATGTAGTAGTATACAATACACTTCCATAATAATCTTTAATATTTAATTTTTCCCCTTTGACAATATTTGTCAATGACACATCGACCAATGAATTGGTAACTTCTACTGAAACGCTCTCAGATGCTTTTAAACTTCCAGTAAAAGCAATCAATACGACTAATAAGCATACATTAATTAATTTTTTCATAACTGTAATATTTAAGGTTATAAATGAAATTTTACAGTACAAATATAGACAGCACTTCTCTATACAAACGCAAGTATTTTAGCATGAATATGTTCAATTTTAACCTATAAATATACTCAAAAACCGTACAATTGATAATTTAACACATCATTTATACATATTTTACATTTATTTAACTTTGAAATTTTCTTTATATCATAATATTGAATATTATGCTCTAGTATGAAAAATATAAAACCAACATTAGAAAAAATAGTCCCTGAATTCGGGAGTTCATTTTATTACGAAAACTTTTCAGAAGAAAACTTAAATAAAACTCCTATCTGGCATTATCATCCTGAAATCGAGATTGTATATGTAAATGGAGGTACTGGAAAAAGGCAAATAGGGAGTCATATGTCTTATTATAGAAATGGTACATTAATGCTTATTGGTTCTAATCTCCCTCATCGTGGTTTTACAGATAATATTACGGGCAATAAAAGTGAAACTATCATACAAATGCTACCAGATTTTCTTGGAGATTCTTTTTTCAATATTCCAGAAATGAGTCAGATCAATCAACTACTAGAACAAGCAAAAAAAGGAATTGTATTTCACGGTACTACGAAAAGAAAAATTGGTGCTAAAATAGAAAGTCTAAAAACAATGGATGCTTTTGATAGATTATTAGGCATTTTCAAAATTTTGAGAGAAATGCAACAAACTAATGAATACTCTATACTAAATGCAGAGGGGTTTGTAGTGGAAACTGCACTACAAGACAACAATCGTATCAACTTGATTTTTAACTTTGTTCAAGAAGAGTTTACCAGACAAATCTTTTTGGATGAAATAGCAGATATAGTAAGTATGAGTATTCCTGGTTTTTGTAGATATTTCAAAAAAATTACTGGCAAAACATTCGTTCAATTTGTAAATGAATATAGATTGGTACATGCTGCAAAACTATTGCACGAAAAGCAAACTAGTATAACAGATATATGTTTTGAAAGCGGTTTTAGTAATTTCTCGCATTTCAATAAGCTTTTCAAAAAATTTACAGGCAAAACACCAAGTAATTATAGAAATGAACTTAATTATGTAATCTCATAAAAGTAGTTTCATCCAAAAATACAGTAAGCACTATATAATATCAATATCTCCTTTACCTTCTCTTAGTAAGACAGGGATTTCATTGGTAAGATCAATTACAGTAGAAGCCACATTATCTCCATATCCCCCATCTACTACAATATCTACCAAGTGATCCCATTTTTCTAGTATCAACTCTGGATCTGTAGTATATTCTATAATTTCATCCTCATCATGAATAGATGTAGATACAATTGGATTTCCTAAACTTTCTACTATGCGCATACAAATATTATTATCTGGAATTCGAATACCAACAGTTTTTTTCTTTTTAAAAACAGTTGGCAGGTTATTATTTCCAGGAAGAATATAAGTATATGGGCCTGGTAGTGTTCTCTTTAACAACTTAAAAGTACTATTGTCTATTTGTTTTACATAATCAGATAAATTGCTCAAGTTGCTACATATAAAAGAAAAATTAGCTTTTGCCAATTTGATTCCTTTGATTTTTGCAATACGTTCTAATGCTCTATTGTTGGTAATATCGCACCCTAAACCATATACTGTATCCGTAGGATAAATAATCAACCCTCCATTATGCAAACAATCAACTACTTGTTGTATTTCTTTAGGATTAGGGTTCTCATTATATATTTTTATCAACTTAGCCATAAGAATTGTACTATAAATATCCAGTATTAATTATCCAGTAAAAACGGCTTATTTTTAAAATGCTTATTTTTATCAGATCATAAAACTACTAATTATTCATCACGTATGAGAGTTATTTTATTAATATGTACATTGAGTTTCTTTTTTTCATGTTCATCTGACGAAAATGAAAAACCGACTACTCCCATGTTAGAAGCAGCGTCATTTATTGATATTTCTTATGGAGAAAATGACATGCAGAAATACGATGTATACCTGCCCGCTAATCGAACGAGCACAAGTACTAAAGTAGTGGTATTAGTGCACGGAGGCGGTTGGATAGAAGGTGATAAAAGTGATATGAATGGATATGTACAGTTGATACAACAACGCAATAAAGATTATGCAATTGTAAATATAAATTATGTCCTTGCTGATGAAAACAATAAAGCATATCCCAATCAGATACAAGACATCCAGGCTGTCATTGATGATATAAAATCCAAATCTTCTGAATATCAGATACAACCAAAATTTGGTTTTATAGGGGTTAGTGCTGGTGCACATTTATCCTTATTATATAGTTATGCTTTTGATACAGAACAAAATGTAGAAATGGTATGTAGTGTAGTAGGGCCAACAGATTTTACAGATTCTGCGTATCTAGAAAGCACTCAATTCCGTGATGCTTTCTCAGTTTTAGTTGATGATTTTTCTATAGAAAACAGAACACAATTAGAAGAGATTAGTCCTAGTTACCAAGTAAGCAGTACTTCTCCGCCAACTATCTTATTTTATGGCAATGCAGATCCATTGATTCCTAATTTCCAACATCAAAGTCTTAAAACTTCCTTAGAAAATGCAAACACAATACACGCTGTAACTATATTTAATGGTGGTCATGGAGATTGGGATACGCCAAGCTATCTAGAACTCGATGCTACGCTAAATACATTTTTGGATACACACCTTTAAATCGAGGTTTAAAAATTAGCTAGCTAGCCTATTACTTTAAGTTTGGCAAAACGCAGTAGTAGTTTTTTTATGCCTCCATTATCAAAATTAATCTCTGCTTTTTTGTCTTGTCCTACTCCTTCTAACTGTAACACTTTTCCTTTTCCGAAACGCATATGTTCTACTATAGTCCCAGCAACTAAATCAGTATCAAATAGATTTGTTTTAGTACTCGCTCCATTAGACGCTGGTCTTATTTTACGCAACTTACGTAATTGTTCTTCAGAGGGTTTATGTGCTAAGGGAGGGGATCCAGATATTGGTTTTTTTAGTCTTAATTTACTCTTATCTACCTCTCCAAAAATATCAGAATCAACTAATGGTTTATATCTATATGTATCGATTGGAGTGATATATTCCAAATATTTTTCGTCAATTTCTTCTATAAATCGGCTAGGTTCTGCATCTACTAGTTTACCCCAGCGATATCTAGATTGCGTATAGGTAAGATACGCTTGTTTTTCTGCTCTGGTCAGGGCTACATAAAACAATCTACGTTCTTCTTCTAATTCTGCTCTGGTATTCATACTCATCCCAGACGGAAACAGATCTTCTTCCATCCCTACAATATAAACATAAGGAAACTCTAGACCTTTAGCAAGATGAATAGTCATTAGTGCCACTCTATCATCATCTCCAGTATCTTGATCTAAATCTGTTGCCAATGCTACATCTTCCAAAAATTCTGCCAGAGATCCAGTTTCGTCTGCCAATTCTTTTTGGCCTTCTACAAAATCTCGAATACCGTTGAGTAGTTCTTCTATATTTTCTATACGAGCAATCCCCTCTGGAGTTCCATCTTTTTTCAGTTCTTGTACCAAACCTGTTTTTTTGGCTACCATCTCGGCCAAAACAAACGCATCTGCTGCTTGGTTAGTCACCTGAAAACTTTTGATCATATTCATAAAATTTTCTAGGCGGGTTTTGGTACCACTATTAATTTTTAAATTGATACGATCCAAATTTTCGATCACCTCAAAAATTGATCGATCATAATGATTAGCGGCTACTACAAGTTTATCAACTGTTGTAGCACCTATACCTCTAGCTGGATAATTAATAATACGTTTTAAAGCTTCTTCATCTTTGGGGTTTATGATCAATCGTAGATATGCTAGTACATCTTTAATTTCTTTCCTTTGATAAAAGGATAAACCTCCATAGATTCTATATTTTATATCACGTTTTCGCAATGCATCTTCAATAGCACGTGATTGCGCATTGGTACGATACAAAACCGCAAACTGCCCATTACTGAGCTGATGTTGCATTTGATTTTCGAATATCGAGCTTGCCACATAACGTCCTTCATCTCCATCGGTAAGTAATCGATTTACGATAATCTTAGCTCCTGCATCATTGGCGGTCCATACCACTTTTTCTAACTTAGTTTTGTTTTTATCTATAATAGAATTTGCAGCCTCGACAATATTTTTTGTAGACCTATAGTTTTGCTCTAACCTATACTGTTGAACATTATCATAATCTCTCTGAAAATTAAGAATATTATTGATATTAGCGCCTCTAAATGCATAGATACTCTGCGCATCATCACCTACCACACATATGTTCTGAAACTTATCTGATAACGCTCTTACAATAAGATATTGCGAGTGATTGGTATCCTGATACTCATCCACCAATATGTATTTAAATCTGTTTTGGTATTTGGCCAAGACTTCTGGAAACCGATTTAATAATTCATTCGTTTTTAGCAGTAAATCATCAAAATCCATGGCGCCAGCTTTAAAACATCTATCTACATAGTTTTGATATATTTCTCCTAATCTAGGACGTTTAGCCATGGCGTCTGCTTCTACCAAATCTGCATTCTGGAAATATGCTTTTACTGTAATCAAGCTATTTTTATAGGAAGAAATTCTAGAATATACCTGTTTATATTTATAGATATCTTTATCTAACCCCATTTCTTTAATGATCGAGGCTATTAACCGCTGGGAATCTTGTGTATCATATATCGTAAAATTGGATGGATACCCTAACTTATCTGCTTCAAATCTTAAAATCTTAGCAAAAATAGAATGAAACGTTCCCATCCAAAGGTTTTTGGTTTCGCTAGGTCCTACAATAGCTGCAATACGCTTCTTCATCTCTCGCGCTGCTTTGTTGGTAAATGTCAGCGAAAGGATACTAAAAGCATCTACTCCCTGATTCATTAAATGAGCAATTCTATAGGTTAGTACCCGTGTTTTTCCAGATCCTGCACCTGCAATTACTATCATAGCACCCTCCTTTTGCAATACAGGAGCTCGCTGCGCATCATTTAATCCTATTAAATACTCTTCCAAATCTGTATTAAATTTTTGATGAATCGAAATTTAAGGAAACTATGACGGTTAAAGAAGCATAAGCAAATTTACTTATAAACAACTGATCAACTAAAAAAGGTAGTTTTTCAAGGAATTTACTCCCCTTAAAACTACCTTCTGTATCAAGTGCAAAGCACTTTATTATATTTATTATAGCACTATCAAATACAAGCTCATTCTTGTCTATGGATGCTCAATTCTATTTAGTTTCTTATAAAACTTCGTTGTTGACCTTTGTTGGTTATTACAAAATAGGCCCCTTTTGGCAATTGAGAAACATCTACAGTACTAACAACGCTATCTTTATAAATATCTAGTTGTATCGTACGTCCTGTGATATCACTTATTGTCACAACTTCATTTGCAGACAAGCCTTCTATAAAAAGTTTCGAATTTGTAGGATTAGGATATACCCTAAGTATTTGATTTCCTTTTTCTACATCAAGACCGCTTGATCTTCTGTTAACAATTCGAAAATTGAAAGTCTCCCATCCTAGATCATTAGGCCCTCTAGGATAAAGCACTGCATTATTAACATTCCAAGGAGCTTGTATCCACTTTCCAGAATGTACACTCTTTAGTGCTACCTTACCAGCTCCTTTTGATTTCCATTCGAATCGTTCCCAATCTCCTTTAAAGTTTCCTCTAGCTACAACTGGTTTACTAGCATCTTTGTTCTGAACTTGTACATATTTTCCATTAGCATTAGCTTTGAGTGCAATTCCTCCTCTAGGATGACGCTCTACAGTAAATTGTTCCCATCCTCTAACACTACCACCTCTAGCTAAAAGTTGATTATTATTTGCTGTTCTTTCTGCTGTTACCCACTTGCCATCGCCTCCACTCTTTTGTAATGCTATTGTAGCACCAATAGGAGCTGCTCCTGCATTTCCACCACCTCCATTAGTATCATTAACCAAGCGATAAGTTCTTATCCAATCAACAAGCATCGTATTTTTATTGTTATTCCTAAGATTCGCAGGTATTGGGAGTCCTATATTAGCAACTCCAGCCGTAGCAAATGGAAAAACTTCTGTATCAAAAATCAATTTAAGGTTTTCATTTAAAGGTACTCTGGGTACTAATCGCATTACTTGAGTACCATTATAATAGAATAGTAATTCATTAGGGCTTTTCCACCAGAATCCAAAGACATGAAATCGATCTCTACCTCTTGCAGGCATTCTCCATTTAGTTCCTTTGGGTTGTAGTCCTGCTCTAGGTCCATAATAATGTGTATTTGTTCCATACTCAAACGGTAGATCATTATCTCTACCATTATTAGACGGATCTCCAATGTGCTCTATCACATCTATTTCAGAAAATTTTCCAACTCTAAACCAAAAAGAAGATGTCATTGATAATGAAGAAGCTTTGATCCTTGCTTCATAATAATACCCTGGTTTAGCAGAATGATTTTTCGAAACACAAGCTGCAGAATTTACCCAAATATCTTTGAATCTATCATTTACCTGAGAAGGATCTTTAAGAAGTGTGGATCGCAATTTTAAAAAGCCACTTCCATCAACAAAGGCATTTCCTTTTTTAAATCTACTAGGAGCTCTACCACTCCAATGAGGATGAAAGTCATCCCATTTACTAGCATCAATGCTGTTTTGATTGAACTCATCCGTCAACTCATTTACTTTCTGCCATTTTTTTCCATTAGGTGCAGTAGGAGTTTGCGCCTTTACTAGTGCCATTGCAAATACCATGACAATAGCAATGATCGTAGTCCTGTTTTTCATAAATATGTTTTTTTAATGTGTTAAATTTGTGTTAAGTACATTTAATATACAAAAAACAATTGTTTTACATAAACTTGTATGTGTTTTTTTGTTATTGTATATATTTTATTAAGAAATCAATACCTCTTTTTAAAATGTAAATGATACTACCCAAAACAAAATGAATAATCCTTGGTGTAAGTCCACTAGGCATTTGTTTGAATTTCAATTTCTTTAATGAGAACATTAGGTTTTCAAACTTTCTTATTCGTACGAGGCAAGCCTTGAGGAATTAAACCTAAAAGAGATAAAATATATAAGGTATTATCTTAAAGGAGAATATTGAGTATATTAATATTTTTCCTACATATATTTTAATAAAAATAAAATAAATCGATTAAAAGTTTAATTTTTAAGTTAAAAAGCGTATATTTAATATTATCGATTGCTTATTAAAGAAATGAATTTCGTCCATAAATAACCAAAATCCCATTCATTATGTCCCCAAAAATGCATGTACAAACTGTAGAAAAAGAACAGATAAAATTCTTAACATTTCCAAAAGAAGATGTGTTGAACAAACGAAAAGATCAGATTGATCGTATTATAGAACTCAGGCGCGCCATGTCTTTAGGAAATTTAGAGCGACAAAAAGTAAAAATTATTTTTGTGGATAGTAGTGGTTTTAAAAAAGTAGAAACTACTATATGGGGAATTACCGATAAAGAAGTAATCCTAAAACAAGCTACTATTATTCCATTAGAAAGAATCATATGTATTTCTTAAATTAAGTAAACAAAAATGTTGTTGTTAGTAAAAATGCTCTTTATTTCTTGATAGAAATATCGAGCATTTTTTATATTAGTTTTGAGCATTTTTATGAATGGAATTTTTGACTTCCGTAACGCTGCTATACAACTAAAAAATTGCTATTTCTTGCATAAATCACTTCAATGTAAGAGATCCAGTAAAACAACAATATTGATTTATCTCTCCTCAACTAAATAGATTTTTTTCAGACTACTCCTATTCTATTTGAATTTTAAAATCAAATGTTTGTAAAAAGTTTAAAAGATTCATTTTTACTTATACAATCCCAATGTAAACATAACACTACCTCTATTTGTTATCTCTGCAAAGAATACAATGACAAATTCAAAACAGCCTATTACAAAAACACACCTCAAAAAATTGTCTTGTTATAGTATATTTAGATTGCTTTATGATTAAGGTTTGAAAAAAAATAAGTATTGAAAAAAAATATTGTTATGAAAAATTTAAAGAAAAGATTAAGTACTATTCTTGTAAAATATATCCTTTACATATTAGTAGGAATTTCTAGTTTTAGCTATAGTCAGAATTTACAAAGAATTACGAATCACACCCTTTCTGGCAGTGACCTAAATACAGGGGGTTGTACTCCAGTAACAACTTTTAATGGGAGTATTTATACCACATGGATAGAAGGAAGAACTTTAAAAGTTCAAAAAAAATCACCCAATGGGACTACTTCACAGAAAACCATTAGAAATAATATCCAAGATAATCTATTTCACGTAATGCCTTCTATAGCAGTGGACAAAAGGGGGTTTATACATATCTCGGCAGATATGCATAATCAAGATTGGGTATATTATATCTCTGACGCCAAAGAATCGATCGGATCATTTACACAATATCGGCCAGGGGCAAATAGATGCCCTCCAGGAAGTGTAATCACATATCCTGAGTTTTTTAAAGATATGAATGGTGAATTATATTTGGCTTATCGCCATAGAGTAAAAGATCGAAGTCTTGGTAATGTAGCTGGAGTTATGGCCGGCGCTGTAGCCAAGTATAATGTAAACAGTAGAACGTGGACGATGCTTGGAGGGACAAGTCATAATGGTGTTAAAACGTTGGTATGGGCAAATGGCGGTACGCTAAGTCGTCTTGGTAATGGGTGGTATCAAAAACCTTTGATACGCCTTTTTTGGGATAATACAAATAGAATGCACTTATCTGCTACCATGGCCATACAACCCTCTCCTAACAAGTCTTATAATGGAATGACGCATTTGTTGTATGCTTATTCTGATGATGGTGGTATAAGTTGGAAAAAAGCTAATGGAGCTGCTATTTCTTCTTTACCCATTACCCCAAAAAATGCTTCTGTGATTGTAACTAGATCTAGTCAAAAAGATCTTATATCGGGCTCTAGAGTTGTTGCATTTTCGCCCAACAGACCTTGGGTTTCTTATCAAACTGGAGAAGGTTCTAATGCAAAAAATCATATTAAAGCTTGGAACGGCTCTTCTTGGGGCGAAGTTAATGCACCTTATAAATCAAATGCTCTATATGCTCGAAGAAATGGGGAAATCGCTGTATTTAGACCATTTAGTGGTTTGTATATTAGTAAAAATAATGGAGCAAATTGGACTCTTTTCCGCTCTAATCCTTCTAATTATAATGGAAAATCAGAACAAATTGATTATGAACATTATTTATCAAATGGAGATTTTCGTTGGAGAAGTGTTGAAAGAGGGAATAAAAAAGTGACTATTTATACATATGACAGAAATGAAGAGCCAATTGCTCCTGGAAAAAGTAATGATATCATTGCTGTAAATGCTCCTGATCAAGTAAGTCCTGGGCAAACAGCTACAGTTGCTGTTAGATACGAATCTAGCCAAAATAATGATATCCGAGTGGCCTTCCAATCCACAAGTGCTCCCAATTACACTGTGTATGGAGAAACAATAGTACAAGTTACCGAAGGAACTAGAACTGTAAATATAGAAGTACCTATTGC
>CANLRN010000082.1 GCA_947493495.1 uncultured Aquimarina sp.
TTCATTTTTAACGATAAAATTTCAATAGGACAATTTGAAACGTAGAAGCTGCTTACCAGTTAGAAACTTTAACGTTATAGTGAAACAATGTCTATGAATCTGGGTTAAAGACAGTATCCAAAATTTTGTGTAAACAAAAAACACCTGTGTTTTAGTTGAGTATTTTTAAATCAGAACTGGGTATTATGGTATTTTTTGGGGAAAAATATGCTAATTCTTTGCTATAATTAATTAAAAAACAATGGTTTAAAAGTAATAAATCAACGTTGTTTGGTCAATAGTTTTTGAGTTAAATTAATTATATTTGATATATGCTCAACTACTTAACAATCTAAAGCAACCCAATGTCATGAATAAAAAAAACTCTCCAACATACAAGATTGTAAAACTAGTACAACAGATGAAGACTAGTTTCAAATCATCGAGTAAGCCTGCTATAAAATATCCAACTGAGGTACACGATATATTTCATAAGCATACAACAACTTAGTCTATATTAGTAATTTAGGTATACTTTTTTGTGTGAATAAATGGTTTATTGGTAAAATTATTTCCTGTCCAATATTTTGTACTCTTCATAGCACTCGCTAATAGCGTCTAAGATTTGTAGATCGTTTGCAAACTTTATAAAGTCTGAAGAGTAGTTACAGTTACGTAGTATTTCATCTATATCTAGGCGTTCTACTTGTAGCAGAGCCATAAGAGTCGCTCTATCAAATTTGGATTCTAGTAAGTTTCTGATCTCATCATCTTTCTTCATTTTGCGTAGCTTACGGAATTCTTTAGATTGTTTGCTAAACATATTGTATAAGAAATCAGCAGGATTAAAAATAGCTCCTATTACCTTATTCACGGCTCCTGGTTGCCTACTTCCTCCTTCATATCCTGTGTTAAGACCAGAGATACTATAGCGATAATTATTATATATTGGGATTTTCTTGGCATCAATTTCTAGGTATCCAGTAAGCTGTACATCGGCTACTACTACCTCTTCAAGGGCGATACCTAATTCTGTCATTTTGATTTTTACATCTCCAAATTTTTTCCAGTCATTGGTTACCCTCACTTTAAGAGGTTTGTATCCTATGTATGTAAGATATAGCGTATCATTTACTTTAGCTTTGATAGTAAAATCTCCATTTTTATCTGTAATAGTACCAATTACCTGACTTAAGTTTACAATATGTACGTTCTGTAATTTTATATCTGTAGCAGCATTGAGAACCTTACCAGATACTATTTCTTCATCTACTTCTTGAGCATATAAAGTAATTCCAGTGATACATAATAGATATAGTATGATTCTTTTCAAATGACTATTTTTTTATTTTATAATATGAGTTCTTAATTGACAAATCTTTACTAATTTACTATATAAAGACGATGAATATATAAGAACATAACATAAAAATCGGGCCAAAAATTAATTAATTAGCTTTTTTTGCAAAAAATTACCTTCGGTCACTGCGTTTTCTTTTGTCTCTTCTATTATTACTAGAGGCACTTCCTCTCTGGGAATCATTACGATTTCTTCCTTTAGGTTTAAACCCATCACTTCTACGACTTCCTTTGAAACCACCTCCATTGGCACCTCCTTTACGTCTTCTTCCTCCGCGATTACGTCCAGAATCTTTAGAGATTTCGACATTTACATTTCTTCCATCTAATGTATATTCTTCAAAAATATCAAGAATTTTTTGTTGATGCTCCACATCGGTATTAAAAAAAGAAAAACTTTCTTTTACATCCACCCGACTTACTGCATCTCTACCTAAGTCTAATGTTTCTTTAAGAAAATCTTTTAAGGTCATCCAATCGAATCCATCTTTCTCTCCAACATTTATAAAATAGCGAGTGCTTCCATTTCTTCTAGAGTCGTCCCTTCTATCGTCTCCTCCAACTGCATTAAGATCTTTGGCTTTTTTATAATAATTATGAAAACGAGAAAATTCTACCGAAAAGAATTTTTTAATTAATTCTTCTTTACTAAAATCCTCTAATACTTCATTAATAGAAGGCAAATAACTATCAATTTCGTGATTAATCTCTGCTTTGCCGATATCGCTGGCAAGATGAAATAGTTGTACCTGACAGATTTCTTCTCCGCTAGGAATTTCTTTCTTTTCAAAACTTTTTTTGATGATTCGCTCTACGGTTTTTATTTTTCGTAGTTCACTTTTAGAAACGATAACCATAGAGACACCACTTTTACCTGCTCGACCTGTTCTACCACTTCTATGTGTATAGGTTTCTATCTCATCTGGTAATTGATAATTAATTACGTGAGTGATATCATCTACATCAATTCCTCGAGCAGCAACATCAGTAGCTACTAGCATTTGGATTTGTCGTTTTCTAAAACTTTTCATCACCAGATCTCGTTGGTTCTGACTTAGATCTCCGTGTAATGCGGCTGCATTATACCCATCTTGTATGAGATTTTCTGCTACTTTTTGGGTATCTCTT
Source organism: uncultured Aquimarina sp. (assembly GCA_947493495.1). Classification (GTDB taxonomy): domain Bacteria; phylum Bacteroidota; class Bacteroidia; order Flavobacteriales; family Flavobacteriaceae; genus Aquimarina. The sequence continues at coordinate 2,467 of CANLRN010000082.1, forward strand.
TTGGTACGACAGAATATAACCGAAAAAATATCTGGATTAGCATCGGCTAACCTTTTTAATGCGGCATACCGGTCTCTAGAATTCACCACATAATATTCGTGAGAGACATTTTTAGATCCTGTATTTTTATGTCCAACTGTAATTTCTACAGGATTGTGCATAAACCGCTTGGCTATGGTGGCCACTTCTCTCGGCATAGTAGCAGAGAATAACCAAGTGCTTTTATCATCTGGCGTATGTGATAAGATGGCATTAATATCTTCATAGAATCCCATATTGAGCATCTCATCAGCCTCATCTAATATACAATAGCCGATATTACTGATGTCTACCATCTTGCGATTGATCATATCTTGCATCCTTCCTGGAGTTGCTACAATGATTTGAGCACCACGCTTAATCTCTTTTGATTGCTCATGAATGCTAGCACCTCCATAAATGGCAACAGTACGTAATTGAGGAATAAATTTAGAATAATTCTTAAGCTCATTGGTGATTTGCAAACAGAGCTCACGGGTAGGGGATAATATCAATCCTTGTGTAATACGACTAGTACTATCTACTTTTTCTATTAGTGGAAAACCAAATGCAGCGGTCTTACCTGTTCCTGTTTGCGCCAGTGCTACAATATCTGTATCTTCATCAAGCAGAACCGGGATGGCTTTTTCTTGTACCTCACTAGGGGTTTCGAACCCCATATCATTCACCGCTTTTATAATAGCTTCACCGAGGCCTAATGCTTCAAATTTATTCATATAGTCTAAATAAGCCGCAAAGGTACGTTTTATTATCTGTCTATTATAATTACAAAAGATATATTATAATCTAGTAAATAAAATGTTAAAACGTATTGTTTTTTACTTATTGGAAAGAGGTTTTGAAAGTTTTTTCGATAGTTATTTTTTTCTTTTGTAATACGTATTTGATAGCTGTTCTCTGAAGATATACCAAGATAAGTTACATATGACCAGTGTAAAATGTATTAAATTCTTGATTTTATATTGCTTATGTATTTCTCATAAACACCAATTAATTGAAAAACAAAAATGGAATATTTCTCGTAAGAACATAAGTGATTACTGTAACTACAGGTGCCGATTTTCCAAAAAAACTATCAGATTACTAAAAAGTTAAGGGTAAATATTTCTATTTTTACCTTTTAAAAGATGACGATTATGATTAAAAAGATATGTATTTAAATACTGACCTCTAAAGTGTAAACCACTTCAGTAAACTGATTTGGAGTATCGCTTTGGCTTGTCAATTTGTGTTATATAAACTGCCTAAGCTCACTACTTTGTTCTACGCAATTAGAACCAACATCAATCAAATCGATCAACTATGAAATCAAAATTTTTATTAGCTCTAGTTCTATTGACACTTTCTTGTCAAAAGAAAACAGGAGAATATGTTTGCAAGCCTTGTGGTTTACCCTGCGATGAATTAACATTTAGTACAGCTGGAATTTGCCCACATTGTAAAATGGATCTTATCAAAAAGAATGATTTAATTCCAGAAAAAGAACTAATAGTAAACGAAATAAATATTCAGAACGGAATTGGGAAGTTTATAATAGAGGGTGGTTTTAAAAAAGAAAAAATAATTAGTATTCATTATTACAAACCAAAAGATTTAAAATCCAAATCACCTGTTGTGATTGTATTGCCAGGAGCTGGACGAGATGGAGGTGAATATCGTGACGCTTGGATTGAAAAGGCAGAAAAATATAATATTCTTGTTCTTTCACCTGAATACTCTGAAAAATATTATCCAGAATTTTGGAGTTATAATATGGCAGGAATGATTACAGATGTGAAAATAAATGAAGAAAGAACTGCTATGACAAGTTTTACTATAAGTAAAAATCCTAATGAATGGATTTTCAACGATTTTGACCGAATCTTTAATTTAACAAAAGAAAAGCTTAATCTAAGCACAGATACCTATGATTTCTTTGGTCATTCTGCTGGTGGACAAATTTTACATCGTCTTGCAATCTTTAAGTTAGATAATAAAGTCAATAGAATTTTATCATCAAATTCGGGTTGGTATACCGTACCAACGGATGAAGAGGATTTTCCAACAGGTTTAAAAAATAGTTATATATCAGAAAAGGAATTGGATTTCAGCAAAAAACTTGTCTTGTTCCTCGGAGAAAAAGATAATGCAAATGAAACGAGAGGAGATTTAAGACGTTCACCAGAAGTTGATAAGCAAGGTCTTCATCGATTGGATAGAGGAATATATTTTTACAATGAATCCAAAAAAATCGCATCGGAATTAAACTCTGAATTCAACTGGATATTAGAAATCATACCAAATATTGGACACGACTATAGAGAAATGAGTAAAGCAGCAGCTGATTATTTATATAACTCAGAAAAATAACTGCGTACTACAATTATAATTAAGGCTCTGTAGGTTAACACAAAGAATATTTCCTACTTTTAGTACTCATGATTTCTTAACTCGAAAATCCTAGCGGATTTCCCAGTCCGAAATTATAGCCTAACAGTTATAGGATAGTATACAAACTAATCTTTTCGATTAAAGATTACACTTAAAGTGAGTTTAAAGTATAAAAACTAAAGAAAATGAATATTACCCCAGTAGTAAAAGCAAAAAAGATGAATAGAAATTATGCGTATACTATAGTTACGAATATGAGTTTTATGCTACTTTTTGCAAGTCTTCTGTTTTCATGTAAAGAAAATTCGAAAAACAACCCATCTAATAGTAATACTCCCCAACAAAAAGATAGTCCAAATGTGGGGATTGAAGAGGATTCTGAACAATTGTTTTTTAGAGGAAATGGGAGTGAACCAGGATGGAATCTCACGATTACTAAAAAGTCGGAAGTATTAAATTACACACTAGCATTAGAAAATGCAGAAATTCGAAAAGAAGGAGTTTTACAATTAAAAAGATTGGATCAATCCAATTACGCAATTTTTGAAGTATTAGGTGAAGATCAGGATATAGAAATACAATTGAAAATGGAAGCGTGTAATGATATGGCAGGAAATATTCATGAAAGCTCAATACTACTGAGTAATAAAGGCAAGTTGTATTTTGGATGCGGAGATTTTTTTTCAGATACTCCTATAAAAAAAGTATTACAATCGTCTAATATGTTGGATCACTATATATGCTATAGAAATGACAATAAAAAAGATAAAAAAATATGGATAGGATTTAATGCAGATGATATAGCTCTTAAGGTAAAGTATGAAGGACAAACTGAAGAGATAAACTTAAGGTATTGGAAAAGTGAATATATAGAAGGCGGAGCACACCCGACAACGGTTACGTATTATAAAGAACTATATGGAGGGGTAATAAATGGGGTCTATAAAACTACGCATTCAGGGAATTGGGATTATGTAGAATATACTCGAAAGAAGGATAGTAAAATATTCAAATTTACGATTGACCATACATTGGATCCCTATGAGAAATCTCCTTGCTTTTGAAAATATAGCTCACTCCATTTTAGGAATACGTTATGGATTTCTTGATTGATATTATTTAATGATTTCGATTTCAAAAAGAGTACCCCAATTTTTTCCAGTCACAAACAATTGTTGGGTGTCTTTTTTATAAGCAATGCCGTTAAGTACATCTAGATTATCGTGTTGCGTTACTTTTTCGCGTAAGCCAGACAAATCGATCACAGCTTCTAGAGCACCATTTTTGGGATTAATGACAGCTATTCCATCTTTTTGCCATGTATTGGCATAGATTTTTCCATCAACCCATTCTAGTTCATTAAATTTTGATTTTATCTTTGCATGGGTCGTAACTTCTATATATTTTTTTTCGGATAAGTTTTTGGGATCGAGTACCCAAATTTTTTCGGTACCATCGCTTTTATAAATATGCGTACCATCATTACATAATCCCCATCCTTCTTTGCTCTGATTGTATGCAAAAGTCCCCGTTTTTTTTAGTGATTCCAGCTCATAGATAAAACCTTCTTTACCACGCCAAGTAAGCTGTAGGATCTTATTATCTATTATCGTGATGCCTTCTGCAAAATATTGTTTATCTACAGCTACTTTAGATAATACTTTTCCTGTTTTATAAGCTGTTTTACGCAATGAAGAAAATCCATTTTTTCCAGTACTCTCATATAAAGTATCTCCATAAAACTCTAGTCCTTGGGTAAAGGCTTCTTGATCATGAGGGTATTCGGCTATTACCTTGTATTTATATAGTTTTGGAGATTGATTATTTAAAAAAGTAATTTTTTTATAGACCTCTTCTTCTTTTCCATCAAAATATACGACAGCTTTTAGTACGTGTTTTCCTAGTCGTTCAGTATCAATTTTTTCTTCATAGCTATACTCAGAGTTGGCTCTTTTTTTAGTTGTTTCTAAAAAAAACAGAACAGAATCAATTTGAACATTTTTGGGGTTGTCAATGGAAGCTTTTAACGTTTCTCCGAGTTTATATTTAGTTGTATTCGCATCTGTTTTGATAGAGAAATACTTTTTTTTTGTCCCAGTATTACCTCCACAGCTTAAAAAAAGAAGGCTTAATATAATGACGACTAATAGATTAGGTTTGTTCATGATTTTACTGTATGAAGAAGCAAGATATTTATTTTAATTGGGTAAAAAAAATCATTGTTTTGTTTGCTAAAGGTCGTATCTTTGCAGCCGGCAAGTCCTACACAACTAGCTCCTGTTTAATCCCCCAGGGCGGGAACGCAGCAAGGGTATACGGTTGTAGCAGTGTGATGTAGGTAGCTTGCCTTTTTTTATGCCATAAAATCAGCTACTTTTTTTTACAAAGATCATATTCTTAATTCAATTTGTACACAACCTTTAGGAATGATCCAAAAAACTTCGATTTTTTGCTTCAATCAAAAAACCTTAGATGAGTTTTATATCTAAAACGTAATTTTTTAATTCATACTTGTATATTTGTTAACATGACTATTCATAAGGAAACTAAAGTTGTTTTAATCACTGGGGGATCATCTGGCATAGGAAAATCCATAGGAGAATATCTTTCTACAAAAGGTTTTATAATTTATGGTACGAGTAGAAAGCCTGAAAAATATACTGATTTTGATGCATTTACCTTATTGCAATTAGATGTAGCTGATACGGATACAATACAATCTGCTGTAGAGATCATTATAAGAGAGCAGGGGAGATTAGATATTCTCATCAATAATGCAGGAGCTGGCATAACAGGTCCTATAGAAGAAATACCTGAAGATGAGATACAACGAAATTTTATAACGAATTATTTTGGCCCGATCAATGTGATAAAAGCTGTATTGCCGATAATGCGGAAACAGAGTAATGGATTAATCATTAATATTACATCAATTGCTGGATATATGGGATTGCCATACAGAGGTATTTATAGTGCTTCTAAGGCTGCATTAGAGATGACTACCGAAGCTTGGCGTATGGAATTAAAAGGTTTTAATATCCAAATGACCAATGTTGCTCCTGGAGATTTTGCCACAAATATAGCTGCAGGGAGATACCATGCTCCAGTGCTTGAGAATTCACCCTACAGAAAATCGTATGCTAAGACATTAGAACTAATGGATGCACATGTAGATAAAGGCAAAGATCCCGAAGAAATGGCTAAAGCAATTTATAAAATCATATGCAATAACAAACCTAAGGTACACTATAAAGTAGGTGAATTTATGCAGAAATTTTCGATTGTATTAAAACGAATACTGCCCGATACTGTTTATGAGAAATTATTGATGAATCATTATAAATTATAAAAGTGTTGTAATTTCTATAACAAAGAATCTTTATCTTCGCAATCCATAAAGGAAATAAGTAATAAATATAAATACGTAATATGAAATTTTTTATTGATACAGCAAATCTAGATCAAATAAAAGAAGCACAAGACCTTGGTGTACTGGATGGGGTAACAACAAATCCGTCATTGATGGCCAAAGAGGGAATTACAGGAAAGGAAAATATTATTAATCACTATAAAAAAATATGTGATATTGTTACAGGAGATGTAAGTGCCGAAGTAATTGCTACAGATTTTGATGGAATCATTAAAGAAGGTGAAGAATTAGCAAAACTACACGACCAAATTATCGTAAAAGTACCTATGATTAAAGAAGGTGTAAAGGCGATAAAATATTTTAGCGATCAGGGTATTAAGACTAATTGCACACTTGTTTTTTCTGTTGGCCAAGCCTTATTGGCAGCAAAAGCTGGAGCAACCTATGTCTCTCCATTCATAGGGAGGCTAGATGATATATCTACTGATGGACTAAATCTGATTGCAGAAATCAGAATGGTGTATGATAACTATGGCTTCGATACTCAGATACTAGCAGCTTCTGTTAGGCATACGATGCATGTAATTGATTGTGCAAAAATAGGGGCAGATGTCATGACTGGGCCATTGTCTTCTATAGAAGGGTTACTTAAACATCCACTAACAGATATAGGCTTAGCAAAATTTCTGGCAGACTATAAGAAAGGGAATTAAAAAAAGTAACATCTTAAAAACAAGAAGAACTCTCTTTTAGTGTTTAAGATTGGCTAATTGTGTGTAATTCATTAGTTGATTCTCGAAAGTATAAGAAAATAAATCAGCGTTAGGATTTATTATTTTTCCTTCTTGATTAACTAGGATGACCTTATTCGTGTAATGAATTACTAATTCTTCAGAAGAGCATTTAGGAAATTTAAATTCGTATTCTTTGTTTAGGTCATAATTATGTCTTTTGATCGTTTTTAGCCAATTTGTTGTCTGCTCATCATCTGTATTGATCCCTACAAAATCTATTTCGGGATAGATAGAGCTTAGATAAGAAGCCTTTTTATGGGCTTTTATGTAATGTTCTTTTCTTTCAGTAGACCAAAAATATAATGCTGTTACAGGTTTTTTAAAGAGAGCAGATAGCGTTGTAGTTTCTCCAGTAGAGGAGATAAGTTCTTGATCGGGAATAAGATTACTAGGTTTTAGTCTAGATATTGCATTGGATAGTTTTTTTAATTCTTTCTGATATAAAGAGTTTGAACTAATATCTATATAGTGGTTTAAAACGTTCTCTGAAGTATAATCATTTTTGTTATCTAACATAAAATTGATAGTAATACTTCTCAATAAGTTATTTTTAATATACGAATGCTGGATCGTACTATCAATAAGATTTAATTGGGATATTGTATGTCTAGATGTATGTCGCGCATTGTAATTGGTATATGAATTATTACTAAAATAATGATTAAGAAATCTATTATAAGAAAAAAGTCTTTTTAATTTATCGTTGTTAAAATCTAATTCTTCTCTATATTCAAAAAAAGAAGAAGGCACTTCTTTATAAGATTCGATTCGATGTAGCCCAGAGTATTGATACCTATAATAGTACATTTCGAATCTAGAATAAAAATCGTATTGATAGCTAGATTCACATATTTCTTTAGCCAGATCACTTAATTTATTTTTGCCTAGTAGTACATTAAACTTTTTTTCCCGCAACCTTAGTAAAGAATCTTGTTTTTGCTTGAACTTTTTTGGAGTTAGCCTAAAATCATTTTTATCGAGATTTTTTCGCTCCATTTCGTTTTGAAGATACATATCGATAAGAAAATTATTTTTTTTAGCACCATCAGCAGTAAAAAAAAGTGACTCATCAAACTCTAAGGTGTTTAAGCGTACTAGAACGCTATCTCCTTTTTCTAGAATTACAATCTGTGTTTCTGGACTGTGTTTAAATGAATAGATTCCTTCTTTTAGGTCTTCTATCTTGTGTAAGAATTTGTTTTTTTTATCTAGAAAAATAGTATCTCCATAAGTATCCCCTTTAGATAATACAACATAGTCAGTATTAGGGTTTACAATCTCTCCACCAAAATAGGTATACTCTCTATCTGGTTTTGTTTCTTGTTTAGTACAGCTTATGAGTATTATAGATAATACTGTACTATATATGATAGAATTTATCTTGGATAAATACATTTTTGGTTATATTCATTTAATTGGGAAACACTCAAAAATAAAGGGAAAGAAACATTAGGTTTGTTAATAATTAGTTAATTGTGCTATTATTATATTTGCATTTATACATTAGGTTTGATTTTCTTTAACGATAAATTCAAAATACGATAGCGCAATATTTCATTACACCTGCTTTACATTAGGAAATCTATTCCATCTTTCAACTGTTGCAAACATTACCGTTTCACTATGTTTTATAATCTAACCATACGGTGCTATGCTAAAATTAATAAAACATTAGTGTTTATTGCATTTGAAAGCTTCTTGACGAAGTCCTAATACATTCCATCTAACTAAATTTTAATACGCTGATTGTAAGGTTGTTTCACAATCTTCTTTTTCTTTTTTTCATTGCCAAAAAAAGAAACAAAAAAGTCTAGTCTTATGAGATTTTATCTAAAAATTTTATGCTCTCGCTAAATTAAATTAAAACAGTATCGAAAATTGTAAACCTAACCTTTATCTAACCATACGGCTGCAAATAAGAGTAACTACTACTCTTAAGAAATTTAATTTTTAAACTCCGTTTATTTCATTTTTTAACGATAAAATTTCAATAGGACAATTTGAAACGTAGAAGCTGCTTACCAGTTAGCAACTTTATGTTACAGTAAAAAAATGTCTATGAAATCGGGTTAAACATCATAAAAAAATAAGGCTAAACTCTTAGTTAGAGCTTAGCCTTATTTTTTTATTAGTGTTTGCTATTTGCTTAGATAGCTACAATACCTTGTGTGTTGGTATCTGGAAGATCTCCTGTAATTTCTTCGATAAATTCTAGAGATTGTCCATTGATTCTATATACTCCAATAGTACCATCTAGACCAAATAGTTGATATAAGAATTGTCCATCATCAGATATCCATAAGTCAATCCAACCATCTGTATTAGCAAAAGCCTCAGGTCCAGTAGTAGCTCCTAATGTACCAGTTCCTTGTGCTGCAGTTTGATTAATAAGGCTTACCTGTCCATCGTCGAAACTAAATGATGCTAACCCAGCTTCAATAGCATTAGATACAAAGAATGTCTTACCATCAGCTGTAAAATCTAACCAACAAGCTGTTCTTCCAGTATTATTTACTCCACTACGAACATCTAAGTTGATAGGAATTAATTTACCATTTCTACCAATTTTCCAAGTTGATACTGATCCATCTTGTAGTGCAGGAAAAGCTGGAGGGGTTCCATCTGCTTGAAATTCTCGCGCTTCAGTTACCACTACATAATTGTCTCCAACAATCTGAAAACCAATTGCAGAAGGTAAATTTCTATTTTCACTATTTCCTCTCAATGTAGAAGTAGCTCTAGAAACTGGTCTATTACTTACTCTACCATTAGTAAATGTTCTGTATACAACTAATTCATCTTCATTTCTAGATGCTAATGCAGCAGATCCAGAATTGATAGAAGTTACAGCCAGAAATCTTCCGTCTGGAGAAAACTGTATTGCAGATGGTCTATTAGCAAGACGTCTTGTTGATCTACGTATTGGTCTTAAGAATCCTTTTTTGAATAAATAGTATCCTGTAATAGTTCCTTGTTGAGCTGGTTCTCCTTGATCTAAGAACTCCGGACGAGTAATATTAGATACATAAACCACACCTTTTACACCTCTTTTAAGTAAAAATGGATTAGTTACAGGAGTATAGGCAATACTATTAGGACCAATAGCACCAGTAGATACTGGTCTTCCGATTCTTTTTAATTTATAATTTTTTAAAATTTTAAAAGAAGTGATCGTATTACTTCCTGCATTGACAACCAATAGATTTTTATTATCATCAGTTTTGGTAACAGCGTATGCAGATATTAGCGGATCTAAACCTTCTCCACCATCATAGTCTCCACCATTTCCTCCGGTTGCAAAAGTACCTATATTAGTAAGTTTACCATTTGTTTCTCTACCGTAAGCTACAATAGAGTTAGCACCTTGTACATTTCCATCTATTTGTCCACTACCATTAGACATTGCATAAACTGCTCCTACAAATTTGCCTGGCGAAGTTTTATCTTCTTCTTCTTCTTCTAATTCTGTTATTTCTTCTCCTATTGGATCAGCAGTTTCTTCTATTACTTCATCTCTATCACAGGAGATAAAACTGATAGAAAACACAAGTATAAATAATGATATAGTTTTTAGAGTTTTCATTCTAGTATTTTTTTAAGTTAAAAAGTTAAATTTTTTTTGATAGTTGATAGTATAAATAATTGCATAGTGTATATGCTACAGATAGTTATATACTATATTATCAGAAGAACTATAATCATAGACAAACGGCCGTGTTTCTTATGATTACAAAAATTTTTGAGTGTTCTAAATTTTAGTCAATTATGATTTTGATAACTTACATAATAGACTAATAGAGATAATTAGTAAAGGATTTTATTATGTTAATTTTAATATAAAACAAATGCTTTTTTGTTAGGGGCATAACAAAATTAAAAAATTGGGGTCAGTTATTTTAACAAAATTATAACATAGCATATAATTACTTTTTTACTTTAACCCATGCTTTATCTTAAGTAAAGCAAGCAAACCATATTTTTAAATTACGATATAATTGTTTCAGGTTCTAAACGATTTTTCTACTTTTGCCGCAAATTCAATAGTTCAATTCTTAAGTTATGTTATCAGTATCTAATCTTTCTGTTCAATTCGGTAAGCGTATTTTGTTTGATGAGGTTAATATCACCTTTACTCAAGGTAATTGTTATGGTATCATTGGAGCTAATGGAGCGGGAAAATCTACTTTTCTAAAAATTCTTTCAGGGGCTTCAGAAGCTACATCTGGTCATGTACATTTAGAACCAGGTAAGCGTATGTCTGTTTTAGAACAAAATCATTATGCATACGATGAGTTTACAGTATTGGAAACTGTAATTATGGGAAATAAGGATTTATACAAGATAAAAACAGAAATAGATGCTTTATATGCTGATTATACAGATGAAAATGCAGAAAAAATAGGAGAGCTACAGGTACAATTCGAAGAAATGAATGGTTGGAATGCTGATAGTGATGCAGCTATTATGTTGTCTAATTTGGGGATCAAAGAAGGATTACATTATACCAATATGGCGGATTTAGATACCAAACAACGAGTTCGTGTATTACTTGCGCAATGCTTGTTTGGAACTCCAGATGTATTAATTATGGATGAGCCTACTAATGATTTGGATTATGAAACTATTTCTTGGTTAGAAAGTTTCTTAGCCAATTATGATAATACGGTAATAGTGGTTTCTCACGATCGACATTTCCTGGATGCTGTATGTACTCATATTTCGGATATAGATTTCGGGAAAATCAATAACTATAGTGGTAATTATACTTTTTGGTATGAATCTTCTCAATTAGCAGCAAGGCAGAGAGCACAACAAAATAAAAAAGCAGAAGAAAAGAAAAAAGAGTTACAAGAATTTATTGCTCGTTTTAGTGCTAATGTTGCCAAATCAAAGCAAGCGACCTCCCGTAAGAAGATGATCGAAAAATTAAATATCGAAGATATCAAGCCATCGAGTCGCCGTTATCCAGCTATCATTTTCGATAGAGATAGAGAAGCTGGTGATCAAATTCTTAATGTAGAAGGGCTAACAGCTAGTATAGATGGAGAAGTCTTATTTAAAAATATAGATATTAATTTGGCCAAAGGCGATAAAGCAGTCATCTTTTCTAAGGATTCGAGAGCTACTACAGCTTTTTATCAGATTCTAAATGAAAAACAAAAATCCGATTCAGGTACATTTGCCTGGGGAATTACCACTTCACAATCATATCTACCAGCTGATAATAGTGAATATTTTCAGAATGAGCTGACCCTTGTTGATTGGTTGCGTCAATGGGCTACCACTGAAGAGGAACGAGAAGAAGTATTTCTTCGAGGATTTTTAGGAAAAATGATTTTTAGTGGCGAAGAAGCCTTAAAAAAATCTAATGTATTATCAGGAGGAGAAAAAGTACGATGTATGTTATCTAAGATGATGATGACCAGAGCCAATGTGTTGATGCTAGATGAACCTACAAACCATTTAGACTTAGAATCAATTACTGCTTTTAATAATTCCCTGAAGAATTTTAAAGGAAATTTATTGTTTACTACTCATGATCACGAATTTGCACAGACGGTAGCCAATAGAGTGATTGAGGTTACTCCAGGAGGCGTTATTGATCGATATACTACTTTTGATGAATATATGAGGGATGCTAAGATTAAAGAACTGAGAGAAAAAATGTATGCTGTGAATGTATGATGTGGTATATGTATAATTATGTTAGCAATAATTAAAAACAACTAAACCACAAAACTTAATAAATGGAAAATATTTGGATCATTATAACTGTACTTTTTTTAATAGTCATATTTATTTACAGGAGGATTTCTAAGGATTATTTCAAAAATGAAGTTTTTAGTGAAGGGACTTGGAAAAATTGGGGAACCAGATTGTTTTATTGGCAAGGAGCCATTTTCATCAGCGGTGTATTTACAACACTGATAATTTTTCTCTTGAAATGGACGAATGTCTTAAGTTTTTAAAAGTCTAAAACCAAGAATAAAAGATAATAACTGCTGATTAATAATTTGGATTTGATTCGTTTTTGGTGTAATTTTACATCAAAAAAAGTTATGGCTAGACAAAGTATATCATTCACAAAACCAAATGATGAATGGCTAAAAGCCCAAGTGGACAATAAAGAATATTCAAGTAAAAGTGAACTTATAAATGACTTGATTAGACAAGCTCGAAAACAGCAAGTCCAAGTTGACTGGATTCGTACTAAACTTGAGAAAGCAGAAAATAGTGGATTTACTAATAACAGTAAAGATGATATTTTAGCACATTCAAAGTCTTTAATGAATGACTAAATATAGATTAAGTAACGAGGCAAAAAATGACTTGATTCGGATTCATCATTACGGAGTCAAAAAATTTGGAATGACCCAAGCGGACAAATATTTTCATTCATTTTTTGAATATTTCCATATCATTGCACAAAGACCTTTTTCCTTCGAATCTGTAGATTATATAAAAAAAGGATATAGACGTTGTGTCTGTGGAGTTGATAGTATTTATTTCAAAGTAAACGAAAATACTGTGGATATAATGGCAATCGTGGGAAGACAGGATTTAGACGAAATTTTGTGAATTGACTAGAAAATAAAACTATTGCCAACAAAGTGTAAAAGTACATTAAAACGTATTTTGCATTAATCGTTGCAAGCAATTTCGAAATATTAAGGTAACAATTTCAATATATAAGACACTATAATTTATAGTCAAGTCAAACTTATAAATAAATAAAAATGAAAAAAACTATTCTAATATTTAGCGCTTTATTTTCCATGTTTTTTATAAATGCTCAACATCAAACGATAGGACTGAACTATTCTATAGGGTTTAATCCTTCAGGTGATAAATTTACTTATGACAATAAAGAGATTGGAAATTATTCACTAGGTTGGTATCAAGTTCCTGGTTCTGCAGAAGCCAGATTATCTGGATATGGAGGTATTAATTTTTTCACACAAACTGGGTCGAGACTAATAATCACAAAAAATGGAAATGTTGGAATCGGAACAACAACTCCGAACCAAGCACTTGTTGTAAACGGTAGTATTGCTCTTAACTATAATCAAACAGGCGGTTTTAATGGAATTAAACGTAATGGAGTAGCAACAGAATACTTTAATTTAATAACAAATAGTAATACCAGTGTGATTCACCAATTTACAGGATCTAATAAAACAATTATGTCCATGACGCAAGGTGGAAATGTTGGGATCGGAACAACAACTCCAAACCAAGCACTTGTTGTAAATGGTAGCATTGCTCTTAATTATAATGAAACAGGCGGTTTTAATGGAATTAAACGTAATGGAGTAGCAACAGAATACTTTATTTAATAACGAATAGTAATACCAGTGTGATTCACCAATTTACAGGATCTAATAAAACAATTATGTCCATGACCCAAGGTGGAAATGTTGGGATCGGAACAACAACTCCCGATATGAAACTAACTGTAAAAGGAAATATTCACGCGGAGGAAGTCAAAATTGATTTAAGTATACCTGCTCCTGACTACGTTTTTAGGGAAGACTATAATCTAAGAACAATAGATGAAGTAGAAAATTACATTAAAGAGAATAACCATTTACCTGAAATCCCATCTGCAAAAGAATTTGAGCGAAATGGCATTATGCAAGCTGAAATGGATATGAATCTTCTTAAAAAAATTGAGGAGTTAACACTTTATACAATAGCGCAAGAGAAAAAACTAAAATCTCAAAATTCTATGCTTGAGAAACAAAATGAGCAATTAAGCTATGTGAATACAATACTTCTTCAATTACAATCGAGACTGGAAAAATTGGAATCTGAAAAATAAAAAACGTATAACATTATATAACTAAACATAGTTGCCCTACGGGACAACGCATTTATTATATTTAGCGTTTTAAGTATTCCTCAATTGAAAGACTAATAAGGTGTATTTCTTAATAGAATATAATTTAACTAATTTAACATCAAATAATGAGTGAACTGATTGGTGAGTGGTTAATTATGTGGATATATATTGGAATCCGAAGCCTGTTTGATTGGATTAAAGGATTGATACTTGGAATTCCAAAAAGTAAAGTCGAACTGAAAAGGCTTGAAAAAAAATGGCTCCGTAAAAAAATCTTTTTGACTAAGGATCAAGAAAACGGATTGAAAAAAGGAACGAATGGAATTGTAACCGATATAATAGATAAGAAAAACTTATTTATAGAATTCTATGACCAAAACGGGAAGTTAATGGAATTGAATGATGAGCTTGGATTCGTTACCGGAATTAACCAAATCAAACTAAAAAAATAAACGTGTTACAACACCGGTAGCTGTTGCACAACTCCTATTTCTGATAAAAAATGATCCATTTTAAGGCTTTTTAAGGAGTGTTCCCTAGAAATCTAGGTATAGTGTGATTTTTATACGGGCTTATATCAATTTATTTTAAGCCTTAGAAAGCCAATAATCGAGTTAAAAGAATGTCCCACCATTGCTGCTACGCTTTTGCTAAAGTTGGTGATGTATTTAACCTTCAATTAATTTGCCGTTAATTGAATCGAGATTGGAATTAAGTTTTCCACTATATTTCATTCCTACATTTGATAAGTCAATTATTAGGCTGTCAGCGGTGAACAATGTCTTCAATGCTTTAATTCCATTGACTCTTTGTGTTGGAATATCGACTGTGGTTTGATATACTTTTCCATCTTCTTCAATAGTAAATATAAAATTGAATTTTGTGTCTTTATCAACTTCAATAGCACCATTCCATATCCCTGTTATATTCTGTGAAAGTACCGTTAATGTTAGAAAAAATAAGCAACCTGTTATTATTCTTGTTTTCATAGTTTTAATTTTTAAAATTAGTATAGGGTATTCCTTGCTGAAGCTTTTCAGCATAAATTTCTGATTGAATTTTTATAAAACTGGTCTTTGACTGGTGTTTAGGAAGATGTATCTTCAAGCTCTTCCAAAATATGAGAAGCAGAAGTCGTTAGATTTTTGTACGTACCATAACCCCAAATGGAAAATAGAATTAGAAAAACTGCCATTGTAGGAATGTACCAGTACATCAAATTTACGTTTGTAATAAATATATTCTTTCCTTTAAATACTTTGACAATAACAGGTAAACTAACTACCAAGAGAATAAAATTAAGGTAAATACCAACTTTTTGCGTGAGCAGGAATTGTCTTTTCTTTTTAGTATAAGCGATAAGAATTTCTTTGTAATTGTTATTGGTTAAGTCTATACTTTTTAAATTTCTTATAGAACGTAACACTATAACTGGAAGTACAATCAAATAACAAACAGTGAAAACACCAGAAGCCAATAAATACCAAGTGTTTAGCTCATCAAATCGTGAAATGAGCAGAATAGCCATTATAAAACAAACAACAGCCCCTATTCCTTCATATTTTGAGAGTATGCTTATTTTATTTTTATACCGTTCTTTGGTCATTTTAATAATTAATTTATCGGTTAGTTTTTTTTGATTATTCAGTTGGTCACTCATTTGAGACCAAGTAGCTTGCATTTCTTCGAGTTCCATAATTTTATCTTTCTTTTATCTGTTTGTTCATTTTTTCTTTTATCCTTGCCATACGTGTCCCGATATTACTGGTGGACATACCTATTATTTTCGATATTTCTTCATACTTTTTTCCCTCTAAAAAAAGAAACACAATTCCTTTATCAATCTCACCGAGTTTTCTAATGTGAGCATATAATATTTCAAGACGCTCTTCAAGAACTGTATCGTAATTTTCATTTATCAATACTAATTCATCAATTGATGTTTTGTAGCCTCTTCTTTTCTTATTCTTTAGATATAAAAGAGCTGTATTTAGTGCGATGCGATATATCCAAGTACTTTGCTTTGCATCACCCCTAAATGTTTTAAAAGATTTCCATAACTGATACACAATATCTTGGTACAAGTCCTTTTGATCTTCCTTATCATTGGCATATAACCTTGTGATTTTATATAGGATGCCTTCATTGTCTTGAATTACTTCTACAAACTGTTTTTCTTGTATCATAAATTATTCGCTATACTCTATTAGTATATACTTACTTGAAAAAAGCACAAAATATTTCATTTTTTTTAGTTGGTTCAATATTATTAATGTGAACGAGAAAAGAAAAACTAATATATTGCATCTACAATACACCAAAATATCTAAAATGAATAAATGCCGAAAAATGGATGAACCTCGACAAAAAAAGATGGGTAACAACGTATCAAAAAACATAGGGCATTTGTGCTAAACCGAAAGTTCTGGTTCTATTTACAAAATCCGCCAAATATAAAATTTGGCATTTCTAACAAAAAAGATAAAAGCAAAATATTTATATTTGGCTTAGTAACAATCCGAAACGTATCGCTTATCACCTGCCCTACGTTTCTTATACTAACCCGTTGTACACAATTCCCCACATAAAGAAAATCTATTAATTTCTTTTGCTAACGATAAGAACTCCCGAACTTTATAGTGATCCTATGC
>CANLRN010000083.1 GCA_947493495.1 uncultured Aquimarina sp.
AAAAAACGCAGTGCAGCGTTAGTATTTGCGGTAGCTATAAGATGTAATAAATTTTCTATTGCATAAAGCGGGTTGAATGCCTCGTAGGCTTACCCCGAGGATTATTTACTTCAAAATATAGTACTATAAACATATAACCCTGACATATAAAATTCGTCAGGGTTATGTATTTATATTTCTTTATCTAGAGTTAAGTTTTACATAAAAAGAGGTATTTAACTTGCCTTAAAAACCTAGTTTACTTTTTTAATTTAGTTATATTCTTAGTTTCATTTAATACTGTTTTAGCCGTAAGTGGCAATCCCGACCTGTAGTATTAAACTATAAATATAATTAAACCCTACACTCAGAAAGAGGTATAGAATAGTGTAATTGCCTATTTAAAAAGTAGGCGAGTTTGAAAAAGATGAGTATTTTAGCAAAAAATAAACTTATCAAAATACAGAGGTAACGATAATCAAAAATGAAATGGTTTTAAGTGCTGAATCATTTCTTTAAACGCGTACCGCTCTGACAAGGAAATAATTGGAGTACCACTTTTATGTAGTAATGATGATTATATTACATCAATGGGAAATTACATAAGAAAAATAAACAACAAGCAGTAAATGAAGGAATTATTTGATGAAGTATCATTTAGGTGTAGTAAAATTGTTACACAAAATTATAGTACTTCATTTTCGATGGGTATTAAACTGTTTGATAAATCAATAAGAGACAGCATCTATAGTATTTATGGTTTTGTACGTTTTGCCGACGAGATTGTTGATACATTTCATGAATATGATAAGGCTACTTTATTTTCTAATTTTGAAGAAGATTACTACCGTGCTTATAACCAAGGGATAAGCCTTAATCCAATACTCAATTCGTTTCAAATCACTGTTCGTAAATACAATATTGACGATGAACTGATACAAGCTTTCTTACAAAGCATGCACAGTGATTTATCAAAGAAAGAGTTTAATGATGAGGAGATTAAAGCGTACATATATGGGTCAGCCGATGTAGTAGGGTTGATGTGTCTCAAAGTTTTTGTTAATGGTGATGAACAACGTTATCAAGCTTTAAAACCTGCTGCTATGCGTTTAGGTTCAGCTTTTCAGAAAGTGAATTTCCTGCGCGATATCAATGATGATATCAATGAGTTACACCGTATCTACTTCCCAATTTTAAGAGATAATGAATTAACTGAAAATATTAAGAAAAAAATCATTAATGATATCAACGAAGATTTCAGAGTTGCTTTAGAGGGAATCAAAAAACTACCTGATAATTCAAAAAAAGGAGTCTATGCAGCCTATCTATATTATACTAAACTTACCGCTAAGATAGAGAGTACTCCAGTAGAAAAATTATTTAATGAGCGAATTCGAATTCCTAATAGAGTTAAGATATGGTCATTAGGCTCTATTTATATCGCTAAGAAATTTAGCCTGACATAGAACACAAGAAAATTAAGAACTATGTCGCTCTACTTAATTATACTTATTATTTCGCTTGCTGGACCTCTAGCGCTGAGTTTCGAGAAAAACCTAAAGCTTTATAAACGTTGGAAATATCTACTTCCTGCAATCTTACTAACGATGTTTATTTTTGTTACTTGGGATATCATCTTTACATATATGGAGTGTTGGTTTTTTAACTCAAGGTATAATTCAGGGATATATATATATAAACTCCCTCTAGAAGAATATCTATTTTTTATTGCCATTCCATACGCATGTGCATTCTCATTTTATGCAGTTCAGTTTCATTTTCCAAAATTTAAATTAAATGAGAAATGGACAAAAATATTGACCTTTCTAATTGTAATTGTCTCACTTATAATTTCATTATTACATCTAGAGCTTACTTATACTTTTGTTAATTTTCTAGTTTTACCAATTATACTTTTACTAAGTTATTATTTTACTAGGAGAGTGGTACAATATTATTTGGCAATATATCCGATTTTACTCATTCCATTTTTTATTATCAACGGAATTCTAACGGGTACAGGAATTGAACAAGCTGTTTTTCATTATAATCCTCAAGCAATATTAGGAATTCACATTCTTTCAATTCCAGTTGAAGATCTATTTTATAATTTCTCGTTGCTTTTATCACCTTTAGCGTTAACTTATATTTTTGAAATAAAAGCTAAAAAAATTAAAAACATATGAAGAAAGCAATGATTGGTTTTAAAACTGATACCTTACTTACTGTTAATACTAAAATTGTTATTAATCAAATATCGTATACTAGATGAACTGGATAATTAATTGCATTAGTAAGGAAAGGTTTCCAATAGCTTTTATAGTTTTTTACTCTGTGGTCATATTGGCTTTACTTTTTAATTGTGCTATTCAGAAATTAAAAGTAGATACAAATAATCGTCCTGCACGAAGGTTATTTTTTATTCAGTTCGGTTATTTTTATAATTTTAGTCACTCACAATATGTATATTAAAAAATGATACGAGCGAATCATAATAAATATTGGGTGAAATTTTCTAAGTATTATACGAAAATACTCATTGGCTTTTTTTTTAGTAGTGTTAAGTACGAAGGTCAGTATGAAGAAAAAGGACTTCCTATTCTTATGATTAGTAATCATTTCTCGTTTTATGATGGTTTTATTCAAATTTTATTAAACCTTAACGTGTTTAAACGACGATTTAATTTTATGATGCTAGAAAAGGAGCTGAGTAAAAACATGATGTTAACCAAAATTGGAGCTAGTTCAATCAATAAAGGTAAGCGATCAAGTATAGCAAGTCTTGATTATGCTGTTGAAATGTTACAAGATAAAGAGAATTTATTCTTATTTTTCCCACAAGGTAAAATTAAGAGTATATATACACGAGAGTTTATTTTTGAAAAAGGCTTACTTTCGCATATTCTAAAAAACACAAAAAATGATTTTCAGTTGGTTTATAATGTTAACCTTATTAAGTATGGAACCAAACTTAGGCCAGATATTTGTGTATATTATGAAACGCATACTATAAATACAAATACAAATACTGAAGATGTAGAACGAGAATTTAATCGTTTTGCAAAATCGTGTTATACAAAACAAGGTGTCAAATGATTTATTTCTGTTATTTTTTAATAACCTTGCTTATTATTAGATTGCTTGTAGCAATTGTTAATTACCTTTCGTTTGCTTATTTGCCAAAAGTAACTCCATTAACATCAGTACTATCTGTTTCAATTTTAATACCTGCACGTAATGAGGAAGAAAATATCGGAGCTTTACTAGAGCAAGTATCAACTTTTGAAGATCACAATCTTGAAATCATTGTCTATAACGACCACTCAACTGACAAAACTGAGAGTATTATCCAGCATTGGGCACTACGTAACCCTAATATTAAATTATTAGATGGAGGAGCACTTCCGCAAGGTTGGTTGGGCAAGAATCATGCTTGCCATCAATTAGCGCTAGCAGCCACGGGTGATATATTACTATTTTTGGATGCAGATGTAAGCGTAAAAAAAGACGTGATTAAGCGTAGCATTAACTACCTTCAGAAATATGAACTCCACTTATTATCGATATTTCCAAAACAAATAGTAAAGTCTTTTGGAGAAAAAGTTTCGGTACCCTTAATGAATTGGGTTTTGTTGAGCATACTTCCTATATATTTAATTAGAAAGTCAAAAAACAAAATCTTTTCGGCTGCTAATGGGCAATTTATGATGTTTAAAGCAACTACGTATAAGACTATTTGGCCTCACGAAAAATATAAGTCTCATAAAGTAGAAGATATAGCTATTATAAGACTATTTAAACAAAAAGGACTCACCAGTGATACGCGCTTAGGTGATAATGATATTTCTTGTAGAATGTATGCTGGACTAGATGATGCTATTGAAGGGTTTATAAAAAACATATTTCAATTTTTTGGGGATAGTGTTTTAGTGACTATTTCATTTGGAATTTTAACAACCATCGCTCCATTTATAGTATATGTATATATGGGCTTATGGTGGTTAATTGCATATATCATAGGTATTATATGTATTCGATTTTTTGTAATGCTAGCGAGTCAGCAATCAGTCGTTCAAAACCTGTTTTTGGCTCTACCACAGCATATTATATTTCTTTTGATAATATGTAAAGGACTGATAAATAATAAACAGAAGAAACTCATATGGAAAGACCGAAACATATTACAAGATTTGTAATTGTAATTAGCATTTTGTTGCTTTCAATACAATTGGGCTTTTCTCAAAGCTCTTACCGCGATCCAATTTACAAAGCCTATTCACGAGGTAAGATGAATACGTGGTATGAATTGATGCATGCGTGTGAAAAAAATGTAAATCCAAGTAGCTTTGATGAGCAATTAGAACTTATTAGTTATTACTATGGGTACACGGCTTGGTTAATTGGGGCAAAAAAGTACGACACTGCTGAAGAATATATAGAAAAATCAGAAAAAATTATAGACAAACTATTAGATGAATCACCCGAAAATCCAACACTACTAGCATATAAGGGTGCTTATATTGCGTTTACGATTGGTATTTCAAATTTTAAGGCTATTTATTTAGGCAGGAAAAGTATGAAGTACATTGACAAAGCTATCGAATTGGATCCAGAGAATATACAAGGAAATATTGAAAAAGGAAACTCCATGTATTATCGCCCATCAATTTTTGGGGGTGATAAGGCAAAAGCTATACAATACTATGTAAAAGCAATTAAAAGCTTTGAAAAACAAGGACTGGTAGTCAATAATTGGATGTATATAAACACGATGACTGCTTTAGGACAAGCCTACGAAGCTACTGATCAAATACAACTAGC
The DNA here is from genome assembly GCA_947493495.1 of uncultured Aquimarina sp. Lineage (GTDB taxonomy): Bacteria > Bacteroidota > Bacteroidia > Flavobacteriales > Flavobacteriaceae > Aquimarina. The sequence goes on from CANLRN010000083.1 coordinate 4,801, forward strand.
CAAACTATGTTATGAAAAAATAATTCGCATATTCCCTAACTTCATGTGGGTTGAAGATGAGCTCTATCCTGATATGTTGAAACGTAATAACCTATAATATATAGTACCTAACCGCATGAAGCTTATCATTTATAAAATACTATTAAATACCATAAAAAAAATGATGTTATTCGGCTTTGTTATTACACATATAACAATGCATGCTCAGGATATGTATACTAATGATGTCGATATAAAAAAAATTCCTCCTCGTATTATTAGAGCTTGTTGTGCTTTTGGTTATGATTTAAAAATATGGGGGGTACCATTTATTTCTATTGATCAGGTAATTAGTATTGATGATATTGGAGAACATCACTATATGGGTAATAAAAAAGAAGGAACTGGTACTATTTATACACAAAAAGGAGGGTTTATAGACATGGGCCATTTACGAGATCAAATTGATTGGACACGCTATTTATACACCACTATCCTACATTATAAAGGGAAAGGGAAAGTCATTTTACCCTTACGTAATGAAGCAGGACGCAAGACTTTACATTTAAATGTGCCTGAACAACTGAGTAATAGTGATTGTATTTTATTAGCGGGAAAAATAGCGTATGATCTTTCCTTATGGCATGAGATTTCCACTTGGTATGGAGCATCAACTATTCCTTTTGTCCCTGAAAAATTTTCTAGTTTTTCGGTTGAGGATGTATATTCAAATTTACTAGGCATACACGTAGGGATGAAAACTTTGCATTCTAAATTTCCTTTTAACCAAGCGGCAACAATGATTATCGAATCGACCTTAGATAGTTTAGCTGTAGTAAAGACAGCAAAAGAAACGTATGATGCCTATGATGCTGTTAATAATAAATGGTACACAAATAAGAAGCGAATACCTAGCAAAAATATTACACTAGAGCGCGAACTGGATGTTCTCAATTCTAGTCGTCCATGGATAATTCTTAGTCATACTACAGATAGCATTGGTGATCCAGTTATTTTAAATGTTCCACTTATAAATACTGAAGGGGAGTTGCTTACCAATTTCTATCAATTTACTATTGATCCTAATTATAGATTTCCTGTAGAAGAGATTTTTCCAGATCGCGAAAGTAACTTTATTAACCAAGATGATTTTGGTGTATTACTAAGTAGAATAAATGATGAGTTGGAAATTATGGAGCAAAGCACATTAGTAGAAAAGAAATAGATCTCTTTATTGAAGGTGTTACTATTCTAAAGCCCTAAAACTTTAACTGTATTGTAATGATTTTTTTAGAGTTTATCTTTCCACTTTTCGTGAAATTTATGTATTTGATGTTCCTGTGATTTAGATAACTCTTGTTCTTTTAGAAACCAAAAAACCCGCCGAGCAATTAAAAAATCAGTACTATTCAAGAGGGAAAATAATGTAGAAAGTCCTTGTTGAGTTATTCCATTTTTTTTAACTAGAATTCTTAAAAACAAATCAATTTCTTGATAAGTCAACTCTTGAAGTGGCAAGTTTAATTCGTTAAAAAAATTAGGAGGTAGATTTTGAGAAGCTTGTAATATTGTATTGAAACATAATAGGCGATTGGTTTTATTGGCATTGGGAATTAATTGCTGCATTGCACTAAGGTAAACTAAGTCTGGAGCAGTTTCCCAATAGGGTAAACTAGGTTTCAATAGTGTTGAATTTACTTCGATGGCTTTTAGCAAAAACTCATTTGTACTTTTTGAAAAATCCTTTCGCCTTATTAATTGTTCGATTGCGAAGTGCGGATTTTTATTTTGCTCTAAAAGATGCTGCAGTTCTGAAATGGAATAGGCATCACCTGTAATATTTCGAATGATTTGTTTTGCATTTCCATGTGCCCAATGCCAAAGTGAGTAACACGTCCAAACGGCACCTTGTACATATGCTGATTTTTCTACCAAAATAGTTGCCCCCGTCATTGCATCGATACCTTCACCGCCAATTGTACCTACAATTTCATTTTTGTATACCTCTTGTAAAGAAGAATTTTCATCTTTTAAAATGGTTTCTAATTTATCATAGTCACTAGCTGAAAACAATTCACCTCCTGCCTTTTCCAATGCTACGCCATCAGGTAATTGGAGCCGATCATAACGCCCAAATTTATCCCAATATATTCGCACTAAATCTATTCGGCATTGGTTGTCACCACAAACTACAGATTCAACATCCATATAAAATTCTAGGGGTTCACTTTGTTTATCTTGTACTTCTACTAATAGACATTCAGTAGGCTCTGTTACACTAATACCTTTATGTATGACCTTAATTTGGTGTTTAATTTCATGAGTAGAAGATACACTTAAATTAAGGCATAAATGGAGTAGGGCTAGTATGTTAAAGAACCGTATCATTTTTAAGGTTTTTTAGGAGTAACATCGAACCTCAAATAACTTACAATTTTTATCTCCATACGTTTCTTTTACGTTAATACGAATAGCTGACGTTTCCATTTTTTCGAAATGGAACTTAATTAATCGAGTTCTATTTTTTTCATTTGTTCCAACTTTTACCCACTTTCCATTTACCCGTATTTCAACATCTAATGATTTTAGTAGTTCTTTGGGAATTTGAGTGCTGTAAACGTCATTCTCTAAACTATCACGGCGTAACATTATGTTTCGTTTAACATTGGTGTCGCATTTGATTTCAATTTTAGAAATACTCACGCGTTCATCCCATTCTACTTGTACTTGTGCTGGTAAACCTTCAGATTGCCAATGATGATCTTTTTTATTATAATCTCGAGACCATCCATCATTTAATAATTTGGGATCTCCCGAAGATGTGCTTGACGCAAATATCAATGATGCTTTTTTAACCAAATCGTTTTCGTCATTTGCAGGTCTATATGGAATAAAGGCATCATCGCGTAGTAATTGTTCTTGTAATTCTGTAATATATTTTTCACCTAACTCTCGTGGTAATACATTTTTTTTGGCACATAAAGCTGCTGCTGTTCCAACTGCTTGCCCCTCTAAGGCACAGGTTGCCATAATACGAGAAGAAGACAAGGCAATATGCGTTTGGCTAATATTACGCCCTGCAAATAATAGGTTAGGTACATTTTTAGAATATAATGAGCGAAAAGGAATTTGATACGGTTCTTCAAAATATTGATGAAAATAACTAGGCGGTTCACTTAAGTTTTCAATTCCACCTGGATTGTGTTCGTCCAAAGACCAACCACCAAATGCAACGGCATCCGGAAATTGCTTATTGTTCAGCATGTCTGGTTCAGAAAGAATATAATCTCCTATAAATCTACGACTCTCTCGTTTACCTGGTAAAGAAGAAACCCAGTCTAAGGCATAATTTTCGGTTTCTGGGAATTTACCAGAATTTTTCATGTAATCCCAAACACCATACGCATAACCTAAGAGTTTATGTTTGTTGTCTTCAAATTCGCCAATGATATCATCATCACTTCCTAATTCGACCCACCAAAAACCTAATTCGAACGGTTTTAGTTGTCTCCCTTTATGAGATTTTTCAGCATCATATTTTAAGGTAAAATGTGGTGCTTCAAAAGGCATCGGGCGTCCCATGTCTTTCGATCCAAGTAAAATGGTAGAACCCATCTGCCAGCCATCCGCTTTTTTAGGAGCATATTTTTCATTAAATTCGGAAGAGGCTTCTCTACCGGTTCGATACAAAGCTCCAGACGTCGCTCCAAGTAGTCCATCACCAGAGCAGTCAATAAATACATCAGCTTCAACAGTAAATTCCGTCTCGGTTGTCAATTGCCAACAATAGGCAGCTTTTATTTTACCATCATCTGACATAATAGCTCGTATTGCAGAGGTATTTAGTTTTACATCCAGATTCTTTTCTTTAGTGATAAAATCATATAAAATATGATCCCAGACAGGATATGAATCTTGTGGGTTATGAAAACGATTATGCAGTAAAATTTCTTCAATGATACCTGTTTCTCGTTCAGGCAAACCATTTTTTAAATGATTGACGCCGTTTAAATGCACGCGGATTTCGCTTGAAGAATTACCTCCCAAAACTGGGCGATCTTGTATCAATACAACTTTAGCTCCATTTCTTGCAGCCGAAATAGCCGCACACATACCTGCAGCTCCTCCACCAATAATAGCAACATCATACGTTATCGTTTTACGTCGGTCAGGTCTTGGTTTTTTACCAGTACCCATTTGATGCCATTGTTTAGGATCTGTATTTCCTAGAGGTTTTTCTGCTTCTGTATTCTCTATATTTTTTGTCGATTGCGCAGATAAATTCGAAAAGCTAGTCAACGGAATTATACTTGCGCCTAACGCACCTTTAACTGTGTTTTTGAAAAATTTTCTTCGCTTCATAATTTCATGTAAATATTAGCTGACTCTTGTTTAGTCATTTTATATCGGTTAAAGAAAATGTCTTTCATTTTCAGTTTTAATCTTTGTCTACCTGTGTCTAGATAATGATACTCAATAGTTTTATTAAAGTATAAATGTATCCCCTTTATATTCCGTGTATTTTATTTGCAAATTTAGGCATTTTTGATGAACTTAAAATTTTTAGGCTAAGTTCTAAAACGAGTATGATTTAGATCCATTAATCTTACTTGAGAAAATCAAAAATTTAACCAATAGAATGCTAAGAATCATTGGCATAACCTGTACATCAAATATGTATTGTAATTACAATACAGTCATAAGTTGGAAACAGGCTTTTGTTTTTTAATACATTTCGACATACACATAATATGCACCATAACTACTTTCTCCTTCTAAAAAACTCGCTTGTAATGTAGTATTCCCTTTTTTTAATGAGACTTTAAAATCTACGCTATTCATCTCCTTATCTATTGGAAGCTCTATATGCTGTCCTTGAATTTCTATAACAGCTTTTTCTGGATAAATGGCTTTATAATCAAAGGTTTCAATCCGATTAGTAGCTGGAATGCCTTGTATAGCACCTAGATGCTCTCTTGGCCATCTTTGTACAGAGATATGATAAGTACCTTCTTTTTCTATCTTTAAAAAATGTTTTGCATTCGAATTTTTAACCCCTTCAGCAACTTGATTTTGGCTATAAATTGGAAACTCATCTCCTACGGCATGCTGGATGGTAAGGCAAGTTACTTTCTGCGCTGGATTGCCAATGGATGTTAATGGAATGTGTTGATATTCGTACCTTTTTTTTGCATTGTTAATGAAATTATTGTTTTCATCAAGTAATTTTTCTACAACTGTAGGATATTTATCGATTATATTTTGGGTTTGCATAGGGTCTTTTTCTATATCATATAAATAGTGCCCATCCACTAATCTCCATTGGTCTTTTGCGATGCAAGTAGCTTTAGTATCAAAAGGAGCTTTCCAATCTTGTCGATGGTGAACAAAAAAAGTGCGTTCTTCTAGTTTGGTCTTTGGTTTATATAATAATGTACTAAAATCTAATCCATCAAATTGCAAAGTGTGGGGAATAGGTATCTCACATAATGTAGATAATGTCGATATCAAATCGATGTGTGCGCTAAGCTCGTTAATATCTCTACCTCCTTTGATATTTTTTTTAGGCCAGCGAATAAAAAATGGGACTCGATGGCCACCTTCTTCCTTATCGTGCTTATTGCCTCTATACCCTTTATTCCATCCAAGTTTTCCGTCTTTACTATATCCAAATTGTGTACCATTATCTGTCATAAAAATTAGGATCGTATTTTCTGCAAGTTTCTTATCTTCTAAGAATTGTAGTAGTATACCCATATTTTCATCAATATTGGCAATCATCCCATAAAAATTGGCATTAAGTAATGCTGTGCCTTCTAATTTCTGATAGGGCTCAGCATATTTTTTATCAATGATTAATGGTGCATGAGGTGCGTTGGTTGGGAGGTATAAAAAAAATGGTTTCTCTGTATTATCAGTCATAAATTTCATAGCTTCCCTAAACCACACATCGGTACAATATCCTTCGAACTTTTTTGGTTTGTTATTTGACAAATATACATCATCAAAATAATCATTACCCCAATAATCTGATAGCTCTCCAATACCTCCAGAGCTATGATGGATTGCTATATCAAATCCACAGTCAGTCGGCCTGGAAGGAAAATTATCTCCTAAATGCCATTTGCCAAACATAGCCGTTGCATATCCATTTTGTTTAAATAGTTCTGCCATTGTTGGTGTGGTGTGGTGTAATGAAGCTCTTCCCTTAAAGGTAGCCCAGGTTCCATTATTTATTGGATATTGACCAGTCATTATAGCAGCTCGAGTAGGAGTACATAATGGACTTACATGAAAATTTGTAAATCGAAAAGAATCTTCATAGAGAGCATCAATATTAGGAGTTTTCAACCAAGGATTATCGTGGCACCCTAAGTCACCGATCCCTTGATCATCTGTCATAATTAAAATAACATTGGGTTTTGTATCCCGACTTGACTGGCTCAATGAAGTGAAAATTCCCAACATAAAACAAAGAAGAATATAGATAGGTTTTAGACAATATTTTCTATTGTTTAGGCTATGGATCGGTATATTCATACTTAGACATATTTGATAAAAGAAATTGCATTAAAGCAATAATAATGGTTGCTTATAATGATGGAATTATACTTTTAGGAATGTCTAAAGTTTTAGTATCTGCACCACCAGCAAAATTACTAATATTATAACTGTTTGGTTGTGTCCAATCACACTCTACACGGCCATCACCTAATACAATAGTCCCTAATTTATTTCTAAACCAGTCTGCTAGTTTTACATAATTTTTGGCATCAGCAATATTATTTTTTTCTAAAGGATCTTTGCGTAAGTCATATAATGCCATATCCGCTTTTGGGCGATCACACGTTAATGCCCAATTTATATCATCATTTAGAAAAGGAGCTTTAGACACATCCCATTTATCACGTGTACGCATAGAGAATGCAAAATCTTCGGTTCGCATATAAGCTCGATGACCACAAACTACATTAACTTCGCCAATGGCATATTCACGAATTGGTTTAGAGTCATTAATCACTGATGCTAGATCATACCCATCTAGGTACTCATAATTTTCAGTTGATATATCCTCTCCTGTGGCAGCCAATATAGTAGGGGCAAAATCCACAAATTCTACAATATTGTTATATATTTTTCCTGGAGGAAATTTCTTTTTATCAGAGGCAACAACAATTGCTGCATTTTGTACAGATTGCTTCCAAGGGCCAAACTTGGCCATAATACCTTGTTCTCCTAGATGCCAGCCATGATCTCCGATGGTAAATATGATAAGGTATTCTTGATTGTTTGCTTTGCAATACGATGTAAAAGTCTCCACAGCTTCTCCAATTAAAGCATCTCCATAAGCACAGAAAGCATAGTAATCCTGTATCGCTTGTAGTTTTTCTTCATCCGTCAATTGATCTGTTTTACATTCATTGTATAGCGTAACTAATTGTGGAGGAAAATTAGATAACTCATCTGTACTAAATTCGGGAATATTATATTTTTTATTTTTAAAAATATCACGATACTTCTTTGGAGGTAATACAGGAGTATGTGGTAGGTGAAAACCTAAATTAACAAACAATGGTTTTTTGCTATTAGCACCTTTAACCTGTTTGCCCCAAGATGTTTTATAACTTTTATTAGCATTGGTAAGATAATTGACATACTCTTTGACAATTACCCCATCCACTGTATTTCCTGCTTTTTGAGGGTTTACACCTCCAATAATCAATCCTTTATTGAGACGTGTATATGTTCTTAAAATATCAAACTCTTGATCCACAGATTGCATTGTTTTTTTATCTATCTCTGGCATCTTTTTGTCTCTTAGTTGTGTATGATATGTTTTGATAGAACCATCTGGATAAATTGCTTTTTCTACTGTTTTGATAGGACTAAATATCCCGTCAATAAACTCGACCTTGGCATCTGCATAAAAAATATCACCAATACCATTAGCTTGTAAATCTCTTTTAAAGTGCATATTGTAATCAAAAAAATCGGTATGCGTATTTTTCTTTCCATCTAGATGCTTATAAATACCCCAACCTGTTTTTCCAAATACAGCAGTACCATATCCTTTATCTTTTAGTATTTGTGATACCATAGGTTTTACAAAATCTGCTTCTTGATGCGAATAAAACTTGTAATGCCCAGATCTAAATGGGTAACGACCAGTCATCATAGAACTTCTAGATGGAGTGCACATTGGTGAATTAGAATAAGCATTGACAAAAAAAGTACCTTCTGTGGCTAGTTCATCAATATTAGGAGACATAACATACCCTAAAGAACTCTCTTTTTTTCCTGTAGTGATTTGATTATAGCATGCCAATGCATCAGGTCTATGATCATCGGTGATGATCCATAAAATATTAGGCTTTTCTTGTGTATTTCCAATGAATGAGATGACCATAAATAGAAGGAAACAGTTTTTTTTTTCCATGACGTATCTTTTAAGTTGAGTGTATTTAGTGTTAATAGTAATGATTTGTAGTATACAACTAAATTCAAAAAAGTAAGATATGTAAAAATATGTATATGACAATTTTTTTTAGTGTATTCGACATCCAATGTATGGAGTAGGAGATACTAGTGAACGTTCTAAAGGCAACAAGCGGAATGGTAAGGACAAAAAGACTGTCAATAGTGGTTTTGGTACTTTTGATATTGATACTCCTCAAGACCGTCACATTAGCTTTGAACCAGCACTAGTTAAGAAACGTCAAACTATTTAGCAGATAATCTTTCAGATAGAATCATTCAAGGCAGAACATTTATACTATATCATATGGCTTGATGCGATGCATTACAAGGTAAAAGTAGATGGAAAGATCACTCATAAGGCGTTACACAATATTTTAGGCATCAATAAAGATGGTTATAAAGAAGTATTAGGTATGTACATATCAGAAAGTCAGGGAGCTAACTTCTGGTTACATTGATTATTAAAAATAAAGATTATTTATCTTAAGCTGATTATTCTGAAAAAGTTAGAATCTATATTACTATACAATTTTTAATCAGCATAGATAGCTAATATATTTATTGTCTATTAACGATAGCATCTTGGGCTTTGCTTTTTTGGATAATTTCTTCTGATGGATTGATTTTTGTAATTAAATCGGTAATAAATTTGGGTTTTATCTTGTAAGACAGTCCTTTGCTATAGTTTCTATAAATTACATTACCAGATATTGAATGTACAACTTCTAAAAACTTCTCTCCATTTGTACGGACATATCTCAAGTAATAAAATGCGTCATTTTTCATAATCCGATTACTTAAATCGATATCAGAAATCATTTCATACTCATGCTTATAATTAGCAAATAGACGACGGATCATCGTTTCATTAGGTTGACTATCTTTTCCTTTAAACGAACTATATGTTGTAGAAACATATTCGGGAATATACAACTTGTTAATAGCTAATTCTTTTATAGAAGGTTGATGCTCTCTTGCAATCATCGCATACCCTTTTTCTGAAGCAAGGGTAGTATTGATCAATTGAAAATAATTTTTTAATAAACCAGGAGTATAGTTTAGAAACACTTTTTCAGAAAACATAGCCTGTACTACTGATCGAGTTCCTTGATGCATTGTTTTTTCTATAAAATTGGCATTAGGATATAAATAAATACTAGCTATTTGATGTGAGTGTTTCTCTATAAACTGGTATACGCCTTTTGATTTCTTTTTGGGAGATAATTTAGCTAATTTTTTATGTATCTCTTTATTGTCATACATCTTAAAATCTATAAACGTATACAAACCAGTACTTGATCCAATAGGTCTGGTATTTCTAGTGGTGTCAAATCCAGAGATTTGTGCGATAGAGTATCCGTCTTTTAGGTAATTTTCTATTTTAAAATCTTTATAAGAAACTACTTCATATGGGGTAACTGTCCAAGTGTCTTTTAAGATGGTTTCATAAACGCTTTTTTCTAAAATATTAGATAGTATAAATATAGTTTTTGTCTTCTTAAATTTCTTGATCATTCCTTTATCAAGATCTGTAAGTTGTTCTTTTTGAGTAGATCCAATAGAAATTTGAGCATTACTAGTAAGTTGTAGGCAGATTAGAAATGAAAGTAGGAGTAGTTTAATTTTCATCTATTGTATATTTTAGGGCGTGATTACTGATTTTTATAAGCAAGACAATTATAGTGATGGAAATATAATTCTTACATATTTAATGTAAATATATAAAAATAATGTATTTAATCAAATTAAAATTGTATTTAATCGATTAACTGATGTTTAGATACTGTATCTAAGTATCTATTGCTATCAAGAAATGTAACACTGAAACAACGGTTTTGATGGCAATATTCATCCTATATGTTTATCACGTGAACTTTGTGTAGAGGTGTAGTTCATTTTTTAGGATCTTTTTTGAGAAAGTGGTTAACATATTCTCTTTGCTAATTTTTTCTGAAGAAGTAAAAAATAGATGTTCTGGTAGTTGTAGTAAGGCTATATATCTAAATCAAAAGAGGATCGTAATTTATCAATCAAAGGGTTTTTATCTCTTAGTTTTTCATATTTATCTTGCGGAGTAAATGCATACTTTTTTGAAGCTTCTTCGTTTACGATAATATCTAGCGATATCGTATAATTATCTAGTTTTTTATTTAAAAATTGAAATAACTCTGCTTTGTTATTTAGCAAGTCAATTTTCATTGATTCATTTGGTAATTCTAATTTGATCATATTACCATCTAGAGTAGGGGTATTCATAGCAAACATAGAACCTATAATTCGTTCTCCTTTTTTATCTTGTAACTTTCCATATTCTGCCCAAGCAGTTTGCATCTCGCTCTCTGTAAAAGAAGTAGTGGGAAGGTTTGCAGGATCAACAATTTTTTCTACCTTATTTTCTTGATGTTCTTTTTTCTTTTTAATACTATTGATGGATAAACCTGAAGTTCTATTTTTTCTAGATTGAGCAATAGACAATTCTTCTGTACTTATAGCATTAGCAATATCTGTTTGTATTTTAGTTTCCTTAGTTTTATCTAAGATAAGAGTGTCTTTACTTATCGGTTCACCAGAGGGGATTATTTTATTTTCTTTTGATAGCGGAATAGCTTGGTCAACAGGTCTAGAGATTGCATCTGTTGTGTTTTTTTCTTTTACAGGTTTAGTAACTTTAAAAGGGTGTATTCCTTTTTCTTTAAAATAATTAGCTGGTATTATATAGGATTTTTCATTTTTTTTTTCTCCGTTTTCAGAGGTTACGGAGGCTAGTTGCATTAAGCATAATTCTATGAGTAATCGTTGATTTCGACTTGTTTTGTATTTGAGATCACAATCATTAGCTAATTCGATAGCCCTAACTAAAAAATGATGTGGGGCTTCCTGTGATTGTTTCAGATATTTTGTTTTAGTTTGTTCTCCTACTTCTAATAAAGTAACGGTTATCTGGTTTTTGCAAACTAATAGATCTCTAAAATGAGAAGCTAAACCAGATATAAAATGTTGACCATCAAATCCCTGAGATAATATTTCATTAAATTCAATCAATAATTGAGGGATGTTATTTTGCAAGATAAGATCTGTAGTCCTAAAATACGTTTCGTAATCTAATACATTAAGGTTCTGTGTAACAGCTTGTCTTGTAAGATTTTTTCCACTATAACTTACAACTCTATCAAATATAGATAAAGCATCTCTCATAGCGCCATCTGCTTTCTGAGCAATAATGTGTAGTGCATCTTCATCAGCAATAATACCTTCATTTTTTGCCACCTCCATCAAATGATGTTTCGCATCAGTTACTGTAATTCTTTTAAAATCAAAAATCTGACAACGGGATAAGATGGTTGGTATAATTTTATGTTTTTCTGTAGTTGCAAGTATAAAAATGGCATGTTTTGGAGGTTCTTCTAGTGTTTTGAGAAAGGCATTAAAAGCAGCTTGTGATAGCATATGTACCTCATCAATAATATATACTTTATATTTTCCAACTTGTGGCGGGATCCGTACTTGATCAATTAAATTACGGATGTCATCTACAGAATTATTAGATGCTGCATCTAATTCGAAAATATTAAACGCAAAATCTTCATCAGGATTTTCATTATTTTCCTGATTAATTGTTTTGGCTAATATTCTTGCACAGGATGTTTTTCCTACTCCTCGTGGGCCAGTAAATAGCAAGGCTTGTGCGAGGTGATTGTTTTCAATAGCATTGGATAATGTATTCGTAATAGCTTGTTGTCCAACTACTCCTTTAAATGTAGTAGGTCTATATTTACGTGCCGATACTATAAAATGCTCCATAGATGTACAAAGTTAAAAATTGAATACAAATAAAGAATTTTAAGGTTTAATTTTTATGGAGAGTTATTAACAGTAAAAAATAATTTTAAATTAGAAATTTAGAATTCAGAATTGTTCTATTTTTGCAGTAAGCAGATCACCTTATCGCTATTCGTTATAGATGGATAGAGGAAAGTCCGGACACCATAGTGCAATATAGCGGGTAACACCCGTCACCGCCAATAGGCGGGAGGACAAGTGCAACAGAAAGTATGTACAGGTAATGCTGTAGTGAAATCAGGTAAACTCTATGTGGTGCAACGCTATGTATACCAGCGCTTAAGGGTTGCACGCCCAATGTTGGAGGGTAAGCGGTTTGATCTTATTTAGTAATAGTAAGGCTAGATAAATGATAAGGAGTTCCATTTTGTAGGGATTACAGAATCCGGCTTATGATCTGCTTTTTTACTTCAGAATAGTATTTAGACATATAATTTGTTGTGGTATAACCAAACATATACCAATATGCGAATAAAAATTACATGTATTTTCTTAGTTACATTTACTCTGTTAGTATCTGCTCAAGATCAAATCCCTAGCAAGCATGAATTATTAGGAGACTGGGAATTAGTTCTTAAAAACCATAATTTAGGAGAAACTAAATATATTCTATCTTCTGGTAAAAACCCAACTAGAGTTGGTCTACACCAACAGGTAAAAAAATCAGTATCACAGAAAAGAGAATTACCAAAAGATATGTTTTTTAAAAACGCTAGCTGTAGCAATGATTATAGACTAAGATATAATCGAGTATACGGGAAACATAAGACACCAATAGTTTACAATAGGATTGAAGGGGTTTTAGAAATATCTTCTGATGCTATTTTTGGAGATACATTGTTTGTAGTTAGAAAATTAGATTATGGAAATATTCTTTTAACTCTGATAGAATAATTTTTTACAACTCTTTTAACAAAGTACTATACTAATTTTCTTGTACATTGCAATCAAAAAGAAAATTGTAATATGAATATTGCTATTGTATGTTATCCAACATTTGGAGGGAGTGGAGTAGTAGCTACAGAATTAGGAATAGCATTAGCCAAATTAAATCACCAAGTACATTTTGTTACCTACAAACAGCCTGTTCGTCTAGAGTTATTGAATCCTAATATTCATTTTCATGAGGTAACAGTCCCAGAATATCCATTGTTTCAATACCAACCCTACGAACTAGCATTGTCTAGTAAATTAGTCAATACTATAAAGAAATATGATATCGAGTTGCTACATGTACATTATGCGATACCTCATGCATATGCAGGATATATGGCTAAAAAAATGCTAGCAGCAGAAGGTATACATATCCCAATGCTTACTACATTGCACGGAACAGATATAACATTGGTAGGCAATCATCCCTTTTATAAACCTGCAGTTACTTTTAGTATTAATGAGAGTGATATTGTAACGTCTGTTTCTCAGAGCTTAAAAGAGGATACCCTTAGACTTTTTGATATTAAAAAGAATATAGAAGTAGTTCCTAATTTTATAGATGTAAAAATTCGTCAAACAACCTTTTCGGATTGCAAAAGAGAATTGATGGCCAATTCGGATGAGCGAATTGTGACACACATTAGTAATTTTCGCCCTGTAAAACGTATTATGGACATTATCGATATATTTTATAATATTCAAGAAAAGATTCCTGCAAAACTATTGATGGTTGGTGATGGGCCAGAACGCAACCCGGCAGAACAAAAATGCAAGAAACTAGGTATTAAAGATAAGGTCATCTTTTTAGGGAATAGTAATGAAATAGATAAAATTTTATGCTTTTCTGATTTGTTTTTATTACCATCAGAAAGTGAGAGTTTTGGCCTAGCAGCTCTAGAAGCAATGGTAAATAAAGTTCCTGTCATATCTAGTAATACTGGAGGAATTCCCGAAGTTAATATTCACGGAGTTTCGGGATATCTTAGCAATGTAGGAAATATAGAAGAAATGTCTACTAATGCCCTAAAAATACTACAAGACAATAAAATCTTAGAAGATTTTAAAAAAGGAGCATATAAACAAGCAATGAAATTTGATATCAATAACATTGTACCAACATACATAAACTTATATGAAAATGCTTTAGCAACGGTATCATAAGGATACAAGTTTCTAGATGGATTGCTTTAACCCGGTTTACGTTAGGACTTCGTCAAGATGCTTTCAAGTGCAATAAACACTGATATTTTCTTCATTTCAGCGTAGCTACGGTTACATTAAAAAACATAGTGAAACGGTAGTGTTTACAGCAGTTGAAAGATGGAATAGATTTCCTAATGAATTCCATCTAACTAAATTTTAATACGCTGATTGTAAGGTTGTTTCACAATCTTCTTTTTCTTTTTTTCATTGCCAAA
>CANLRN010000084.1 GCA_947493495.1 uncultured Aquimarina sp.
GATCAGCGTAATTACAATAGAAACCCTTCATTACTATAATGAAGGGTTTTTTTATGTTTTGTTACGTAAAATATAGAATATAGATGATAATTGTAATCTTTTGATTGGTCTTTTTGAAACACTATAGTTGTGTTAAGTGAGGGTTGTCATCAAAAAACCTAGTCTGTTAAATTTAAGTACGCTGCTTTTAAGCTTATTGATTACCAAAATAGTCTAAAACTTATATTTGGAGTAATTCCTAAAGATATAATATCTGCATTGATAAATCGATTATCGAGGGAATTAGTTGTTCTAAACTCTTTGTTTAATATGTTTTTTGCATCATATACATTAAGTACAGAAAGACCTAGGCGATAAGTAATATTAGGATTATTACGAATTTTAAAATCATATGTTGTAGAAAAATCTAATCTATGGTATATTGGTAGATTATCACCATTGATTTCGTCAAAATCTAATAAAACAAGTCCTCCTCTTTCGTCCACACCAGATATATTAGTAAATGCTTTTCCTGTATGCCATAACCAACCCAAGGAAAATTGAAAATTTTTCACTTTATAAAAATGAGACCATTTTATCGTATGTTCGATATTCCAATTACCTGTAAAAGCTTTATTATTGTTAATATCGTCAAACCTATTTTTGGTATTTATATATGAGTAACTAATCCATGATTTATAATCATTAATACGTTTTTTTAGAAACAAATCAATTCCATATACCCGACTTTCTCCATTATGATATGTATTATCAATCGGATTAATAAAACCAGCAGTTAATGTAGTGATATTATCTATTTGCTTATAATAAGCGTCTAGGTCTAGATGCCAATTTTTTTTCTTAAAACTACTTCCTAATTCAAATTGATAGCTGGTAATTACTGGGAATTGATCTTTATTAGCCAATGTCCAGACCTGATTTTCTAGAGATAAATCACTAACTACAGATTCTCTTATTTGACTAACTGCTTGACTTCGATACTCACCTGTAAGATTTAGTTTCCAGTACTTTGATATATGTTTTTGAATAAATAGTCTTGGTTCTATATAAGATTCATTTAATTCTGTATATTGATTATACCGTAATCCTGCAGAAATATATAAGTCCTTAGGAACATCATATTTATATTCCGTATATATAGAATGTGTATGTAGAGAACGATTATCTTGATCTAATATTAATTCATATGAAGGGGTTTGTGTAACAAAAGCATATCTTATATCATTTTTAGAAAAATGATAACCGCCAATTAGCGATTGATTATTTGATAATCTGTAGTCTATATCTAATTTACTGCCAAAATCTTGCACACTATTTTTTTTGCTTTCTATTTCTGTTACTGTATTGATTTCTTCAGTAATAAATCGATAATCAAGAATGTAACTAGTATAGTATGCACTCGTGTTGTACGAAAAATTACGAGTACCACTATGAGTCCACTTTATATTATATCCTTCATTTTCTGTAACTAAATTATCTGAAAGTGACATCATATCATTACTTCTTCTGAAGTCTAAGTCATTTTTACTATACAAAGAATTAATTTCTAGCTTATCAATATCAGTTAGTTTACCAATGAGATTAGCATTGTAGTCTGCAAAATAAAAATCATTATTAGCCTCATTAAGTACAGTAGTTTCTGCTATTGTCGTATTCTGAAAAACACGTTGTGCATATTGTTTGTAGGTAAAAGTTTCTAGTACATCAGTAAATGATCGTCTTCCTGATATTTGGAGTGATACTTTGTCTTTGATAATAGGGGTATGGATAACAGCATCTGCGTTAATCATATTGAAACCAGCTCCACCAGAAAATTTTTCGGTAACATCATTCTCTGTTTTGATATCTATAACACTAGCAATTCGGTCTCCATATGTAGCACTAACACCACTCTTTACAAAATCGACTTTTTTAATTGTATAGGGATTAAATGCAGATAGCATCCCAAATAAATGACCTTGATGGTATGTTTTGATACCGTTCCATAAAACGAGATTTTGATTAGGAGTGCTACCTCTTACAAATATTCCAGAAGCAGTTTCGAATGGACTATTGACACCCGGAGTTAGTTGTATACTATGCAGAACATCTGGCTCAGTGAGTCCTGGTAAAATCTCTAGATTTTTAAAATCAATAGTTGTTATTTTTTTATGCTGTGTAATCCCTTTAGTAAGGTATTCTTGTAGTAGAACTTCTTCTAATACCTCAATAGTATTGATCAGGTATATATTCTGACAGCTTTTGGATAAAAATGATGTAGAATTTAATACCTTTTGTCTAAAACCTACTGCGCTGATTAATATTGCAGAATTATAAGGAACGGTTGTGTTTTCGAAATACCCATTATTATCAGTTATCAGATTCACTTTTATTCCTTTAAAGAAGACTCTAATGTTTTTTAAAGGTTGATTTTTTTCGTCAAAAATATAACCACAAATTTTTATAGTATCTTTTTTTGTGTACGGACGTATTGTAACAAAATTATCTTTAATAATCTCAAATTTTAATTTGGTCTGATCTTGTAATTCTTCAATACTATTTTTTAGTGTAGTTTTACTGTCTAATCTCAAATCAACAGATACTCCACTGATAACAGAATCTATATAAGAAAACTTGACCTTAAAATGTTGTTGTAGAGTAGAAATAACCATTGATAATGGTTTTTTTTGTTCATCTAGTTTAGATGTTTTTTCTTGAGAAAAAATAGCAAAGCTCCAAAAAAATAAGCAAACATAAAGAAGTCTTGTCATTCTCTTATTTTTCTACTACCACAGTTGTGTTATCTTGCAATATTTTATATTGCATCCCTAAGGTACTAAAAACAGTTCTAAGAGCAATTTCTTTATCATTATTAGGAAAAGTTCCTGTGTATATAGTACTCGTATCGATATGATCAATTTTGATTTTTATATTGTACTGTTCTTCTAATTCATTAAACACATATTTTATTGGAGTACTTCTAAAAGAACTTACTTTATCAACCCACGATGGCTTAAGCTCATCAGAAGTCCACTTTTCTGATGGCATATTATGGATATTTCGATATGCTTTTCCAGCTGTAAGAATCTCTTGATCATTACTATGAGTAACCCGTACTTTACCTTCATAACAAATAGCTTCAAAAAATGTGTCATACGATTGCACATTAAATTCAGTTCCTAATACAGTTACATCTCCATTCTTAGTACTAACCGTAAATTTACTGCCTTTTTTTACTTTAAAATAAGCTTCTCCTTGTAAGGAAACAGTTCTGTTTGTCTCCCATTTTTTTTTGTTATAGCTGGCTTCTGATTTTGCATTTAAGATCATTTCAGATCCATCAGGTAGTATTACTGTTACTAGTTCTCCATAATGAGTAGTATAAGATTGATCAAGATTAAAAAAGAATATTCCAAGTATAATTGCAATAGAAGCTGCTGCAGTTGCATATGGCCATAGTCTGAGTATAGGTTTAGAATGCTGTGCAGAAGTGTTTTTTACTTGCTTTATTTTGCTCAGAGCAGTATCCACGTCATATTCTGCTGATAACTCTAGCATATCACTGCCGATCATTATCTTCTTATAATATTCATATTCTGGATGTGATTCAAACTCAGTCAACTCCTCTGGAGAAAGCTCCCCAGTGATCCATCTGGATAAGAATATATCATCTTTTTTATTGTTCAACATAATCTACTCGTCTACTTTATAAACGTATAAGTTCGTGACTACCCTACCTTAATTACTATATATTTCCAATTTTTTTTCTTAACGATACTAATGCCTTATGCATTAATTTTTCAATAGCTTTTACAGAGACATTAGATAATTCTGCTATTTCTTTATATGTTTTTTTCTCTATTCTACTTAATAAAAAAACTTCTCTTTGTCTTTCTGACAAGTCGGCAATAGCGCTTTTTAGTTTTTCTAGATACTCTTTTTCTAAGATAATAAACTCTGGGGATTCATTAGTACTATCAGTTGTATGTTGAGTGACATAGTTTTGATATTTAAATTTCACTTTTTGATGTCTAGTACTACTAATTCCAAGGTTGGTAGCAATAGTGTAGACATAACTTTTTGCTTTATCTAACGATACTTTAGAGCAATTATTCCATAATTTAATAAAAGAATCTTGTACAAGATCCTCTGCTTGATCCATATCTCCGAACTTGTAATATAGGTAATTTCTTAAAAGTTTTGCGTGACTTTTAAAAAATTGATCAAAAACTTGTTCATTACAGATAGATACCTTGTTTTCTGGCATTCAGGAAAATTATAAGGGTATGATTTGATTTTAAATTGTGAAGGACAAAAGTAAAAAATATTTTTTAAGGGTAGGGAGATATATTTATAAAGCGTTCTATTAATGTTATAACTAAAGCGCTTAAGCGGATAATTAAAAAAAAATAAATTATTAACAACTTAAAAGATATAAAATGAAAAATCTAAAATTATGGAGTCTATTAGTTTTTATTGTGACTTTATGTTTTATCTCTTGTAATGAGGATGAAGAGATTGATCCTAATCCAGACGCATCGTGTCCAGAATTATCCTTTACTCAGGAGGGGGAAGAATTGCTAGCAAATTTTGAAGGAATTGATACATTAGAGTTCTATGCTTGGAATATTACAGGAGAACCTCTAGGCGAAGAAACGATTACAGAAAATGAAGGGATAAACAATCAGGGGGATAATACATTTTCTCTCGAAAACTTAGAACCAGGAACTTACAATATTTGTTTAGTTTCCGAGAATGCTAACTGTACTATTGCAGATTTTTGTAAAGAAATAATAATAGAAGAAGATAATGGTAATGATTCTTGTCCGGATCTAAAATATACCAAAGAAGGGGAGTATCTATTTGCTGATTTTGAAGGGATTGATACAATAGAATTCTATGCGTGGAATATTAGCGGAGAATCTTTAGGAAATGAAGTGATTATAGAAAATGAAGGAACAGATAATCAAGGAGATAATAAATTTTCTCTTGATAGTTTACAACCAGGGATTTATGAAATCTGTCTAGTATCAGAAAATGTTTCTTGTACTTTCACTGAGTATTGTGAAGAGATTGTTATAGAAAAGGATGAAGATAATTGCCCTGAATTGGATTTCTTCTCAGAAGGATCGGTTGCGGTAGCAAGATTTCCAGGTTTAAATGATGTAGCTGTTTACGAGTGGTTTGTAAACGATGAGTTGGTAGAGACAGAAGACATTAATCAAGGTCGTGATAATGAATTAGATCTTAGATCATATACCCCAGGCACTTATAATGTTTGTATCAAAGCTACAACAGAAGATTGTTCACAGGGAGTAGAATTCTGTGATAGCGTTGTTGTGAGAGAAGGTGATGGAAACGGTGGAGGAGATGCTTGCCCACAAGTATCTTTTGTTGAAGAAGGGACAACACTTATTGCAAATTTCCCAGGAATAAATGATGTAACTGTTTATGAATGGTTTGTAGACGGTCAATTAGTAGAGATAGAAGATAACCGGACTCAGGATCGTGATGATATCTTAGATATAAGCTCTTTTGGTTTTGGAACTTTTAATGTTTGTATTAAAGCAGAAACTGTAGATTGCCCACAAGGAATAGAATATTGTTCAGAGATTACTATTTCTGAGCCAGAGCCAGTAGATTGTTCTGTTTTTGATGTTGAATATGTTATAATTAGTGAAAGAGAATTTATGGATGCCAGAACTATTAGATTAAATATGGATAAGAGTACTGTTTTCTGGTCAATTAATGGTGTTGATTTGCCACAAACGATATTTACGCAAATACAAATTTTAAATCTTAATGATCATATTTCGGAACCAGGAACTTATGAGGTTTGTTATAGAGGAGTTTCCCGTTCTTGTGGAAATTTAGAGAAATGTGTAACTATTAATTTCCAAGGATTATAATAGTCAATTGTATACCCTTATAACGATACAGTTTTTTTTGGATGTTTATAAAAAATGAGGTTGCATAATTTGTAATCTCATTTTTTATATCGAACACACCTTTAATTAACATTTAGCCCAGATTCATAGACATTTTTTGACTGTAACATAAAGTTTCTAACTGGTAAGCAGCTTCTACGTTTCAAATTGTCCTATTGAAATTTTATCGTTAAAAATGAAATAAACGGAGCGTAAAAATTAAATTTCTTAAGAGTAGTAGTTACTCTTATTCGCAGCCGTATGGTTAGATAAAGGCTAGGTTTACAATTTTCGATACTGTTTTAATTTAATTTAGCGAGAGCATAAAATTTTTAGATAAAATTTCATAAGACTAGACTTTTTTGTTTCTTTTTTTGGCAATGAAAAAAAGAAAAAGAAGATTGTGAAACAACCTTACAATCAGCTTATTAAAATTTAGTTAGATGGAATTATCAATGTCGTTACCTTAAGCTCAAAAAACATCTATTTTGTTACACTGAGCCTGTCGAAGTGGAATCAAAAACGAAGGTTAGGATGGTTTTCGATAAGCTCAGACTGACAATGCTAAAGCTTAACTTAACGACATTACCCAGATTATACGTTAGAACTTCGTTATGAGTCAATAATATACAATGAATACTAATGTTTTCTTAATTTTAGCATAGCACCGTATGGTTAAATTAAAAAAATACAGTTTACGTTAGTATTTGCAGTAAATCATAGATGCAATAGATTTTTTGATGCATAATCTGGGTTTAAATTATGAATGTATTAAAAAGAGCATGAAATTTAATGTTAATTTATTTTGCAAATAGGTAGGGTTTTTTTAAAATTATACGTTTAACTTATATGGATAAAGTCATTTTGAAGAAAAATATAATTACATATTTTTATAAATTAGTGCCACTACTGCTAATATGTATTCTTATGAATGCATGTGTAAATGATGATTCTATATTTCCAGAAGAAAATGAGGGGACTATAATTTTTAGTTCGGCGATGAGTAATGTTTTGACTAATCTTGAGTCAAGAGGTGTATCTACACGCGAAGAAGATCAATGTTTTAAGTTCATATATCCAATAACATTAGGATACAATACTGATTCTAGTATTCGGATTGACAATTATGAGGGGCTACTAAATGTATTATCTAGTCAACAAAATAATTTTAATGTCACTGGGGTGGAGTTTCCATTACAGATACTATATAAAGATAAAGATACTGCCGATACCATAACTAATGAAACGGATTTACTTACTATTATCAGAGAATGTGGATATAGTTCATTGAGAAATGAATTTGATACTTTTTTCAATACTTGTTTTAGATTTGATTATCCAGTAACTTTATTTGATACTAATGAGAGAGAAATAGGAATAACTTCTGATGAAGTATTTCAGGATTTTTATCAGAATCAAGGGGCTAATTACCAACCTCAATTTAAATTTCCGATAGAAATAGCAGTAGCACCAAATTTTGTCAGTCAATCGATCAATACATATTTTGAGTTTTATCAAATTATAGAACCCTGTCAGGATCGTTGTCCCGAATTAGACTTTACATTTGAAAACATAGATGCCTTTAATTTAAGGTATAGGTTTGAAACAATTTTTACAGACCTAGATGATGTTCAGTCGTACAGCTGGTTTATTGATGGAGAATTTATAGAATTTGATGGGGCTGATAATCAGGGAGATAATATACTGCTTTATAATTTTGATACACTAGGAGTTTATGAAGTGTGTATCAGACCAGAATCGGATAGTTGTCCAGATGACATAGAATTTTGCAAGACAATAGAAGTAGTAACACGAAGATGTCCAGAATTATTTTTTAAATTGGAGCAAGACCCCAATCCTGATACACTAGAGCATGTATTTGTTTCTGATTTTGAAGGGATTTCTGAGGTTACATATGAATGGCTAATAGATGATCAATTAGTAGAAGAAGATGGAGGAACTAATGGCGATAATATGTTAACTTCTGAATTGACTCTGGGAGAACATGTAGTATGTATAAAAGCAATAACGCCATCATGTCCAGATGGAGTAGAATTTTGTAGAGAAATAATAGTAGAACCTAGTTGTCCGGAACTATTTTTTGAAGCACAGAAAGGTAACAATACATTAACTTATAATTTTATAGCAGAATTCCCTAATATCAATACAATTATCTATGAGTGGATTATTGATGAAGATTTTATTGAAATTGATGGAGGGGAGCAAGGTGATAATATATTGTCTTTCCAGTTTGATTCTCCCGGAACATTTGAAGTTTGTATCCGAGCAGAAAGTCCTAATTGCCCTAATGGACTTGAGCTTTGTCAAATGATTGAAATACTTTAGAAAAGCAATATTTTTTTAACAGAAGTTGCTTTTTTTACAACTTCTGTTAATATGTTATTTACTAGTGATAATACCCTGCTGCTTCGCACTCATGTGACATATCATAGAACCAAGTTTCAGGTTTATCACAATTGTCTAAATTACTATATCCACCACTAATTGCATTTTGCTGCTCTCTTTTAATTCAGCAACTCCTTTTAAATTCAAAATGTTTTGTAACATAATATTATAATTTTAAATGATTAATATTATTAATACGTGTCATTAATAATAAAAAGGTTACTTATCTAAATATTAATTTTTTAACTAAATCCTTACCAAGTGCTTCATTCAAATTTGATATAATTTTTTCTTTACCATAACTAAGTTCTTCTCTAAGTACCGAGGAGGTGAGTTGTACATATAGTGTTTTACGATCTAATTTAATATTTTGTGTATACTTATGGATCGCAGGTCCCATTATCTGCTCCCATACATCCCTTACAGCTACCTTATCCATGCCTTTTTGTAGCTTATTTTCAGTCACAAATTCCTTTAGGACTTCACTCATATTCTGATGTTCATTTTTTCTCCTAGCCATTTATAGTTCCATCTTTTTGTAAGGTTTATAAAAATAAAGATTTCCTGCTTCATTTTTTAGAATTATCTGTTTTTCTTTTGCAGATACGACAGTTTCTCTCCATTGGTCTAATGGAGTTTTATAATACAAGCGAAGACTATCATTTTCAATTTCTAATCTAAATATTTCATTGCTCTTTGTAGTTATAAAACTACCACTTAATTGTGGTTGTAATTTTTTTCGGATACCTAGAGAGTCTTTAATTTCAAAAAAATCAATGCTCTGATTAAAATTATAGTGTATTTCTACACCATCAGCAGTTATTACTTTTTCGATCTCCCAATACCCATTAATATGTTTTATATACGATTCTGGGTCTGGTTTTGAACAAGAAATAACGACAAATATGATACTATATACGAGATATTTTGGCATAAAATCTAGTTTACTCTTCAAGCTTAATAATTTTATACGATTGCGATATTTTTTTTACAACACTTTCTGTACGTTCAGCATGTGTATCACTAATGAACAATTGTCCAAAATTGTGATCATCTACTAGTTTTATAATATGCTCCACACGTTTTTCATCTAATTTATCAAAAATATCATCTAATAATAATAGTGGGTTTACTTTGTTTTGGTTTTTAATAAAATCAAATTGAGCTAATTTTAATGCAATCAAAAAAGATTTTTGCTGCCCTTGACTACCGAATTTTTTTATTGGGTATCCTCCAATCTCAAAAGACAAATCATCCTTGTGTACTCCCACACTAGTATATTGTAGTATTTTGTCTTTTGCTAGATGTTGTTCTAAGAGTACACGTAAATTAGTTTCTGATAATTTGCTCTGATATGATAAAGAAATATCTTCTTTACCCGAACTGATGGCCTTATATCGATCTAAAAAGATAGGGATAAATATTTCTAAAAAAGCAGTTCTTTTTTGATAGATAACAGTTCCTAATTCATCCAATTGGTGATTGTATATTTCTAGTGTTGTAGCATCAAAAGTATTATTAGCAGCAAAATATTTAAGCAAAGAATTACGCTGCGATACAGCTTTCATATATTTTAATAAGTGGTGTAAGTACGTTGGGTCACTTTGAGAAATTACTCCATCAATAAATTTGCGCCGTACATCACTACCATTAGTAATTAGGTCTCGGTCTGCTGGAGAAATAATCACAAGAGGCAAAAATCCAATATGTTCACTAAAAGTATCATATGCCTTGCCGTTACGTTTGATTACTTTTTTTTGATTTTTTTTTGCACTTACTATTACTTTTTCATCACGCTCTAATTTTTGATACAAACCATCAATCACAAAAAAATCGGTTCCGTGTTTTATATTTTGTCCAGTGATGGGATTAAAATAACTTTTGCCAAATGATAAATGGTAAATTGCATCAAGGATATTGGTTTTACCAACTCCATTATTACCTACAAAACAATTAATTTTGTCATCAAAATCGAAATTGACAGATTCGAAATTTTTATAGTTGATTAACGAAAGTGATTTTAGGATCATAAATTACTAAGGATCAATAAGTCGTGCCAATATGAGAATTCTTAACGTATGAACTGCAAAATATTGAAAAATAACAAATATTTTCGCTTTTAATTATGAATAAAAATTTTATTTTTGCGATTCATTAAAATCAACTTATGGCAACTTATAAGAAACGAGGATATAAACCAAAAAATAAAGCAGAAGAGGTAGAGCTGATAGAAGATAATTCTACAACAGCAGAAGTGTTTAATACTTTAGACGAAGGTGCTTCTAAAGCTGAAGAGTGGGTTGCTGCAAATCAAAAATATATTTTTATTGTAGTTGGAGCAATAGCCGTAATTGTTTTAGGATGGTTAGGATATCAAAAATTCATACAAGAACCTAAAGAATTAGAAGCCTCTAATGAGATGTTTAAAGCACAACAATATTTTGATGATGCAGTAAATGGGAATGCAGAAGTTAGTGACTCATTATATACATTAGCACTCAATGGAGGTGAAGGTAAATATGGTTTTTTAGAGATTTTAGAAAACTATAGTGGCACTAAAGCTGCCAATCTAGCTAATTACTATATAGGATTTTCTTATCTTAATATGAATAAATATCAAGAAGCTATTAATCATCTAGATAATTTTAAAAGCGATGATCAGATGTTAGGACCATTGGCATTAGGAGGAATAGGCGATGCATTTGCTCAGTTAGGTCAGATGGGCGAAGCATTAGGATATTATGAAAAAGCAGTAAAAGCAAAAAATAATGAGTTTACAACGCCAAAATTTTTACTGAAATCTGCAATAACTGCTATATCTTTAGAAAAACCTAAGATTGCTATTACCTATTTAGAACGGATTAAAGAAGAATTCTCTAAAAGTGTAGAAGCGAATCAGGCAGACGTACATATAGGAAAAGCACAAAGTATGCTTAAGTAATATGAAGAAGAACAAATTCGGGGTTTACAATTCTGAATTCTGAATTATAGAAATGGCTACAACGAATAAAAATTTATCACAATACGATAAAGATATTATCCCAAACGCGAAAAATTTTCGGTTTGGGATTGTTGTTTCAGAATGGAATGAAACGATTACAGAAGGACTTTTTCAAGGTGCTTTTGATGCATTGATAGATTGCGGAGCGATTAAAGAAAATATTGTTCGATGGAATGTTCCTGGTAGTTTCGAACTTATTTACGGCTGTAAAAAAATACAAGAGTCTTATGATATGTTAGATGCTGTTATTGCTGTAGGTAGTGTAATACAGGGAGAAACCAAGCATTTTGATTTTGTGTGCCAAGGAGTTACACAAGGAATTAAAGACTTAAATATCAACAGTGATATCCCTGTAATCTTTTGTGTCCTTACTGATAATACGATACAACAATCCATAGATCGGTCAGGGGGTAAATACGGGAATAAAGGTACAGAAGCGGCTATAGCTGCTATTAAAATGGCCCAATTACGCAAAGAAGCTAAGTTTTAGCATACTACGATTGCTTTATGTTTTTGGAGTATGAATTAAGGCATTGATTTTGTAATTTTGAAACCATACAAAAAAATGGAAGAAGAAAAAGTCATTTTAGTAAATAAGAATGATGAGCAGATAGGAGTAATGCATAAAATGGAAGCGCACGAAAAAGCGGTATTACATCGTGCATTTTCTGTATTTATTCTCAATAGCAAAAATGAATTGATGCTACAGCAACGAGCTCATCATAAATATCATTCGCCAGGATTGTGGACCAATACCTGTTGTAGTCATCAGCGAGAAGGAGAGACTAATATAGTAGCAGGGATAAGACGATTACAGGAAGAAATGGGTTTTGTAACAACACTTAAAGAAACAATCTCATTTATTTATAAAGCTCCCTTTGATAATGGACTTACAGAACATGAATTGGATCATATCCTTGTTGGACATTATGAAGAACCACCTCAAATTAATACTCAAGAAGTAGCAGACTGGAAATGGATGCCTATAGAGGATATAAAATCAGATATATTGATCAATGCAGATTCATACACCGTCTGGTTTAAGATTATTTTTGATAAATTTTATTCCCACATCACATTATGAAAATGAAAGTCTGTAGAAAAGCTCATTTTAATGCAGCACATAGATTGTATAGAAAAGATTGGAGTGATGAAAAAAATTTTCAAGTCTTTGGTAAGTGTAGTAATCCTTTATATCATGGTCATAATTATGAATTGATTGTAGGAGTAATAGGAGATATAGATCCAGAAACAGGATTTTTAATAGATCTAAAAATAGTAAAACAATATATCAAAGAAGAAGTAGAAATACCTTTTGATCATAAAAACTTAAATGAAGAAGTTGCAGAGTTTAAGAACCTAAATCCAACTACAGAAAATATTGCAATAGTAATATGGAACAAACTTCGAAACAAAATACCAGCGAAGTATGATATCGAAGTTACATTGTACGAAACACCACGTAATTTTGTAATATATAGTGGCGGTACTAATTGAGAGTTAAGAATTATAAAAAATAATAATTTTTTTAAATAAAATAGCATAATATGGCAAATAAAAGAGATTTAAAAAAAGATATCAATTATGTATTAGGTGATATCATAGAAGAGGTATATATCTGGGAAGCAAATAACCCTGATAAAGATAAAAAACCTGGAGAGGCTATAATAGATGATGCTATCGAAACATTTGATACCCTGATGACTAGAGTAAGTGATAGAAAAGTAGAAAATGCCTCTAAACATTTTAAAGAGATTCGACAAGATTTAGAAACAAAAGCGATCACTCTAATAGAAAAAGTGAATGCATTGCAATGATGTATTTCGTAATTTCTTAACTAAAAGCATACTATATTTTATACTATCGTTATCTAATTTTACTTATATATTATTCAGATAATAGCGTGCATACTATACTCATTACTTTTACTAAAAGTCAGATGTAGTATTATTTTAGATACTATACATTGGAGTGAATCAGATCCTTTTTTGATACGCTAATGAAGTTACTTTTGTTTAGTTTGGTATCTAGAAATACTTAGATTTTTATCCCTAAAAGCTAAGAATTACCCCGTTATTGATTCATTTTTACTACGTTGATGAAATGATTTATTAATATTTTTTACATGTTTTTTAGGAAAGTATGTTAGAGTTTTTCCTTATTTTAGAGCACTCACCCCAGAGAAATAGAAAATTCATTTAGTTATTGATTATTAAATATGAAATTTTCTTAGAGTATACTCCAAACAAAAGTCATAAGCATTAATAGAACAATATCGCATATTTCTATATAGAAGTAAATGCAGGTATTGAGTTCAAGATTTTACTATAAATAGGAATAATAAGTACATTATTATGGCACTACAATCACAATTAGAAATTTTTATTGGAGGAACTCCAATAACTGCTTTCAAGTCATTTACTTTGGATCAAGAAATAGGGAAGCATCACGATTTTGAACTCGTTTGTAGAACAGATGTTTTGCAGAAATTATCAGGAGATATCATTTCTGAAACCAAAGATTTTCTAGGGGAAACCATTATAGTACAGATTGGAGCCTTAGGTTTCGGCGGTGGTTATAAGGAATTAGCATTTAAAGGAGT
Source organism: uncultured Aquimarina sp. (assembly GCA_947493495.1). Classification (GTDB taxonomy): domain Bacteria; phylum Bacteroidota; class Bacteroidia; order Flavobacteriales; family Flavobacteriaceae; genus Aquimarina. The sequence goes on from CANLRN010000084.1 coordinate 13,916, forward strand.
TGTTACTTCGGTGGACGGCATCAAAGGGTTTCAGAATAGAAAAGGAGATACAGTAGTGATCTCTGGTAAGAGCAGTTGTATTATCGCAGATGATGGCCCTCATTATGCATCGCATCACGATGTACCATTATCAGATATTTTGCAAAAAACTTTTCAAGGATATGATGCCTCTAAACTAACATTGGATTTTAATCCAGTAAATAAAGAAGCATTACATTATAGTGTACAGCAACATGAAAGTAGCTATGAATATGCTGCTAGACTGGCAGCACAATACAGCGAATGGTTTTACTATAATGGTAAAAAATTGATTCTAGGGCAAGCATCCTATGATACGGTACCTCTACATTACGGAACAGATTTACAAGAGTTTTCATTAAAACTAGCCCCAACACCCAATAAGTATAAGTATTTTACTAATGATTATCTTACCGATGAGCTACACGAGAAAGCTACCTCAGAGATAAGTACAGGAGTTAGTGGGTTTAACCAATTTACAAGCGACAAAAGCGAAACACTTTTTGCCAAAGAAACAGCAGTATATATCAACACCTATAATGATACCAGGCTAAAACAGCGATTGGATCGTTATGTAGAACAACAAAATAAAGCTACAGAAGTAAAACAAGTACTTGTCAAAGGAAAAAGTGACAATCCAGGTGTTAATTTAGGCGATGTGGTAAGCATACAGGATGACACAACAGGGTATGGATCATTTAGAGTAATCAAAGTTACCCATACAGCTAATGAAAATGGAAAATACTTGAACGAGTTTGAAGCAGTCACCGCTGAGTTAGATGTATACCCTAATACCGATATGATGGCGTTCCCTAAGAGTGAAACACAGGTTGCCACCGTAAAGGATAATGTAGATCCAGATGGAATTAGCAGAATACGTGTGCAATTTCCCTGGCAGAAACCCTACGGAGAATTAACGCCTTGGCTTAGAGTAGTCTCTCCACATGCAGGAGGAGAAAAAGGATTTCATTTTATCCCAGAAAAAGGAGAAGAAGTATTGGTAGGCTTCGAAGGAGGAAATGCAGAACGACCGTATGTTATGGGTAGTATGTATACAGGAGGTGCACAGCCAGGAGCGTTCCAGAGTGATGCTAATGATGTAAAGGCGATCCAATCTCGTAGTGGTACAAAGATGATCATGAATGATAAAGCAGGAAGTATGCTACTTACAGATCAAGGAACAGCTTCTATGATGATGGACGGTGGTGGTAACACAAAAATGACTACAAATGCAAGTCATACAACCACTGTAGGAGAAGATTCGAGTGTATTAAAAATGGATGCTGATGGGAATATAGATCTTACCGGAAAAGAAAAACTGACAATTACCATTGGAGAAAGTAGCATTACCATGCTTAAAGATGGAACGATAAAGCTTAAAGGGAAATCCATTACGACAGAAGGTGATGATATTGGAGTTGGAGCACATAACTCGATAGCCATCTTTTCTAAAAGTAATCATATAGCAGGAAATACTAAAATGGATGGAGGAGATGTATTTATTAACTAAAAGTTAGAAAATAAAATGTTTAGTAAAAAGAATAATAAAATACAAATTCTAGAACCATTCTCAGAACGCTATACACTCTTTATCGATAGTAATATGATGGCAGCAAATGTAACTATGAATTCTAAGACGCGAATGCGGTGGGAATTTACAGTGCATCGTGTGGCAGAAGATTATTTAGAAATTTCTCTTTTACAATTAGAAAACACACTTATAGAAAGTGACAATCCAATGATACAGGATATCTCATCTATGAGTCAAGCTTTTGGAAAGATGTACTCAGAATTACATTTGATTATAGATCATGAAGGAAAAGTGCTAGAAGTATTGAATATGGATTTGATATTGGATAAATGGGGTATTGCTAAAAAAGAAATGGAAAAAGCAATAGAGCACTCTCCAGAAGCAAAAGAAATTTTGATACTTAATGATGAGATTTTTAAAGATAAAGAAAAAGTAAAGTTGGCAATAGGAGCTAATGACTTTCTGAATCTTTATTTTCCGTATGCCTATGGGAAATCACTACCTTATAGTAATGGAGATATCGTGACCAATAATTTTTTGAATTCTAATACACTTCAATGGAAAACTAAGGTAAATTCTAAAGAAATAGACAATGCTACAGGAGGAGTTTATAAAGTAGAGGTACTTGCCAAGCCTCACGGAATTTTAACCAGAAGTTGGCATCAGAAAGCGTATAAGAATTTTGAAAAAGTATTGGATATCAAAAAACTTGAAGCAAACATTGTAAAAGCATCTAACTATACCATAGCAATAGCTACAGGTAGACTATTAGAAGTAAGCAGTACGAATGAAGAAGTAGCAGATAAAGAAAAATTATATACTAAGATGCGATATATAATGAAGGCAGATCATAAAGATGCAGATATCGCCAAGAAATCACCAGAATTTACTAAAAAACTAGAAAAAACAAAGCGTGATGGCAAGATGTCATTTTTAATTGATGATATGTAAACGGATTAGATAATTATGGGTAATAAGATCATAACAGAAAAAGATTTTTGGATGTGTTCTACAGGATGTGTTCCTGCGCCTTTTCAGGGAACAGCATCTAGACCAAAGACCAAGCCTGGAGATGTATATATCACAGAGAGAGATACTTCTACGGCAAGTTTTATCGATTTTGGCTGTAGTAAATATATGTGGATTGCCGCACTGGCAGCCGCAGCAGTAGTAGTAGGTGCTATTGTAGTAGGCGTATTGACTGTTGCGACAGGAGGTGCAGCATTACTTGTATTTGGAGCTCTGGCTGGAGCAGCAGGAGCCATGTTTGGTGGTGTAGTAGGAGGATTACTTTGTGGACAACAGCTTGGTACAAAACGAAAGTGGATTGGGACTAAAAATAATTTTAAGGTGATTGGAACACCTACCATAACCGGAAATAGTACGATGACCTGCGCCGCTGGGGGAACCATTACTTTTGCTCCTAATATTAAAAACTGGTGGCAAGCCATATCATTGGCATCTGCTAATTATATAGGAGAAATATTTCAGGGGATGATGATTGGTGTTACCGTAGGAGCCGCAGGAATGGCATATCTGGGAGGTGCCGCGGCTTATAGTGTAGGTGGTATGCGAGCAGTAGGACAAGCAGGGTTAAAGTTTCTGGCCAGTACTCCGAGAAATCTAGTTGTTAATGCTATAGAAAGCGTTAGTAAAATTGGGTTAATTTTTAGAGGGATTGGAGGTGCTCAGGGAGGATTACAATCCTACGGAGAAACAGGTTCTGCTAGTGCAGGATCTATTGCTGAAGGTGTTTTTGGTGGAGAGATGAGTGCTTATCGTGTGGTTACCGGACAAGGTAGCTGGAACGATGTTTGGGGTACGGCTATGATGTTGCTACCTGTGGGGCAAGGAAAAAGAGATGTAGAGAATAGCTTTCGTAGCGCTGCAGACGATGCTGCTGATGGTCCTGTACGGGATGCAGAACCTACACGAACGGATGAAGGGGAAACGACAACCAAAGCTGATGAAAGCGAAACCACTAGAACTGATGAACCAGAAACAACCAAATCTGATGATCCAGAAAATACAAAAGCAGATGAGGAAGAAGGAACTACTAATAAAAATACAGAAAGCGAATCTCCAACCAAGCCTGATAAGGATGGAGACGCGTATGAAGAAGGTAGTAACATTAAAACTCCAAGTCAACATTTTGATGACCTTGCAGTATTTAGAAAGAGTAATGATTTACCAAAATATAAACAAGGAGATGGTTCAACTGGTACTGCCGCGAAAACAGATGTTAATGGTAGAGATTTTTATGGCCTTAATTCAAAATTATCACCAGAAACAAAAGCTTTACGACAAAAATGGTTTGACCAAATACAATGGGTTCCTCCCAAAAAAACACAACCAAAACATCTAGGACATGCACAATCATTAACTCATGCAGAGGCTCATGCTTTAATGAATGCATTTGAAACAAATGGAAGTTTACCTAAAGAAGTTAATCTTTATGTTGATAGACCAACTTGTAATATGTGTAAGGGAGAGCTTCCTGCATTAATGAGAGCTATGAATATTGAAAAATTAAATATCTTTAGTGGAGGTAATAGTACTCCAATGATATTGACTCAACCTTAAATAAATTAGAATGAAATACTATTTAACTGATTATCTAGGAAAAAAAGATGAAGAATCAAATCTAGAAACTCTAAGAAAAATGATTAAACACATTCCATTTAACGAATGGAAAAAGGGTAGTGGGGATTGTGCAATTAACTTTCCTGATACTAATGAGCAGTTAATTTTTTTTAAGTTAAAACAAGGTGTTTTTATAATGCAACATCCTGACTATCTCATCCCAATGACATCAGACAAAATAAATCAGAAAGCAAAAACATTGACACATTATATAGGAGGAAATGAAATGAGTATTCCCGATAACTCTTTATATAATGAAGAAGAGGCCTTTGAGGTTTTAAGCGCATTTGCACAGCATAAAGAGCTTTCAAGTAAATATAAATGGATTGATCTCTATGAAATAGAATTTGATCATGGTTTTTGATATAAAACAATGAGATATTCCGATTTAAACAAAAAACTACAAGAAGCTGTGGATAAAGCTGAGAATATTGCTATTGAAAATATACAAGAAAACCAGAGTTTTATTCCATTCATATTATATGGTGAAAAAACAAGCCAAATAAAAAAAATACTCGCAAAAAATATTGATGAAATTATCGATGTTGCAGAGGAAGAAATTGTTGAAATGTAAGATTCAGATATTGTTATACTAGTTTATCAAAGTGAAATAAAGTTAAATGATGGTGAAATTAATGCCATTATTAGTCAGATATATGGATTTGAAGAAGATGATGGATATAGTTTTGGGCTTGGATATAGAATATTGAAGGATAAAATGCAGTTTTTAAACGAAAGGATATTCTTAGGAAAGATAAGAAACTTTTTGATGTTTTAGTTATGACTCAATATTCATATTGCTAGCTATAAAAAAATATATTATAATATAATACTCCCCATTTTTAAGACAGCTACTTAAATTGTAAATTTAACGCTGTACATATGAAAAAATCGAGAAGA
>CANLRN010000085.1 GCA_947493495.1 uncultured Aquimarina sp.
TAATTTGATTATCAATATGTTAATTATAAATCAATGGATTACATCAATGAACTAAATCCTATTGCATAATGCAGGTTAAACCGCTATAGCTTTATACACTATAGCGGTTCGTACGTGTTTTGATTGATGATGTTATGCAATTCTCATATCAAATGAGGAAAAGTAATTTTTATTATGGATATTTTTTATATCAAAATTGATATTGTTTTCAATTTTTTGTGATATCCCCAGATCCTGTTACTTTTTTATCTTCTTTTTCGGGATTACCTTTATAATCAATATCTCCAGATCCCGTTACTCTAGCTTTCAGCTGGTTTGTAGCAGTAATTTTTATATCTCCAGATCCTGTTACAGATGCATCTACATCTTTGACTTCAAGATTAAAGGCTTTTATATCTCCAGATCCTGTTACATTACAATCTAGATAATCAGCAGTTCCTTTTAATGATAAATCTCCGCTTCCTGATACTGAGCTTTCTATATTTTTAGCGTGTACAGCTAGTCTTACATCCCCAGAACCTGACATACTTGTTTTAAAGTCAGACGCTTTAATAACTGCATCACTATATACATCTCCAGATCCAGATAAAGTTACTTTGTTTAACTCCTTAAAAGGTACAGTAACGATCAATTTTTTTCCTTTAGAGTATTTTAAGTAGTACCCCTTTTCTATAAAGATTTTTAGTGCATCACCATCAATTTCTGTTATAATATGTTTTATAAGGTTGCTTTCGCCATAAATACTAATATTACCTTCTTCGCCACTTATAAGGGAAACATCAAGGCTTCCTCTTACTTTTATCTGATCATAGGCAGATAGATTTCTTGTTTTGGTAACCATAGTGCCATTACCTTCTATTTTTTTTCCGTTTTCCCACCATTGTGCATGTACAGATATATTGCAACACATGATAAGACCCAAAATGATTGATACTGTTCTCATAATTGATTGAATATTAAAATGTTAATTTTTTCTTAGTTTTACACTACCAAAACTGGTAGAAATATCAATAGTATTGTTGCTGTTTTTTTGACCATAATACCCTTGATAATCTTTCGAAGAATTATTTTTGCTCTTCTTTAATATATTGATGTTTTCATTAAGTTTAATACCTCCGTACGACGTTCTGATAGAAAAATTAAAGTTCCAATCTGGATCGAAACCAATATCAACACCCGTGTAATCCGTTTTTATCGATACTCTTTTTGTGGTTGATTGTAGATTTTCTATATCGATAGAACCATAATCAGAGTTAATAGCCACTTCATTACTTATGTTTACAATATTGGTATCCAGATAATCTCCATTTCCTTTAAATGAACCTATGTTTTCAGTTTTTAGACTCCCATAATCACAATTGTAATCAAGCTCTTGAGCAGTTATAATCCTGGATTTAGAATAATCTGCATTTAACTGGATTTTATCAGCTTTTTCTATAGTAAAATCAGAATAATCAGCATTGATTTTTCCAGTTTTTATATATTTTATAGAACTGTTATGTGTATAGTCTATATTAATAGAATTGTCATTTCCAAGTAATTCTCCGATAATAATCTGACCGTAATCACAATTAATTTTGGCATTACCTTGTATTCTATTTAGAGTAATGCTTCCATAATCATTATTAAAATCTACATTGTTGGTAATTGGAACTTTTACTGTGTAGTTGATCTCCATTTTCAAGTTTGAATTGCTCCAACTATCGGTAAATTTTCCCCACCAAGACTTGTTATGTTTACCAAAAATGGTTTTTGCACTTACCAATTGAGAAGTAGCTTCAAAAATTACATCAATACTTTTTAATTTTTCTACTACTTTTTCTTCGTCATTTCCATTAACTTTGATACTTATTTCCATGACAATATTATCTTGATCCCAAGAAGTAATATCTAGATTTCCATAATCATTACTGATTTTTAATAAAGCATCACTATCAACATTAAATTCTTTATGTAGAGATTTTTCTTTGGTGTATTTACCATCTTTTTTAGTAGTAGAATAACCAAGAGTAATAGTTGGAACTAATAGTAATAGATATAGTATGTTATAGTATATTGTTTTCATTTTCTGATATTTTTAATGTATTGATATTATTGATTTTTTCCAGTACATCTTCTAATAAGGTTGCACGCTTCTGGAAATTAGTAATCATAGCACTTATCACTCTACTATCATTATTACTTACAACTAGGTCTTTTTTCAATATTTGGTAATTGTTTTCTAACTTTTTTAACTGTTCCATAGCATCTTGCACTAATTTATCAGTCTCTGTAGATGTACTATTCTGTATTTCTTCTAATTGATTTTTTATCGCTACAGTAAAGAAATTTTGAGTTTCTTCCATTTGTGGAGATATACTAGCTAGATCAGCTTCTTCGCTAGGAGTAAATACTGATGTGACTGTTATTAAACCAATAAGTAACGTAATAGAAGCAGCTATGGATACAGCTTTGATCCAATTTCTTTTTTTTGTAACTATTGATTTTACTTCATTTTGTTGATGTAATTTTTCTAAAAATCGTACTTGATGATCATCAGATGGTTCATAAACATCTAATTGATGTCCTATATGGTTAAATAATTTTTCTATTTCATCTTCTTTTTTCATGCTACTTGTAATTTTTTACGCAAACTTTCTTTGGCGCGTGAGATAAGTGTACGGCAATTAGTATATGATATATTTAGTATCTCACATATTTCTTCATAATCATATCCCTCTATTAAGTATAATGATAAAACTGTACTATAACTCTTTTTCAGTTGCTTCATTGTGTCTAGAACTGCATGTGCTTTTATAGTAGTCATTTCTTCTTGTACAATACCTTCAGTATCAGCGATAGCGTATTCTACAATTTCTAGAGGAACTTCTTCGTGTATGTTATTCTTACGCGATATAGTAATGCTAGAGTTAATGACAATTCTCTTTAACCAAGAACCAAACATTTTATTATCCTGCAACATAGCTAGTTTTGTAAAAGCTGTTAAAAAAGCTTCTTGCATAATATCCTCAGCTTCAGCGGTATCTTTTATAATTCTATATGCTGTATTATACATGGCCTTATAATAGCGATTATAAATTTCCATTTGTGCTCCTTGGTTGCCCAGTCTGCATTTTTCAATAAGCTGTTCTGTATTTAATTTGGTTAGCGTCAAAAAATTTCAGTTTACTTACTATAAAGATATAGATAGATTTTTTTTGTTACAGTTTTAGTGTATTTTTTTATTAGATATGGCATAAGAATTGAATTATTACTAATAAATTTTTTTATAAGCATCTAATTTTATGAGGCTTAAGAGTTTTTTTTGTAGTTTACATTAATTTTAAAAAATAGGTTGTGTTGTCTTAATGACAAAATGACTTTGATATATACTTATGACAAAATCTAAATTGAGTACACTTGACAGTTTGTCATTTCAGGCCATAGATGAGGATGCAGAATTGATACCTTTAATGACTCCTGAAGATGAAGAAGAAATAGATAAAGAAAATTTACCAGAAGTATTACCCATTTTACCGCTAAGAAATACGGTTCTTTTCCCTGGTGTAGTAATTCCTATTACTGCTGGACGTGATAAATCAATCAAGCTACTCAATGAAGCTAATAATGGAAATAAAACCATTGGAGTAGTATCTCAAAAAGAAGAAGATGTAGAAAATCCAACATCAAAAGATATTAATAGTATAGGAGTTGTTGCCAGAATTTTGCGAGTATTAAAAATGCCCGATGGGAATACAACAGTCATTCTACAAGGAAAAAAGAGATTTAAGATAGATGAAATCTTAGAAGAAAGTCCATATATAAAAGCTAAAGTTTCTGAAGTTCTAGAAATTAAACCTTCTGATAAGACACAAGAGTTTTCAACAATAATTGATTCGATCAAAGATCTTGCGCTAGAAATCATTAAGGAAAGTCCTAATATTCCTTCAGAAGCCTCTTTTGCGATAAAAAATATAGAGAGTAGTTCTTTCTTAATCAATTTTGTGTCTTCTAATCTTAATTTATCCGTAGAAGAAAAACAAAAAATATTAGAAATTAATATTTTAAAAGACAGAGCATTAGCTGCATTAAAATATATGAATCTTGAGTTCCAGAAATTAGAACTGAGAAATGATATACAGAATAAGGTGCAGCATGATATGAACCAACAACAACGTGAGTATTTTCTTCATCAGCAAATGAAAACTATACAAGAAGAACTTGGAGGAGTTTCTCATGAAGATGAAATAGAAGAAATGCATCAACGTGCTAAGGATAAAAAATGGAATGAAGATGTAAAAAAACATTTTGAAAAAGAAATTTTCAAAATGCGCCGTATGAACCCTCAGGTTGCGGAATATTCTATACAACGTAATTATTTAGATTTATTTTTGGATCTGCCCTGGAATGAATATAGTAAAGATAAATTTGATCTAAAACGAGCTAAAAAAATTCTGGATAGAGATCATTATGGCTTAGATGATGTAAAAAAACGTATTATTGAGTATCTGGCAGTTCTAAAACTGCGCAATGATATGAAATCTCCTATTTTGTGCCTATATGGTCCTCCTGGTGTAGGTAAAACATCTTTAGGAAAATCAGTAGCAGAAGCATTAGGCCGAGAATATGTTAGAATATCCTTAGGTGGATTAAGAGATGAAGCCGAAATAAGAGGACATAGAAAAACCTATATAGGCGCAATGCCAGGTCGAATTATACAGAGTTTAAAGAAAGCTGGAACTAGTAATCCTGTATTTGTATTAGATGAAATTGATAAGCTTTCTGTGGGTAATCAAGGAGATCCATCTTCGGCCTTATTAGAAGTTTTGGATCCTGAACAAAATTCAGAGTTTCATGATAATTTTTTAGAATTAGGATTTGATCTATCTAAAGTGATGTTTATTGCTACCTCTAATAGTCTTAATACCATCCAGCCAGCGTTGCTTGATCGTATGGAAGTTATCAATGTCACTGGATATACTATCGAAGAAAAAGTAGAAATTGCAAAACAACATTTGCTCCCTAAACAATTAGTAGAACACGGATTAAGTAAAAAACACTTAAAGATTGTAAAACCACAATTAGAGAAAATTGTAGAGGGATATACCAGAGAATCTGGTGTAAGAGGCTTAGAAAAACAAATCGCTAAAATGGTACGATATGCTGCTAAGAATATCGCAATGGAAGAACCATATAATATAAAAATAACAAATGAAGATGTTATAGAAGTTCTCGGTGTGCCTAGATTAGAGCGTGATAAATATGAAAACAATGATGTTGCAGGAGTAGTCACAGGACTCGCTTGGACTAGAGTAGGAGGTGATATACTATTTATAGAATCTATTTTATCTAAAGGAAAGGGTACATTGACTATTACTGGGAACTTAGGTAAAGTCATGAAAGAATCTGCCACTATTGCCATGGAATATATAAAAGCAAATGCGGATAATCTTGGAATTGACACGAAGATTTTTGATACATATAATGTGCATATTCACGTACCCGAAGGCGCTACACCAAAAGATGGCCCTAGTGCAGGAATCACCATGTTAACTTCTTTAGTTTCTCTTTTTACACAGAAAAAAGTAAAGAAAGGTATTGCTATGACTGGTGAGATAACACTAAGAGGAAAAGTTCTGCCAGTAGGAGGGATCAAAGAAAAAATCCTAGCAGCAAAAAGAGCACATATCAAAGAAATATTATTATGCGCAGATAATAAAAGAGATATTAATGAGATAAAACCAGAATACCTTAAAGGACTCAAGTTTCATTATATAAAAGAGATGAGTGATGTACTAAGAATAGCACTAACTAATACTAAGGTAAAAAACGCAAAAAAACTTTGATATGTTTATATAGTCTTAAGACGGGTAGTGGCTATTAATTAGATGTTTTTGATGAGTACATTGGTGTATCTACTTAGATTTTTTAGTACAATATCACTTCCTTTTACAACTACTTGTAGTGGAGTTTCTCCTTTGTATATCGGTAATTCTGTTGTTCTAGAAAATCTTTTATCAAGACCTCGTAACATAGATCCACCACCTGTTAATAAGATGCCAGTATTATATATATCGGCAGAAATTTCTGGTGATATATGCGATAAGGTATCTAATACTGCGTTTTCGATCTGAGTAATAGATTTATCAAGACTTTTAGCAATTTCTTTATACGAAATAAGGATTTGTTTAGGTTTACCAGTTATCATGTCTCTACCTTGTACTTTTAATTCCTTAGGAGGTGTCTCTAAGGTGTCTGTGGCAGCACCAATTCTAACTTTAATATTTTCGGCGGTACTTTCTCCTATATGTAAGTTCCGTTTCTCTCTTACGTATTGTATAATATCATCATTAAAAACATTTCCTGCTATCTTTACAGATTGTCCAGAAACAATTCCTCCAAGAGTTATTACAGCAATTTCTGTAGTACCTCCTCCGATATCAACAACCATATTTCCCTTGGGTTGTAGTACATCAATACCTGCACCAATTGCTGCAGCAATTGGTTCTGAGATCAAATATACTTTTTTGGCATTGAGGCGTCTAGCAGATTCTTTGACTGCTCTAATTTCTACTTTGGTAATACCACACGGGATCGCAATGATCATTTTGTATGATGTCATAAAAGCATTGCTTAATGAGGATAGCTTTTTGATAAAAATTTTGAGCATTTTTTCTGATAAATCAAAATTTGCAATCGCTCCATTCTTTAGCGGGTATAAGGTTTTTATGTTTTTATGAATTTTACCACGCATAGAACTCGCATCTTTTCCTACAGAAATGATTTTTCCGCTAATTCTGTTTATGGCAACTATCGATGGACTATCGATGGCAATCTTACCTTTGTGGGTTATAAGTGTATTACTGGTTCCTAAATCTATTGCTATTTTTTCTGTTAAAAAGTCAAAAAAACCCATGGTTTTAAGTTAAATTAATATTGGTTTGTGTGTAAGTAAATATATATTTTTCATTATACGTTGGAGAATAATAACTCATGTAAACCAATAAATATTGTAAATGTTTTTATGTAGCTAACAATCAGTAGTTTAAAAACAATAAAGACTCTGGTTTATAATAACTAGGTAGACTTAGGAATGGATGTTTTTTTAGAAATTTTTGGAATTAGCCAAATAATTTGACTCTTGCGGATTGGAATATTTATAATACATGATACATTAATAGTTTCTAACAGTTAAAAGACGATTTATATAATGTTACCATAATTGGACATAGTTTGGGAGGTACAATTTCTATACAAAAGAATTTAGAACTTTCTAAAATCATACTAATTGATGCGCTTCCTGCTTTTGGTGCATTTATGCTTCCTGATTTTAACCCTTAAAATTTGACTTATGAAAGTCTATATAACAATCAACAACTAAAAATGGATGATGCAACATTTGAACAAACTACCATGGCAATGTCGAAAAGTATGAGCCTTAAAGAATCAGCACATAAAAAAATAAAAATTGGATATTAGCATCTGACCGAAAAACATATGTTTATTGATATACTGATTATCTTAAATTAGACCCTAGAGAGGGTTTAAAAAACATTTCGATTCCCGTTACTATAAATTGCATCGTCACAACCATATGGTGAGAAAATGGTTAAGCAAACTTAAAAAAATCAATATGCTAATTTAGAAGATTACAATTTTATTATAGCAGAAGATAGTGCTCATTTTATAATGCTTAACAAACTCTAAATGGCTTTTAAAACAAATATTTTTTTGTACCCCTTGATTCCATACTCTAACTTTAATGGGTTTGATCATATTTCTCAATTATATATTGATGCATGATTGTATGCTTAGCTTAGGGGAATAATCTCTTATCCATGACATATAATAGATGTCATTTTTTTACAATTTTTATAAGTAATATTTTTATTTTCATTGTAGCTTCATAAAATTTTTATGTATTTGCTGTCGTTTAAAAGATAGTTTCTTTTATTTTTGTCGCTAATGATGCGTAAATATATAGTTTTAGTAATAGTTTTTTTTACCACATTTGGCTATTCTCAGATAGGAGGGAGATATACTTATCAATTCTTAAATTTGGTTTCTTCTCCAAAGCAAGCTGCACTAGGTGGAAAATATGTTACTGGTTATAGTATGGATCCTACTTCGGCTATGTTTAATCCAGCTTCTATACATATAGAAATGGATAATCAATTGGCTGTTAACTACGTTAATTATATAGCTGATGTTAATTATGGCTCTGTGTCTTATGCCAAGGCTTTTGGGAAAAAGAAGCGAATCTTTCATACAGGAGTTACTTATATTAATTATGGGAAGTTTGATGGTTTTGATGAGTTTGGTAATGAAACTGGTGATTTTGGAGCTAGCGAAGTAGCTATTTCTTTTGGGTATGCATATACGATACCTAATTCTAAATTTCATGTTGGTGCTAATGCCAAGTTTATATCTTCTAGATTAGAAAATTTTAGTTCTATTGGGGGAGCTCTTGATTTGGGATTGCTATATCATAATCCTGATTCTAAATTTGATTTTGGTTTGGCTATTCGTAATCTGGGAACTCAATTTACCACCTATGCAGGAACACAAGAAGACTTACCATTAGCTGTAGATATGGGATTTGCACAAACATTGAATAATGTTCCTATTCGATGGAATTTTACATTAGAAAACCTACAAGTATGGGATGTGGCATTTCGTAACCCTTCTAGAGATATAACAGATCTAGAAGGCAATTTAGAGTCTGATGATCCTAGTTTTCTTAATAATGCATTGCGACATGTTGTTCTTGGAGTTGAGTTTTTTCCAGAAAGCGGATTTAATTTGCGTTTAGGATATAATTTTAGGCGATCAGAAGAATTACGAATAGTTGGTCAGCGATCTTTTGCAGGGCTGAGTGGCGGATTATCTCTAAAAGTTAAAAAATTTAGGTTTGCATATTCTTATGCTCGGTATAATTCTGTAGCTTCTACAAGTACTTTTGGTGTTAACGTAAACCTTAACTAGTGTCAAAAAAAATTATTATAGCAATAGACGGGTATTCTTCTACAGGAAAAAGTACAGTTGCAAGACAGTTAGCTAAAAGCTTAGGATATATATATGTAGATACAGGAGCGATGTATCGGTCTGTAACATTATATGCTATGCAAAAAGGTTATATTGATCAATCTCATTTTGATAAAGAAGCATTAGAAAAAAGCTTGCCATTAATACGTATAAGATTCGAAGTGAATCCTGTTAACGGATTAGCAGAAGTTATCTTAAATGGTGTAAATGTAGAAAAAGAAATCAGACGATTAGATGTTTCTAGATTAGTTAGTCTGGTAGCAGCTGTATCTCTTGTTAGAAAAAAATTAGTAGAACAACAACAATTGATGGGGAGCGATAAAGGTATTGTAATGGATGGAAGAGATATTGGAACTGTTGTGTTTCCTGATGCAGAACTAAAATTGTTTATGACAGCCACTGCAAAAGATAGGGCTGAAAGACGATATAAAGAATTACTAGATCGCGGAGAACAAGTCACTTACGAAGATGTTCTAAAAAATGTAGTCAACAGAGATCATATCGACAGCACTAGAAAAGATTCTCCACTTAAAAAAGCAAAAAAAGCCATAACCATTGATAATTCTAACCTGACACTAATAGAGCAGTTTGATCATATTTTTACTATTGCCCAACAAGCAATAAAAAAAATCAACACATAAAATCACTAACCTTAATAGTTGTATTTAATCTCAAGTATAACAGTAAGTAATAACGTATAAAATACTATAAATCATTTATGTATAATATAAAAAAAAGGATTGTTCTTTAAACAACCCTTTTTTTACTAAATACTATTATTCTATTAGATTTAGATATTAGGAATGATTAGTTCCTGATCTGGATGAATTACATCTGGATTTTTTAAGATATGTGTATTTGCTTCAAAAATTTGTTTGTATTTCATAGGATCTTTGTAGTAATGCTTTGCTATTTTACTTAAAGATTCTCCACTTTTTACAACGTGTCTGTGATATACAGAATTATCAGCTACATTTATGTCTGCAACAATATCACTAGGTGATTCCCCACCTATTTCTTTTATTTTATCCCAAATTTGATTTTTTTCATATTGAGTAGTAGCAGTACCAGTAACTGTAAGTACTCCATTTTCTTCTTTGATATCACCATTTTGGATGTTTAATTGTTGACCTAGATCTAAAACATCTTGATATTTAGCTTTTACCATAACTAAGTTGATTTTATACTATTATTAAATTAGATTTACTCTCAAATATAATAATTTCTATAATGCAATCATCGCTAATTTATGATAAAAAACTAAAAACTATCGATGAAATACATAATTTGTCTATATTCGAATATTGAACTTATTTCACTTTTTTAGATTTTTGCTTCAATCCAAAAGACATAAACCGGGTTAAATAGTTTATTAATAATTTATACTTATATGTTTCGTAAACGATTTTATTACCTCATACAGCTTCAGTATTTGGGGTTTAGATATCATGGCTGGCAGAAACAACCTTCTGTAAATACGTTACAGCGTATGGTAGAAAGAACTATTACTTATGTATTGGGTGATGTAAGTTTTAAGGTTTTAGCAGCTGGTAGAACAGATGCTAAGGTCTCTGCAAATGAAACCTATATAGAATTGTTTGTAGACGATAAATCTTTGGTGTTAACTGATTTTTTCGAAGAGTTTAATAGAAACTTACCTCAAGATATTAGAGGAATTAGTATCAGCCAAACAGATCAACATTTTAATATCATTCAGCATCCTAAAGTCAAGGAATATATATACATGTTTAGTTTCGGGAGCAAATTCCATCCATTTAGCGCACCATTTATGTATAACATCATTGATGATTTAGATATTAAAAAAATGCAAAAAGCGGCTCAGTTATTCGAAGGAAAACACAACTTTAGATCTTATTGCCATCGCCCTAATGAACAAACAGTTTTAGAAGGAGAAATAATAACATGTGAAATTGTGAAAAATGAACTCTATACAGCAAATTTTTTTCCAGAAGAAAGTTATTTACTCAGAGTGATCGGCAAAGGATTTAAGAGAAACCAAATCAGATTAATGATGGGAGTTTTAGTAGATTTAGGAAAAGGTAAAATTGATCTTGATTTTATTAAAAAAACTTTAGATCCTACAATAGATAAAATTGTATTAGAACACATAGTACCTGGGTCTGGATTAATTTTAAATGCTATCGTACTTAAAGAAGAATAAATGAAAGTAGTATCTACTAATACTGGAAGCGCCACAGAAGTACTCTGGCGAGGAAAAAAAGAAAAAACGGGTATCTATAAATATCCTACTGATTCTTCTATATATCTAGAACGAGAAGATGTACGAGGAGATATAGTGGTAGATAGAAAAGTACATGGAGGTATTGATAAGGCTTGTTATATATACGCTGAGAATCATTATCCATTTTGGAAACAAAAATACCCTGATCTGGATTGGCAGTATGGTATGTTTGGAGAAAATTTGACGATAAATGGATTAGAAGAACATCTTATATATATTGGCGCTATATATACAATCGGCACTGCTGTTGTTCAAATTAGTCAGCCTAGACGTCCGTGCTATAAATTAGGAATCCGTTTTGGGACACAAGACATACTAAAGCAATTCATAGATGCTTCTTATCCTGGAGTATATGTTAGAGTTATAAAACCAGGAGAGGTTAAAATAGGAGATGAATTTATAGTAAAAGAAGTCCCCGAAAATAAAATTACCGTACAGCAAATATTTCAATTATTACATCATACTCCAAACTCAGTAGAATTGATACAAGAAGCCATTGATCATCCATTCATCTCAATAAATAATAGAAATACATTATTACGAAAATTTAAGAGGTAATACTCTTGTTGTCTTATGTAGAGATGCTTTTTTCTGCTATTACCTTCTTAATATAGTAGGAATGACTTAATCCTGTTTGTTTTTTAAATGCTAAAGCAAAGGTATTAACACTTCCGTATCCCAATTCTCTAGCAATAGCTTTAATTGTATAAGAACGAAATTTGGCATCATTATATAATCGATTCCTAAAATATTTGATTCTTAACTCATTTATATAATCATTAAAGGATTGTTCTTTGTATTCATTAATTATTTTTGACAAGTAGGTTGCATTTGTTCCAATATTTTTTGCCGTATTATATAGGTTACAGTCTATATTCAGATAAAAAGTTGTTTTTTCTAAAGAAGATAATTTTTGTAACAAACCTTCCACTTTTTTATCGGTGATGTATTCTTTTATAGAAACAACTGAAGTTTCTAATTAAGATGTGCTCTCATATATTTTTTCTTTTTTTAATTCTTCGTATAACAGTCTGTTTTTACGTTTGATTTTGAGGTTATAAATTAAAGTGGCAATAGCTACAATCATAGCTAGCAAAAAACTAATAATATAAAGTGTGTTTTTTGAAACTAAGTCAAGATTCTTTTTTTCTAAATTTTCGATATCGTGATTGTACAGTTTTCCTTGTGCATTCATTTCATTTCGATATAGAGAATCAACAATTTTATTATATGCTTTGGTGTATTTAAATTGTAAGTCGGTATCATTTAGTTTTTCCCCACATTTAATAGCTAAAGTATATGCTTCTTTTTATCTTTTCTACTTCTGGATTATTTTCTATCTGATTAAAATTTTCTATCAATAAATCTCTAGCTTTATTATATTTACCTTGAGCATAAAAACAAGTTGCTATATGAAGATTAGCAGTAAAAAGATCAGGATCAATATCTTTATTGGGTATTAAGATATCAGATTTTGATATATTTAAATAAGAAAGCGCTTTAACATATTTTTTTTGCCTATATATGTTAATCCTATATTGAGATTAAAATCTATGATATATTCTTTGAGATTACTTTTTTCTGCATGTTGTAATCCTTGATAGTAATATTTTAATGCTTCATCATAATTAGTTAATTTATAAAAACAAACTCCAATTCCTTGGATAGCAGATAAGTATTTAGCATTATAATTATTCTGAGATTTATATTCGGGTTTTTCTAGTAACTCCAGTCCTTTTTTTAAAGAAATTAAAGCTTTTTCATTTTGCCCCAATCGTATTCTAATTTGACCTATACTCACTAGATTTTCAATTTCATATTCCTTAAGATTATATTGTTTTATAATCTTTTTCATACGTAAGTATTGATTTAAGGAGTTTTCACGATCTCTTTTTTTTTGATAACAAGCTCCAAGAATTGATAAGCCACTAATAATATAACTCCCTTGATTTAATTTCTCTCCAGACTGAACAGATTTACTTCCATATTGAATAGCTAGATCGTATTTTTTTTTTGAATACGCTATTTGCCCCAAATAGAAGTTAGCCCAGAATTGAATGGTATCATTTTTTTCTTTAAGGCCTCGATCTAAATAAACTTTATAACCTAGTTCGGCCTGATCTATATCTATATTTATTCTTTGATCCAGAAAAGATTGTATAGAATCAGTATCTTTTTCATTAGAAATAAACGCTATATCAGCTTTAGACATACTTTTTTCTTGAAAGGCTAATCCTTTATAGAAAGATAGAAAGAGTATTATTGATAATAACGATACGGTAATAACTCTCATAAGTAAAAAAGATTAAGCTGTATTGATTTAATATCATACAGTAACTGAAAACATGGAATCACTGTAGGACGACTAAAGTATAACTAATAGGTTAATTGAACACTAATATTCTTTATTGGTCTCAAATTTAGTTAAAACTATGCACTTTAGTGCATCTCGTCTTAGCTTCTAAAAAAAACCTACCTGTGTAATACCATTTAGGCTTAAAAATTACTAAAAAAAGTTTTTATATATAATTGATAAACAGTGACTTATTTGATACTATTGAGTTCAAGTTGATTCACCATTTGTGTTATTTTGTCTTGTAATCCTCCTATGTCTTCAAAAAATTTCATTGCGGTTTTATCTTTCATCCATTGCCATATCTTTTCAACGGGATTAAGTTCTGGGCTAGGAGGCATCCTTATGAGCTTTATGTTCTCAGGAATTGTAACATTTTGACAGGCGTTAAACCTGCATTATCAATGACAACGATTTTGAATTCTCTGGGGTTTTGATTGCTAAAATTTTCAAGAAAGTTTTCAAAGATGTCGTTGGATACCAATGGGGTTTCTAATAGAAGCTATCCCCAGTAATGGGTGAGAAGCACCCCTATAACCGCTTGTAACTGTGTTGGTACTTACCAATAATTTTGATTCCTTTTGAGACCAGTATACGTTTCTGTTTGGTCATTAACCCAAAAAGGGATTCATCCTGAAAGTAAAGGTTTACATTGGTATACTTATCTTTATCTAGACCAATTCTAATTTCTGATAACAGATTAGGTAGTTTTTTTAAATGCTTCTACAACCTTGTCATCTTTTTTATGATGTGATTTACGTGCTACTTTAAGTACACTTTTGTGATGTACCCTACAAAGTTTATAAAGTGCTGCATAATTTACATTAGCCTGGTAGTGTTACTGCACCCAATCTAGTAATTCTACATAGCTAATAAGTTGGGTAGAGGTATCTGAAGTTTTTCTATTATGACCACTTTAGTAGACTGCTCAAAGGGGTATTGTTTCCTCCTTTTGTACTGGCCAATAAAGCCCCTAAACTTCCTTGATCATATAATTGTAACCAATTATAGATAATATTTAAGCTTAGGAGCCAAATACTTTGTATAAACAACTTTCTTTTGTTGTATCAGAAGTAGCATCTTTACACGACTTCAGTTAGTAATACTTTTTTTGTTTGGGCAACAGCCCTAATAAATCCTGTTCACTCTCTTTTACCTGTATATCTATTTGTTTTGCCATACAACAAAACACTAAATTATTGAGTAACATAAAAGTTAAAATTGTATTACTTTTAGTTATTAAAGCTTAAAAAGCACAGACACCAGATATAAATAAAGGTTTTCCATTATTGTCTATCGTAATTCCACATCTGCCACTACAACAATCCCTATCACTTCTACACTCGATAAGTGTCGGTTGACATCCCCAAAACCCACCATTAATGGATTTTTGTTGTTCTTTCTTAAGTACAGTGACATTTTTTAAGTTAACAATGTTTTTGATCATATTTATTGAAATTTTAAAAAGTTAAACAATAGTACTTCATTTTGATTTGCAGTACAGGCCCTATACCTTAGTTTCTATCCCTTACCAGTAGCGCATTGTAGGGCACTCCAGAAAATGTAGGACAATTGTCTCTATGTAAAGGTCGAATCACCTCATGCCTCGCCGTATCATACTGACTAAAGCATACTACATATAAGCCTACTTCTTCTATAAACTCCTGACTCATTTCTGTATCAGAAATTTTAAGGTTTAGAAATTCTATATTACTAGATGTGTTTTCTTTCTGAAAAGCAGATAGCGTTACTACCAGAATAGAAAGGGCGAAAATTGGTGCCATTAGTGTTTTCATTATTTATGTTTTTTATGGTTATGATTTTTATTATGACTGTAATTCGTTATAAGAATAACCTAAGAATTTGAGATCAGAATGAAATAGGAACAGCCCCATCAGGGCAACTACTATTACAAGGTAAGTCTTCTGATATGACTAAGAAGCCGCTAGGGTCTCTATAGATACAATAACACGTATCAGAAAAAGGAATACCTCCTCCTTTTATATTTTTCTGTGTAGACTTACTAAGTTTTTGAACTTGCTTTCCTTTTAAGATTTGTTGTAACATAATACTATGGTTTTGATGAATAAATTTTTGTTTAAAACATTATTGGCACCCACTGGGGAGATATCTTTTTTCTTCCTCGTAAGAAGTAATTTGCGCACAAGCCCAAGAATTGGATTGTCCACCCACAATATTGATTTGTGCCGATTTGCTTATCTTTTTGAATACTAATTGATTTAAATTATTTTTCATAATTAAATGTTTTAGAGCATGTGATTATTGTATTGATAAAGTCACTTTTAAGAATACTTAATCCAAACCTTTAACTAACAAATTTATTAAGGTTTTGAAATTGCGTTTTTTGTTGCATAGGACAATGCGATGGGTCAACAATAAGCCCTCCTAAGATGCAACGTTTTTCATTTTTTTTTTAATGTTTTGTAGTATTGTTGATTTTTAATTTTATTAATTATAATGATATATTTTAAAAGTTATTTGGATAGATTTAATTTTAGAAATCCCGCTTAATTAACTTTTTGTAAAAACGATTCCCCTTATCATCAGCAGCATTGTATCTCGATAAATAAATAAGGAGACTCTAAGGATATATTACTTACTCTAAAACTATCAGGTCTAAATGTTTGTGTAGCTTCTTTGCAAATTGATAAATCCCCATAAATTACTTCAAGAAGAGAGATATCTGATGGATTCATCCTTTTATCCGTATTTCTATTCAAAATAGCATCTTTTGACAAGTAATAATTGTAAAAACTTTTTTGTTTTTGTCTAGTATCGGTATCAAATTTTGCAAAACCATCACCATCATTTTTTACATCAAAATTTATTCTTAAACTGTTAGATCCAACTTCAGTTAACCTTACATCATCAATAAGTAAATCAGCTAATTGTTCCTCAATAAGTGTAATCGGTTGTAATAGTTGATCATTAAGCTTACTAATTTCTTCGGCTGAATTATTAACCGTTATGGATAAAAAATATTTATCAGTGTTTCTTAAATCAAAATCTGAATTGCAACTAATTTTTAAAATTAAGAGCATTGATAACTTTTTCATTGTGTAAGTTGTTTTTACATTAAAAATGATTTTCTTCAACAGTATATTTTAATAATACTACCTTCCTAAATGTGTAATGTCTAGTGGCAAATAATTATAATAGTGTTGAGGGTAATTTTCGCTAAAATGCCTTCTATGGTAGTTTCTTCGAAGTGGCCATTGCATGATATAGCGAACGTTCAAAGCATTATTTTTAATAGCATCGATCAAAATCTGGTAATTTTGGGCATCATTATAATAGGTTTCCTGAATAACGATCGTTTTGCTAGATTCACCGTTGGAACGAAGTTCATTTTTTATCCTTTGCAATCCATTGGTAACACCATCATAGATGTCTATTGCATATTCATTTGGAGTTCTACCAGTAGCTTTGAGTGTTTTGATAAGTCGATCTAATCGTCCAGGCGCATAAGCTATTGAAAAACCAGTACTTTTTAGGTTTGGAAACCTAAACGAAAAATTACGCCATAGTTTATCAACGTATGGGATCGTTTGTCCTTTAGTAAGTCCACCCAATTCTACACCAAGATCATAAACCCTCTTTATTGAGGAAGGGCTTCCTAATGTAGTTTCTGCTGTATTAATCGTATTATATATAAAGTTCCAGTTTTTCTGAAATTGGGGTTCTTGCCAATTATTCCAACCTCCAGGATCTGATGATCCTTGTCCTGCAAAACGAATAATGATTTCGTTATATCCGATATTTTTTATTTGTCCTAATACATTTTTGAAGTTTTGTTCTTGTTGAGAAGGAAGACGACCCGAATTACTCTGTATGGTATGTCTGTCAATATTTGGGTCTACTGTAAAATCATTATACCAGATAACAATAGCAATTTTACGCTGTCCGTTCTTGAACATGGCTCGTAATTGAGCATTCACCTTAGAAGGACTAAGATGATAGTGACCAATCACCAATTTAAGATTATCTGGACTACTCCAGGTATCTGTTTCTCGATACCCTTGTGTATCGTACATTACATAATTGGATCCACCGACTTCTTTGGGAGTTATAATAATATCACCAAATCGTTTTTGATCTACCTCATCTGAGGTCTCTGTTATTATAATTTGATCATCTTTTTGACAAGAGCATAGAACGATAAAAAATAATAGTAAATAGAATCGTGAAGATGTTTGCATGATTGCTGAATTTTAGAATGATTTAAAAAAAAGAAGCTCGAATAAAAAATATTAATGTTGATGAATAATAACATTAGAACTACAATTTCCAGCGCCACCACCGTCTCCAGAGGAAGTGTGACAATCTCCAGTTCCATTACCACCATTGTGTACTGCAGAATAAATCAATTCCTGCTTATCTACCGTAGTATCAATAACTGTAGGTACACCTCCTATATCTATACCAATACCAAGTTGCCCCACAACTCTATAGAAAAGAAGATGATGTTCGTAAAGGGACATGGTTTACACAAGTTAAAGATTAAGGTTTACACTAAATTAATTTCTAATCTTGTTGATTG
>CANLRN010000086.1 GCA_947493495.1 uncultured Aquimarina sp.
ATGGAATGCAATAGGATTTAGTTCATTGATGTAATCCATTGATTTATAATTAACATATTGATAATCAAATTAATATGATCTACAGCAGTTTTCTATTGCATAAAGCGGGTTTAAGTGAAATATGGAGACAAAAAGACATTTTTTTAGCAAATTGAAAAAAGTTTAAACCACTTCACTTATAAAAAATGGAAATGATAAACGTTTTAGAATACATCAATAATAAAGTATATTTACTTTTTCAAAAAAAATCGCATGTCAGAATACAGCCTCTTTATTATTGCACTTGTAGCAATTATCATTGGTTTTTTTATAGGTAAGTATATCTCCGCATTAAAAAACAAAAGCGATCACAGTACACTTAGTGAGCGTGCCAATCAACTCCAATTACAGTTCGATGAAGCTAAAAAAAATGCCGATCAACAATTAGCACTTGTTAAGCAACAACAACAAGAATACAAACAAACTGCAGAAAAACAACTTGTTCATATTAGTAGAGAGCGCGAAGAGATCAGACAAGAAAAAGATGCCATACATACAGAATTAACACGCCGCAATGCAGATTTTGAAAACCTGAAAAATAAAAATCAAGAGCAGAAAATAGAGGTAGAAAAACTGCAAGAAAAGTTTACTAAAGAATTCGAAAACCTTGCCAACAAAATACTTGATGAGAAATCTAATAAATTTACTGAGCAGAATAAAGAAAACATAAAAAATATACTCAATCCATTACAGGAGAAGATCAATACTTTTGAGAAAAAAGTAGAACAGACACACAAAGAAAGTATTGATTATCACGCTGCATTGCGCCAACAAATTTTGGGACTCAAAGATCTAAATGCTCAAATGAGCAAAGAGACTACCAATCTAACCAAAGCCCTAAAGGGAGATAGTAAAATGCAAGGAAACTGGGGGGAATTGGTATTAGAACGTGTGCTTGAAAAATCAGGCTTAGAAAAAGACAGAGAATATTTTGTACAGCAAAGTTTTACTACTGCAGATGGGCAACGTGTATTGCCAGATGTGGTAATTTATCTGCCTGATAACAAAAAGATGGTCATCGATTCTAAAGTAACACTAACCGCTTATGAGCGACTAGTTAATGAAGATGATGATATGCTAAAAACAACATATCTCAAAGAACATATCAGCGCATTAAAACGTCATGTGGATCAGCTTTCAGAAAAAAACTATCAGGATTTATACGATATAGCATCTCCAGATTTTGTACTCCTTTTTGTGCCTATCGAACCTGCTTTTGCCATAGCTATCAATGAAGATAGTAAACTCTATAACCAAGCTTTTGAAAAAAATATTGTGATCGTAACTCCTACTACCCTTTTAGCGACATTACGAACTATTGATACCATGTGGAATAATGAAAAACAACAACGTAATGCCATCGAAATTGCAAGACAAGCAGGTGCACTATATGATAAGTTTGAAGGACTCGTAAAAGACCTTACAGGAGTTGGAAAAAAGATCGACGATACCAAAAAAGAGTATTCGGCAGCTATGAACAAATTAGTAGATGGCAGAGGTAATCTGATTACCAGTGTAGAAAAATTAAAAAAAATGGGAGCCAAAGCCAAAAAATCACTCCCAGAAGCAATTATCAAAAGAGCCAAAGAAGATAACTAATCAATTCTCTAATACAGAATTTTTAAAAAAGTAATAAAACAACAGATGAAAAATATCCATACATTCATTGTAATACTAACCATAAGTCTATATACCCAATTGGGTATCACGCAACAGGCTTATTTTCCAGAACGTGGATTCTGGGAAGAAAAAAAACCTTCGGTATTTGATATCAATGGCGCAAAACTTAATGAAGCTGTACAATATGCCATAGAGAATGAATATTCGGGTTCTAAAGACTTACGCCAAGCAACTCTCAAGGGTTTCGAGAGAGAACCCTACCATAAAATTATAGGTCCAACAAAAAAAAGAGGTGCTCCAGCTGGTATGATTATCAAAAATGGATATATCATCTCCAAATGGGGCGATATAGATCGAGTGGATATGACCTTTAGCGTAACCAAGAGCTATCTATCGACCGTCGCTGGATTAGCAGTAGATAGAAAACTAATAAGTTCTGTAGACGATCTTACTTATAAATATATTTGGGATACCACTTTTGATGGCAAGCATAATCATAAAATAAGCTGGCGTCACCTACTCACACAATCATCTGATTGGTCTGGGCAATTATGGGGTGGATATGATTGGGCAGATCGCCCACCGAGAGAAGGAGATATCGATGATTGGAAATACAGAAAACTAAACCAGCCAGGAACCATTTTCGAATATAATGATATACGAGTGAATGTATTAGCATATTCATTACTGAATGTATGGAGAAAACCATTACCACAGGTATTAAAAGAAAATATTATGGAGCCTATTGGAGCCTCAACTACCTGGAGGTGGTATGGATATGATAACTCGTGGGTAAATATCGATGGAATCCGTATGCAATCAGTAAGTGGTGGCGGTCATTCTGGCGGAGGTATGTTTATCAACACCATAGATCAAGCCAGATTTGGATTATTATTTATGAATAACGGAAAATGGGAAAATACACAACTTATCTCAGAGAAATGGATTGAAGAAGCCACCAAACCCTCGCAAGCAAATGCTAACTATGGTTTTATGTGGTGGTTAAACCAAAAAGGATCTCGCCATTGGCAAGGATTACCAGAACACTTGTATTATGCAGCAGGTTTTGGAGGTAATTTTATTGTAATTGATCAAAAACAAAATTTAGTCATTGTTACCAGATGGTTAGCTCCTGACAAAATTGGTGGATTTGTATCTAAAATTTATGCATCTTTGTAATATACAAAAACTTAAGACATGTTTTCTTCATTATTTTTTATCAAAAAAACACGTATTCTTGTACCACTATTTTTTGCTCTTACTATTATTATAGGTTGTACAAAAGACAGTGATAACATTGCTTTTATATCTGCAAAAATAGAAAGTATATCTCCTAATAGTGGTCCTGGTGATACAGAGGTGACCATAACAGGTACGTCTTTTTCTACGGATATCAATAGTATATCTGTGTTTTTTAATAATACCGAAGCGATAGTAAATACTGTCACTCCCACAGAAATAAAAGCTATTGTTCCAAGAAAAGCCATGACAGGTATTGTAAAAATAATCGCTAATGGAGAAGAAATATTAGGTCCTGAGTTTACCTATGTTTTTACACCTGCACAAGTATCAACACTGATAAGAAGTGAAATGCCTGGTGATGTTGATGGCCCTGTAGCAATTGCTTCTTTTTCTGCACTCTGGGGAATATTAACGGATGAAGAAGGTTCATTATTTATCTCTGATTATGGAAATAATAAAATTAGGAAAATTGATACCGACGGTATCGTAAGCACAGTTACGGGTCAGACAGGTGTATCAAGTGATATGGATGGTATATTAGCAGATGCAACATTTAATAACCCAAGAAGTATGACCAAAGATTCTAATGGAGATATCATTGTAGCTGACTTTGGGGCTCAAAAAATCCGAAAAATTAATTTTAATAGTGGATCCGTAGAAACGATTGCTGGTACAGGAGATTTTGGACTCGTTAATGGAGATGGAAGCATTGCGCAGTTTTCTTCTCCAATAGGCATTGCTATAGATGCATCAGACAATATATATGTAAGTGAATTGGCTAATGCAACTATAAGAAAAATTACTCCAAATAATACAGTAAGCACATTGGTTGGCACAGGGGTTTCTGGTTTTATGGATGGCACACCAGATGTCGCACAAATTAGTTTTACTTCGGGTATGGAAGTTGATAAGGATGGTAATATTATATTTGCAGATTCTGGAAATCACAGTGTTAGAAAAGTGACCCCGACTGGAGTAGTAACCACTATTGCAGGTACCGGAGTAGCAGGCGATGTAAATGGAGAAGGTTCTATGGCCCAATTTGATTCTCCACTAGATGTAGATATTGATTCTGAAGGTAATATCTATGTGGTAGATTTTAACAATGCAAAAATAAAAATAATTACTCCCGATGGGATGGTAAGTACGTATGCAGGAACAGGAGATATCGGTTTTACAGATGGGATTCCGACTATAGCAACTTTTAATAATCCCAGAAGTCTGTTTATTGATCAAAATGATCTTATATACGTAATAACAGATGATAGTATCCGATTAATCAGTTCCGCTTTTTAAACACAACTTATGAAAAAAGCACGCAATCATCATTAGTGGTATTGTCTCCTTCTTTGTCATATAATAGATAACATACACTATACACCTAAAGTGAAGACGTAAGAAGTAGAGGATTGATTTTATCTAGTCATAAAGAAAGATTGTTGAACTCCTATCCTTTTAGTGTTTTCTTGAAAATAAACCAAAAATTAACCTGTATGCTACACATTGTAGCTCTTTAAAACAATAGCTGTATAGAGTTTCTGGTCGGAAATACAGCAAAATCAAAATGATTCCTTATATTTTTTTGTTAAAAATTAAGAAACACAAGTCATTTCAATAACACAATTCAGAAATAAATCATAAATATTTTATAAAATCTTATGGAGTATTAATTTTTAGTCATAAAATTGAGTATACAAATTCCTATCCAAATTCATTCATTAAAAATGTATATTTGTATAACTTAAAACCTCAACATATGTACTCTCTAAAACCTCAACACAGAAATAAAAAAATAATCTACTTCGCTTTTATACTTCTAACTTTTATAAGCTGTAGTAAAGAAATTGATGACCTAGCTGTTATAGGAATCATTAATATCTCTCCTGATAGTGGTCCAAAAGATACAGAGGTAACTATTACTGGAAATAGTTTTGGTACCGATATATCAAAAGCCACTGTTTTTTTTGGCGATAAAGAAGCTGTAATAACATCCATCACAGATACACAGATTAATGCAATCGTACCAGTCAAAGCTAGTTCTGGAAATATTGATATAGTAGTAAATAATACGACATTAGAGGGACCAAATTTTGAATATATTGTCACCCCTGCTAATGTAACCACACTTGCTGGCACAGGGGGAGCAGGATCCATGGATGGGGCTGCATTAACTGAAGCTACATTTAACATACCTATCGGAATTATATTAGATGCCAATAAGAATTTTTTTATAGGAGAGTTTTCCAGTCATAAAATTAGAAAGATAAGTTCGGATAATATAGTGACAACAGTTGCAGGAACAGGTACCATTGGATATATAGATGGTCCAGGCGCAGCAGCATTGTTTAACAGTCCAAGAAATCTAACTATAGATACTGATGATAATATTTATGTAGTAGATCAAGCGAATAATAGAATTCGAAAAATAGCACCTAATGGATTAGTGACTACATTAGCTGGTGCAGGAACAGCTGGAGCTACAGATGGAAAAGCTACTGATGCTGAATTTGACCGTCCTATAGGAATTACTATTGACCCTTCTGATAATAGTATTTATGTAAGTGATTTTAATAACAGTAGTATCCGAAAAATTACTACGGATGGTATGGTTAGTACCCTAGTCGGTGGTGTTCCTGGATTTATGGATGGATCACTTACAGATGCTTTGCTTAATAAACCAATCGGATTAGATTTTGACAATAATGGCAATTTATATGTTGCTGACAATGGTAATCATAGTATACGAAAGATAACTCCATCTGGTACGGTTATCACTATAGCAGGAACTGGTGAAGCTGGTAATGTAGAAGGAAATATAGCAACTGCTCAATTTAATCTTCCTCAAGGGATTGCTGTCGCTGATAGTGGAGAGATTTATGTGGCCGACACTAGTAATAACAAGATACGAAAGATTTCTACAGATGGCATCGTTAGTACATATGCAGGAAGTGGTGAAGCTGGTTTTGCAGATGGAGTATTAGAAGCTGCTATATTTAACAAACCAAGAGGTATTGTTATAGACGAATTAGGAATTCTTTATGTTACGGATGCCAACCATAGGATTCGTAAAATATCTCCAGATTTATAATTATATTTTCATTAATGAAAAAAACACTTGCGATCATCATTATCGGCATTATTGGTCTTTTTTTCATGTGGTATGCAACTGTATATTACACCTCCTATAGTAAGGGTGTAAGGAGTGGTGAACTTATTAAATTTAGCAATAAAGGATTAGTATTCAAGACTTGGGAAGGTGAAATCAGTCAAGGTATCTCTGGAGCGCAAATTTTTAGCTTTTCTGTGGAAGATAAAAATGAAGAAGTGATCAAAAAATTAGAAAAATTTCAAGGCAGGTATGTAAAATTAATCTATAAAGAACGTTTTGCCACGATTTCATGGCTTGGGGATTCTAAATACTTTATTGTAGATGTAGAAAAGGAAGAATCACCACATTTCAGAAAATAAATCGATACCTTAGAAGTTTTATATATCAAGTAATTTAAACTTTTTTAAATTTGTTAAAAAAACATCTTTTTTCACTTAAATCAAAAAAGTTTAAACCACTTCTATGAAAAAATTTAAATCAGCTAAAGAATCTAGAGTCATTATCTCTGAATTAATGCTTCCTTCTCATTCTAATTTTAGTGGTAAAATCCACGGAGGTTATATTCTATCTTTAATGGATCAGATAGCTTTTGCGTGTGGCTCTAAGCATTCTGAGGCATATTGTGTTACTGCAAGTGTAGATAAAGTAGATTTTAGAAAACCTATCGAAGTAGGTGAGCTAGTTACTATGAAAGCCTCTGTAAATCAAGTGGGTAATACCTCTATGGTAGTTGGTGTACGTGTAGAATCAGAAAATATCCAAACAGGAAAAGTAAAACACTGCAATTCTAGCTATTTTACTATGGTTGCAAAAAATAATGAAGGTAAAAGTGTTCATGTTCCTGGTCTAATCTTAGAAAATGAAACTGCAGTTAGACGTTTTGTACGGAGTATTATTCGCAAAGAAGATGTAAAAGCAAGACGTGATCGTTTTAAAGCATCTGAATTCGATATGGAAGAACACCTAGCCTTATTAAAAGAATATAATATAAAACTAGATCTATAATTAATTCAAAATCTTATCGTTATATAGCTATTAGAGCCTTATTTCTTATTATATTATAAAAAAAATTATGAAAACCTCATTTACAATCTATTTCTTATTTTGTTCCATTTTATTAATTAGTTGTGGAAGTGATGATGATGCTATGTCAGAACCGGATCCAGAACCTGATATGAGTCCCATATCCACACAAATCTCTACTTATCAAGCACATGTAAAAACAATCATAGATACTCATTGTATCTCTTGTCACTCGAATCCTCCTACTCAGGGAGCTCCTATGTCATTAGAAACGTTTGATGAAGTCGTTAATGCAGAAAATAACAGAGGACTGTTTGCTAGGATATCTACTACCAATGAATTTAATGTAATGCCACAATCAGGCCGATTACCCGATGAGACTATCCTAATTGTAGAAGATTGGATCGAAGATGGGTTCCAAGAACAATAAAAGAATAAATCTAGGTGTCTTACATATTATAGGTACTTCTATGTACATAATAAACCTAAACTTTACACAAATGAAAATTCATACAATTCTTTTCATAAACATATTCTGTATTTCTGTACTAGGTTATGCGCAAACTACTGAAACTATTTCACCTGATAGCTATAATACTATATATGAATCTAGTGCTACTGATAACGTAAGTAATGGTGCTGGTACTTATTTATTTGCAGGACGAGCTAGTCGAGCTACGAATAGTATACGACGTGGTTTACTTCATTTTGATTTATCCAGTCTACCTTCTGATATAGTAATTACTGATGCTACATTAACACTAAATATGTCTAGAACAATATCTGGAGCTATGGATGTTAGCCTCCATAAAGCTACTCAGAACTGGGGACAAGGAACATCAGATGCCGAAGATGAAGAAGGGAAAGGAGCCTCATCTACTCAGAATGATGCTAGTTGGAATTGTAGTTTTAGTACTGATGCTAGCAGTTGTACTACTTCTTGGACTACAATAGGTGGAGATTTTGAGATAACTCCTAATGCTACTACATCAGTATCAGGAAACGGCTCTTACACTTGGACATCTGCCGCTATGATTGCTACTATACAAGAGTGGATCGATACTCCTTCAAACAATTTTGGATGGTTTATTATTGGTGAAGAAGAAAGTAGTAGAACTGCAAAAAGATTCGATATTACCACAAATATTCCAACATTAGAAATCACATATACCCCAGTTACATTAGGTATTGTAGAGAATGATTTTGATGACACTATTACAGTATTTCCCAATCCTACTAGTTTACAAACATCCATTAGCTTTGGCAAAACTTATACTAACATAGATGTTACTATAAGAAATATACTAGGACAAGTAATCACTCAGTTTCAAAAAAAATCTGTTTCTAGTATAGAAATAGAACTTCTTGGCAATCCAGGAATTTATTTTGTAGAATTGATTTCTGATACTGGAAAAAAAGCTACCGCAAAAGTTCTAAAACAATAAGCGCTCAATTGTTTATTCCTTCCTAGAAATTATATCCATTATCTTTTCATAAATTTTAGTGTTCTTTCATTAATATCATCAAAAGAGATATAATAAATTCCAGTGGTTAATCCTGATACGTTAACATCTGAGGTTTGTCCTTCTCTTATTAGTAAGCCTAATACATTATATATTTTCCAATCCTCAAATTCTCCAGAAATACGCAAGAGATTATCTGTTGGATTAGGATGTAAGGAAATTGCATTTCCTGAAGTATCAAAATCTGGAGTAGATAATGTATTTAATGTACGTTCAACTACTCGGGTAAAATCGAATGTTTGTAATGCACAGCTACTCACTGCCCCTCCTGTATCAGGAAATGTTACAACAATCGTATTATTACCTTCATTTAACAACTCATAAGGTACATCAGCTTCTAACATTCCAAAAAATATGTTCTGATTTCCTCTATTTACCCTATCTTCTTGGGTATCACCCCTATAATCTGCAGGAACTGTAATAGCGGTTCCATTAACAGTAACAGATGGAATCTGTTGTGCGTTTATTCGTCTTCCTATACCTAATCGTAAAACAGCTTCTCCTTCAGTTCCTAGACTTACTCCTGGCACAGTAAAGGCAATCGATTGATTAGCTATAATATTTTGATTGTAAGTAGTTGCGTAAATCTTTCGTTCTGTAGAGGTTTGATCGATTACGGGTGTCTGATCCAAACTATATTCTATAATCACTGTAGCTTCTTCTCTAACCTCAATACTATTTGGGGGTGTCGCAAAATCTTCGGTACTAAGTGTAGTATTACCATCTGCTCCCAAAAATAATTGTTTAACCCTTACACTAGTTACAGTACTAAAATCAATACCATCACTGTTCAGATTAACATTTAAATCTGTTTCATCTAAACTATTCAAAATCAAATATGCTTTATTATTCACCTCATCTATATATGCATCCGCCATAATGTCTAAGTCTGTAGATTTAGTATCCACACGAGTACCTTTTACATCAGCCCAAAGCTCATAAAACTTAATAACCTCTGTAAAGTCATATTTTTGATTAGGAGGAGCTGTAAAATTAGGAAAAGCAGGAAATAAATTTGCTTGAGTAAGACCTGTGCCAGTAGGAGCTGGTGCTTCTTCTGTTCTTCGCATCATACGCCAAGGATATACAAAACCAGGCACTCCAGCACCTCCATACAAGAATTCTGCTCTTCCTAAAACAAAAGGAATTGTTTTCTGAATAACATCTGGTCGTTCCATAAATTGTATCATCATAGAAGAAAAGGCCCTTACTATAAACCAATCTCTACCTGAAGACCAGTTTTGACCAAAAAAATCATTTAATTGAGTTCCATATTCAGAAATTACCCAAGGCTTTACACTTCCCCACTGTATAGTATTATAGTGCTCAATCATATCGAGAGTGGCTTCTATATTCCCACCTTTACGTAATAGTTCTTGTCCTTGTATACTAGGAAAATCATATAAATGAATAGAATAAAAATCCATATCTTCTCCCACCTCATCAATAAATCGTTTCCATCTTTCTTCCCATTGCCCAAATATCCGCTGATTACCCGCATCTCTACCAAAAAATTGTAAATCAGGAAAAGCATTGGTAAAACCCCCTACTAATGCATCTGGATTAACTGCTTTTACTTCTCTAGCTACCGTTCTATGGAATTCGAAAATCTCATCTGCAGTTGCTGGAGAGCCTTGTGGAAAATCAACCAAAGGAAAAAATGGTTCATTAATGACTTCTAACCAAGTAGGTCTTGGAGGACCATCTGCACCACTATTAGGATCATTTCCATAAGCATCTCTTAGAAACAAAGCCATAAACTCTCCCGTAGCTGTTCCAAAATCATCATCTTCGGGTCCGTCTAAGGTAGAAAAAGCAAAATTTCCTGTAGACGTACCATCAGGAAAAAATGGCCGGTCTTGCGCCGCAGTGATTACTCTACCTCTATTCTGTGTTGCATGTTTTCCTGGCTGAAAAAGATTATAGTTTCTATTTAATTGATTCCCAAAAGATGTGATACTAGAAGGATCAGCAAAACCTGGCCTATTAGGATCTTCTCTTACTTGACTTGAAAGAAATCGCATGCGCCCCGTTTCTCTACCGTAGTGCGCATCATATAGTGTTAATAAGCTATCTAGCTTATCCAGTTCTACATTATAATCACCTTCTGTAGCATCAGCATGTAATACAATGAACTTTTCTCTATCAAAAGTATCTTGCCCCCCTACTACATGCCTTACATCAAAATTAACATCTACAGTTACCTGAGCATAAGCGGACAAGCTAGTGCATAAAATCGTAAAAAAAATACGTCTAAAATTCATTGCTTTTGTATTAAAAAAAGTTTTAAAATTGTCTAATTATGTGTGATAAAACATCAAATATTCTTTGTCGAAAACTCTTAAAGAACATTACATCCTTAAACTTAATTTATACAGATTCAAATACGCATAAAAAACACTGTAAAAAAGGTATATCATTCCTTATTTATCAATGTCGTTTAGTTAAGTCTTTTCATTGTCAGTCTGAGCTTATCGAAAGACCATCTTAAACTTTGTTTTCGATTCCACTTCGACAGGCTCAGTATGACAAAATAGATGTTTTTTGAGCTTAACTTAAGACATTACTTTATTTACACATTAGATGTTCTAATGCACCAAGGGGAGGATGAAAAGTAAAAAATGTATTATTTACTCAAATACATTTTTCGTCTTGCATATAGATCATAAAATTGATCATCTTTTAGATCATCTATAAATAAAATGCTTTCTCCAGTGCTTTTCATCTCTGGTCCCAATTGTTTATTTACATTCGGAAATTTATTGAAGGAGAACACAGGTTGTTTGATAGCATATCCTTCTAGATGTGGTCTAAAATCAAAATCAGTCACTTTCTTCTCTCCTAACATTACCTTAGTAGCATAATTTACATAAGGTTCTCCATAAGCTTTAGCAATAAACGGAACAGTTCTGGATGCTCTAGGGTTTGCTTCTATAATATATACTGTATCATCTTTTATGGCAAACTGTATATTAATTAAACCTACAGTATTAAGTGCTAATGCAATTTTATGGGTATGGTCTTTAATTTGTTGCATCACAAATTCACCTAAATTAAATGGCGGCAGAGTAGCATTAGAATCTCCAGAATGGATACCACAAGGTTCAATATGTTCCATAATACCAATGATATACACATTTTTTCCATCGCATATAGCATCTGCTTCTGCTTCGATAGCTCCATCTAGATAGTGATCTAATAACAACTTGTTATTTGGTATTTTACGTAAGAGATCAACTACGTGTTCTTCCAATTCTTGTTTATTAATCACTATCTTCATGCCTTGTCCTCCTAATACATAGGATGGGCGAACTAATATGGGAAAATCCAATCGATCTGCTACTTCTAGTGCTTGATCAGCTGTCTCTGCGGTATCAAACTCGGGATAGGGTATATTATTTTCTTTTAATAAAGTAGAGAAACTACCTCTATCTTCTGCAAGGTCTAGAGATTTATAACTAGTTCCTATAATTTTTACACCATATCGGTCTAATTTCTCTGCTAATTTTAGGGCAGTTTGTCCTCCTAACTGAACAATGACTCCTTCTGGTTTTTCGTGTCTGATAATATCATAGATATGCTCCCAAAAAACAGGTTCGAAATATAGCTTATCTGCCGTATCAAAGTCTGTAGAAACGGTTTCTGGGTTGCAGTTGATCATAATGGTCTCATATCCACATTCTGCAGATGCCAACACTCCGTGAACACAACAATAATCGAATTCTATTCCCTGACCGATTCGGTTAGGTCCTGATCCCAATACTACTATTTTCTTTTTATCACTTACTTCACTCTCATTGGCAACTCCTATTTTCCCATCTGGTGTTTCTATTTCTGCCTCAAAAGTAGAATAAAAGTATGGTGTCTCTGCTTTAAACTCTGCTGCACAGGTATCAACAAGTTTATATACCCG
Organism: uncultured Aquimarina sp.; assembly: GCA_947493495.1. Classification (GTDB taxonomy): domain Bacteria; phylum Bacteroidota; class Bacteroidia; order Flavobacteriales; family Flavobacteriaceae; genus Aquimarina. Next base: position 12,470 of record CANLRN010000086.1, read on the forward strand.
ATTAATCCCTAACTCATCTCTTTTTTTATGCACTTCACTTTCATAACAACCGAGCATATGCGCAATTTGTCGATCTGCAAATCCTTTTTGTTTGGCTTCGAGTATCAATTCTTTGGTTAACGATTGTATCGTATAAGTAGCGATTTCTTTTTCTAACAGATATAATTCTTCATATTGTTTTAAGAACCACATATCTATCTTAGTGATCTCGTAAATTCTACTTAATGGAATTCCCATCTGGATCGCATCATAGATTACAAAAACACGATCCCAACTCGCATTGGTGAGTTTTTCTATAATCTGATCGTAATTGGTATATCCTCTACCATCTGCTCCAAGACCATTACGTTTTATTTCTAATGATTGAGTAGCTTTATGCAATGCTTCCTGAAAAGAACGGCCAATTCCCATGACCTCTCCTACTGCTTTCATCTGTAAGCCTAAGGTTCGATCAGATCCTTCGAATTTATCAAAATTCCATCGTGGGATTTTTACAATCACATAATCCAGAGTAGGTTCGAACAAGGCAGATGTAGACTTGGTTATTTGATTGTCTAATTCATCCAATGTATAGCCTATTGCTAATTTTGCAGCAATCTTAGCAATTGGATATCCTGTTGCTTTTGATGCCAATGCTGATGAACGCGACACACGCGGATTAATCTCAATTGCGATAATATCTTCTTTCTCATCTGGACTTACAGCAAATTGCACATTACATCCTCCTGCAAAATCTCCAATACTACGCATCATATGTATTGCCATATCTCGCATACGCTGGTATGTTTTATCACTCAGTGTCATTGCGGGTGCAACTGTAATAGAATCGCCGGTATGAATCCCCATGGGATCCATATTCTCTATAGCACAGATGATCACTACATTATCATTTGCATCGCGAAGCAATTCTAATTCATATTCTTTCCAACCAATTAATGCCTTATCGATCATTACCTCATGGATTGGAGAGGTTTCTAATCCACGTGTTAGTAATTCATCAAAATCTTCTTCTTTATATACAATTGATGCTCCGGCACCTCCCAATGTATAGGATGCTCTAATTACTAATGGAAATCCAAACTCTTGCGCAATTTCTTTTCCTTTGAGATAGGATCCTGCAGTAGCTTGTGGTGCCATGCCAACTCCTATTTTAAGCATCAACTCTCTAAATTGTTCACGATCTTCGGTAATATTGATCGCATCAATATCTACGCCTATAATTTCTACATCAAAATCTTTCCAAATCCCCTTTTCATCTGCTTCTATACAAAGATTTAAAGCAGTCTGCCCCCCCATTGTTGGTAATACAGCATCAACCTGAGGATGTTTTTTAAGAATCTCGATAATAGACTTTGTATTCAATGGTTTTAAATATACGTGATCTGCCATCGAAGGATCTGTCATAATAGTAGCAGGATTAGAATTAATCAGTATAGTTTCTATTCCGTCTTCTCGTAGAGATCTTAAAGCTTGTGATCCTGAGTAATCAAACTCACAGGCTTGCCCAATAATAATTGGCCCTGATCCTATAATCAATATACTTTTAAGTTTTTGGTTTTTTGGCATTTTTGATGTTGTATTGAAATTTTATTTTTGTTTAAGAATTGATTAGATATAAAAAAAGGCGTTACTCCTAAAAAGTAACACCTTTAATATTTCATAACACTAGAATCATTAGTGCTTGTGTCTTAGTTCTGAAGAAACAGATAGTTTTTTTCTACCTTTAGCTCTTCTACGAGCTAATACTTTTCTACCATTAGCAGAAGCCATACGCTCTCTAAAACCGTGTTTGTTTTTTCTCTTTCTCTTCGATGGTTGAAATGTTCTTTTCATTACTATCTATGCTTTATGTCTTCTTAAAAATTTGCTTATGGTTGATGCATTTGGCATCCTCATAAAACTGCGGGCAAATATACGAAGAGTTTTTACTTTGACAAATCTAAAACTAAAAATATTTCTAATTGTTTTTATTACCTTTGCCGCGATAAAAAATTCAAACTTTTTCATGTATAATAAGAACATTAAATTGGTAATAGCAGCATTAATTGTTGGAATAGCGATATGGCAAATGATAGAAGGATCTATTGGTAATGGAATCATGTTGATTTTATTATCTCTGATTTTTGTTTTTTTATATTTCAAAAACGAATTGATCTTATTAGCATTTTTGCGTCTACGAAAACAAGATTTTCCAGGTGCTAAAAAATGGCTAGACAGAATAAAAAATCCTGAAAGTGCTCTCATTACCAAGCAACAAGGATACTATAATTATTTATTAGGAATTATGCTATCCCAAACAAACATTACGCAGGCAGAGAAATATTTAAAAAAAGCTGTTAAATTGGGATTATCCATGAATCAAGATCTTGCAGTTGCTAAATTAAACTTGGCGGGAATTGCTATGACCAAAAGAAGGAAAAGAGAAGCTCAAGGACTACTTACAGAAGCTAAAAAACTTGATAAGCACAATATGCTAAAAGATCAAATCTCGATGATGAAACAACAAATGAAAAAGATTTAGGCACACTAATTGTGTTTATAATTACGTTGTTAATTAGTTATAGGACTATACATTCTAACACTTTCAATAGGAAAAATAGTGTTTTGAGTGTTTAAAATGATCTTTTTTAAAGACTTTATAGTACATTAGCTATAGTAATTAAGTTGTAATGAAGAAAATATTTATTCTAGTAATCCTTTTTTTATATTTTGGAAACACATTTGGGCAATTAGAAACAAAAATTCCTTTTTCTGTCGCTATTGCCGCGCATATAAAAAAATATAACGTAAAGAGTAATGAAGCTTATAAAGATCAAGATCTGGAATATGCAAAATTCTTATTCGATTCGTTAGTGGATAATCACTTGAAAGGGACATATATGGATAATTTTACCATGAATCCTTTAAAGGGAGAACCCATAACTTTTGAAGAAATCGAGAAACCTATATTTTTAATTACTTATGCAACCTGGTGCGTTCCTGGTGATGGAGAAATACCTGCGCTAAATGATCTAGCTGATAAATTTCATGATCAAATTGATTTTATAGTACTTTTTTGGGATACTAGAGAAAATCTGAAAGAGAAAGAAAATGAATACAGTCAGAATATACAACTACTGTATGTTAATGAAAAAACCAATCAAGAATCCTATATTATTAATAATCTAAAACATTCTCTCGGGTTTCCTATGATGTACTTTATGGATTCGGATAATAAATTATTAGATATCCGTAAAATGGTCACACACCACTCTAGCGAAACTTTAAGTAATTCATATACTATTCATTATAATTCGTTATCAAAAGGAGTATCGCTTTTAATTGCAGACCTGGATAGTAAAGGTGACTTAACCCCTGAAACTAAAGAAGAGAAAAAAGAAAGAAAAAAAGACACCAGAACTGATGAAGAGCGTAGAATTGATGAAGAGTATGAAAAATATAGAAGAGAAAAAGACTCGATAAAGCAGTAGTAAAATAATATCGCCTATCAAGAGAATATACAGATAACTCTTAGCTTAGCTTAGTTAGCTATCTATATCGCAATACATCTAGTAAAAAAATAAGATCCCCCTCTACTCCACCTTTTTTATGAAGCGGTTTCAACTTTTTTGATTTAAGTGAAAAATAGTGGTTTTGCGTTCATATAAAGCAATTTTTAAACAAATTGAAAAAAGTTGAAACCACTTCTATAAGTCAATATCAAAGATTATAATCTTAATTGTAATTAAATGATAAAAAATATTTTTTTATTATCTCTATGCATCTTAGTACATATAAACTGTATTGCGCAGTCTGATTTTTACGATCGACTATCTGATGCTGGGGTATTATTAACAAAGCAAAAAGTAACTTATGACCCTTCTTATTTTTCTATTAGTTATCCTAATGGGGATGTGCCCAATAATAAAGGAGTCTGCACAGATGTTATCATCAGAGCTTATAGACAATTAGGTATTGACCTACAAAAAGAAGTTCACCTAGACATGAAAAATAATTTTAACCTCTACCCTACTATCTGGGGATTATCCAAAACAGACAAAAATATTGATCACAGGAGAGTCCCTAATCTTATGAAATACTTTTCTCGCTACGGGATAGTAAAAAAAATTACTAATACCCCCAGTGAATATATTCCTGGTGATATCATTTGTTGGAGTCTTGGTGGTGGATTAACGCATATTGGGCTTGTCGTAAATAAAAAATCCAAAGATCAACAGCGATATCTCATTGTACATAACATCGGCGGGGGTCAAGTATTAGCAGACTGCTTATTTGATTACAAAATTATCGGGCACTATCGATATAAAAAATAATAAGACTAGCGCGTGTAAAAATAATTGCTCCAGTTATTTTAAACTTGTCATTTTGGCAACATAGCATAATTTTTTCAAAAAAATTCTTGATACTGCATTACTCTATAATCCATTGTATTGAATTTTGGGTTTTCATGTTTCAAGTCTTTATAGATTTGCATACTCCCAATAGCACGATTTGCAGCTCCTGATGGTGCAGTAAGGGAAACTGTTTTTACAGTTCGATCTCCTACTGTAAATTTATGAATCCTAGGAATTGTATTAGACACTAATGCCAATTGTAAATTATAAGTTTTCAATTGTTTTCTAAAGAAATACTCGGGACCATTTTTACTATTGCCTCCTGTAAAAATGAGGGTATCTATATCCGTATACTTTTGTAAATAAGAAATAATATCTCTTAATTGGACATTTTGCATCCCCAAATCAGATGCATCAATCTTGTCTCGCTCACAACTATGCACTATATCACACACTCCTATCCTTCGAGCAGTCAAAAACTCTTTACGTTGATTTGCTGCTTGTATAGTTGTTTCGTATTTTAAATTGAGATCAAAAATGCGATCCAGTACTGGCCATAATAGTCCATTACTACTACCATAACAAAAATCTACATCTCTATCATTTAGCATCCCAGTAGTAAATCTAGGAGGAGGTAATGTTCCTACAATTAATTTTGTAGCACCATCCGGAAAAAAAGGCTTGTATGGATGTACGTGTTGGAACAAATGAATGATGATTTTTATGGTTTATGAAAATAGTAAAATTTTGCGTTAAGGATAGCAATGGCATCCTTTTATTTTTTAGAAAAAAGTAAACTACCACGGAGCGAGCCTAGAGGTATTAGACCTGAGATATCGCTGAAAAAATGGGATTAGTTCGACTATATGGTTTGAACCCAGATTATGTGTTAGAACTTCGTTATGAGTCAATGATATACAATGAATACTAGTGTTTTCTTAATTTTAGCATAGCACCGTATGGTTAAATTAAAAAATACAGTCTACGTTAGTATTTGCAGTAGATCATTGACGCAATAGATTTTTTAATGCATTCCATCTAACTAAATTTTAATAAGCTGATTGTAAGGTTGTTTCACAATCTTCT
>CANLRN010000087.1 GCA_947493495.1 uncultured Aquimarina sp.
AGTTTTTAACCGTTAGCTATTTTTAGTATTCATTTTTTTAATTTCTATACTTCTAACTCCTGACTTCCGACTTCCGATTTTTACATTTTATATTTGCCATTTTACATTTTATGGCGATTAGTTTTTAACCGTTAGCTATTTTTAGTATTCATTTTTTTAATTTCTATACTTCTAACTCCTGACTTCCGACTTCCGACTTTTACATTTTACATTTTACATTTTACATTTATCATTTTACATTTTACAGCGATTAGTTTTTAACCTTTAGCTATTTTTAGTATTCATTATTTTAATTTCTATACTTCTAACTCCTGACTTCCGACTTCCGACTTTTACATTTTATATTTGCCATTTTACATTTTACAGCGATTAGTTTTTAGCCTTTAGCTATTTTTAGTATTCATTATTTTAATTTCTATACTTCTAACTCCCGACTTCCGACTTCCGACTTTTACATTTTACATTTTACATTTTACATTTATCATTTTTAATCTTCCATCTTTCATAACGTATTAAAATAACATTTTCCTTTTTCGTACCAATAACCAAATTACTACTGGTGCTCCAATTAAAGAGGTGATCGCATTAATAGGTAATGTATATTCTGTTCCAGGGAGCTGTGCAATGGTATCACAAATTAACATAATCAAGCTTCCTGTTACCATAACTGCTGGGATTAATGTTTTATGATCCGATGTATGAAATACTTGCTTAGTAAGATGTGGTACGGCTAATCCTATAAAAGCAATTGGCCCAGCAAAAGCAGTAATACTACCAGCTAATAATCCAGTTGCGATAATAATCAGAAAACGACTTTTTTTGATATTAAGCCCTAAACTTCGGGCGTAGTTTTCGCCTAATAATAAGGTGTTAAGTGATTTAATACTTGCTACAGTAAGTAGTATTCCTATACTATAGATACCTATAAAAATCAATAGATCTGTCCATGATAAATTTCCTAAACTACCGAATCCCCAAAAGATATAACGTTGAAGCTGTTCGGCTGGAGCAAAATAAGAGAGTACACTTACTATAGCTGCAGTGATACTGCCGAACATTAATCCAATGATCAGAATAGCCATCGTATCCCGTACTCTAATGGATACAAGCATAACCATAAAAAGTACAAGCATACTCCCCAGACTGGCAGCAGTAACTAATCCCCAATTAGACACAAGAAATAATGCAGTAGAACCTCCAACAAAAGCGCTACCCAATATCAATAATGCGACACCGAGACTTGCACCAGAACTAATTCCTAAAACAAAAGGTCCTGCCAGAGGGTTTCTGAATAGAGTTTGCATCAATAATCCCGATATTCCTAATCCACTACCTACTAGTATCGCGGTAATAGCTTTAGGTAACCGATAATCAATGATGATATGCCTCCAAGATTCTTTTTCGACCGAAGCTCCAACCAAACTTTTTAGTGTGTCAAACCAGGGTATTAGTACAGAGCCAAGGCTGATATTGGTAATAAAACAAATTACCAATACAACACTAATGACGATAAATATAGTTTTATATGATTTATTTGGGGTCAACTAGTTCAGTTTTTCGAAAAAATATGGTTCGTAATCTGTTAATAGTTCTGGGTGTGCAATTTGGATAATATCTTTAAGAATTAAATCTGGACGCATCGGTCCTAATTCATAATATATCAATCCGCCTTTGGCACCCATTTGTAACGTAGAAGAATATACGGCTTTATTTTTAAATGCTTCAAAAAAAGTATATCTATTGTTTTTTTGCTCTAGTTCTTCGAGGGATGTAGAGGCTCCAGATCCAATCCAAAGTTCTGCACCTTGAGCCTTTTCTAATACACTCTCAAAATTAAGAGCAATACTTCCTGTTTTTGGGATATCCGCCCATGCATAATCAGTATTGGCATCTTTTAGAAATTTAGCGACATAGCTATTCCCACCTGGTACATACCAGAGGTCTTTGAACATATTGCCAGATAAAACTGTAGGGATTTTTGTAGCATTATTTGCTAATGTTACCGCATTGTTATACTCTTTTTTGATTTTTTCGAAAATACTATCTGCTACTTTCTCTTTATTATAAAAAGCAGCTATAAATTTTATCCATTCTGCTCGACCTAATGGATGTTGTTCCATCCAAGAACCATTCATAACTACTGGAATACCTGTTTTTTCTATGAGGTCATATGTTTTAGTATCTCCAGTTGCCGAATACCCAATGATCAATTCTGGAGCGAGTGCTAATGTGATTTCTGTATTAAGTTGTCCGTTATTACCTAGTTCAGCAACAAATCCACAATCAATTAAATCACGAGTTTTTTCTGAAGAAATATAGTCGCAATTAGGAAAGCCAATTAATTTATCTTCTACCCCCAAATATTCTAACATAGGGATATCGGTTGTAGAAGTGACTACTGTTTTATCTATTGGAATCTGTATATAAGAAGCTGTAGTACTAATAGTAGGTTTTTCTGTTCCTTTTGGATATAAAATATAGGTAAATGCGTGTGTAGCATCTGGCCAGGGAGAAGTAATTTTTATTTCTTTATACGTTTGCTTGTTTTCAATAGTAAACCCTATAGCATATTGGATTTCTTGATCAACTAATTTTAGAGGAGCTGCAGAAATAAGCTCTTTGTTTTCTTGTTTGCACGATAGAAAAGAAAAAAAGAGTATAAATAGAAAATATAAATTCTTCATGTAATCTCTAATATTTTTCAAACTTCGATATATTTTTTGAAAACCTACTATTATTTGTCATTAATTTGTGCTTATAAATATCAATAGTATGTCATTTATGTGTTCTTGGAGTGGAGGGAAAGATAGCTGTTATGCGATGCATATGGCTATAGAAAATAGTTGCAAGCCGTCTGTTTTGTTAAATGTACTGAATGAATATGGAGATCGTTCTCGTTCTCATGGAATCCCAAAAGAAATAGTAGTAGCTCAGGCAAAATCGTTAGGATTACCCATTCATTTTTTCGAAAGTAGTTGGGAAGATTATGAACGATTGTACATTCAAAACTTAAAATCCTTGAAGGCTAAATATCATTTAGATTCAGCGGTTTTTGGAGATATAGATATTCAATCACACAGGGATTGGGAAGAAAAAGTGTCTGAGGCAGCTCATCTAGAAGCAATTTTACCCATATGGCAACAAGAAAGAAAACAGCTGGTGTTGGATATGATAGATTATGGAATTGAAGCTATTATTGTTTCGTGTAATAATATTTTAGGGTCAGATTTCATAGGTAGAGTAATTGATCGAGCACTTATCAAAGATCTAGAAGCATTAGGTGTGGATGTTTGTGGAGAAAATGGAGAGTATCATACTTTAGTAGTTCGCGCACCTCTTTTTAAAGAAAGAATAAAGGTGGATGTCATCGGAAAAGAAATATCCTCCAACTATAATTTTGCAAAACTGCAACTACATTAGATTTTTATGACTTCTCCATATTGTATTTTGATATTGAAGGAGTCTTTAAGTGCTACTCGCCTGATATGCGAAAGCAATGCTCTCATAGGCCCAGCGTGTGTAACAATGACTATTTTTTCATGAGCATAATGATCTAAAGAATCATAAAAGTCTAATATTCTTTTCTGAAGTGTTACATATGACTCGCCATTAGGGACTTGCGCATGTACAAAGTCTTTCATCCAAGGATTTAGTTCTGATGGATGTATATCATTCCAAGCTTTTAACTCCCAATCCCCAAAATTTAGCTCCTTAAGTCTATGGTCAAAAATAATAGGAATATCGAATGTTTCTGCTAATAGTTTACAACGTTTTAATGGGCTACAATAGATGTTGGATATTTCTTGTAACGGGATTTTTTTATGAATTTCTGTAACTTCAGATGTAAAAGTATCTGCTATGTCTAGGTCACTTTGTCCATAACAAATTCCTTTTTCAATAGCGGGAGTTGTATGTCTTATCAGATATATTTCCATAAAACTACAATACTAAGATAAAATATAACTTCGCTAAGCTGTTGTACAGCACCAGCGCAATCACCAGTTTGACCCCCTATCCACTTTTTAAATTTAGCTGCCAAAAATAGTTTAGAAATATACATGGGTATGAGCGTAAGAAACACCAAAGGATTAAAAAATAAAATTAAAGGAATAATCCCGAAAAAACCACTAATTAAAAGCATAGAAGCACTCATGCTTTTTGCAGCAGGTTTGGCTTTACTATCATCTGCCTCTCGGACATAAGGATGTGTGTAAATTAAGGTAGTAGCTATAAACCTGCTAAGACTATGTCCTGAAATTAATACTAATGGAATATCTATGGTACTGATCTCTCTTAGTGCAGAAAACTTGATGGCTAGCAACAGAATAATACCAATGGTACCATAGGTTCCTAATCTAGAATCCTTCATGATAAGAAGAATTTTATCTTTGGTCCATCCCCCACCAAAACCATCACAAACATCTGCAAACCCATCTTCGTGGAACGCTCCGGTAGTATAAATTGTCCCAAACATAGAAAGCAACAAGGAAATTTCTTTAGAAAAGAAAAAAGAACATCCATAAAAGATTAGGGCTCCGATACCTCCAACAAGAATGCCTACTAAAGGAAAATATTTAGAGCTCTTGCGCAAATAATCAGGATCGTGATTTACCCATTTAGGGCAAGGAATCCTAGTAAAAAACATGAGTGCTGTAAAGAATATATGAATCTCTTTTTTCACGTGTTGGTTTTAGTAATTTCGGCTTCATCAAAACTAGCCATGTGATTTATAAAAGCAACTGCAGATGCTACGATAGGATAAGCAATTGCAGCTCCAGTACCCTCTCCTAATCGCATTCCCAGAGATAATATAGGGGTTTTATTGAGAAATTTAAGCATTTTTTGATGCCCTTGTTCCCCTGATGTGTGCGCAAAAATGCAATAGTCGATCACATTTCTATTTATAGCATGTGCTACTAATAAAGCAGCGGTTACAATGAATCCATCAATAATAATGGTCATTTTTAATTCAGCAGCTTTTAAGATTGCTCCAGTTATCATAGCAATTTCAAAACCTCCGAAGGTGGCTAGTGCTTCTTTTGGTGTTTTTGGGTTGTGTTTTTCAAAAACATTTGCTAAAACTCGTCTTTTTCTTTTTATCGCTTCTCCTTGTGCTCCAGTTCCTGCCCCTACACATTCAGTAATGGGAATTTTAGTAAAATAAGCCATCAGTAGTGCTGCGGCAGAAGAATTACCTATCCCCATTTCGCCAAAACCAATCACATTACAACCATTTTTGTATGTTTCAGAAACAATATGAGCTCCTTTTTGTAGAGACGCATTACACTGATCTATAGACATGGCAGGTTCTACTTCATAGTTTTTGGTGCCATAAGCAATTTTTGCATCTATAAGACCATCTGCGTGTATAAAATCACGATTTACCCCAGCATCTATGATCTCTAGATGGATATTGTGTTGGGAACAGAATGAATTAATAGCAGCACCTCCATTAAGAAAATTATACACCATTTGTTGTGTAACTATCTGTGGATATGGATTCACCTCTCCTTTTTCTGCAATACCGTGATCTCCAGCAAAGACAAGAATAGTAGGTTGTTGTAATTTTGGATGTATTGTATTTTGTATCAAGCCTATTTGTAGTGCTATTTTTTCTAACTTACCTAAGGATCCTATAGGCTTTGTCTTAAGATTGATTTTATGTTGAATGTTACCTTTTAGAGAGGTATCTAGTGGAGAAATGTCAAATTCCATTTATTTTATTTTTACAGGGATTCCTGATATCATGAGTATTGCCTGATCTGCCTGTTTGGCAATATACTGATTCATCCAACCTTGTAGTTCAGTAAATTTTCTACCAATTTCTGTTGTAGCATGCACGCCCATACCAATTTCATTAGATATGATAATAATTGTCGCTTCAATAGTAAGAAGTTTGTTAAATTCTTTTTTAGCTTGTGTTAATGAAAGTTCAATATCATTATTCGTATCTACAAAGAAATTGGTTAGCCATAAAGTAACACAATCGATAACAACTGTTGTGTTTTTTTTTATCACTTTGGATATTTCTTTTTCTTCTTCTATAGCAGTCCATTGCTCATTACGATCTGCTATATGGCGATCAATACGTTTTTGATAATTTGCATCCCAAACTCTAGAGGTAGCTAGGTATACTGGGTTGTTTGAAATTTCTAATGCAAGATTTTGTGCATAACTACTTTTACCTGAACGTTCTCCACCAGTAATATAATACAACATACTAAGAATAGGGTTTTAAAAGTTGGTAAAGATACAAGTATTCCTAATTTATTTGTTAAAGCAAATGTATTTTGGAATAAATATAATACATTCGCGCAGAATTTTGGTTCTGATACATTTTCTTAATGTAAAAGATTAAAAGGGAATCAGGTACATCAATTCAGAATTATGAATTTAGAATTAATAAATCCTGAGCTGTTCCCGCAACTGTAAACTGTGCCGAATCTCCTCTAATTATTAGTAGTAGAGTAGTAGGTGATTGTTGTTTATTCTTAATAACCACTGTCCGTATTTCTGGATGGGAAGGTAAAACAACAAGACGTAAGCCAGGAGACCTGCCTAGATTCGATATGTCAAACTTTCGGGATAGAAGTTTAGGTATGGGTAAACTGCATACTTTTTTCCGGTAATTATAAAATTAAGTCATTTAATCAATGAACAAAAAAGTGTTTTTTTGGGCTGTATTAGTAGTATTAGGAGCTCAGATTGTTTCTGCACAAGAAACTACCGAAGAAGAAAAAATAAATGAGTTAGAAGAAGTAGTGCTTTCTGATTCTAAATTTAAATTAAAAAGAGAGCAAAGTGGTAAGGTAATTACCAGAATTGACACAGAGGAACTAAGGCGTAGTCAAGGACAATCTGTGGCAACTGTATTAAATAGAGTTGCAGGAGTATTTATTAATGGGAGTAACAATGCTGCTGGTGAACCATTAGGCGTGTCAGTTCGTGGGGGACGTAATCGTCAGGTTGTTATTAGAATTGATGGGGTTACAGTTAGCGATCCCTCATCATCGGCTGGGGATTATGATCTTAGATTATTGTCTGTGAGTCAAATAGAATCTATTGAAATCCTAAAAGGAGCTTCTAGTACCTTATATGGATCTGGAGCAGCTACTGCGGTGATTAATATCACTACTACATCTGAAAGTAAAAAGGAAATAGCCGCACAGTTTTCTTCTAGTATAGGAACGAACCAATCACAAGAAGATCAGGAGTATGATATTAATGAGTTTGTAAATTCGGCTTCTATTAATGGAACTATTGGTAAAGTAAGTTATTTAGCGAGTCTTTCGCATCAGTCGACAGACGGTTTGTCTGCAGCCGAAGCTTTGCCAGACTCTTCTACAGGAGATACTTTTGATAGGGATGCATTTAATAAATTCAATGTATATGCAAAATTGGGGTATCAATGGAGTAAAAATTTTAAGTTTCATTTCTTCGGAAATTTGGATCAATTCAAAACTGATTTTGATGGAGGAGCTGGATTAGATGCAAATAACCGGTTTAATAGTCAACAATTAAGAGCTGGTTCGTTCTGGGAAGCCAAATATCCTAATGGGAGTTTTACCTTTGTAGATAGTTATGCGTTATTAGAACGAGAATTTGATTCTAATTTTCCTTCTAGGTTCGAAAGTAGAGTATATACTTTTGATGCCTATAATAAATACACTATAAAAAATACCTTATACACAGTAGTCGGAGCTAATGGATCATATAATGATTTTAATTTATTTAATGTACCTTTTGATAGTACCGATCTACGACAAGCTATAAATGATAATGAAGCAGATTTTGATATTATAGATCCCTATATTAATTTGGTTTATGTATCTAAGTTTGGGCTGAATATTAATACTGGAGCAAGACTTAATATACATAGTAATTATGGAACGCATCTGGTGTATAACATCAATCCATCCTTCACCTATGCTTTTGGAGATAATTATATTAAAGGACTCACATCTTACAGTACAGCATATATTACTCCTTCTTTATTTCAGTTATTCGATACTGCGTTTTTTAGCGGAAACCCAGACTTAGAACCCGAAGAAAGTACTACTATAGAAGGAGGGATAGAATTTTCTCATCAAAAAAAAGCAACTATTAGTGTAGTATATTTTGATAGAAAATCCGAAAACTTTATCACTTTTGATCCCAATACTTTTGTCAATTTTAATTCGCAAGAAGATATAGAAATCAATGGGGTAGAGGTAGAAACTAGCGCAAAAGTTTTAGATGATAAATTATCTATTACTGCTAATTATACCTATACGAATATTGATAAATTAGAGAATAATATTCGTATTCCAGAACATACTGTACAAGCTACAGTTGGATATCAATTGGCTAAAACAACTTTCACGTCACTTTCTTATCAGCTAAATAGCGCTAGAAATGATACTTTTTTTGATCCTGTTAATTTTACTTCAAACCCTGTAGAATTAGATGGATATGGTATTTTAGATTTTTATATCAGTCACCAATTGATGAAAAGTCTTAGTGTATATGCAACGATCAATAATATCACTAATGAGGAGTATCAAGAGATCTTTGGATTCAGTACCAGAGGTAGAAATGCTAGAATGGGGATTACTTTAAAGTTCTAATAAAAACTATCCATCCGTATTAAGTTCGCCTCATACGGATGGTTTTTTAGTATATAATATAGGATTTTTTTACTCCAATATATTTTTAGTAAAAACATCTTTATATTTCTCAATATCTAGATACATCTTTTGATATGTTGGAGAATTGGATTCTGCATCCCAATCTATTTTATTACCTAAACTTAAAGTACTTTTGGTTTTAGAAGGAAGATTCCCATTAGCGATATACTCTAATGCAACATTTAAGAATGCTTCATCTGGATCTCCTATTTGTCCTAAATTCTGACCGCTAAATACTCTATCTAACTCAGTGTACTCTATATCAGGAAATAATCCAGCTGCATAATCTGTAACACCATCTGCATTTGCAGATTGCAATACAAGAGGTTGTATAGCGATGGTGTGATCAGGATTTGCACCTTCTCTTCCAAAACCTTCAGAATCATATAATGTAATGGAAGCTTGATACTTACCAGAAGTAGTTTGACCGATTTGAACTACATCTAGATATGGCTCTAAACCATTAATCACCAATTCACTTGCAGAAGCACTTCTATCTGTAGTCAATACAATAACTCTAGAAAGACTTAGCGTATTCAAAGGAGTTCCATCTAGCGTTTGATCCACGAAATTATTCACTAGTCTTTCAGGGGTACTTGCTTCGAATTGAGCTTGCAATTCTGGATTCCAAAGCTCTCTAGAAAACACATCGTCTGTAGATTGTCCAGAGATTAAACTTGCTAATATGATAGCACTAGAAACGCGGCCTCCTGGATTATATCTTAAGTCTAATACCAAATCTGTAATTCCGTCTGCGCTAAAATTAGCAAAAGAACTATTGAGTTGCTCATCAAAAGGAAATCTAAAGTCATTATACATCAAATATCCAATTTTTTGACCTTGATATTCAATTGTTTTGGATTCATAAATAGGATTTTCTGTATATTCTTCTTTGGATATCGAAACTGTTTCGTTTAGTGGAGTAATATCAGTACCATTATAAGAAACTAAATCTAAGCTATAAGAATTAGGAGCAAATACGGCATTAAAATCAGTATTTATAGTCAATTTTGCACCGTCAATTGCATCAAAATACATACCTCTTTCTAAACCTCCCGTTTCTGCAGATGTGCCGGGATGAACTAAGGTGATATATCCCAATACATTGTTTGTGCTTCCTACCCGGATGAGACCAAATTCCATACCATTATTTAAAGAGATCCCTTGTTGGCCTTGTTCAAATATTGTGTAATCTGAGATGAAAAAACTAAAAGGATCGACAGGAAATTGCTCTCCATTGATAGTTAAGTTTCTTTTAGAAAGTAAGGCATTAAATGTTTCATTTGGAGAGTTAAAATCCTCTAAAAATTGAAATAACTCTGTATTCGAACTAAACCTATTATTTGCCAGATCCGCGACATCTTCTTTATAAAGATATGCGGCATTAAGAGCTTGCCAGAGATATTGATCTATATCTTGATCTGGATTATCAATAACTACTGGATCTGGATCTGGATTTGGTGGCGTGGTTGCATCATCATCACTACTACATGAAAAAATGAAAAGTAGTGAAAGAAATAGTAACCTTATTTTTATTGTTTTCATAGTGTATTTGTTTTTTTTATGTAAAAATACATTTTTAATTAAATTTTCCAAGACTAACAAATATTAATTAACTCTAGTGTCTAGAGTGATGTTTGATCTATATACATCTTTTGATAATCAGGCTTGTACATTTTACTTTCTCCTATTTCTTCTAGATTGATACTGTTAACATTAGGAGAAAATCGATTACCCATAATATGATCAATAGCAGCTTTTAATAGTGGCTCACTGGGATCACCGAGTATGCCTAAATTCGAAAAATCTTCGACAACTTCTATCTCAGGTGTAAATCCACCAAAATAGTCAGTAAATCCAACAGAATTGATAGAGCGTAGCACCAGAGGTTGCATCGCGTAGGTATGTCCCAAATTAGCACCATCACGCCCAAAATCATCAGAGTCATATAGTGTTATTGAAGCTTGGAACTTACCCCTAGATGTAGTACCTACTTGTATAACATCTATATAAGGATCTAGTCCGTTGATTACTAGCTCACTTGCAGAAGCAGAGCTTCGGGTAGTTAAAATATATACCCTATTGAGGTTAAGGCTATTAATCCCTGCATTTGTTCTGATTTGGTTATCAAAAAGATTGGTTTTACCGAATTGAGCTTGTCGATCTACATTCCACTCTTCGGTAGTAAATACCTCGCCATTAAACTGTCCAGTAATCATACTAGATAAATCAATTGCAGAAGTTACAGAACCTCCACCATTATATCTTAGGTCTAATACAAGGTCGGTTACTCCATCCGTGGCAAATTGCCCAAAAGCAGCATTCAATTGAGTGTCAAAATCAGCAGTAAAGCTGTTATACATGATATACCCTACAGGATTTCCATTAATGCTAAGAGTTTTAGTAATAAAAACAGGATTTTCTGTGTATTGTACTTTGTTCAGCGAAACTGTATTTCCGATAGGAGTGATATCTGTGCCATCAAATGTAGCTAAACCAATAGTATATGTGTCTGGGGCTAATAAGTTACTAAAGTTTTGATCTGTAATTTGGACTCCATCAATAGTATTGAAAATAGTTCCCCGTTGAATCCCTTTGCTTTTGGCATCAGTGTCTGGTAAAACATATCGGACATATCCAAAAACATTATTTGGATTATTTGGATAACGTATCAAACCGAATTCCATACCATTACTTCTGGTGATACCATCAAAGGCTTGTTCTAATGCAATGTAATCATCCACTAAAAAACTAAAACTGTCTACTCGTATTTGCTCCCCATCTATAGTAACAGTTTCTTGTGTTTTTAAAGCTTCAAAAATTGTTTCTGGAGAAGAAAAACTAGTTAAAAAATCTATATATTGTTGATCAGAACCAAAACGATCATCAGCTAAATCTGGTACAGCTTCTTTGTATACATAAAAAGTATTCATCCCTCTCCAAATGAAATTATTGATATCTGATACGCTTACAGGTCTTATCTCATCATCAAGATCCTTGAAACAGGATGTAATGAGTAGTACAAGTGATAAGAATATCGAAAAGTATATTAATTTCTTCATCATGTAATTTTAATATATAACCCTAAAAATAGAAACTTTATTATAATTATGTGCTATTATACTTATTCTGATATTTATCTACGTATTAGGTTTTGGAAACGTATCTTTTAATCCATATTGTGTAATAAGGATTTATTACACCAATAAATCACTTTAAAAGCAAAAACTTTATTTTGATTTTAAACCTACTCATAGCGCTGCTACGCTAAAATTGAGAAAGCACAAGTTTTTATTGTTTTTTTTCAGAATTGATTACGAAGTTCTAAGATATATAGTATGATATAACTTATAATAAAGAAAAACTCTGATCATTTAGACTCATTTTTTTTACTTACATTACAAAAAAAGTATATTTTCATACTGATTGTTGATTAATCTGATACTTCATTTAATCCATTTTGGTTTTGTTTTTGACCGAGAATACAACAAAAAAGCTAAGCTGAGTTTGTTACATTTAGTGTTACGATGGTTTTGTTAAATCAATCACCATTTTAAATTAAAAGGAAAAGGAATTGATGATTTTTTATAAGAAAGGGAAATAAAAGATAACAAAGGATACAGTTTGTTTTTATGATAAAGTAGAAAAGAAAAAAGGGATTTATTACTGTAATTTAAGATGGTATACCTATTCATTTTCTATTAAACTGATCTTTTGAAGACTTTTGATCCGAAAATGATATTTTTCAATTTTTGAATAAAAAAAATTGTAATGATCAAAATTTTATTACATTGAAGAATGTAAAGGAAAGTAACCATAAGTATTATGGAAAGCAAAAAATCAAGAAATACAGAAAAACAAAACCTGGTAAAAAGAGTCCTATCTGAAACCAAGTATGCGATGTCCGCAGAGGATATTATGGCAGCAATACCTATAAAAATTAACAAAACGACTATATACAGAATCTTAAATCGATTTGAAGAAAAAGGAACGGTTCATTTTGTAACAGGAAAAAATGGGAAAGCCTATTACGCACTTTGTGATAATTGTGGCACATCTCATAAGATCCATAATCATATTCATTTTGAATGTAAAGAGTGTAAAGAAGTAACTTGTCAGCCAAATACACTACAGATTCCTAATTTAGAAGGTTTTATGATCCAAGAAGCTCAATTGTTGATTATCGGTATTTGTAATAAATGTAAATGAAATAAAGAAATCACCAGTTTTTCAACTGATGATTTCATATAAACTATACATTATGCGCAATAGCCATAAATTTTTGGATTGGTTATTTATCTTCTAGCTATTGGATAGTTCTCTCCTCTGTGTCTTACATTACCAGATGTTCTAGGAGCTCCAACTCTAGCATGCATAATACCTGCAACGTGAGGCGATGCCATTGAAGTACCACTTAGTGTAGCATAACCACCATTTAAGTATGTACTTCTTACACTACTACCAGTAGCGATTACGTCTATTGGATTTACATTAAAATTAGAGAAAGAAGAAAAGGTTTGATTACAAGTCATAGATGCAACTGTAAAGATGTTATTTCCATTAACACAAGCAGGTTGATAACTAGCAGCGTTAGCTCTACTATTACCAGCTGCTATAGCTATTCTTGTTCCTGAGTTTGCTAATGTTCTTAAAGCATTTCTGTAAGAAGAATTATTGCCACAGTTAGTACCAAAAAAACCACCTAAACTTAAGTTAGCAACATCTCCAGGTTCACTGAATCTACCCACGTGGTTTATACCTGCTAATATTGTAGCAGCACTACTACTACCATTACATCCAAAAACTCTTACAGGAACTACACTCGCACCAGCAGAAACGCCTACCACACCAATACCATTATTAATGGCACCAGCTGTACCTGCAACGTGAGTACCATGACCATTACAATCATTTGCTGATCCTCCTACAAAAGATCTTGCATATCTAGTATTAGTAACTACATTTAGGTCTGGATGATCTAAGTCTATACCGCTATCAATTATCCAAATCCATTGACTTTTGCCTGCGCCATTAGTAGCACCACCAGCTCTAGAAATACCGCATGGTGTTTGCTGAGCCATTTTTTGAGATGCTTCTCCAGTATCGATACTTTCAATTTCTACTTTTGGTAAATCTACTACACGATTATACTCGATAGCAGCCACATCAGGATTTTTAGACAATTCTTCGAATTCCTTATCTTCTAGTTGAATAGCCATACCCGAAACCTCAGTAGTGTAATAATTTAATACTTTAGATTGGTCTAAATTAACTTTAGATAAAATAGTATTCATACTTTTTACCGAAATTTCAGAAATCTTGTCAACTGATTTGGCTCTTTCTTCTCTGCTACTAAAAGTTCTTTTCTCTAAAACTTTTGATGCAGGTTGAATTTTTGAATCCTTAAAAATTACAATGTATTCGCCAGGAATTATTTTACCTTCGGTACTAGCAGGCTCTACTAAAGTCTGCACAGTATTTTCTGATAATTTTTCATTTTGACATGAAGTGATCGTTAATACTGTAAACAATGTGCCTACAGCAAATTTTAATGCATTTTTCATTTTTATTTTAAGTTTGAGTTAGAATTCAAAAGTATACATTCATAAGGAAAGAGTGTTATGGAAAAACCTTATGTCGTGTATATAAAAAACAGAAATATGTGAAGAATTTGTTTCATTACAATTCAATTATTGCAACAATGTTGCTTTAATAAAATTCATTTGTAAGTTGCTATTTAATAAGAAAATTCATACAATTTAAATTTCTTCTTTTTTTGAATTTCATAAACTAATTTATTTAACATATTTTAACTATAATTAATCAAAATTTAACTAAATAAACCAATTATTTTTGAGTATTCTGATCAAATAACAATCAAAATAAGAGATTAATAAAATTTGAGTTATATAAAAAACACGAAAATAAAATCTTGATTGTACTTATCTTATTGATGTTACAATTTACATTTTTATAGTGCTTCTCTATGCTTAAGGTTTTTATTTTTTAATATGCATTTTATGTCTTTTGCTTTTAAAAAGACTATTTAAATTTTTATTGATCTCAGGGATAATTAAAACTATGTGCTTTAGTACATTTCGCTTTAGCTTCTAATTTTTTTGAACACCTATAAGCATTTAGTTTTTAGTCATTAGCTTTTAGTTTTTTTTAAAAATTAACAATAGATGTAACAAATTAAAGGTATAGTCGTCTCCCTTATATAACGCTAATAATAATAGCGATACAACTACCCAACCAATTGATATGAAAGAAAGCGTGTTTATAACACTTACGGATGGATTTAAAGACAAGCTGTATAGGTTGGCTAGGCGATTGTTGGTGAGTAACGAAGAAGCAGAAGATGCTACACAAGAGGTATTGCTAAAACTATGGAAGAATAAAAAGAGAATAGGACAGTATAAAAATGTAGAAGCATTTGCTATGACAATGACAAAAAACTATTGTTATGATAAATTAAAGGCAAAGGATTCTGGAAACCTAAAAATAGTTCATAGTAATTATAAAGATGAACGCCCATCTCTACAACGAGAAGTAGAAGCTAAAGATAGCTTAAACTGGGTAGGAAAAATTATAAACAATTTACCTGAACAACAACGAATGATTGTTCAATTAAGAGATATAGAACAGTATGATAATGCAGAAATAGCAGAAATGCTAGAAATGAATGAAACAGCCGTACGAGTAGCATTATCGAGAGCTAGAAAAGTAATAAGAGAAGAATTAGTAAAAAAACACAATTATGGAGTTGGTTAATATAGAAAAACTACTTGATAAGTATTTTGAAGGAGAAACGACCCTTTCTGAAGAAAAGGAATTAAGAACCTATTTTACCAGAGAGCATATACCTTCACATCTAGAGAAATATAAAGATATGTTTCAGTACTTTTCTAATGAGAGCCAGATAACCTCTATTCATATAGATAATGCTGTAAGTTCTACTAATATACCTTGGTATACGTGGCTTGGAGTTGCAGCATCCATAGTTTTAATTGTAGGCTTGTTTATGACCAATATAATTCCTGGAATGGATACAGAGCAAACACCATTATTAACTCTAGAACAAGATTTAGGAACTTATGAAGATCCACAATTAGCTTTACAAAAAACCAAAGAAGTCCTCAATTTGGTTTCTCAATTTATGAATGAGGGCAAAAAAGATCTAGTGTATCTGAATGAGTTCGAAAATGCTAAAAAAAAATTAGTATATCTCAATGAATTCGAAAACACTAAGAATAGTTTGATTAAATAATTATGAATACCATTTCCTGAAAGGGAAACTAAAAAAATGATTTAAATATGAAAAAGTTTATAGTAGTAATGGCGATTGCCTTAGCACCATATTTTACATTTGCGCAAAGCAATTTTGATAAATATGAAGATATGGAAGAAGTATCTTCTGTAGTAGTGACCAGTAAAATGTTTAAACTTCTGAGCAAGTTAGACCTAGAAACCGATGATAAAGAGGTTCAGGAATATATGAATTTAGTAGAAAACATTAAGAATATTAAAGTTTTTGCAACAGAAAATAAATCTATAGGAACAAAAATGAAAGCTGATGTGCAAAAGTATTTAAGCACATCTACCTTAGATGAATTAATGAGAGTAAAGAGTGATGGAAAAAATGTAAAGTTTTATTCTAAACCAGGAAAGAATGATGATTTTGTGAGTGAATTATTTATGTTTTTAGAAGGCATGGAAAATGATGGAGGGCCTAATACAGTGGTGCTTACAATTACAGGGGATATAGACCTGAAACAAGTATCTAAAATAGCCGATCATCTCAATGTTCCTGGAGGTGAAGAGCTTAAGAAAGTAAAAAAGAAAAATTAAATAGCCTTACACATATACGTTACGCAAGTGACTGTCTGAAAAGCAATATGCAGTTGGTACTCTAAGCATTCGCTGGAGGCGATACTCAGAGGAATTAATTATATTTTATAATTTTTTCAGATAGTCTCTTGTTTTTAAACACGGTTTAAACAACATCAATCAAAAAAATAACAGATGAAAAATATAGTAAAATTATCGGCGATTATTTATACTCTTCTATTTATAAGTTGTGCTAATGAACCTTCACTACAACAATACTTTATAAATCACCAAGAGGATAAGGATTTTATAGCTGTGGATGTTCCATCTAGTCTGTTAGATGCGAAAAAAATAGAGCTTTCTTCAGAAGAACAAGATGCATTGACAAGTATAAAAAAAGTAAATTTTCTGGCGATGCCACTTAAAGATGTAAATCAAGAACGATTTCATAAAGAGAAAACAACAATCAATGCTATCTTAGGATCTGATAAATACGAAACATTAATGCGTTTTGGTACTAACGGTACTAAAGGGGTCTTAAAATATATTGGAGATGATGATGCAATAGATGAAGTAATCGTTTTTGGATCTCATAAAGAAAAAGGCTTGGCTTTGGTTAGAGTACTAGGTGATGATATGAAAGCATCAAACATAGCACTATTAGTTAAAACAATTGAAAAAGGAAACCTAGATCTAGATGGTCTTAAAGAGATTACTAAAGCATTAAATTTTGATTAGTTTTTAGACAGTATGCGACAGTATCCAACATTTTGTGTAAACAAAACTTAAGCGGGTTTAACTTTTAAGAGTTGAACCTGTTTTTTTAAAGAGTTGACTCTCTTAGGGACTATGTAATATTTTGTGTTTTATCACTTTGTTAGTTTGAAAAATGATTTTGAAATTCATAGGCAAAAAATTT
>CANLRN010000088.1 GCA_947493495.1 uncultured Aquimarina sp.
AGCCCCAGAAGAATTAAAAACAATAACTTTATAGAAATTTTAGATTAACTAACAGTTCTGGTTGGGGGAAGCTTACATTATAATCGAAAATTTTATATTATTTTTTACTGATTAATGAAATTTATAAATAATATCTTTAATCAATGAGTACAGAGAACCTACAAAGCTTTATCAATGGAATCATTGATCCTAATATCTCTCAAGTAATTCGGGAGTATAGCACATATCCAGAAAAACGGCAATATGAGTCGATAGTTGCAATACTTTGTGATTATGCTAAAGAATTTGCTTTCAAAGAAATAAACACTCCCTATATACAACTTAAAGATGACAAGGGTAATTTTGTGTATAACAACAGGCTGTCTATAGAGGTGATCGGCGATAAAGAAAAATTAAGAACTCCCAAAGAGAAGTATAGTGTCAACATAATCGATGATATGAAAGACAAGCGCAAAGTCTTTTGTATGCTTACTTATTTTTCTGATAAAGGGAGAGAAACCTCTTTTGGAGGAATTACTTTTCCAAAAGACAAATCAGAAATCGGTCTTCTCGAATATGTGCATGCAGCTGGGCAGTCTGTCACTAATGAAATTGCAGAACTACAAGAACAAGGACATTTCTTTGGAGAAGAAATTAAAATATCCTTCAATTTTTTATTCCATCATTATGATGAGAACACACAAACTTGGACTATCCAATCCCCATTTGATACCATTCGTATTATGGATGATTCTGAAGATTTATAAGTATTATTTACTAAAAAAAGTCTAAGAATTCTTATTTTTAGAAATATATAATTACACAATGAGTATCTCTTTATTAGATCATACGATTCACTCTATCCTCAATCCAGAATTTCAGTGTAAGTTGAATGTTGACCTAAGAAATGATGGAGTCCTCTGTGGCCATATCAATTTTACTACCAAAAAAATCACACAAAGAGTCAAAGGAGGTAAAGATGCTTGTCTTCTACAAATAGGAGAGCGTATTCATCAGCTTTATATAGAAAATACCTCTATTCTAATTCTTGACCCATCAGATAACATTCTATGCAATCAGCAGTTTAGAGTTGAAGTTTTTAAGGTAAAAGAAGTAGTCCCTAATTTTTTTTCAGATCTGGCTTTTAGCTTCTATCAGGAAAAAGGCTCCAGAATATTTTTTTATTCAATATGGATAAAAAATCAAGATAAAAAAGTGACGGGCTGCGCAGAAACCTCCCCTAAAGAACCTTATTTAGCTCAACAAAAAGGAAAAGATATCCTATGGATTTGTAGTGAACTTATAAAAGCAAGAGTAATGGGTTCAGGACAAAAACAGCTAACGAATGTACAAGCGAGAATCCACGAAGTAGATTTTACTGAGGGGATGTGGCGAATTTATAATCATTAATTCTGATTCTATAAAAGAGGAGATTCATTCTAAAACCTAATAGATTGTATTTTATTTATAATCCTACAATAGAAGATATTCATAAACTTTAATTTCTAAAATATTTTTTTGGTATCTTGTAGTATTAATTTAATCCATAACAATAATGAGAAAACAATTAAAGATCGGGAATTTTACAAAAAATAAATTAAACTCTTTAACAACAATTTATGGAGGAGGAAGTTCCATTGGTGGTGATGTAACCGTAAATACCGAAATAGGTAATGGCGGAGTTGTTAATGCCAGAATTACAGAAGAAGTTTTAAATGCCGCAATAAGAAAAGGATAATATCACAACTGCATAAAAAACGAAATAATTCCCAAAAAAAGTTGGTAAATTCACCTATATACAAGTCCAAAATATGTTAGATATTTTTTTGGGTAATGTTAAAAATTGCTAAGTTGGCAAATATTTTTCCATTTAAAAATTCTGCCTTAGCACCAAATTCTATCAAGCTACTTTCCAATGGATCAAATCTACCTGGTGAAGCGGACCAAAAGAAGCCTTCTGCCGATGCAGATAATGATACCGTATTGGTATGCGGTTGGAAACCTTCTAGATAGGTAGTGTAAACGCTAATATCTTTTGTAACTTCATAAGTTACACCTAGTCTAGGTACAAAAGCGTTAGTTGTAAACTCTTCTTCATTTCCCTCATAATCAAAAATATCTTTGAACCACTCATACCTTAAGTTCACTAGGGCTGAAAATTTTCCGATCTTAAATTGATTCTGGATATAAACACCATTTGATGTCGTTAGGTTTGCAGGGATTTCAAATTGCGAAAGCACATAGTTATTAGTATTTCTAATACCATTAAAAGGATTCGTTAAATCTAAATGTGGAACTGCAGGAACTAATAATCCATCAGCTGTTTGCTGAAAATCATTAGGATCGCTTGTTCCAGGTCTAAATCTTGCTGTAGAACCATCATTTAGTAAATAATCTCTAGAGCTATTTGCACCACCTGTTCTTCTTTCCCAGCGAGATGCATCATATCCTACTAAAATCTTATTAGAAAAATTGCTCTTTTTTATGTCGTAATTAAAAAACGTACTTAAATTATCAGTATTCCAATTTTGTTGCCTCTCTGCATATCGCATTGCTACAAGATTAGGGGCAACATCTCCATTAATATCATAAGCTTGGCGAAACGCATCTGCTCTATGTTCTTGTAAATCTTCATCCCAAGTTTGTTTCATGAATTGTGCGTTGAAACCAAAATTTTTAGTAAACTTTTTACTAAAGCTTGTCATAAATATGAATTCTTTAGTTTTGTAAAAATCATTAATTGCACCTGGATTTAAAGTAATTGGGGTACTATTTGGATCATAATTATCATCAACAGCATCAAAAATTGGCTGACCCCTATCTAAATTACCTTCGGCATTATTGTATATCATCTCTACATTAAGGGATGTATTTTCGTTAGGGATATAACTTAACGATGGAGAAACTAAAATACTATTGTTATTTACGATATCTCTAAAAGAATCTGCTTCTTGAATAGCTGCATTGAAACGATATAACAAGGTTTTAGAATCGTTTAAAGGACCTGTAAAATCTGCAGTTGCTCTTAATGTCCCAAAACTACCTGCAGAGACCGAAACTTCATTGCGATTTTCAGTTAATGGTTTTTTAGTTACCATATTTACAGTTCCTCCAGGATCAGCACTAGAAAACGTTACTGACGACGGCCCTTTAATGACTTCTACACGCTCAAGGTGAGATGTTATTGGTTGTAAAAAGTAATATTGGCGGGTACGCATACCGTTAAGCACTTGTCCATCATCTGCTTGAGTAATACCACGTATGTTATAATGATTATACAAACCTGTAATCGAAACATTACTTACTGTTTTTACAGCATCTGTTAATTGAAATGCTTGTCGGTCCGCAATAAGCTCTTTGGTTACTGCAGCTACCACTTGTGGTAACTCTTTGTTTTTTATAGCTACTTTAGTCGCAGAAAAAGAATAATCACTATTATAATCTTTTCTTACACGACCAACAACTTCTACAGTTTGTAATTGCTCAGTACCTTCTTGTAATTGAATAGTCCCTACATCATAGGTTGAGTTATCGCCAATTTCAATACTCTTCTTATAAGATTGAAATCCTAAATAACGTACTTCTAGGTTGTAATTGCCAGAAGGCGCCTCTATTTCAAATTGTCCAGATTTATCAGTTAATTCTCCAAAATTATTTGTTGTATTCTCTAATAAAATTGTAGCTCCTATTATAGGAGTATTTTTAGCATCGACGATAGTTCCTGTTACTTTTACTTGTGCGAATGTGGCACAACCAAATACGAGTAATAGAAGGGTGGGTAATAATCTAAAAAGTTTCATTGTGTGTTAATTGATTAGTTGTTACGTTTTAAATAGTTTTTAAGTATAAATCTTGTAATTGAGTTGCATTGATCGTATCGGTCTTAGAAGTATGAACTAATTGTCCTTCTTTCATAATCCCAATTTTGGTTCCTACATTGACTGCGTTAAAGATGTCATGAGTAGCCATAAAAATTGCTTTACCTTGATTGCTTAGTTCTTTACAGATTTTGGTGAATTCGAGAGTGGCTTTAGGATCCAAACCTGAGATGGGTTCATCCATAAAAATGTAATCTGCATTTTTAGAAAGAGCAATGGCGATACCAACTTTTTGTCGCATTCCTTTGGAGTAGGAGGATAGCTTATTTTGATGTGCCGTTTCCTGTAGTCCAGCTTTTGATAAAAAATCAGATAACTCCGTGTTGGTGTAGTTAAAACCGGCCAATCTACTAAAGAAATTCAGGTTTTCGATTCCAGATAGATTACCATATAATTGCACAACTTCGGGGATATAAGCAATCATCTTGGTAGTTTTGTTACTATTTGGGGTAACAGTAATTCCATTAACTAAAGCTTCGCCACTGGTGGATTTAATTAGTCCTAAAAATAGATTGATCGTTGTTGTTTTTCCAGCTCCATTCTGACCTAGTAAACAAAAAATTTCTCCTTTGTCAACGGATAAATTCAATTGACTAAGTGCTTGGTGTTTACCGTATGTTTTGGTGAGATTTATGGCTTTGAGCATGCTGTTTTTTTAGAATTTGTAGTTAAACCCTATTTGTGTTTCAATCTAAGTATAGAATTGATTGAAAAACATATAATTAGTACTGTAAAAAGTGAATAATGCAACAAAGTTGCGTTAATATTATGCTAATGAATGATTTGGATGTATAGTATGAATAGAAATACTGTTTGATTAGTTTTTTAGGAAGAGGCTACAATAGTATTTTTATGGAAAACGTTTATATAGAATTGTATATTAGGGGGGGCAATTTTCTGCTTTCTACTGTATTCTTGATTTTGCGGAGAAAAGGCTAGCTTTGATTGCTTTTTCTAATAATGATAACTCACTCCCTGGCCCAATACTAAGAAGTTTTGGACCAGTAATAGGAACGCCATTAAATGGTCGAACAAATACTTGACCATCTGGATTACGTTCAAAATAAGTGTACTTTTTATCGCTTCCAATTTTAGTGCACCCTTTTATCCTTAATATATTTTTTGGCAATGCATTACAGATATCATAAATACAATCTAAGTCTACTAGATCTGGTAAATCTACAGAGCAAGAAGACCAATGCGCTTTTTGATGATCAAGTTTCTGAGCGATATTTTTAGAGGGCAAAAGTTCTGGAAGAAGTGTAACATCAATTTTGTCCATT
This sequence comes from uncultured Aquimarina sp., assembly GCA_947493495.1. Classification (GTDB taxonomy): domain Bacteria; phylum Bacteroidota; class Bacteroidia; order Flavobacteriales; family Flavobacteriaceae; genus Aquimarina. The sequence goes on from CANLRN010000088.1 coordinate 5,141, forward strand.
GTCAAAATTTTGGCAAAAGCATTTAATGTTTTTAATTCTCTAATAACAAGAGCTTGTCTGTTTTTTGTAGTTTTTTCGAGATGTGTGAGAATAATCAATGATGACACTTGCACTTGATTTGATTCTAGGTCGTTATACGCTTCTCTTTTTTGCCAATTTTTTACATCAACAACAGATATCTGGATAGGAGGTAAGAATCTATCGATAAGTCCAACGCCCAAGAACTCCATAAGAGAACATGCATCAGAAGTACCATTGGCCTCGATTAGAGTAATCCCATTAGTACGTTTTGGAATTCGATTTACGTACTCTCTTAATTCATTAATACCACTACAACAAATACAACTCCCTGTAAGGGGGCGGATCCATTTTGGATCAATTTTATCGGTAAGCTGTAGCGCATCAAGATTTGCATTTTCATAATCATTTAGAACAATAAAAGGATTCCAATCATTATTGATATAGCTTGTCATTAGGTGTTTTAAAAGGGTGGTTTTTCCAGCTCCTAAAAAACCAACAATTGTAATTATCGCTTCCATATCTTTATAAAAACTCAATATTTTTAAGAGCCTTAATCATAGTTGAATTGGCCTTATGAATTCTGATGATTGTAGAATCGCTTACAATTGACTTTTCTTTTTTTATAATTTTTCCATTTTGAGAATAGGAAAGAAAACAATTAAAAAAAGCTAGAGGAACAATTATTGTTAGTTTATAGCTCATTACAGGGCTCTACTTAATGATTTATAACAGTTAAATGATATCAAAAGGCTTGTTTATAACACCGAAGAATTCTTTTCTAGTATCAGATTCTGCAAACTTACCACCATATTCGACAGTACTAGTGAAACTGTTTTTATCTTTAATTCCTCTTGAAGAAACACATAGATGTTTAGCTTGTATGACAACAATGACATCTTCAGTTTCTAAGGCTTGTTGTAAATCTTTTAAAATTTGTAGACATAATCTCTCTTGTACTTGAGGGCGATGTGCATAATAATCAACTAATCTATTAATTTTTGAAAGTCCAATTACCTTTTCTTTAGGAATGTATCCTACATGTGCAGTACCTACGATTGGAAGAAAATGATGCTCACAAGAAGAATCAATATTGATGTTTTGTTCGATCAACATTTTCTTATATCCATATTTATTTTCAAAAACCGAAATCTTTGGACGATTTTTCGGGTTTAGGCCATAAAAGAGTTCTTTGACATACATTTTGGCAAACCTGTAAGGAGTTCCAGAGAGACTATCATCTGTTAAGTCAAGCCCTAACTCTTTCATGATTTCTGCAAAATGATGTTGTATATTTTTAATCTTATCGTCATCAGATGTATCAAAAGCATCAGCCCGTAAAGGCGTTTCGGTCGAATTAGAAATATGCGCATCTCCAATTAATTCTATTTCATTTTGATTTTTAGTGCTCATTATTAATTAATTTGTACAGCATTTATCATCGGTGCAGCGGCAATATTTTTTATTGTAAAAATGTAATCCCACTAGTCCTATAGACACTACATAAATAATTTCTTCTGGTAAAGGAAGTATTGCTAATTTTTCATTCATTATAATGAATAGTAGCATAAACCAGGTATACCAAAAAGCATATTTGATTTTTGGGTTTGTAGTGGTTTTAATGGATCGACGAATTGCTATAAAAGAAAGTCCTAAGAATATAATGTCTAGTGATTTCCACCAAAAAGAATGCCCGTCTTCAAATAGGACAGATCCAGTATTGGCAAGGAATAAAAATGGAGTTGTTAAGCAGTGTACCAAACATAAACTACTAGCTATAATACCTAATGTATCGGAGTTACTACGTACGTGTAAAATATTCAAAACAGAAGCATATAAATTTAATGAGGTAAAGATAGTATATATTTTATAAATGCAACTTTGTTGCGTTTATAATATTTATTTATTTTTGGCAAAAATGATTTTATGATCCGAACGACATCGTTGAGGTTTGCATATCAGAATACAAAAACTCATACTTTTTATTTTCCTGACATAGATTTATCATTTGAACAAAACGCATTAATTCTAGGTTCATCGGGTATTGGCAAAACTACTTTGTTACATCTCCTAGCTGGTCTTTTAGTGCCAAAAAAAGGGAATGTATTTATTGGTAGTACCTGTGTACAAGAACTTACAAGAAGTCAACTTAATAATTTTAGAGGAGAACATATTGGGATAATTTTTCAAAGAGCATATTTTATGAAGTCATTAAGCTTAATAGAAAACTTGAAGATCCGTGAGAAATTGTCTAAAAAAACAATGGATCAAGAAAGGAGAATACGATTACTAGAGAAATTAGATTTAACCGAAGTTAGGAATAAGAAAGTACAAGAATTAAGTGAAGGTCAACGACAACGACTTTCTATTGCTCTTGGCATCATACATAAACCAAGAGTTATACTAGCTGATGAACCTACCTCTAATTTAGATGATAAGAACTGCGAAAGAGTTGTTTCCTTATTAAAAAAGGAGGCTCAAATTTGCAGAAGTAATTTGATCATTATCACCCATGATCAAAGAGTTAAATCACATTTTGATAAACACATAATTTTATAAAATTGATATACTTAGCTTTCAAAAATATCGTTTCAAAGCCTCTAAATACTATACTTAGTATCTTGCTTTTAGCATTGAGCATTTTGTTAGCTACTTTTCTTTTACAAATAAGTAAGCAGCTTAATCATCATCTAGAGAAAAACAGTAAACCATTTGATATGGTAGTTGGCGCAAAAGGCAGTCCTTTGCAATTGGTATTATCAACTATCCTCCATGTAGATAACCCAACTGGAAATATATCTCTAGATGAAGCTTTAAGGATACGTAAAAATCCTATGATCAAGGAAGCTATACCTGTTTCTTATGGGGATAATTATAAAGGGTATAAGATTCTGGGGACTTCTAATCAATATCTACATAAATACGGTGCTACTTGTAAAGAAGGGAAATTAAACACAAAAAATTTTGAAGCTGTATTGGGTAGTGGAGCAGCCAAAAATCTGAACCTTAGTATTGGAAATACTTTTTTAGGTTCTCATGGATTAGTACAAAATGAGATTGATGTCCATGACGAAAAACCTTTTGCAGTAACTGGTATTTTGGCTCCTACAGGAACGGTGGTGGATCATCTTATTATTACAAATCTTGAGAGTATTTGGGAGGTTCACGAACATGTAGACCACGAAGAACAAGAAAGACATGAGGAACAGGAAGAACATAAAGAAATTACAGCGCTATTGTTAAACTTCAGGAATCCTATTGGGGCATTGCAACTTTCTAGGTCGATCAATAAAAATAGTTCATTACAAGCAGCATTTCCAAAATTAGAAATAGATCGATTATTAAAATTTTTAGGTGTTGGTTTTAAGACTATTAATAGCATTGCTATTGCAATACTTTTTGTAGCAGCATTAAGTATATTTATTAGCCTTATAAAAACTGTGAGAGAAAGAAAACATGAATTAGCTTTATTAAGAACATATGGAGCTACTACTTTTCAATTATTAAAATTAGTTTTTCTAGAAGCACTTTTTTTATCTGTAGTAGGGTTTATTTTAGGATGGTTTTTAGGAAGATTAGGTCTTCTTTTATTTTCAAAATTAGCTTCAGATACATATACCTATTATTTGGGGATAAGTTTACCTGATACTGAAGAGTTTTTTATATTCATTATAGTATTTTTTACAACGATACTCGCTACGATTTTGGCATCTTATTCTTTATTTAAATTAAATATTTCTAAAATTTTAGCCGATGCGTAAAGTATATATATTACTTATCCTCATAAGCATGCCATTCCATCTTTTTGCTCAGCAAAAGTTATCTTGGGATGGCTTTGCAGATGTTAGTTTTCATGATGTCTATAACGTACACTATGATGAGTATTTTATGAAACCAACATTTGGACCTAATATACAATCTTATGAAGGATCCAAAATTAGTATCAGAGGTTATTTCTTAGATTTTTCTTATAAAGAAGGTTTTTATATGGTTTCCAGGAATCCTATGTCTTCTTGTTTTTTCTGTGGCGGAGCAGGTCCTGAAACAATTATAGAAGTTAATTTTAAAAACAAACCAAAATATAAAACAGATCAGGTGATAGTAGTTGTTGGAATATTAGAACTAAATGCAGATGATGTAGATCACTGTAATTATATATTAAAAGAAGCAACAGTGAAATTAGTGCAGTGACTAGAATTAAAACTATACATTAGCTGTTTAGAGAAAAAGATTAATAAAAGGTATACAATACATGGATAAGATAATATATCATAGTAGCGTACTAAAGAATATAATGTATAAAAGTCTCTTTTTATTTCCGTGTATACTACTCACATCTTGTCAACAAAAAGAACATCTTGTCAAAGTGGAGGGAGTACGAATTGAAATCAATGATTCTATTCCTAATAATGCAGATATCGAGGCTTTTATAAAACCATATAAGGAACACGTAAATAAAACATTAGATAGTGCTTTGGCATATGCACCTGAGACGTATTCTAAAAACGATGGAAACCTTAATACAGCTATTGGTAATTTAATGGCCGATATCGTATTAGAACAAGCCAATCCTTTTTTTATGTCAAAGACTAATAACACCATTGATATGGTGTTATTAAATCACGGCGGTATTCGGGCGCCGATACTAAAAGGGACTGTTACGGCACGTACTGCTTATCAGGTAATGCCTTTTGAAAATAGTATCATAGTTGTGGAAATGAAAGGTGTTCATATCAAGAAACTGATTGCTTATTTACAAAAATCTAGAAAAGCACATCCTATTTCGGGATTAAAACTTACTGTAGATAAAAATTATGATGTGATAAAAGCTTTGATTAATAATAATGAAATCGAGGATAAAAATTTATATTTTGTGGCTACGAATGACTACTTATACAATGGAGGGGATAAGATGTATTTTTTTAAAGAAGTAGGAAAAGCGCATAAATTAAATTATAAAATTAGGAATGCAATGATTGACTATTTTTCAAAAGTAGATACCATTGCAGCTAAGATTGATGATAGATTTATACAAACCAACTAATTGAATATAGAAATGAAACGAAGAGAATTTGTAAAACATTCTGCATTAATGACAGGTTTGTTAACAGTTGGAGGTGTAGGTTTATCTTCTTTTTCTGCAAGCAAAGCGAAAAAAATAACGGTCTTACATACAAATGATGTACATAGTCATATAGATCCTTTTGGTCCAAATGATGGTAGAAATTCTAATAAAGGAGGAGTGGCTCGAAGAGCTACAATTATCGAAAATATAAGAAAAGAGAATCCAAATACTTTGTTATTAGACGCAGGAGATATTTTTCAGGGAACTCCTTATTTTAATTTTTACGGAGGTGAGCTAGAATTCAAGCTAATGAGTATGCTTAAATATGATGTAGTTACTATAGGGAATCATGATTTTGACAATGGGATTGAGGGATTGCATGCGCAATTGCCTTATGCAAAATTTAATTTTGTTTCTGCGAATTATGATTTTACCAATACAGTTATGGATACGTTTGTAAAACCATATAAAATAATAATAAAGGATTCTATTAAGATTGGAATATTTGGTTTAGGGATCGCATTAGAAGGACTTGTTATGCAGGAGCTATATAAGGAAACAAAATATCTTAATCCAATAGAGATTGCTCAGGATATGAGTGCTATATTAAAAAACGAAGAAAAGTGTGATCTAGTTATATGTTTGTCTCATTTAGGATATGATTATAAAGATGAACCAAATAAAGTGAGTGATTTAAGTCTTGCAAGAGCTACAGAAAATATTGATCTAATTATAGGTGGGCATACACATACTTTTCTTAAAGAACCAACAGTAGTAAAAAATAGAAAAGATAAAAATGTGCTCGTAAATCAGGTCGGGTGTTACGGTTTGTATCTTGGGAGAATAGATTTTTATTTTGATAGCCAAAAAAATAAAACTTCAGATGGGACTGCTGTGGCTGTATAAAATTCTAATTATAATTATTAATAAATCCAGTTAGCTTTTAGCTAACCGGATTTATTGTTATTTCACACCTTATGGTATCTCCATTAGACAGATGATGCTTCGTAATTAGGAATCGGCCAATCATCATTTGCAGCAAATGCTCCCTTTTTCCATTCGTCAAGTTCTGATTCTGTGATCAAACAATCATCCAATTGTTTAGTGACCAGATCAACATCAATGTTTTGACCAATAAATACGAGTTCGATTTTACGGTCACCAAAAGTAACATCCCAGTCAGCTTCGATCATTTTTTGATTATCTAAAAATGAAGCATAACTGATCCGTTCACTAAAAGGCATCGAAGCCCACCAAACTCCAGCTGGATCTGTTTTGAGTGAACCTCCCGCAGAACCCCATATAAGAGCTTGATTGGGGCGAGAGGCAAGCCAAAATAATCCTTTGCTACGGATAATATTTGATGGGAAGTGATCCGTTGCAAATTCTAAAAAACGCTGAGGATGAAAGGGCTTACATTTTCGATAAACAAAAGAACCAATCCCATATTCTTCGGTTTCGGGGATGTGCTCATTTTCGAGTTCTTGTATCCATCCTGCTGATGCTTCTGCTTTTTCAAAATCAAACAAACCTGTGTCAATTACTTCGCGTATTGATACTTGAGAATTTTGAGTAGGGATAACGCGAGCGTTTGGATTTAATTTATGGATAATATCATATAAATTCCTCAATTCTGATTCCGTTATCAAGTCTACTTTATTTAATAAAATTACATTGGCAAACTCTACTTGATCAGTTAGTAGGTTAACAATAGTACGGTCATCTCCCTCGATATTAGTGAGTTTTCTATCTATTAGATATTGTGGACTAGAAAAATCCTTTAGAAAATTATAACCATCTACAACCGTAACCATAGTGTCTACATAGCTAAACTTACTTAAATCTAGTTGTCCATCATCACTGGCAAAACTAAACGTTTGTGCTACAGGAATAGGTTCGGAAATTCCAGTACTTTCTATAATCAAATAATCAAAGCGCTGTTCTTTGGCTAATTTTTCTACCTCTATCATTAGATCCTCTCTTAGGGTACAACATATGCAACCATTAGACATCTCTACGAGTTTTTCTTCGGTTCTAGAGAGGGTATTTTCATTTTCAACGAGCTGCGCATCAATATTGATTTCACTCATGTCATTGACAATGACAGCGACTTTTAATCCTTCTTTATTGTGTAAAATATGATTTAACAAGGTAGTTTTTCCTGCGCCTAGAAATCCACTCAATACAGTTACAGGTAATTTTTTCATTGGCTTTGTTATTTTGTTTTCAATCTTAGTTTTTTAATGTGATCTTACGAGTTACTTGGTTAAATGGTCCAGGAATTAAATTTCCCGCTTCATCAACTAATTCTAATTGAATAGTAACTTCTCCCATCGGAAGCCCTTTGATAACGTGAGGAACCCATTCTGTGATTGTAAACTCTTCGCCATTAATTTTTGCACGAACTTTATTTCCTTCTTTAGAAAGTTTTGTATTTAGAACAAAGAAGTCTAGTAATACTTCTTTTGTACCGTTTCCAGTATATTCACCTTTAGGTCTGCTATAAATTAGTGTTGGTGCTTCCATATCAAGGCTTAATTTATCCTCAGGTTTTTCTCCGATTATGAGTTTACGAACAACTACAGAGTTTTCATTCTTTACGGATTCGTGGAATGAGCGGCTTAAAAAAGCAACTAGATGATGAATGCCATCAGGAACTTCTTTTTTGAAACTTGGTTCATAGTGTGCAGAGTAGGGTTGATTGTTCAGAATAAAATGAATATGCTGCCCTTTTCCAGAATTTGCTAGCTTTTGCGCATTGGGGCCTTTAGTTTGCGCACCTAATTCGTAATTTTCTACGTTAAAGGAAAAATCCATCTCTCCAGATTTTTTAGCAATTATTTCTTTGGAAGTATCCAGAATAAGTGTGGCATCAGCATATGTAGGAGAACCTTCTAATTTCTCTACTATAATTTTAGGTTGCACTACTTCCTCGGGGATTTCTGTTTCAGGTTTATTGATAGTTTCTGTAGCTTTTTTCTCTTGTTTGCAAGATATAATAACAAAAAATAACAAGAATGTTGCAATGATTTGATAATGAGTTTTTTTGTTCATTTGTTTTAATTTTAAATAATATTAGATTCTTTTTTATGGATTATTGTTATACAAATTGATAAAGTTCCAAATAGATTCAGTACCCTTATTGGTAATGGTAAGGTTTCCTGATTGGGTAATACTGTTGTCTTTCTCATTTAATCGACAAATTATTTTTGTAATTTGACTGTATGGGACTTGTTTAGAAGGCGCTATGTTAATGGTGATATCACCACTAGCTATGGTAAGTATAGTTCCATTTTTGTCTAAAAGTTTACAGCCTAAATGCCTCAGTTCTTGAGCTACACGGCGATAATCATCTGGGATACAACTTAGATGAATTTCTTTAATTCCGTTAAACAATTTTTGATCTGTATACGTAGATTCAAGGAACGTTTCTCGCGAGTATGTGGTATGATTCTTTCCGTTGAGCTCATCTAGAAAAGCTGGATTGTAAAAACCGTACCAAGTGTGTAAAGATGTTCCTGGACTAGGTGTATAAAAAGCCTTAAACCATGTCTCGTTATGATCTCCTATAGACATCTCTACAGTTTCCGTAGCATAAAGAAATGAGTCTTTAGTCACTCTTAATTTAGGTTTAACACCCAAATGAAAATGCTCGTCATTATTTTTTAGGGAGAAACCAATTCCGCTTTTTCCTATGGGTTCATTATAACGGTTTTTTGGGCTTAAAATTTCAATATAATGCTGATGCCCTCGCAAATAACAAGTGGATGTGTTATGATGTACAGGAGCAAAGTCTGGGAGCCCCTGATCTATAGAAGCATATTTGTTTTTCCAAGTATTGTTTTTTATCAATCTTTCATAAGTGATGCTATCGACAACTACGTATAAATGATCTAATAGTAATTTAGATACATCCTTATTAAAAGTTGCATCAATTTTTTTTCGATCGATAGCAACCTCAGATTCTTCTTTTTTTTCTTGTGTATTGCAAGAGCCAAAGGAAATCGAAAGAATTAAGAAAACAGCTATTCGTTTAAACATATTAAAAAACTTTTGGGGAACGTGGTTTATTATTGTAAATCATTAAATGCATTTAATAAGATAGTTGCAGCAATCCCAAAACCAGCTCCCGAGATGAACAGGTTCCACTTTAAATGTCCTCCTCTAATGAATTGAGTATATATCCATAAGGCAAGCATAAAAAGGAGTACAATAAATAATTGACCGACCTCGATCCCAATATTAAATGCTAATAAAGGCATAATAATACTATCATTAAATAGCATAAATTTAAAATTGCTGGCAAACGCTAATCCGTGAATTAATCCAAAAACTAAGGCGATACTATATTTTACTTTAGTGTCCGAAAACTTACCGTGTTTATTGTAATTGATAATGTTTGCAAATGCTGTTATCATTATGGTAAAAGGAATAAGCATATCTATAAGTTTGGAATTTGCTGGGATGATATCCAAAGCACTTAGAATAAGAGTTCCACTGTGCCCAATAGTAAAAGCAGTAATGATGACTAATATCTGTTTCCATTGCTCTAGTTTAAAAGCAGCGCATAACGTCATTACAAATAATAAATGATCGTATGCATTGATATCCACTATGTGATGCCATCCATTAATAAAAAAAGAACTTAAATTGTCCATCTGGTATGAGAATATTATAAATTAAGAGTTATTGGTTTGTCTAGTGATGTAATTTCGTAGTAATCTTCTGAAATAAAAGGAGGTATTCTTACAGTCATTCTATTTGATTGTAAAAAATCAAATTCTTGAAAAAAAAGCGTGTTTTCAATACAAATTTGATCTCCCTTTTTTATAACCGGAATCTTGTTAAAAAACTTAATTGATAATACATTGTATTCTTCAAAAACTTCTGATGAAGTATAGCTAAGAGTGTATATTTTATCATTAATGAATATCTTATAATATTTTTCAAAATAGCTTTCAATTCCTTCTATATCTTCTTTGGATAAGCTTGATGCATTAAAGTTTTTAGTGAATGTATCATTCATACTAAAAGTAAAATCATCAATAAAGACTCTGCATTCTACTTCTAGAACATTATCCTTTGGATAAGATTGAATTAATGATGAAGTTATCTTTATGGGGTGTGAATTGCTAAATGATGTTGAAAATAGTACTATACATCCGAGAAGTAATATCTGATAGAATTTCATGAGTATTGTTTTTTAATTATTTGGATAATATTTATTTTTGGATAAGGTGACTATCTAATTTTTAGTTAAGTGATAATTTACCATATAAGAGAACCTTATTTTCGACTATTTTTGGGGGATAAAAAAAATGACTACTAGGGTGATATACAAAGGTTTTGGTAATAACCTTATTGTGTTTTAAAGTTTTTCCTAGTATCGGAGTTTCTAGCAAGTATTTTTGTTGCTTTTGTAAATGTCTAGATGCCAGAAGCATTATTCTCAAAATAGGATGGCTTTGATCTAAGAAGTAATCAGGTAATGTTTTATCCAGTTGTAACAATGTTTCAGTAACATTAAAAAAAGGCTCAGTTTCTGGTTCAAGTACTTCTCTATAAAACAGATTGGTGTTTTTTGTTATAAAAATAACTTGAGTAATGTTTTGATTTTTAATTATTGAGATTAGGTTTTGCTGAGTATCTATATCCCACCTAAAATTAGCCCCAAGGGCAGTATAGAAGAATGCTTCAGTACTACAAGCTTGTCTTAAAACATCTTCTATATGGTCCGTTGGGCAAATCAGAAACAGACAGTTGCCAGATTTTAATTTACTAAAAGTCATATACTTTCTGCTATGTTAAATGGTAAGGATGAATGATGCACATCTATTTTTAATTTCCCGTTAGAATCCTTACGGTATCCAAAATTATATTCAACCTTGTTGTCTTGTCCATTTGTATCAGTAAAAAAATAATTTCCCATGGCTAATGCTCTATTTTCCTCTAATATCAAGGCAGCATTCTCAAACCTAACTTGTGTCCAAGGTTGAAGAGCGAAACCTTTATCTTCAGAGAATTTAGAATTTCCGCCAATGAAATAAGAAATGGCTCCTTCTTTGGTAATTCTAAACTGATCAATTGCAGCTTTAGTAGGTTTAAATAATACTTCTTTGTTGTCGAAGTCATATAGATCATTTACGAAGTTTTTCGTATACGTTTCACATGCCGATTTATCTGCTAGAAGTGCCCCTATTTGAACAACTCCTTGTCCCCATATTTTTTGGGTATTTTCAATTTCTTTTATAGTAATCATAGTAAATTTTAAATTATTTATGATGGTATTTAACGTAAGCCTAAATAATGAGGTTCTCCAAAAAAATGATAGAAAACCTTTTTTAGTAATGAGAAAAATTTGGAAGATTAGAAAAACTTGAAATATAGTTTTCTAATAGAAAAGATTGAGTTATTATTTTATGTTTCACGATATCATACCACAATAGCACTAGGATATAGTGTATCGATAGATTACATAAAAAAATAAATAATATAGCTCTAGATTAAAGTGCCGGAGGAGGTTTGTTATATACACTTTCAGGAAGTGTAATACTGTAGTTAGATGGTTCGTAGCAAAAATTTGCCTTATGCCCTGAAATGCTGATTTCAGAGTTTTGTACTACTGCTTCAAAAACATCGCTAGTATAAGGTGTAAGATCATTTGAAGCTGCTATTATTTCACAAAGCTCACAATGTAATTGATCATCACTATCATCTGAAATATGAGAAAAAACATGAAGATTACCTATTCTAAGAAATAGAAACGTAGAAAGAAAAAAAAGAAGAATACTATTTTTCCAAATGTTTTTTTTCATATTTCAAATATAGGAATTAATGTAATATTTGTGGCTTTAGAACATGTTAAAGATTGTTTTTTAGAAATCTTTAACTCATTTTAGATATCTGTTTTATTTTAACCCGGATTACGTTAGAACTTCGTTATGAATCAATGATATACAATGAATACTAGTGTTTTCATAATTTTAGCATAGCACCGTATGGTTAAATTAAAAAATACAGTTTACGTTAGTATTCGCAGTAGATCATAAGACGCAATAGATTTTTTAATGCATTCCATCTAACTAAATTTTAATAAGCTGATTGTAAGGTTG
>CANLRN010000089.1 GCA_947493495.1 uncultured Aquimarina sp.
TTTTTGTGTTGCTCCACAAAGGTAACTTTGAGGAACAAATTTCCCTTTCTCTTTTTTAATCGTTTAGGACGCGATTGTTTATAAAACGGTATTAGTAGCTATAAATAACAGACGCGTGCTTGTTAAATCATTCTTTTTTTACTACCATTTGATGTTGTTATTTTTTAGTAATAGGAAAACCTTTATCTCTCATCAAAGCTTCAATTTTTGCATCACGACCACGAAATAATTTATAGGCCTCGGCAGGATCCATTGCATTTCTTGGAGCAAAAAGATATTTTACCAATTTAGCTGCAACTTCTTTGTCATAGAATCCGTCTGGAGCTTCGGCAAAAGCTTCTGCTGCATCAGATGTTAATACATCTGCCCACATATACCCATAATAAGCCGTTGCATATCCTTCTCCCGAAAATACGTGTCCAAAATGTGGAGTACGATGGCGCATTACTAATTCTTTTGGCATGTTTAATGCGGTTAATGTTTCTTTTTCGAACTTATCTACATTGATATTTGATGGGTCTGCTAAGTGAAACTTCATATCCATCAGAGCTGAAGCCAGATATTCTGTCGTAGCAAACCCTTGATTAAAAGTAGCTGCTTTTTTTATTTTTGCTACTAATGCTTTTGGCATAGGTTCTCCAGTTTTATAATGTACTAAGTAGGTATCAATCACTTTATCGGTCGATAACCAACGTTCTAATAATTGAGACTGAAACTCTGTATAATCTCGTACTCCTCCATTAAGTGTTGGATATCGTACTTCTGATGAGAAAAAGTGCAAAGCATGACCAAATTCATGGAAAAAAGTAGTAGCATCATCCCATGATATTAAAACGGGTTCTCCAGGGGCTGGTTTTACAAAATTAGAGTTATTAGACCCAAGCACTGTTTTTTTGCCATCAAAAGTAGTATGGCTTCTATATGTTGTAGCCCAAGCTCCAGAGCGTTTTCCGGTTCTAGCAAAAGGATCCAGATACCATAATCCTATATGCTCTCCAGAAGTTTTATCATTGACCTCCCATACACGTACATCTTTGTGGAATACTGACACCGTATCACCTGTAACAGGAGTAAATTTGTAGTTGAATAATTCTCCTGCCACAAAAAACATGGCTTCCCTAAGCTTATCTAGCTGTAAATATTGTTTTACTTGATCAGAATCAAGAGCGTATTTTTTCTTTCTTACTTTTTCGGCATAATATCGATAATCCCAAGGCTCGATAGTAATTTTATCTCCATTAGTAGTAGCTATAGCTTGCATATCTGCCACTTCTTCTTGTACACGAGCAATAGCTGCTGGCCATACAGCATTCATTAATTCCATAGCATTTTCAGGATTTTTGGCCATTCTGTTCTGTAATCGCCAATCTGCATAATTATCATATCCTAATAATGCTACTCGTTCTTTTCTTAGTTGTAGAATTTTGGCAACAGTTGTTTTGTTGTCTTTATCATCTCCGTGATCACATCTGGAGTAGTAGTTCTTCCATACTTTTTCTCGTAATTCCCTCTCCGTGGAGTAGGTAAGAAAAGGATCCATAGACGATCGTGTATTGGTTATGGCATACTTGCCTTCTTGCCCTTTGTCAGCAGCAGCTTTGCCATATGCTTTGATTAATGACTCTGATAACCCTCCTAATTGCTCTTTGGTGAGATAGGTTACGTATCCTTCTTCATCTGCTAATATGTTGTTAGAGAAATTAGTATACAATTTGGATAACTCTTTGTTAATTTCGGCATAACGTTTCTTTTTTTCTACATCTAATTCAGCACCATTCATAGCAAACTGCTCATAGGTCAATTGTACTACTCTTTGCTGATCAGCCTCTAATGGTTGTTTTTGAGTTTTATCATAGACTGCTTTAATACGCTGAAACAGAATTTTATTTTGAGATATTTTAGAGCGAAAATCAGATAGTTTTGGAGCCATTTCTTTTTGTATTTCTCTAAACTCTGGTGATGACATATTACTACTTAGAATCCCATAATAGGTAAATACTCTATTGAGTACTGAACCAGCTTTTTCTAATGGAATGATGGTATTGTCGAAAGTTGGAGGCTCTGAATTAGTAACAATAGCGTCGATATCTGCTAGATGTAACTCCATGCCTTTTTCTATAGCTGGTTTAACATCAGCAATTTTTATTTGATCAAAAGCAGGAGTTCCTCCATATGGACCTGTCCATTCTTTTAATAAAATATTTGTTGTTTTTTCTTCTAGAGTAGTAGTGTCCACAATTTTTTTCTTTTGATTACAACCTGTAATGAAAATCAATGAGCAGATTGCAAATAGTTTACTAGTTTTAGATATATGTAGCATCATAATATTGATTTGTGTTTTTTGCGTTAGGGATAGTAGCGGCATCCTCCAATGGATATTGGAGATATAGCGGATAGCCCGACCACCTTAGTGGAAACGCCCTAATTATTGATATTGATGAATTGTTCATCTGTTTATTGGTGTCAAAAATAGTTAAAACTATGCACTTTTGTACATCTATAAGCTGATATCCATGTAGCTGACTTTAGTCAGATTTAAGAAACCTATGGGATTTCAGTCTATAGTGGGTTTGTTCTTTATTTTATCTTCATCGATCCGGCTTGTTTACCTTATGGGAGATGAAATCTCAACGAATCATTTCGATAGGTATCCCTTATTTTTAGAATCTATTTCATAATCTAAATTTGTTGTTATTGGTAAAAAATAGGGCATTGGCCATAAATAGCTTTCCATTTTCCCAGAAGGCTCTAAATAAAGGATCATCAACCATATAGATGATACTACCACTACCAATTCTGGCTTCGCCAAAAACCAAAGAGTTTTTTAATTTTTTAAATGCATTTTTACCAGAAAAACCAGATACATTCATAGGCTCTTCTATATAGCCAACAGTATACCCTTTTTGTAAAAATTTATAGGAATTATTCCCTAATTTTAAACTAAAATAAGTATCAGTATACCCAAAAGCTAATGGATGCGAAGTATCTATTTTTGTTTTAAAAATACTTCCGGTAATAGTATTTTTTACGTGTTCTCGTTCTCGCTTGTTATAAGGGATTATAGTTGGGATAGTATCTTTTTTCTTCTCGAGAGCTGCGTTGTTTTTTAGATCAAAATCTTCTTTATCAGCAAATATTTTTACCGCATTGCTCATCGCTATTACTTTACCACCAGTGCTGATCCACAGTTTTAACTTGTCTACAGTTTTTTTATCAAAATAAGTGTCGTAATTTCCATTAGGAAGAATGAGTACATCATACTTTTTGAGGTCAGTTTTCTTAAAATAATCAGTATCTATAGCAGTGATAGGGTAGTGTAGTTGTTGTTCCATAAAATACCAAATACTACCATAGCTCAGCGATGAGGTATGCTGTCCTTTAAGCACAGCGATGCGTTGCTTATTAATTAGTTTTACATCTGGAGAACCAAAATCGATTCCGTTAGTAGAAAAACTAGAGATAGCAACAGTTAATTGGCGCTTGTGTTTATTGGCAATATCAATTACTTTTTGATCATAGTTTTGAGTAGCACGATTATCACTTTTGGTAATGATCAAGCTTCCTTTTTTAAATTTCTGTCCATTGTTACTAAAATCTTTTTCACTAAATCGAACTCTAATCGTATTTTGTAATAGTTCTGCAAGAAAAGCCGCATCCTTTACACTATCCCATTTAGAAATATATCCAGCTCCAGATGAGTTTATAGTATTGTTTGTCGAATCGTTTTTTCTATTTCCATTTGTTGGGATTATTGAAGTAGAAGCGATCGCCTCTAATCCATATGCATGCGGGATACTCCAAGCTGTAATGTCATAGGTCAAGGGCGTGCTTAGTTTTGCATTAGGTTCAAACAAGACTTTTACCATTTTTCCTTTTGGTTGTGTAGTAGGTACTACTAGCGCATTTTTTGCTTGTATGCTACCAGATTTGTTTTCTCTAAAATTGAATCCCGTTACCTTATTGGCGCTAGTAAAACCATATGTTATTTGGTGTTTATCTAATAGCGTAGTTAGCGCTTGGATGCGATCTGATGTGCCTTGTAATACATAACTTTTATATGTCAACTGTGAATTTTCGAAGAATGTTTTGAATTCGGTATTTAGTTTTGTTGTGTTTTTTGAAGCCATTTCCACCGTAGATAAACCTGTAGTGGTATGGTGCATTGCACGGTCTCTTAATGTCAGTATATATCCCTCATCGGTTTGTATGCCTAATCCAGCACGCCCGTGACCTGCTTGTTCATAGGTCATACCAATAGCTCCCATAAAGGTAGGGTAGGTATCTCCATAACTAGGATATAGAAGATCGAAACGTTCTCTCGTAAAAAACAACCAGCCTTCTGCATCAAAATACTTTGCATGGTTTTTTCCGATTTGTGTCTGGAATTCCTTTTGCCAGGGGGTGATGATTTCATGAAAAGGCTCTGCCGCTGGGGCAAAATAATAAGGTTCATTGATCCCTTGCTCATGAAAATCTACATGAATATGTGGCATCCATTGATTGTACGCTACTAATCTACTCGAGGATTCTATCTGTGTTGCCCAAGCCCAATCCCTATTAAGATCAAAAAGATAGTGATTAGGTCTTCCACCTGGCCAGGGCTCGTGATGCTCTGAGGCATTCTGATCTGTATTGTAGGGAGTGGATTTTGTTTGATAATACCAATTTACATATCGATCTCTACCATCAGGATTTACGCAAGGATCTATAATAATAACGGTATTCTTAAGCCATTCTTGCTTTTGGGTAATCAACTCATAAGCTGTTTGCATAGCAGCTTCAGAGCTAGAGGCCTCATTACCATGTACATTGTAACTGAGCCATACAACAGCAGTATTTGGGCTACTATTGCCTTGGATAATACCAGCGTTTTTAAGATGATCAGTTCGTATGCTTTCGATATTTTTTTGATTTTCAGGACTCGTTATAATCGCATAAGTAAGCGATCTTCGTTCGTTAGTTGTACCATAGGTCTGATAGGTAACCAAATTGGAGTTGTCAGCTAGATGCTTAAAATATCCAACAATATCAGCGTGACGTGTAAATTGATTTCCTATTTCATATCCTAAAAATACAGATGGTGATTGAAGCTTATTCTGAGAGTAAGTTAAGGTCGTTAGTACGACCAAGATAGCTAATAATACTCTTTTCATTGATAAAATTTTAGTGTGAGTTAAAATACCTACTAAAATTTAGGATATGTATTGTATTAACTAAAATTTAGGATTTTGAATTACAATCTGCCGTATATTTATCGACTAAAAAAGAACCCTATGCCAAGTGACTGTATTCCGTTTAGAAAAACAAATTACTTCTCTTCTTTTATTTGTGAGTATTTAGACGAAAATCCAGAACTACAAGAATTTTATCATCGATTTCCGAAATTAGAGAATTTTCAACATCAGATCAAAGAAAAAGAACACTCATTCCCTGATAAGAATAGAATCGTTTTATCAGAAGCGTTATCTAAACAATATGAAAAAGTTGCTACATCTGATATGACTTTGGAGAATATAGCACTGCTAAAAAAAGACACTACATTTACAATCACTACAGGACATCAGCTCAATCTTTTTACAGGGCCACTCTATTTTTTATACAAGATTATTTCTACCATAAATCTCACTAAAATTCTTAAGGAAAAATATCCCAAATATGATTTTGTACCCATCTATTGGATGGCCACAGAGGATCATGATTTTGAAGAGATCAATTATTTTAATTTTAAGGGTAAAAAAATACAATGGAATCGTAAAGATGGGGGAGCAGTAGGGGTTTTTGATACCGAAGGATTGGATAAGGTTTTTGAGATTTTTTCTTCGGAAATTGGGAAAGGAAAAAATGCAGAACAACTAAAATTCCTTTTTGAAGAAGCTTACCTTAAACATCCAAATTTCGCAGATGCTACCCGTTATCTAGCCAATGAATTATTTGGAGCATATGGTCTGGTTATCATAGATGCTGATGACCGAGAATTAAAACAACTTTTTACCCCTTATGTCAAAAGAGAACTTACAGAGCAAATCTCTTATACGCATGTAGTGCCCCAAGCAGAAAAACTACAAGAAAAAGGATATAAAATACAGGTAAACCCAAGAGAGATTAATCTTTTTTATCTGGCAGCAGGAATCCGAGAACGAATTATCGAAACTCAAGGAGACTATACGGTAAACAATACTGATATTTCCTGGAGCAAAAAAGAAATACTACAAGAGCTCTCGGAGTTTCCAGAGCGATTTAGCCCTAATGTAATGATGCGCCCACTGTATCAAGAAGTTATTTTACCTAACCTCTGTTATATTGGAGGTGGAGGAGAATTGGCATATTGGCTGGAGCTAAAAGAGTATTTTAAGGCTGTAGATATTCTTTTTCCTATGTTGTTATTGCGTAATTCTGTACTGCTTCAAACAAAGAAGCAAGCAGAAAAAATAAAGAGATTAGCGATCACTAATGAGGAATTATTTCTGAAACAACATGAATTGATCAACCGCAAAGTTAGACAGGTATCTAATATAGACATCGATTTTGATCTGCAACGCACGCATCTCAAGGAGCAGTTTAAATCTATGTATACAATAGCTGAGAAAACAGATGTTACCTTTATAAATGCCGTTAAAGCACAAGAAAAAAAACAGCTTAGAGGCTTGGATGCGTTAGAAAAACGGCTGCTTAAAGCCCAGAAACGAAAACTAAAAGATCAGGTGCAGCGATTGACCGATATCCAGAATGAACTGTTTCCTAATCAAAGTCTTCAAGAACGAAACACTAATTTCTCTGAACTCTATCTGGAGTATGGCGAAGACTTGATCCCAACACTCATATCTTATCTCAATCCATTACAGAGTGACTTTATAATTTTGGCGAAGTAAAAGCGTTAAGATACTAAAGCATACCTAATGAAAACGCAAATTTTTTTAATAAGCCTGTTTTTTTCCTATCTGGCTGCTGTTTCTGCACAAGAAAAAGTACTTGTATTTACCAAAACCAATGGGTTTCGACATGCTGGAGCGATCGATGCTGGTAAACAGATGATTACAGATCTTGGAAATACCAATGGGCTGTGGGATACAGATTTTACTGAAAATCCAGATGATTTTACAACTAATACCCTTTCGAATTATAATGCAGTTATCTGGCTTAATACTAGTGGGAATAATCTACTAAACGCTGATCAGCGTCAGGCTTTTGAAGATTTTATAGCCGGTGGCGGTGGTTTTTTAGGGATTCATGCCGCTACAGATACTTATCGTGATCGTAGTTGGTTTTTTTATAATGAGCTAGTAGGTGCAATTATCCAGACGAATCCTAATCATACTCGGAATAATTTTAATGCAGATATGGAGATAGTAAGTGGACATCCTACGGTTAATTTTTTAGGAAATGTAGGTGATACTTGGAACAAATCTGAGGAGTATTATTATTGGAAAAATAACGGTGGACAATTGTTTGCTGGAAATATAAATCTTTTAATGGTCGAGGCAACAGGGTCAAATGATTATGACGAGGCCAGACCCATTTCTTGGTATAAAGAGTACGGTGGAGGTAGATCTTTTTATACCGCATTAGGACATAATGCTAGCGATTATATAGATAACACTAATTTTATTAAACATATAGAAGAAGGGATTAAATATGTAATTGGGAATACGCTAAGTATTGGAGATCAAAAAGAAAATATAGCTGTCAAGATACTACAAAATCCTGTACAAGAAGTGTTGGCTTTTACGATAGAAGAGACTCATCTCCCAAAAGAATTATATATTTATACGATAAGTGGAGCGCGCGTTCTTAGCACAGAGGTGACAACAGCTAATACTGCTATAGCGGTTTCTTATTTACCTAAAGGGCTATACATAGCCAAGCTTATTTCTGATACCCAAGAAGGTTTTTTTAAATTTATAAAAGAATAAAGAGTTAACTAGGGAGTAATGTAATTTCCTTTCCAATTGCCACCTTCTTTATCGAATTGTACTCGGATATGATTAGATTTTTTTAGTCGCAGATATTCTATTGTTTGAGGGATTATTTTGATCACAGTAAAAAAATGTTGCTCTTTATGATATTCCGTCTTTTCTGGATCTTGTATTTTTTCTCTCGATGGTAGTTTTGACATATACTCTTTTTTAGATTTGGGGGAGATAGTGGCCCATAGTTTTTTAAGTAGTTGATCATCCGTAGTACATTGCGCGGTGGCACCTATGGTGATTTGTAGTTTTCTTACAGGGTCATAAAATAATAAGCTTACTTGGTTTTGTTGTCCTATTTCCATCACTTTTTTAGATCTTCTATCTGTATATATATACATGCTAAGCTCTTGATCTATTGCTCTTAATACCACAGTGCGTATGCTGGGAGAAGTAGCTGTAGAAGTGGCAAAAGTACATAGCCTGAAGGGATGAGAGGGGCTACTAGCTGCAGTTGTGAGGTCTACTTTGATAGTAGAAAAAATAATATCAGTCATATTTAATTTTTTCTAAATTTAGATTAGTTTATTTTCCAGACATAATTTTCTAACCATGGAATACATTCTTTGAGAATTTCTTTATATTCACAAGCTTTGAGATGTGTCTTTCCTTTAGCTTCGACATAAGTAATATCACAACCTAATGCTTTTGCAGTAGCCACACGCTTTCTGGCTTTTTTTATAGGGAAAAATTTATCGTTAGTTCCTTGGATAACATAGATAGGAATCTCTAATTTTTCTTTGACTTTACAATCAGAGGCCATTAATAGCATTGCAGAAAAAATATATGGATAGTCTTTGGCATATTCCCATCCAGCCAGAGAGCCATTGCTATAACCAACCAGTACAATTTTATGAGGATCAATAGGCCAGTGTTTTTTTGCTAGGTCTATAAAATCAAGAATTCTTTTTTTTAAATGATTTAATGTCCAGGTACGCCAAGCCCCAGAAGGACTAAAAATAAATCCTCCAGCATCTTTTAATGCTGGTACAACAAGACAATTGCTGAATTTGGTATAATTTTTACTCCCTACACCACCGTGTAGTATGATAAATAAGGGAGCTTTTTTCTTCGTTTCGATTACTGGGATCGTCAGATCATATTTCCATTCTGATTCGTGGTCTTCTAACTTTAGAGTACTAATAGTATTGCCAGGATGTAGCGAGATTTCTCTAAAAGACGCTTCATTAATACTACTTGTATATGTAGCAGTACCTCTGGTATCTAGACCGCTCTTACAGGAAATAAAAAAAATAAAAAGAAATATGTAAGATGTTTTTTTTAGAAATGGATATTCCATAATTCTTATAAATATATGGAGAGCTGCACTATTTGTTAGCACTATTAACATAATGTTTATAAAAAAAACAGAGGAATCAAAAATTATCCAAGCCAAGATTTTTAGGCTTGTAATTTAATTTTATTTTTGCCTATGCAAAACAATGTACTTATTTTAGATTTCGGATCGCAATATACTCAGTTAATAGCAAGGAGAGTAAGAGAGTTAAATATGTATTGTGAAATCCATCCATATAATAAAATACCGACTACTATTTCAGATTTTAAGGCAGTTATCCTATCAGGATCTCCTTTTTCTGTAAGAAATGAAGATGCTCCACATCCAGATTTATCACAGATTAGAGGAAAAAAACCATTATTAGCAGTTTGTTATGGAGCGCAGTACTTGGCGCATTTTAGTGGAGGACTAGTGGCACCATCTAATACAAGAGAATATGGGAGGGCACATCTTTCATTTATCAAGTCAGAAGAAAAATTCTTTGAAAATATTTCTACAGACTCGCAAGTATGGATGAGTCATAGCGATACGATAAAATCATTGCCTACAGGGGCTGTGTTGTTAGCTAGTACACAGGATGTAACTAATGCTGCTTACAAAATCGAAAATGAAGATACCTATGCGATTCAATTTCATCCAGAGGTTTACCATTCTACAGATGGAAAACAGCTGTTAAATAACTTTTTGAGTAAGATTGCTGGCGTAGAACCTGATTGGACTCCAGATTCTTTTGTAGATAGTACGGTAACAGAATTACAAGAAAAACTAGGAAATGATAAAGTAGTATTGGGACTAAGCGGGGGAGTAGATTCTACTGTGGCGGCCGTATTACTGCATAAAGCGATAGGAAAAAATCTACATTGTATTTTTGTTAATAATGGATTGTTGCGTAAAAATGAGTTTTCTTCTGTACTGAAACAATATGAAGGAATGGGGCTTAATGTAAAAGGAGTAGATGCTTCGGTACGTTTTTTGAACGCATTAGAAGGAGAAAGTGACCCTGAAGGCAAACGCAAGATAATAGGACGAGCATTTATCGAGGTTTTTGATGAAGAAGCCAATCAAATTGAAGATGCAAAGTGGTTAGCACAAGGTACCATATATCCCGATGTAATAGAATCAGTATCGGTTAATGGCCCTTCAGCTACGATTAAATCACATCATAATGTAGGAGGACTTCCTGAGTATATGAAACTTCAGATTGTAGAACCCTTACGGATGTTGTTTAAAGATGAAGTAAGAAGAGTTGGTGCTTCTATGAAAATTGATGCTGAATTATTAGGAAGGCATCCTTTTCCAGGTCCTGGATTAGCAATTCGTATTTTGGGAGATATTACAAAAGAAAAAGTTAGTATTTTGCAAGAAGTAGATGCTATATTTATCAATGGATTAAAGGAAAACGAATTATATAATAAAGTATGGCAAGCTGGTGCAATTTTATTACCAGTACAGAGTGTAGGTGTTATGGGAGATGAGCGAACATATGAGAAGTGTGTAGCCTTACGAGCTGTAGAAAGTACAGATGGGATGACGGCAGATTGGGTAAATCTTCCTTATGAATTCTTACAAAAAACCTCTAATGAAATAATAAATAAGGTAAAAGGCGTTAATAGAGTAGTGTATGATATCAGTTCAAAACCACCAGCAACTATAGAATGGGAGTAGAATTCTTATTAGCATCACTAATAAAAATATAAATAATGAAAAAAATATTCGTGCTTGTTTTTGCGCTTTTATTTGTTGGTTTAACCTATGGACAGCAATATAAAAGTCATAAAGTAGCTAAAGGGGAAAACGTATTTAGAATAGCAAAGCGTTACAATACAACACAAGAAGAAATATTCAGAGCCAATCCTACAGCAAAAGATGGTATCAAAGAAGGAGAAGTGCTAGCTATTCCTGTAATTGATGACCAAGAATATAGAACACATGTTGTAGTAGAAGGAGACACCGTATACAACCTTTCTAGAAAGTATAAAATAAGTGAAGAACTTCTCTATACATTAAATCCCGAAGCAAAAAATGGCATCAACCTTGGGCAAATATTACGAGTAGGAAGACTGGAAAAAAATAAAGGAACCAAAGAGCAACAGATTAGTGATCCTATATTAGATAGTATCAAGCCATTACCTGAAATACGAAAATTAGTCGGTTTTAAAACGTATAAAGTAAAAAAGCGAAAAGAAACATTGTATAGCATAGCAAAGAGCTATAATATAACTGTTGAAGATATCAAGAAACATAATAAGCGGTTATATTCTGAACATATAAAAAAAAGAGATAAAATCAGAATTCCTATATTCGAAGAGGATAGCTCATTAGATCAAGGAAAAGTAAGTACGGCAGATACATTAGGTAATAGATTGTTATCAACTACACGATATATCATAAAACCTAAAGAAACTAAATTCAGTATTGCCAGAAGACATGGGATTACAATTGCACAATTAGAACAATTAAATCCAGGTTTAGATTCTGATTTTCAGATAGGTAGAGAAATTATAGTTCCTACAACCATATTTGTTCCGCTAGAAGAAAAAATAGATACCAATGTTTTCGAGTTATACGAAGTTCCAGAGAATGAAACTATTTATAGTATACTGAAACGAACCAATATATCATCAGATTCATTATTTAGTATGAATCCTTATCTGAAAGATGGCCTAAAATCTGGAATGGTTATTACACTACCTAAACGAAGTACAAGGGATTCTCTGGCAATAAATTTTGCAGAACGTAAAGCTGATAATTTAGAAAATATGCTATCAAATTTTAAGACAAAGAGGATAGCTGTAATGCTGCCTTTTGGTTTAGATACCTTAAATCTAGAGGCCAGAAATGAGATCGAAGATTTTATAAAAAGTAGAAAAGGACAAGGCATACGTGTTGCGCTAGATTTTTATAAAGGAGTGCGAATAGCAGTAGATTCGGCTAAAACTAAAGGACTTAGTGTAGAACTTTCTGTTTATGACACACAAAAAAATAATAATGTAAATCATATTAAAAGAGTGATTAATGATAATAATTTTGATGAGTTAGATGCCGTTGTAGGACCTTTGTATCAAGCAAATGTAGAAGCTGTTGCGGCAGAACTTAAAAAATATGATACTCCTGTTTTTTCGCCAATTTCTAAAAAAGAATCTAAGTTGTATAGTAACTTTTTTCAGACCAGACCAACCGATATCATGCTGCAAGATAAATTAATGGCTTATGTAGAAAATGACCCTACAGATAAGAACATTATAATTATTACACAGCAAGGTAAAAAACATGAAAAAGTAAAAGAAAGATTGATCGCCAAGTTCCCAGATGCTAAAGTGGCAAAAATAGAAAAAGGAAATTATTTGTATGAAGTAAATCTAAATAAGGTACTTGTAAAAAATAAACTGAATTGGGTAATTTTCGAATCTGATGATGTGGCTATGATTAGTAATGTGTCTACTTTATTAAATGCCAAAGTAGAAAGCCATAAAGTAACATTGTTTACAACAGATAAGAACGATGCATTTGAAGACGATAGTATAAAAAATGAATACCTGTCTAAGCTACATTTGCACTATCCATCCATCGACAAGGAATATGACAACTATACTAATAAAAAGGTAACACCATTCGTAGCTAGATATAAGAAACAGTACGGAACGATACCAAATAAATATTCGGTTAGAGGTTTTGATATAACATATGATATACTAATGCGTTTGGGAACTGCCGATGATTTATACCACGCAGCATCATTCGAAGGCACTACAGAGTATGTAGAGAATAAATTTAATTATGCAAAAAAACTATTAGGCGGATACTATAATAAAGCTTCTTATATCATTAAGTTTGATGATGATTTAAAATTGACTGTAATAGAATAAGGAGTGTATCAATAGTGATTTTAGAATGTTTTTTTTATTTTTAGACCTTTGTAATTGAGATAAATAAAAGTAATAATATTGTAAATATTTGATTTTCAGCATAAAAAAAGAATTTAACCATTCTTGGTATGAAAATTGTTATGAGAATATTAAATGTTATATGTTGGGTAACATTGCTTTATACAAAGAATACTGACAACATTAATAAGTGGATAGTATACATTCATTTTTATTGACATAATATTATTTTTTAAGAAGAAAGTATGATATCCTGCCCCATATCAGATACTTTAAGTTCTAATGACAGAAAACAACTTTATAGCGGGGCATAATTATTATAATTATGAGTAAAATTTTTACTGTTTTTTTATTTATAATTTTCACTAATCACGGTTACGTAGAGCGTTTTTCGTATGCTGATAAAAGTAAATTAGATTGGTCAGATTTTCGAGGTGCTCCCGATATGAAGAGTAATTTTGACTCTGCGGTTAATACAGGGATCTCATATCAATGGACGATAGTAAGTAAAGATGGAGAAGACATAAAATTAAAATACGAGATCGAGAGTTATTGTTATCCTGCATTATCTTGGGTTAAGAAAGGTCAATCTACAAATTATTTATTAGCCCATGAGCAATTACATTTTGACATCTCAGAATTACATGCCAGAATCATTCGTAAAAAATTTAAGGATTATAGCCCTACTTCTAATAAGAATGTAAAGAAAGACCTCAATAGAATGTATAAGAGGGTAGAGCGAATGAGAATAAATATGCAAGAAAAATACGACCACGAAACTGATCATTCTAGAAATAAAGGGAGTCAGAAAAAATGGGAGGGAAAAATAAAAAATCTAATGTGGTATTATAGGGATTACGGAAAATAATATGGTATAATGGATATCCAGCCACAAAAAGATTTTTTAATAAAACTAGCCAATGCCAAAATGCCTTTTGGCAAATATAAAGACCGCTATTTAATTGATTTACCAGAATATTACATTGTTTGGTACCACAATAAAGGATTGCCCAAAGGTGTGTTAGGGCAACAGCTACAAGCCATTTATGAGTTAAAAGTTAATGGGTTAGAGTATTTAGTAAGGAATATTAGAAAGATGTAAAAATCGCAACTGCATTCTAATTTTAGCTAGAAAAACTACAAATTTGGTTTTGTTTTATTTCAGAGCAAACACTATTTACTTTTTTTCATTTTCTTGAACTATTTCTGCGTCTTCTGCTTTGCGTTTTTTGATATATTCGATGAGTTGCTTGCCGTATTTTGATTTTCTAACACGTTTAGAGAGTGAATTAGCTACAGTATCTAGATATGTGATATTGGCATCAAATACCTCTTGCATTGTAATATATGGTGCTACTTCTAATTTTCTATTATTCATAGCAAAATTTATAGTGTAGAGATATCGTTGTTTTAGCAATCTCTTGTAGATCTCGTCATTTTCGATTAGTTTTTCTTGATCATTTTGTTTTTTAGCCTCGAAATTCTCTTTAAGTAATCTTAGGTTTCTATCATTAAACCGACGATTCATTTTTTTAAATTCTTGTAGTTTCATTTGATTTTTACCACCAACAATAGCCACATTTTTTTCGAAACCATTAAGAGATGTATTGATAATTACTTCTCCTGGTTCTGCAAAAAAATCAATACGATCATTATATTGAGCTCCATCATGTTTATCCAAGTGCAGGTAATGGATTTCTGGCTCCTGTACGTCGGTATGAAATGTAAATTGTGGATCACCTTCTATTACTAACGAATCTAGGTTTATCAAAATAGTATCTTTTACTTTTTGTAAATATAAAGTTCCTTTTTTAAGTCCTTTTATAGAACCTCTAATAGATACATTTCCTTGCTTATTTTTGGTATTACAACCTAAGCCTATTAGTACTATAGATAGGATGATAAAGAGGTGTCGCATTATACAATTGTTTTATAAAATACAGGTACAAAGATGCTATAAATTCAGTTGAAAAACTAACTTCCAGATGCAATTTGCATTAAGATAGTACATAAAATTGCACCATAAGTTCCAACTACATATCCAAATACAGCTAGCAATACTCCAACAGTAGCTAATGAAGGATGAAAAGCAGCAGCTACTACTGGGGCAGAGGCTGCTCCACCTACATTAGCCTGACTTCCTACTGCCAGGAAGAAGTATGGTGCTTTAATCAATTTGGCTACAACAATCAATAAGACTGCATGTATGGTCATCCATACAAATCCAATTGCGATTAACCCCGGATTTTCTAAAACTTCTGATAGGTCCATTTTCATACCAATAGTGGCTACCAAGATGTAGATAAATATACTTCCTATTTTACTGGCACCTGCGCCTTCATACTTTTTTGCTTTTGTATAGGATAATATGATTCCTATTGCAGTAGCAATAGTAATCATCCAGAAAAATGTTGAAGTAAAAGAGGATAATGCAGAACTACTGTCATTAAAAATTTTAAAATTATCAGATAAAAAAGAAGAAATTCCATTTGCGCCCCAATGTGCTATCCCAACAGTAGTGAATGCTATGGATAACATAATTATATAATCTGAGAGTGTAGGATTACGATTTACACTTGCTGCATATGAGGCTATTTTTTCTTTTAAGGATTCTATAGCAGTTGTATCCGATTTTAACCAACTGTTTATACGATCACTCTTGCCAATACCTATTAATAGTATAGCCATCCAGAGATTGGCAATAACGATATCTACTAGAACCATACCCCCATATTTGTCAGGATTATATTGATAAATTTCTAACATAGCTGCTTGATTAGCTCCGCCACCAATCCAACTACCTGCTAGTGTAGATAATCCACGCCATACTGCATCGAATCCCGCTCCACCAACTGTATCTGGGGATACAATAGAAATTAATAAAATCGCTAATGGACCGCCAATAATGATCCCAATCGTTCCTGTGATAAACATAATTAAGGCTTTTGGACCTAGATTAAAGATTCCTTTAAGATCTATACTTAATGTCATTAGAATTAATGAAGCAGGTAATAAAAACCTACTTGCGATGTAATATACATCAGACGATTTTTTAATATTATTTCCATCTGCATCTATGATAGACCATTCTGAAGAAATAATGCCTAGAGAATTGAAAATAGCAGGGAGCAAATAACACATCAATATTGCAGGAACATACCTATAAAAAACACTCCAAAAACCTGTTTTGATCGAAGAAGTATAGAATACAAAACCAAGACATAATAATAAAATGCCAAATACCATGGTGTTATTGGTAAAAAAAGGAATGTTTTCCATATGAGTAAAATTTGTTAGTAATGTAGTGATTTATTGGTCTCAAAAATAGTTAAAACTATACACTTTAGTGCATCTAACTTTAGCTTCTTAAAATTGTTAATTATTTATAAGCACTTAGTTTTTAGTCATTAGCTTTTTCCTGACTTCCGCACTGGGACACCCAAGCTAAAAGTTAAAGATTTTAGATAGTAATTTTTGTTCTTCCGATAGGAGT
>CANLRN010000090.1 GCA_947493495.1 uncultured Aquimarina sp.
GTTTTGACCCTTGAAAATATCCATAAATAAACTATTTTAGTGATTTAAAGATATGTATTTAAATACTGACCTCTATAGAATTATTTAATGAATATCTGATAATTTCTTCAGATTTTGGTTGATGTATAATAATAGATGATGGCATAATGAGAGTGTTAGCTTGTAATTTTTCCAAATTTATGGAAAAATTCCAATCAAATAAAAATTAAACAGTGTTAAAATTGGAAATTTTCCAAAAAAATGTACCTTTGTTAAGGAATTATCCCACAATTATAGTATATAAGTCTATGTTAATAAAAAATATATAGGTTGTATGGATGATAAAACTAACCAAACCATTCAACGTTTTAAACAAATCCGAGAGGAGAATCATCATACCCAATCTGATTTTGCTAGGGTTTTGAATATAAAAAATTCTACTGCAGATATAGAAAGAGGAAAGACTAAGATCTCTGGAAAAGTCGTTGCCAGATTACTCCAAGTATTTGGTATAAATCCATTGTGGTTGTTTGGAGAAAGTGAACAAAAGATAATTCAGTTGCATAATGGAGATGTTTTCCCTAAAGTAGTCACTGTAGATTCTCAGAATAATGAAAATATTGTCCTCGTTAATGTAAAAGCAGCGGCAGGATATCCACATAATGTACAAGATGTTGATTGGTATCAACAGTTACCTGCATTTGATATTCCATTGCCAGAATATCGTAATGCCACCTACAGAGGTTTTCAGGTAGAAGGTGATAGTATGCTACCTGTTTTAGAACCAAAAGAGTGGGTGATAGGCAAGGCAGTTACTACTATTAATGAGTTTACTAGTAATTCAATTTATGTTATTGTATTGCACGATAGTGTTGTGGTAAAGAAGATTCGTAAGCATGATGATGTGTCATTAATGACACTAGTCTCATTAAATACTGAATATATACCTTATACCATAAAAAAAGACCAAGTAGTAGAATTATGGGAGGTGAATAGTAAATTGAGTTTTAATATCAATGCCAATTCTGATACTGTAAATATTAAGCAATTACAAGATGCTATGGTAGCACTAACCTCTGAGGTTAGAAGCTTAAGCCTAATTGATAAAGCCTAATTCTCTTGCGTGTTCTTCTGCTTCCTCTGATGTATTCACCAAAAAAATTGGAATATCTTTATTTTTTTTGATAAGTGATCGTACTCTTTTTTCTTTGCGTTTATGATGAACATTTCTTAGATAGATCGCAATAATTCTATTAGGATGATTATGAGCTATAGCCGTATAAATATCAGCATCTTTTTCTCCACTATCTCCAATGAGGATAAAATTAAGATTAGGGTACACGGTTAATAAATTTATAATTTCGGATTGTTTATGAGGGACTTTTGGTTTTGGAGTTTTGTCAAAAGGAGTTCTAAAATCCCTAAGTAAAATAGGACCTCGTGGGAATGTGTTTTTTGTAAGAAAAGCAGATAGGTAGTCATATAAATTCCACGGACTATTGCTAACATAGAATATAGGATGTATAGCCTTATTGCTTTTTCCGGATTGTAATTTTTTATAAAAATCTACAGTTCCTTGTAGCGGTAATCTTTTGTCAAAGTTTTTAAAAAAAGTATTTACTATTACTCTCCACTTAAACAGAGAAGCAACCCCTGTATGTAAAATGGTGTCATCGATATCACTAATGATTCCATAGGCTGCCTCTGTTGATGGAATGAACATTTCGCCTTTAAATAGGTTATTCTGTAAAATTTCTTTTCTCTTTACAGAATCATAAGAAACAGTATATGGAATCCATCCAGAGATTTCTAATTCACTTAGATCGTTACATTTTTCATCAAAATGATAATACCCTTCTGCATTTGTAATTGTAGTATAGGAATCTCCATTTTCTAATTGTATGGATACTTTTATGTTAGGAATTTCATCACTTTCGAATTGTTTATAGATGTTTTTAAGCGTTTTTAGGGTTCCTATATTTCCATTAAAATCTATATTTTCATCTTCTAATGCTCTACCAATAGCTCGAAACCTCGTCTTGGTTCCATAACCTAGATATGTATTTATTCGTAATGGTTTTTTTCTGAATAACATATTCATAAAGATAAAAAACCCCGCTTTAAAAGCGAGGTTCTTGAGCTCGGATTGTAGGAGCCGTTTATTTTAGAGAAGATTTTATTTCATCAATCTTATTTTTAACCTCTTGTTCTGTTCCTTTTAGATTTTTAATTTCGGTAGTGGTTTCTCCATATTCTGTGGTTTTTATAGTCACTACTGCTTGCGCTATTTCATTTTTCACATCTAATTGAACCTCAATATTTTTGTCGGTTATGTCTGATGTTGTTTCTTTTTTTACAATATTAACTTCTTGAGATGCTACGTTCGTTTCTGGAGTATGTCCTCCAAGTATTGGAGCAATTACTAATCCTATAAGGCAGGTTAATTTAATTAGAATATTCATAGACGGTCCAGATGTATCTTTAAAAGGGTCTCCAACTGTATCACCCGTTACTGCTGCTTTATGGGCATCAGAACCTTTGTACGTCATTTCTCCATTGATCTCGACACCTGCTTCAAAAGATTTCTTAGCATTATCCCAAGCACCCCCAGCATTATTTTGAAATATAGCCCATAGTACACCGCTCACTGTAACTCCAGCCATATAGCCTCCAAGCATTTCGGCTATAGCTTTATTATCCATTCCAAAAATCATTGGAATAAAAGCAATTGCCAGTGGAAACCCTATGGTCAGTAAACCAGGTAACATCATTTCTTTTAAAGAAGCTTTGGTAGAAATTGCAACACACTTGTCATATTCTGGTTTTCCAGTTCCCTCCATGATTCCAGCAATTTCTTTAAATTGGCGACGTACTTCATATACCATTTCCATAGCTGCTTTTCCTACAGCATTCATTGCCAAAGCTGAGAATACTACAGGTACCATTCCTCCAACAAACAACATGGCTAACACAGGTGCTTTGAAAATATTAATTCCATCAATTTCGGTAAATGTAACATAGGCAGCAAATAGTGCTAATGACGTTAGTGCAGCAGATGCAATAGCAAATCCTTTTCCTGTTGCAGCTGTTGTATTTCCAACAGAATCTAGGATGTCTGTGCGTTCTCTTACTATCGGTTCTTGTTCACTCATTTCTGCAATTCCTCCAGCGTTATCTGCAATAGGACCAAATGCATCAATGGCTAATTGCATTGCTGTAGTCGCCATCATAGCAGAGGCTGCCATAGCGACTCCATAAAATCCTGCAAAAGCATAGGATGCCCATATAGCTCCTGCAAACAACAATACAGAAGGAAAAGTAGAAATCATACCTGTTGCTAAACCAGCAATAATATTGGTTCCTGCACCTGTACTTGATTTTTGTACAATTTCTAATATTGGTTTTTTGCCCAATCCTGTATAATATTCTGTAACTGCAGAAATTACTCCTCCTACGAAAAGTCCTACTAATGTTGCGTAAAATACTCGCATTGAAGAAATGTTAATTAGACCTTCTCCAAAAAATTCCATTTTCATGGTCTCTGGAAGCATATATGTACATAGCGCAAAACAAGATGCTGCTACTAAGGCAATAGATGTCCAATTTCCAATATTAAGAGCTCCCATGACTTGAGCTTCTTTAGCATCGTTGTTTTTTATTTTTACGAGCATTGTTCCAATAATAGAAATAATAATTCCAGCTCCTGCTATTGCCACTGGTAATAAGATAGGTCCAATTCCATTAAATCCTTCATTGACAATGTTTCCTCCCATATCTTTTATTATGTAATTACCAAGTACCATTGCTGCTAATACGGTAGCGACATAAGAACCGAATAAATCTGCACCCATACCTGCAACATCTCCAACATTATCCCCAACATTATCTGCAATTGTAGCAGGGTTACGAGGATCATCCTCTGGTATCCCAGCTTCTACTTTTCCAACTAAATCTGCTCCTACATCAGCAGCTTTTGTATAAATTCCGCCACCAACACGTGCAAATAATGCAATAGACTCAGCTCCTAAAGAAAATCCGGCTAAAGTTTCTAGAACTATAGTCATATCTGTGGTATTAGTCCACTCTCCACCCATAAAAAAGTGAAAAAAGATAATAAAGAATGCTGTTAATCCTAATACAGCTAATCCAGCTACTCCGAGTCCCATTACAGTACCGCCACCAAAAGATATTTTAAGGGCATTAGGTAGACTTGTACGAGCGGCTTGTGTAGTTCTTACATTTGTTTTGGTAGCAATTTTCATTCCTATATTTCCTGCAAAAGCAGAGAAAACAGCCCCAAAGATAAATGCAATTACAATTAACCAATGTGTAGTTGGGACTATAAATGATACAATGGCTAATAAAATACTTACTACAACAACAAATATTGCAAGTAATTTATATTCTGCGTTTAAAAAAGCTAAGGCACCCTCATAAATATGATCTGAGATTTCTTTCATTTTGCCATCACCGGCATCTTGTTTCATTACCCAAGACTTTTTGATAAGCATATAGATAAGTCCTAATATTGCCAAAACTATCGGCATATAAATCATATTTGATTCCATTAAATATATTTTAAGTTAATTAGGGGCTAAAAGTAGTAAAATTCATCTAAATAGAAAAAGCATATTATGAATGAAAAAATAATATGCTTTAGATATATTTTGGAGTATAAAATTAATAGATGCTAAATAGTCCTTCAGGTCTATTTTCTATGTTTTTATAGCGATGTATACAAGCTTTAATAATTTCTTTAGCCTCATCAATGTCCCCCCATCCACCGACAGCTACTTTTTTTTCTTCTAGATCTTTATATACTCGAAAAAAATGCTCTATTTCTTTAATTAGATGTGGATTCATCTCTTTTAGATCAGCTAGAGCACTTGCTATTGGGTCAGAAATAGGTACGCAGATGATTTTTTCATCAGGTCCTTTTTCATCGGCCATATGAAAAACACCAATAGGTTTTACTTCCATAACACAGCCTGGAAAAGTAGGTTCTGTTACTAACACCAAAACATCTAGAGGGTCTCCATCTAATGCTAAGGTTTCTGGTATAAAGCCATAATCTGCAGGATACATCATGGATGAAAATATCATGCGATCATATCTGATTTTTTTGATATCAAAATCATATTCGTATTTATTACGACTTCCTTTTGGTATTTCGATCAACACATCAAAACTTTCGTGGGTTGCTACACTCATATTCTTTTCTTATTTTATCGGTCGGCAAATATAGGAATTAGGGAGAGTTGGGTGAAATTTATAAAGAAAATAATAAGTTTTTTATGAAATCTTACTATGTGGATAACCTAAAAGCTGTTTGTGGGACCTTGTTTGTAGTTGTATAGGTCTATTCTTTTTTCTTTAATTTTTTGGAGGTACTAAATTGGAGCGTAACAAGAGTTACTATAATTACAATTTCGATTAGGATGTAAGCCCAACCTAAATGTGTTATTGTTTCTATATGATAGCATGAAACCCCAATTGATAAGCAGCAATATAGTATATTGATTATTGCAATTATGTATAGGAATAAGTATACTCTAAGGTTTTTTTTAGATAACAGTAGAAATCATATAGTACAAAAATTATGGGTAGTGTAGCGAGGATATATAGTGTATCTTTTGGGATACCAAAAAACAATTCATATCGGACCAATACGATTCCTAACAGAAATGCAGATACTATGGCTCCAAATGCATCAATTAAAAAGAGCTTTTTTGGATTTGCTTCGAGTTTTTTAGTTAGTTGTTTACAGATCAACTGTTCTGATTTTAGTATGTATTCTTTAGAAATAAAAACCAAACGATCCAGTAACTCCAAATTTACGAGCATCAGGATTGTCAAAGTAATTGCCTCTAAAATGAAAATCAATTCTAAAGATTTTAAAAATATTTCCTACTCCAAGGCTATATTCCCAATACACTTCATCATCTGGAGCTATTAATATTTCATTAGAAGGTTGACTTAAAAGTAGGTTTTCATCAGATAATTCTCCCCAAACACCTCTTAGACCAACTAATTCTCTTAGATTAAGTTTTCGTAATAGTGGAATTCTAGAAAATATTCTTCCATTAAAGTTATGTTCTAAGTGGACTGCCGCATAAGTATCAGTTACGAATTCGTAGAAATTAAGTAGCGGAAATGTATTTTGTATAGATAAGTAGGTTTGATTACCAGGAACTACACTTAATAAACCAAGTGGGACATCTCCAAAGGTTTTTCCTAATTCAATGGAGCTGTTTAAGACGCCAAATCCACCAATACTCCATGGTTGTCGGTAGAAAAACTGTAGTTTTTGATATTCAAAATCACTTTCTAAAATATGATCAAGACCTACGGCATAATTCAAAAAAAGTTGCGCATAATCCCCATCATTTACCGTAATTCTATCCACTCCATAACCAGTAGTTTTTCTGCCAGGATAGTAAGAAAGTGTAGTAGATATTTCTGCTTGCGTTATTTCTGATTTTAGTTCGCCAGTATCAACATCGACAAAATCTAAACTAAATAAGTTTCTATCAGCAGGCCTTAGTGTTCTGTAAGATCCAGTAACTCCGATAGTAAAATTTTTTCGAGGTTCTATTTGCATAGAAAAAGCAGATAGATTTATAGAAGTCAATCGGGTATTATCACCAGTAGAAACAATAGAGGAAGAAGCTAAACTTCTGCCTTCGACATCATTGGTATTTGTAAGACTGGCACCTAGTTGTTCTACATCTCTTCGATTACCACCAGAAACTATTAATCTTGATTTTCTATCTACCAGATATTTTCCAGAAATACCATATTTAAATTTATTGTCTTTAAAACCATAGGCCCCATAGCCTTCGATTCTCCACCTGTCGTTTGAGCTAAAATAGGTTCTACCTCCTGCTCTTAATCTAAATCCTTCGATGGTATTGAATCCTATAGTAGC
The DNA here is from genome assembly GCA_947493495.1 of uncultured Aquimarina sp. Lineage (GTDB taxonomy): Bacteria > Bacteroidota > Bacteroidia > Flavobacteriales > Flavobacteriaceae > Aquimarina. Next base: position 6,908 of record CANLRN010000090.1, read on the forward strand.
AAATAAAGGACCAAAATCCCAACCATTAAACTCTACATAACCAGAACCTAATATGGTTCCAATATTATATAATCGTTTGAAGGCTTTTACTGTTTTTAGAGTATCTAATAGCGTATATACTTTTTTCTCGTCTTTGTTTAGACTCTCCATTCTGGCATTTTTCCAGAAAGAATCATCTCGATTATAGATATCTTGATTGTAGGGATCTACCTGACTTCGATAAAATTTATTGTCTTTTTTCTGATCAAATTTATAATTGTCATAGAGCGTTGTCCGTTTACCATATACTCCTCTAGATTTTTCTTTTTTGTTAAAAGCAAAATCTGATTGAAAATAGTCTTTAGTAATTAAAAATATAGAGTCATTAAGCACATCAAATTCTTGCTCGATGTACAAGTCTTTCACCCAATTAATATTGGCGCTTTTGGTCACTTCGAGATTAATTTCTTTGATGGCCCAGGTAGAATCGTTTACCCAAAAATCGCCTTTAAAAGTAAGTTCATTTTTTCTTCGGGGATAATATATGATATTGTAACACCATTTGTTACCTATATAAGCACTATCAGAAAGCACATAATTATAAACACTAACCCCAGTTTTAGATAGGGGACTGGTAAAACTTTTATCAAAAAATTTCAGATAATTATCATAGATATCATAGTCAGAGTATAAATCTTTTACAAATGCTATTAGTGTTTGGTTATTACTAAATCCAGCATTTTTATTTCCTTTAAGAACTTCTTTAGTTTCATTAATTTCATTATCCCCATATACTTTAGAGATCGCTTCATTAAGAAATATAGGGAGATACGTTTTTCCTGTTATTCTAGAGGTATCAATATCTTCAAAAATAAATTCCATTCCATTGAAAACTCTGCTGTTTATAAGTGAGCTATCGATAGTATTGAGGTCAAATTCTAATTTCTCGTATTTGTCATAATTGTATTGCTTAAATTTTTTGACACCGTTTTCACGTCTGTTATCCCATATTTTTCGAAGAATATCAATAGCGGGGTTATTTTTTTTTGATGTTTTTCCTTTATATATAACAACTTCATCTAAAGATGCAGCTTCTTCTTCTAGGATGACTTCCATGTTATAGGTAGTACGTTGTTTTAATTCTACTGTCTTAGTTTTAAAACCAATAAAAGAAACCTTAATACTGCTATGATTTTCACCGGATTCCATATAAAACTTCCCGTTTTCATCTGTAATAGTACCAATTGTAGAATTAACAAATACAATATTAGCAAAAGGAACAGCTTGTTTGTTACTATCATAGATATAACCACTAACCTTAGTTTGTGCTACTAGAAAAGAACTGCTAAAAGCAAAAAATAAAACCCCTAATACCCAATATCTCATGTATCTGTTTTATAAAATGTATATTTATTGATATAAAATTCATTTAGTAATCAAAATTCGAGCCAATATTATAAGGGTGGATGATTTAAATAGCGTAAATAAAAAAAGGACTTCTTATTTATAAAGAACTTTTTTTACAGCTTTAACAACATCTTGGCTATTTGGCAACCATTCTTCTAATAATACAGGAGAATATGGAGTTGGAGTATCTGCTGTATTTATTTTGATGATTGGAGCATCCAGAAAATCAAAAATATTAGATTGTACTTGATATGTAATTTCTGAAGCTATATTAGCTAATGGCCAAGCTTCTTCTAAAATCACTAACCTATTTGTCTTTTTTACAGAAGTAAAGATTGCTTCTAAATCGAGTGGGCGAACCGTTCTTAGATCGATTACTTCGCAAGATATATTTTCTTTGGCAAGTTCATCTGCAGCTTTATAAGCTTCTTTAATAATTTTACCAAAAGATACTATAGTTACATCACTACCTTCTCTTTTTATCTCGGCAACACCAAGAGGAATTGTATATTCTCCTTCAGGCACCTCTCCTTTATCCCCATACATTTGTTCACTTTCCATAAAAATAACAGGATCATCATCACGGATAGCAGATTTTAGCAATCCTTTTGCATCTTTAGGATTTGAAGGAATAACTACCTTAAGACCTGGAGTATTAGCAAACCAATTCTCAAAAGCCTGAGAATGTGTAGCACCTAATTGCCCTGCAGAAGCTGTGGGGCCTCTAAAAACAATAGGGATATTAAATTGCCCACCACTCATTTGACGCATTTTTGCAGCATTATTTATAATCTGATCAATCCCTACTAACGAAAAATTAAAAGTCATAAATTCTATGATAGGGCGATTACCATTCATAGCACTACCTACACCAATGCCAGCAAAACCTAATTCAGAAATAGGTGTGTCTATTACTCGATCAGCACCGAATTCATCCAACATACCTTTACTAGCTTTATAAGCTCCGTTATACTCAGCTACTTCTTCACCCATTAAATAAATAGATTCGTCACGACGCATTTCTTCGCTCATTGCCTCGCAAATTGCTTCTCGGAATTGTATTGTTTTCATTTATAAATAATTATTTTTGTGCTACTAAGTAGGCAAAAGTAGCAATTAAAACCCTTTACTAATCATCTAAAATTAAAAAATTTATTATGCACGCATAGTAAATTAGACATTTTATTTGTACTTTCGCTTTTATTATTAAATTCTCAAAAAAAACCTATATAAAATGAAGATATTAGTTTGTATCAGCCATGTGCCAGACACTACTTCTAAAATTAATTTTACAGAAGGAGATACGAAGTTTGACACCAATGGAGTACAGTTTGTAATCAATCCTAATGATGAATTTGGGTTAACGCGTGCTATGTGGTTTAAAGAAAAACAAGGAGCATCTGTAGATGTAGTAAATGTAGGAGGCCCAGAAACAGAACCTACCTTACGTAAAGCATTGGCAATAGGAGCGGATAGTGCTATACGCGTTAATACTGAAGCTACTGATGGTTTTTATGTAGCAAAACAACTAGCTAAAGTAGTACAAGATGGAGGGTATGATCTAGTTATTGCTGGTAGAGAATCAATCGACTATAATGGAGGCATGGTACCAGGAATGCTGGCAGCACTTACTGGAGCTAATTTTGTAAATACCTGTATAGGAATAGAAATTGACGGGGATACAGCTACTGCAATCCGCGAGATTGATGGAGGAAAAGAAACATCTACAACTAAGTTACCACTTGTAGTTGGAGGTCAGAAAGGCTTAGTCGAAGAAAGTGATCTTCGTATACCTAATATGAGAGGAATTATGATGGCTCGTAAAAAACCACTGAATGTTATAGAGCCTGTTGAAACGACACAGGAAACAAAAGCCATAAAATTCGAAAAACCAGCTCCAAAAGGAGATGTTACATTGATTTCTCCAGATGATGTAGGTCAGTTAGTAACATTATTACATAACGAAGCGAAAGCAATATAATAATATAAATGAATACCTATCGGATATAGGTTCATATAAAAAATAGTATATATGTCAGTTTTAGTATACACAGAAAGCGAAGAAGGAAAATTTAAAAAAGCTGCTTTTGAAGTGGCTTCTTATGCAAAAGAAGTAGCTAATATGCTTGGTACTACAGTTACAGCTGTTAGTATTAATGCATCAGATAGTAGTGAGTTAGGGAATTATGGGGTAGATAAAGTATTGGAAATTAAGAATGATAAACTATCGACATTTAATGCAAAGGCATATGCAGGGGCATTACAACAAGCAGCAGAAAAAGAAGGAGCAAAGGTCGTAGTGGTTAGCTCTAGTGCTAATAGTAAATTTTTAGTTCCCTTATTAGCGGTTCACCTTCATGCTGGATATGCTTCTAATGTGGTAGCATTACCAGAAAGTACTGCTCCTTTTACGGTTAGGAGAACTGCTTTTACGAATAAAGCATTTAGTAAAACAGAAATCTCTACAGAAATAAAAATAATAGGATTATCCAATAATGCTTTTGGACTAAAAGAGGCATCTGGAGCCGCTATGGCAGAAGGGTTTGATCCATCATTGTCAGATGCTGATTTTGCGCTTACCGTAACAGCAGTTGATAAGGCTACAGACAAGGTATCGATAGCAGATGCAGAAATTGTTGTATCAGGAGGGAGAGGTCTTAAAGGTCCAGAAAACTGGGGAATGATAGAAGAGTTAGCGGATGTACTTGGAGCAGCCACAGCTTGTTCTAAGCCAGTGAGTGATATGGGATGGAGGCCTCATGGTGAACACGTAGGGCAAACAGGAAAACCTGTAGCTTCTAATTTATACATAGCTGTCGGGATATCTGGTGCAATTCAACATCTTGCAGGGATTAACTCTAGCAAAGTAAAAGTGGTTATTAATAATGACCCTGAAGCACCTTTTTTTAAAGCTGCTGATTACGGAATAATAGGGGATGCATTTGAGGTAGTACCTCAACTCATAGAAAAATTAAAAGAATTTAAGACGAATAACGCATAATTTTCATAAATTGTGCCCAGTAAAGAGAGGGCTACTTGAACTTATGTAAAGTCCATTTGTTCAGGTAGTTTTTTTATTGATATATAGTATGAGTTTAGTTCGTCTGAACATAAAAGGAATTTCTTACAGTCAAACCCAAAATGGTGCATATGCACTAATTTTAAGTGAAGTAGATGGGGATCGAAAACTACCGATAGTTATTGGTGCTTTTGAAGCGCAATCAATAGCAATTGCTCTTGAAAAAGAGATAAAACCCCCTCGTCCATTAACACACGACCTATTTAAAAATTTTGCAGATATATTTGACGTAATCGTAAAGCAAGTAATCATTCATAAACTAGTGGATGGTGTCTTCTATTCGAGTATTATCTGTGAGCGTGATAAGATAGAAGAAATTATAGATGCCAGAACTAGTGATGCGATTGCGTTAGCGTTACGTTTTCAAGCGCCTATTTTTACTTACAAAAATATATTGGATCAAGCGGGTATTTATCTAAAAGTTAACCCCAAAAAGAATGAAGATGATCCAGAAAGTCTTTTAGTTGATGAATTAGTCTCGGATGAAGTAGAAATGGTTGGTAAGGAGACTAACTATAAAGATCTATCTATAGAAGAGCTTAATCAAATGCTAGAAAAAGCTGTAAATAATGAGGATTATGAATTAGCAGCAAGAATCAGAGATGAAGTCTCTAAACGAGCGTAGTTGTAAATACCTTAATATTGTTTCTATTTTTATGAAAAAAGGGCTATTATTTTTCCTGTTATCATGCTGCGTATTTACTATATTGTCTGCTCAATCTGTTCAGGATTCTATCTCAACAGCTATCAATACATCTCATTTTAGAACAACGTTTTGGCAAGTATCAGAGCATATATCTTATTTTAATTATCCAGATAGCATCGCTAGCAGAAATGGGTTTGCTAGAGGAAAAGATTTTATAGAATTAAAAGATAATGGAACGTATTCATCATTAATTAATACATCATATACAAGTGGATATTGGATCCAGAACAATAACTTGATTATTTTAAAGCAAAAAGCCCCTAAAGTTGTTGATGTATATTATGAAGTTATGAATGAGTCATCAAATTCGATGCAACTTAAAAAAGGAAATGTAATAATTTCTCTAATTTCTATATCACATCCTAATTATATACAATTAGTAACTGGTCAAGATACGATTGTTCCTAGTCAAGGGTTTTCATTTATGAGCCTTTGGAGAGGACTATTAGGTATGATCGTATTGGTGCTGATCACTTTTTTATGTAGTACTAATAAAAAAAATATTAACTGGAAAACAGTGGGTCTAGGCCTAGGAGCGCAGATGATATTAGCCTATGGAGTACTAAAAATAGGTGTAATACAATCAGGTTTTGAGTTTGTAGGAAGTATTTTTGTTGCGATACTTAATTATACAATAGTAGGTAGTGAATTTTTGTTAGGAGGTATTATGGATGTTAATTCGTATGGATTTATATTTATTTTTCAGGTATTGCCAACAATTATTTTCTTTTCTGCATTGACATCTCTGCTTTTTTATCTTGGGATCATTCAAAAAATTGTAAAATTATTAGCTTGGATTCTTACCAAGTTATTAAAAATTTCTGGAGCAGAAAGTTTAAGTGTAGCAGGGAATATATTTTTAGGACAAACCGAAGCCCCTTTGATGATCAAAGCATATCTAGAACGTATGAATCGTTCAGAGATTTTATTGGTCATGATAGGAGGGATGGCTACAGTTGCGGGAGGAGTTTTGGCTGCATATATTGGTTTCTTGGGCGGGGATGATGAAGCCTTGAAATTAGTTTTTGCCAAACATTTACTGGCAGCATCAGTAATGGCAGCACCTGGAGCTATCGTTATCTCAAAAATATTATATCCTCAAACAGAAAAATTTGATACTAATATAGAAGTGACACAAGATAAAATAGGGTCTAATATGTTAGATGCAATCTCTAATGGTACAACTGAAGGATTAAAACTTGCAGCAAATGTAGGTGCTATGTTATTAGTTTTTGTAGCTTTAATTGCAATGCTTAATGGTGTGTTAGGATGGCTTGGAGGTATCAGTTCGATTAATTCATTTATAGCCGCTAATACACCCTATGATAAGTTCTCTCTAGAAGCAATACTAGGAACTGTATTTGCGCCGATAATGTGGTTGATTGGAGTTGCAAAAGAAGATATGATGCTTATGGGACAATTATTAGGTATTAAACTAGTAGCAAGCGAATTTGTAGGATATATACAATTGGCAGATTTAAAAAACCCAGCGAACCCGTTACATCTTACATATCATAAATCTGTTATCATGGCTACGTATATGTTATGTGGGTTTGCAAATTTTGCATCTATCGGAATTCAGATCGGAGGTATTGGTTCATTAGCTCCTGGACAGCGAAAAACTCTTTCAGAATTCGGTATGAAAGCATTATTAGGAGGAACAATTGCTTCTCTGTTGTCTGCTACAATTGCAGGAATGATCATAGGATAACGGTTATTAAAAAATATTGTTAGTATTTTTTTAGTAACCAATGCACTAAAAAATATCTTCAAACTTATTTTTTGATATATTTACACTAATTTAACATATTTATTCAATAGTAATAACAAGAATAATGAAACAATATCTCGATTTAGTGCGCCACGTACTAGAGAATGGAAGTGAAAAAGGAGATAGAACAGGAACAGGAACTAAAAGTGTTTTTGGTTATCAAATGCGGTTTGATCTTAGTGAAGGATTTCCTATGGTGACAACTAAGAAATTACATCTTAAATCTATTGTACACGAATTATTGTGGTTTCTTAAAGGAGATACCAATATCAAATATTTACAGGATAATGGGGTTCGTATATGGAATGAATGGGCAGATGAAAATGGAGATTTAGGGCCTGTATATGGACATCAATGGAGAAATTGGGATAATAATGAAATTGATCAGATAAAAGAAGTTATTGATACATTAAAGAATACCCCTAATAGTAGAAGGATGTTAGTTTCTGCATGGAATCCAAGCGTATTACCAGATACTTCTATTTCTTTTTCAGAGAATGTTGCCAATGGCAAAGCAGCTTTACCTCCATGTCATGCTTTTTTTCAGTTTTATGTAGCTGATGGTAAATTATCCTGTCAGCTATATCAAAGAAGTGCAGATATCTTTCTCGGAGTACCATTTAATATTGCTTCTTATGCATTGTTTACAATGATGATAGCGCAGGTATGTGGATATAAACCAGGAGAGTTTATACATACCTTTGGAGATGCACATATCTACACAAATCATATAGAACAATTAGAGCTTCAATTAACAAGAATGCCAAGAAAATTACCAAGAATTAAGATAAATCCAGAGGTAAAAAATATTTTTGGCTTCGTTTTTGATGACTTTACACTAGAAGACTATAATCCGTATCCACATATTAAAGGTGCGGTTGCAGTTTAAACCCAAATCTAAACTGGAAACTATGAAAAGACTAATACTATTATCATTACTATTAATTCCTTTGATTTCTTTTGCCCAGGATAATATTATTCTATCCAAAGAGAATGCTAATGAAAAAGGAATATCAGTTATATGGCCAGGATGTGATAAAAACAGTAGACTATCACCTGCCAAATGTTTTGATAATAATATGCGTAAGCATATTATCAAAACATTTAGATACCCTAAAGAAGCACTTAGTGAAAAATTATCCGGAACAGTTACCGTAGAATTTATTATTAATACCAAAGGAAAAGTAGAAATAATAGAAGTAACAGGAGCACATAGATACTTACAAAGAGAAGCTATCCGAATAATAAGAGCTTTGCCTAAAATGAAACCAGGTAAATGGGGAAAAAAACCCATAGGAATAGTCTATACAGTGCCGATTGCATTCGGAGCGCCAGTTGGAGGCTAATTTTCATTTAACATTGGATTAACTGTATAGAATATTTTGTAAGCATAAAAAGTATTACATTTGAGTGTACTCGTAAACCGCGTACACTTTTTTTTTATGATAATAACTAATAATTTACTTTCTTCTTTATTAGAAACTAGAGCTCATACAGAAGAAATTTGTGCTCCACTACAGACAGAAGATTACGTAGTGCAACCTATAGTTGATGTTTCTCCACCAAAATGGCATCTCGGTCACACTACTTGGTTTTTTGAAGAATTTATTCTCACAAAATATAAAACGAATTATAAACGATTTCACTCTGACTTTGCATTTGTTTTTAATAGTTACTATGAGAGTATGGGGAAACGAGTCATAAGAACCGATAGAGGTAATCTTTCTAGACCTACGGTTAGCGAAGTATATGAGTACAGAGATTATGTAACAAATAATTTACAAGGATTACTAGAAGAAATAGATGATGAAAAAATTCAATCTCTTGTAGAAATAGGTATCCATCACGAGAAACAACATCAAGAATTGCTACTAACTGATATCAAATTTATTTTAGGTAATAACCCTTTATTACCGAAATATAATGATACATTCTCAGAAAATCCTACACAAAAATTTGCTGTAGAATACATAAAAATAAATGAAGGTCTATATGATATAGGCTATCAAGGGGATTATTTTTGTTACGATAATGAATTAGGTGTCCATAAAGTATTTCTCCAAGACTATTGTATCTCTAATAAGTTGGTGACTAATAAAGAATATCTAGAGTTTATTAATGACAAGGGATATGAAAATAGTCTTTTATGGCATGCAGAAGCCTGGGATTGGATTCGTAGTAATCATATAAAAACTCCTTTGTATTGGCATCAAATAGATGGAATGTATCAGGAATATACATTGAGAGGGCTAAAAAAGCTAAATCCCGATACTCCGGTTACTCATATATCATATTATGAAGCCTTCGCCTTTGCGCAATGGAAAGGAATGCGTCTTCCTACTGAGTTCGAATGGGAAGCTGCACAATCATATTTTGATTGGGGGACTCGATGGGAGTGGACAGAAAGCGCATACCTACCATACCCTAATTATACCAAAGCTCCAGGAGCGCTTGGGGAGTATAATGGTAAGTTTATGGTAAACCAAAAAGTACTCAGAGGTGGATCCGTAGCAACACCAAATAATCATACGAGACCCACATATCGTAATTTTTTCCACCCACAACTAAGATGGCAATTCAATGGATTGCGATTGGTAAAAGATAAATAAATTTTTAGAGGTCAGTATTTAAATACATATCTTTAAATCACTAAAATAGTTTATTTATGGATATTTTCAAGGGTCAAAACC
>CANLRN010000091.1 GCA_947493495.1 uncultured Aquimarina sp.
TTCTGACAAATGTTTTTATAACTTTATTTAAAAAAAATAAAATACAACAATAATAATAACAGTAACACAAGGAATAAAGAGAAACTATTATTCCTCAAAACACTGTTTTACTTAAAAAAGTTTCTTCTCTAATACATAACACAAAATATTATTGTGTGAATTTTTTTATCGTATTATCTTTGCCTCCTTAATTAAGAAGACAATGATCAAAATCACATTACCTGATGGTTCGATTAGAGAATACACTAGTGGCGTTACTGCTATGGATGTTGCAAAAGATATCAGTGAAGGTTTTGCCAGGAATGTAATTTCTGCAAAATTCAATACTACAACTATAGAAACGACAACCACATTAACCACCGATGGTGATCTGGTTTTATATACCTGGAGAGATTCTGATGGAAAAAAAGCATTTTGGCATTCTTCTGCGCATATACTTGCACAAGCACTTGAACAATTATACCCTAATATTAAACTATGGGTTGGCCCAGCTATAGATAAAGGGTTTTATTATGATGTAGATCTTGGAGATAAAACTATTTCTGAAAAAGATTTTAAAACCATTGAAGATAAAATGCTTGAGATTGCGAGAGGTAAGCATGATTTTAAAATGCGCTCTGTGAGAAAAACTGAAGCTTTATCTTATTACCAAGATATAAATGAATATAAAGTAGAATTGGTAGAAGGCTTAGAAGATGGCACTATCACTTTTTGTGATCACGACACTTTTACAGATCTATGTCGTGGTGGTCATATACCTAATACTGGTATTATAAAAGCTGCAAAAATAATGAGTGTTGCTGGTGCTTATCATAAAGGAGATGAAAACAATAAGCAGCTTACCCGAGTTTATGGAATTACTTTCCCTAAACAAAAAGAATTAAAGGAATATCTAGAATTACTAGAAGAAGCAAAAAAACGTGATCATAGAAAATTAGGAAAAGAGCTTGGGTTCTTTACTTTTTCTCAAAAAGTTGGTCAAGGCTTACCGCTTTGGCTTCCTAAAGGAGCAGCTTTACGCGATCGCTTAGAGCAATTCTTAAAAAAGGCACAGAAAAAAGCGGGTTATGAAATGGTGGTTACTCCTCATATCGGACAAAAAGAACTATATGTTACCTCTGGTCATTATGCAAAATACGGGGAAGATAGTTTCCAACCAATAAATACTCCCGCAGATGGTGAGGAGTTTTTATTAAAACCTATGAACTGTCCTCATCACTGTGAGATATACAATAGCACACCTTGGTCTTATAGAGATTTACCTATACGTTATGCAGAGTTTGGAACTGTTTATAGATATGAGCAAAGCGGAGAACTTCACGGTCTAACTAGAGTACGTGGATTTACTCAAGACGATGCACATATCTTTTGTACTCCAGATCAGTTAGACACTGAATTTAAAAATGTAATAGATTTAGTATTGTATGTTTTTGGTTCTTTAGGGTTCGAAAACTTTACTGCTCAAGTATCTGTTCGGGATATAGATAATCCAGATAAGTACATTGGCGATATCGAAAATTGGGAAAAAGCAGAAAACGCTATTATCAATGCTGCCAAAGACAAAGACTTGAATTATATCATCGAAAGTGGAGAGGCAGCTTTTTATGGTCCAAAATTAGATTTTATGGTAAAAGATGCTTTGGGAAGAAGCTGGCAGTTGGGAACCATACAAGTAGATTACAATTTACCAGAGCGTTTTGACCTAAACTATAAAGGCAGTGATAATGAAATGCACAGACCTGTGATGATTCATAGAGCTCCTTTTGGTAGTATGGAACGATTTATTGCAATCTTATTAGAGCATACCGCTGGTAACTTCCCATTATGGTTGATGCCAGAGCAGGCTATCATACTCTCGATCAGTGAGAAATATGAAAAATACGCCGAAAAAGTTTTAAATTTGTTAGAAAATAACGAAATTCGCGGCCTTGCCGATAATAGAAATGAAACTATAGGTAAAAAAATTAGAGAGGCAGAAATGAAAAAAATTCCTTACATTGTAATTGTAGGAGAGCAAGAAGAACAAAATAATACTATTTCTGTTAGGAGACACGGAGGAGAAGATATCGGACAGATAAGTATCGATACTTTTACGGAGATAGTAGTAAAAGAAATAGAAAAAACATTAAAACCATTTATTTAATGGTTAACTAAATAAACGTTTAATTTAAAATTTTTAAGTCATAGCAATAAGAAGAAGAAGGTCTCAGAAACCATTACGAGTAATCAAAGAAGATGCACACAAAATCAACCATAAAATAAGGGTTGATGAAGTTCGTCTTGTAGGTGATAATGTAGAAGTTGGTGTGTACCAAACTAAAAAAGCACTAGCACTTGCTGAGGAACAAGAACTTGATCTTGTAGAAATTTCTCCAAAAGCTGTGCCTCCTGTTTGTAAAATTATGGACTATAAAAAGTTCCTTTATGAACAGAAAAAGAGAGAGAAAGCTTTAAAGAATAAAGCTACGAAGGTAACTATAAAAGAAATTCGATTTGGTCCAAACACTGATGAGCATGATTATGATTTTAAGAAAAAACATGCTATCAAATTTTTAAGTGAAGGTTCTAAACTAAAAGCTTATGTGTTTTTTAAAGGACGTTCGATTATATATAAAGATCAAGGGCAAATATTACTACTAAGACTTGCGCAAGAATTAGAAGAATATGGAAAAGTAGAACAAATGCCTAAATTAGAAGGTAAACGTATGATTATGTTTATCGCTCCAAAGAAAGTAAAATAAGTGAGATTATCATAAAAACGAGGATACAATGCCTAAAATGAAAACTAAATCCAGTGCAAAAAAGCGTTTCAAGCTTACCGGTACTGGTAAAATTAAAAGAAAGCATGCTTTTAAGAGTCATATTCTGACAAAAAAATCTAAAAAGCGTAAGCTAGCTTTAACGCACTCTACATTAGTGCACAAAAGCGATGAAAATAGTATTAAAGAACAATTACGATTAAAGTAATATCTTTAATCAGGTTAAAATTATGTAAACCCAGGAGTTAGGCCATATTGATCTTAAATTTACTACTGTAGATCATAAGATTTATAGAATTAAAAGTGTCAATTATTGACCGCCTACTACTAAAAAATTTAAAAATATGCCAAGATCAGTAAATTCAGTTGCAAAAAGAGCCAGAAGAAAAAGAGTTCTTAAGCAAGCAAAAGGTTATTTCGGACGTCGTAAAAACGTTTGGACAGTAGCAAAAAATGCGGTTGATAAAGCGATGCAATATTCGTATAGAGATCGTAGAAACAAAAAAAGAACTTTCCGTGCTTTATGGATCGCTCGTATCAATGCGGGTGCCCGTTTATACGGTATGTCTTATTCGCAATTTATGGGAAAAGTAAAAGCTAGTAATATCGAATTAAATCGTAAGGTTCTTGCAGATTTAGCGATGAACAGCCCAGAAGCTTTTAAAGCTATTGTAGAAAAAGTAAAGTAATTTTTAAACAAAATTAATACTCACTTATAAAGAAAGTCCTGTTTTTACAGGACTTTCTTATTCTATATATATTATTTTCGTCTTATTTAACGAATAATTTCTTTACTCCATAATCATCTCCATTCTTTATGCTCACAAAATATATTCCTGTCGCTAGCGAAGATATATCAATAGTTACTGGTGAATTCGTATTTATTTCTTTTTTAGTAAGCATTTCTGAACCACGTATAGTATAAACGGATATTTCTAAGAAGTCCGACTTCAGGTTATTAAATGTTACTGTAATATCTGATAATGCTGGGTTGGGAAACAATGAGAATTTATTTGTAAGTGTATTATCTTGCACAGAAAGTGTCACTCCTTTTTCTAAGTAATCCGCTACTCCACTATTATCTATATCATCATCCGTAGGATCTCCATTTCCATTATAATCCTCTTCTATTGTTGGAATACCATCACCATCATCGTCCATATCTCTATGATTAGGAATATCATCCCCATCTGTATCTAAAAAGTTCTCATCATTGATTTTCGCAACTACTTTTCCAGAAGTATCGATGTCTCCTTTAGTATCTACACCATCATTATCATCATCATCATCTAGGTAATCTGGTATTCCATCACCATCCGTATCATCATCATCCAATACACCATTACTATTTACATCTTCTTCATTATCTGTAATACCATCATTATTTGTATCGTTGTAGCTAATGATTATTTCTTTTCGAAATAGACAACCATAGATATCCATTACTTCTATAATAAATGAACCCTCAGGAAGATGAAACATTCCTGATGAATTAGTAGCAACAGTAGTAATATTATCATCTAAAACTTCTAAAACTGTATACATGTAAGAGGGAGCTCCACCTGATAAATACCTGCAAACAAGATATTAAACTGGAACGTGTCTTCTGGAACAAAACCTGAATTGAATATTTCAGTACCTCCATCATCTAAAAGACGATATTGATAAGGTGCTAATCCATCTATAACTTCTACAATAATACTCCCATCGCCTCCGCAAAAGATATCTGTAGTACTACTAACATTAGCACTAAAAGAGTTACATACTTGTGTTGTGGTAATTTGTATAAAAAAAAGACAAAGAAATGTAGTAATATTATTTTTTCATTATAATAGTTTTTTAAATAAGATTGATAACTATAATATATGTGTGAATTCGAAAAGTAATAAAAATTTAAATAGCTCGAGTTTATAAAGTGCTTATTGGCTATATACTGTGAATGAATGTAGTTTTTTATAGGATTGTATTTTTGTATTTAAATACATCACACATCTAAAAAAGATATATGATACAAACTAAAATTGTTTCCCATGGATATTTGCCTTTATTTTACCAAATTATTTCAACTATGGTTTAATGAAACAAATTTCAAGCGTTCAAAATCCTAAAATAAAATTTTTACAACAACTCAAAGAAAAATCAAGAGTCCGTAAAAAAGAAAAGGTGTTTTTTATAGAGGGAAAGAGAGAAATATCATTGGCAATTTCTGGAGGATATCAATTAGCCCAAATCTACTTTTGTTCATCAATTATCTCAGTAGAAGAAGTGATCTCTATAATTAAAAAAGATCCTCAAGAGATTGATATCTCGGAAATAACACCCAATATTTATCAAAAACTTTCTCACCGCTCTACTACTGAGGGAATTTTAGCAATAGCTGTATCCAAAGACACTTCTCTTAGTCGTTTAAAATTAAATAATACAAATCCTTTAGTTTTAGTAGCTGAGTCTCCGGAAAAACCTGGAAACATAGGCGCACTATTACGAACAGCAGATGCTGCAAACGTAGATGCCGTATTAATTGCAAACCCAAAAACTGATATTTACAACCCCAATATTATAAGATCTAGTGTAGGTTGTGTATTTACCAATACAATAGCTACTGGATCTACACTCGATATTATACATTTTTTGATTGCTCAAAAAATAAATTTATACGGCGCTTCATTACAAGCTTCTATGAATTATCATACTCAAGATTATACTAAACCTACAGCAATTATCGTTGGTACAGAAGATACCGGTCTAAGTGATGATTGGTTAAATCACACCACTTCCAATATCAAAATCCCCATGAGTGGTGCAATAGATTCTATGAATGTTTCAGTAGCTGCAGGAATACTAATTTTTGAAGCTAAGCGACAACGTGATTTTATTGTTTCATAATTAAAAAAAATCATTACATTACACACCTTACTTATTCTATAAGTAAGAAACCTACAAAATCAATCAAATGACACCTAATTCTTTGTTTTATCTACTAATAACTATAATAATCATCGTATTTATTATTGATTCATTGTTAGATATTCTCAATGCCAGACATTATAATAATGTTATTCCCGAAGAACTTGCTGATGTATACCCTGATGATAAATATCAAGAATCCATTGCATACAAAAAAGTAAATCACCAATTTAAACTCGTTACATCTTTTATATCATTATGTGTTATGCTTGTTTTCTTTTTTCTCAAAGGGTTTGCTTGGGTTGATGCTATAGCAAGAAATATTTCTGACAATCTAATTGTTATTAGCCTTGTTTTTTTTGGTATCATAATGATAGGAAGTGATATTATTTCTATACCAACATCTTACTATAAAACTTTTGTAATCGAAGAAAAATTTGGGTTTAATAAAACTACTATCAAAACTTTTTTTATTGATAAAATAAAAAGTATTCTAATGATGATCGTTGTTGGAGGTGGCTTATTGGCTTTAATTATATGGTTTTATCAGATTACGGGGAGTTACTTTTGGATCTATGCTTGGGCATTGATATCAATATTCACACTGGCCATGAATATGTTTTATGCCAAACTGATTGTTCCTTTATTTAATAAACAAACACCATTAGAACATGGTGAACTTAGGGATACTATAGAAGCGTATTCTCAGAATGTAGGCTTTCAACTTAAAGACATTTTTGTTATAGATGGCTCTAAACGAAGTACAAAGGCTAATGCTTATTTTTCTGGATTAGGAAGTGAAAAAAGGATTACACTATATGACACATTAATAAAAGACCTAAGTAAAGAAGAAATTGTAGCAGTACTTGCCCACGAAGTAGGTCATTATAAGAAAAAGCATATCATTATCAATTTATTATTATCAGTACTCATTACGGGGATCACGCTCTGGTTTTTATCTCTTTTTATTGCCAACCCGCTACTATCAGAAGCTTTAGGGGTGGCAAAACCCTCATTTCATATTGGATTAGTTGCTTTTGGTATTTTATATAGTCCTATATCCGAAATCACAGGACTTATCATGAATTTAGTATCCAGAGCCTTTGAATATCAAGCGGATATGTATGCAAAAGAATCTTATAGTGGGGAGGCTCTTATTAATAGTCTTAAGAAATTATCTAAAAACAACTTAAGCAATCTAACTCCGCACCCAGCAATGGTTTTTATTCATTACTCCCATCCTACTCTATTACAAAGAATTAGAAATCTGAGAAAATAAATCAATACATATAGGCTTGGTGGTTACAATTCTTAATCGTATTTTTAACTAATAACTGGTAGTTAATCAGTATGTATACCATACAAAACATTCATACGAGGATTTAGGGGATTCAAAGAAATTTTGTAGTATGACTGAAGCAGCTATAGAAGAAGAAAACAAACAGATTACTAAGCAGTATAAAGAATTGCTTCGTATTAGTTATCGTGATCTAAGTAAGGACGATAAAAAATTAATACGACAGGCATTCGATATTGCTGTTGATGCGCATAAAGATCAACGAAGAAAAAGTGGAGAAGCCTATATTTTTCATCCAATAGCTGTAGCCAAAATTGTAGCTAGTGAAATAGGCTTAGATGCCACTTCTATCGCTGCAGCCTTATTACATGATGTAGTAGAAGATACAGAATACACACTGACAGATATCGAACAGATGTTTGGAGAAATCGTAGCCCGTATCGTAGATGGACTTACCAAAATATCATCCTTAAAAAAAGATAGAGATATTTCTCTCCAAGCAGAGAATTTCAGAAAAATGCTACTTACACTTAATGACGATGTAAGAGTAATTATAATTAAGATTGCTGATCGTTTGCATAATATGCAAACCATGGATGCTATGCGACCAGATAAGCAAGTAAAAATAGCTTCAGAGACATTATATATTTATGCTCCATTAGCCCATCGAATAGGCTTATATAATATCAAAACAGAGTTAGAAGACCTAGGGTTAAAATATACAGAACCAGAGGTCTATAATGATTTACTCGAAAAAATAAAAGACAGTAAAGAAGAGCAGGACAATTATATCAAACGATTTTCTGATAAGATTAAAGAAGGACTTGATAAAGAAGACTTAGAATACAACATTAAAGGAAGACCAAAATCAATTTTTTCGATCAGACGTAAAATCATAAAGCAAAATATCTCTTTTGATGAAGTATATGATAAATTTGCTATTAGGATTATTTATAAATCAGATGTCGAAAACGAAAAGTTTGTTGCCTGGAAAATATATACTATTGTTACCGATTACTATCGCCCAAATCCTATTCGATTGCGTGACTGGATTTCGCAACCTAAGTCTACTGGATACGAGGCACTACATATCACAGTAATAGGCCCCGATAGTAAATGGGTAGAGGTTCAGATTCGTAGTGAACGAATGCATGAAATTGCAGAAAAAGGATATGCGGCACATTATAAATATAAAAACACTGAAGAAAAACAAGATCAAGGACTTGATGGTTGGCTAAATAGGTTGCAAGAAGCCTTAGAAAACTCTGAGGCTAATGCAGTAGATTTTGTAGAAGAGTTTACATTAAATCTATATTCAAAAGAAATATTTGTTTTTACACCAGAAGGAGATCTAAAATCATTACCCAAAGGTGCTACAGCACTCGATTTTGGATTTAGTGTACATACAGAAGTGGGACTTAGAACACGAGGATCTAGAGTAAACGGAAAATTAGTCCCGTTAAGCCATGAATTAAAAAGTGGTGATCAAGTAGAAATTATCACTTCTTCAAAATCAAAACCTTCGTCTAATTGGCTTGATTATGCTACTACAGCTAGAGCGAGATCTAAAATCAAATCTGCATTAAGAGATGAAAAAAAGCAAATAGCAGAAGAAGGAAAAGTAATCTTAAAACGAAAACTACGCTCTCAAAAAATTACAATGAGTGATAAAGTAGTCAATGAACTCGTATTGTATTTTAAACTCAAAACCAGTCAAGATCTTTTCTATAGAGTTGGTATTGGAACTATCGATAACCAAAAAATAAAAGAATTTGCTACCACACGTAGTAATGTTTTTATGAATTTTATCAAAAATCGAATCCGAAGAGGTAATACCAAGGATTTTGATAAAGATGAAATTACTTCTAAATATGATATGCTCGTATTCGGTAAGGATTCTGAAAAATTAGAATACAGATTATCTAATTGTTGCAATCCTATTGCGGGAGATAATGTTTTTGGTTTTATTACGGTTAATGAAGGCATTAAAGTACATAAAAAAAACTGTCCTAATGCACTACAACTACAGAGCAATTATGCATACCGTATTATGCCTGCAAAATGGATAGACTCTAGCCAAGAAGTCTTTAAAGCGGTCATCAGACTTAATGGCATTGACAATATTGGAGTAGTTAATGAAGTTACACAAATCATATCTAACAACATGCATTTGGCTATTTATAATATGAATTTTGACACTAATGATGGTGTTTTTACTGGTAAAATTACTGTAGGTGTCAAAAATAAGAATACCCTAAAAACGGTAATACAAAATCTTTCTAAGATTAGTGGTATTGATAAAGTTGTCAGAGAATAAGCTTCCTATGTAGCCTACAAGGTTTATTTGTTAATCTATTGTTTATAATAACCAAGAAAAATAAATCATTCCAATAGAAAATAATGTAAATTTGCATTTTTAAATGTATGGGTACTAAAACAACTGCACAAAACGATCAGAATATTGTTAAAAATGTGTTTACCAGTTTTCTAGAAGAAAATGGACATAGAAAAACACCTGAGCGATATGCTATTCTTCAAGAGATATATGACAGTGAAGAGCATTTTGATATAGAGTCATTATACATCAAAATGAAAAATAAAAACTATCGTGTTAGTAGAGCAACATTATACAATACGATAGAATTATTACTAGACTGTAAGTTAGTTCGCAAACATCAGTTTGGACAAAATCAAGCTCAATATGAAAAATCATATTTTGATAGACAGCACGACCACCTTATTCTTACCGATAGTAGCGAAGTATTGGAGTTTTGTGATCCAAGAATACAATCCATAAAAAAAACAATAGAAGAAATTTTTGATGTAGATATTACCAATCACTCATTATATTTCTATGGAACAAAAAAGAAACCAACTAATCCAGAAAACTAATGGCGGTAAACTTATTACTTGGTCTTCAATGGGGAGACGAAGGGAAAGGAAAAATTGTAGACGTTCTAACAAAAAATTATGATATCATTGCTAGATTTCAAGGGGGGCCAAACGCAGGGCATACACTAGAATTTGATGGCATCAAACATGTATTACATACTATTCCCAGTGGGATTTTTCATGACAAAGCAATTAACCTCGTAGGTAATGGAGTGGTTATTGATCCTGTAATATTCAAAAAAGAATTGGACAACCTTGATACATTTAATCTTGATTATAAGTCAAAATTACTTATTTCCAGAAAAGCACACCTGATACTACCAACTCATAGAATTCTTGATGCAGCTTCAGAAGCTTCTAAAGGGAAAGCCAAAATAGGCTCTACCCTAAAAGGTATTGGACCTACTTATATGGATAAGACAGGTAGAAATGGTATCCGTGTTGGCGATTTAGAATTATCTGATTGGAAAAAACGGTATCGTTCTCTAGCAAATAAGCATGAAGCCATGATTGATTTCTATGATGCAAAAATTGAATATGATCTAACAGAATTAGAGAGTGAATTTTTTAAAGCCATAGAAACATTAAAATCTTTGACTTTTATCGATAGTGAGGAATACTTATATCAGGCGCAAAGAGAAGGTAAAAAAATATTAGCAGAAGGTGCGCAAGGATCATTATTAGATATCGACTTTGGTACCTATCCTTTTGTAACGTCTTCTAATACTACGGCCGCAGGAGCTTGCACGGGATTAGGGGTAGCTCCTAATCAAATCAAAGAAGTATTTGGTATTTTCAAGGCATATACAACCCGAGTAGGTAGTGGTCCGTTTCCAACAGAATTATTCGATACTGATGGAGAAACTATGGGCCGTGTAGGTCACGAATTTGGTGCTACTACAGGAAGAGCTCGTCGATGTGGATGGTTGGATTTAGTAGCCCTAAAATATGCAGTGCAAGTAAATGGTGTAACGCAATTAATGATGATGAAAGGAGATGTATTGAGTGGTTTTAAAACATTGAAAGTATGTACTGCTTATAACTATCAAGGAAAAACGATCACTCACCTACCCTATACTATAGAACCAGAGAACGTAACACCGGTCTATACTGAAATGAAAGGATGGTCAGAAGATCTCACTAAAATGAATGATAAATCGCAGTTCCCTGCAGCATTAAATGACTATATTGAGTTCTTAGAAAAAGAACTAGAAACACCCATTACGATTGTTTCTGTAGGACCTGATAGAACTCAGACAATTCATAGATAGTTGAGAAATATAACCTAGCTTATAGTATAAAATAATGCCGATCTATTAAATAGATCGGCATTTATTAATATTACTAAACAAAGTAGTAAATAATCAGTGTTTTAATCTTAATTAGTTGGATCACCATATTGTTGCCCTATTGCACTACTAAATGGTTGAGAAATTACTGGGCAATTAATAATAGCACCTGTTGCAGTTAATAAATTTGATAACGAATTTGATCCGGGATATTGGTTTGCATTCCCTCTAAAAGGAATCAAAGTACCATCTGCTAAAAGTTCATTAATTAGATCAAAACTTGTTAAAATCACACGCTCATCTTCAGGAACTGTAAACTCTGTAATATGTGCATCCCACATTGGTGCATACTCAGGGTCTCTTGGATCAATTGGAAATGTATTCGTTGGATCCATTGCTTGTCTATCACTTAAAGAAGCTGTATTTAATCCTTGGAATCCTAATCCATCTCCAGTATCTGATGTTCTACCATTAGCTGTTGGGCTAAACGGTAACATTGAACCTCCTGGGAAATTTCCAAATGATGGTAGGTTTGCTAATTTAGGAGCAAAAACCCCTAATTCTATAGCAGCTGGTCCATCTGCAGAAGTATCTGTTACTATATGAAAATAGTAAGGTCTTCCATTATGCCATCCATCTAAAAGTTGCATAACAACCGACGCTTGGTTTATAGCTAAATTTGGATTGTTTAGATCATCTTCGTCTGCTTGTGTATTCCCATTTGGATTAGGAATTCTATCATGTATCCCTGTACTATTAGCTACTGGCTGTGCATTAATAACTACATCTGTTCCTGGTAATACTACATATGAAGACCAATTCTCATCAGCAATCGCCCCTGGAGAAACAGAAGCTGGAGGGAAACCAAACAGTAGTCCATTAGCTGCACCAGGAGTTAAGTCTCTTGTAAAAGAAAAATCTACAGTACCTTCAAAAACTAATCTCCCATCATCACTCCACTGTGAATTTTGTTCACCACCTGATCCAATTGAACTAGCCATTCTTGGTGCATAAATAACACCTAACAATCTAGCTAACTCTCTATCTGATGCTTCGGTAATCACATAATACAATTCTCTTGGTGTCCCATTTACTATTTCCCAACCTTGAAAAAGTGGAAATCTAGCAGTTGGTCCTGCTGGAGCAACAGCTCTATCTACAGTGTAATCTACACCTAACACACTTGGCAAAAATACATTTGCTTCTTCTGGATACACAGTTGCTGGATTATCAGCATCATAAGGTATACCACCATCAGTTTCTATACTTGTTAATAATAAGTCTGCTGCGTTTACCATCATTGGATTACTTCCATCTTGACCATCTGCTCCATCTGTTCCATCTTGACCATCTGCTCCATCTTGACCGTCAACTCCATCTTGACCATCGACTCCATCAATTCCATCTCTCCCATCTTCACCTTCGCAACTTGCAAAAAATAGCCCTAATGACAGAAATGCTACGAATATTATATTTAATTTTTTCATCTTGTTTTTAAATTTATGTTGTTATATTTTAAAGTTTGTCTTCTCTAGAGTTCCGGACACTTACTTAGACCTGAAGCCCTAATCTTTCTTACACGCAAAAAAAAAAACAAAAATTATTAGAAAAACTTATCGTCTTATAATCAATCAATTAACTTTATTTATTTAACAATGAATTAACACTATTTATTTTTATTTTTACTATTGTTATATAACTAACATTTTTTTTGAAAAAAAATAATATGAAAAGGGTATTATTCATTACTTGATCAGTATTATCCAACATATGTACGATTTTTTTTTGTGAATACTTTTTCTATACCCTCAGAGCTTTATTCGAATTCTATCTCCTATAGAATATAAAATAATTCACATTTGTTTTTATAGTATTGGCCCTTTACAAAAACCCATATAAATCCAAACCCCGCAAACAATAATTGTCTGCGGGGTTTTTTATCAGATTCTATAACTATCTCTTTTTGAGGTCTTATACGATTTACGGATGAGAATTTCGTAAAAATAATGGCAAGGATTTTTCGCTAGATTGATGAATCAAATTAAAGAATAGCCATAGCTATTGTTTCATTTTATGAAGAAAATATAGTAGAAAAAGAATATCATTAGATGCGAAATTTTTATTCGTAAATCGTATTATATCTATCTAATTCTGCAATAATTCGATAGCACGGTCTATTACAAAGAAACAACCTAAATTAGGACACTAATACAAAGACTATATGACATAACAAATATAGATACTGATTAGTACAATCACTTCATTATTATAATTTTTTAATTTTCAATAAACTCGAAGAAAGTTAGCAACAAAATGTTACAGTGAAACAATGTATCCTATGAATGCGGGTTAAACTGGCAATCGAGAGAATGGATTTATGTTGTCTCTCAAAAGGTTAAATTCTAGACATCAATTCATATGAATTAGTTATCAAAAAGGACAAGTCAATTATAAATTTACAATAAGAATCATCTTTTTGTTGGCTTATTTTCCCAGAGTAATTCTTAAAATTATAAGAATCAAATGTCATTTCATCTAGCATTTTTAATATGGTGTAGTCTATTCTAGTAAAGTTACACCCAATAAATAAGTGTATTAAAACTATATTTAATTCAACGATTTTATTTTATTATCGAAAAGACATAAATAAACCTCTTAACCTAATAACTTAAAGATGAAAAACTTACTCAAGAGAACTAAAAGAACATTTTTCTTATTAGTTTTTGCTATGCTAATTAGAAACATTTCTTTTGCTCAAATAACACTTCCTATCGAAGTGCTTAGTCCGTCGATAAATTCCTATACTGTACCTGTAGACTTTGTATTGAAAGAAGATGCCTCTGAGGCAGACAGAATTTTTTTAAAAGTTCATAGACCAGTATATAGAGATGTATCAGTAAATCCTCAAAGAGGAGCAAAAATGAGCATACGATTAAATGAAGGCCCTTGGATAGATATTACCAATGACAATGTTAGCTGTTTTGCTCAGGAAAAGTCATTCGGAGGACTTAATGGAGCTTACCATACAGTTCGAATGACTGTTCCAATTTCAAATGCTGTTTCTGGGATGAATACGCTGCGTTTTCGTTATAATGGAACAGATGGTCTAACTACAGGGTTTAGAGTGTTACGATTTAATGTTAGAAATGGGAGGAATAATTTAATTCCAGCTTCTGAATTTGTAGAAGATAACCCTTCCAATTGGAAACCTATCTTTAACGATGCTAAAAGAATAGCGGAAGGAAAATCACTTTGGCTTTCTAAACAACTAATAGAATCTCCCTTGTCTGATAATAAGCTAAAAGCAAATTGTGCATCTTGTCACGCTAGTGACGGTCGAGATTTAAAATATTTTAATTATTCTGACGAATCGATTATTAAACGGTCTCAATTTCACGAACTTACTAAAGGGGAAGGTAAACGCATTGCGAGTTATATTCGCAGTCTAACATCACCGGCGCCAAAAAAAGGGAGACCCTGGAACCCTCCTTATCAACCAGGTCCAGGATTAGATAGCAAGCCTGTAGCAGAGTGGTCTGCTGGGGCTGGATTAGGGGCTGTTTTAGCTAAAGATGAGAAATTGGTAAATGAAGTCTTCAATGGAGTTGTGAATACCGAAAATGTGAAACAAGTATTGGATATTGAAAAAACACAAAATGCCAGAGAAACAAGATTACCTATACAACTTCCAGATTGGAATGAATGGTTGACGCACACGCACCCTTTAGATGTTCCAGAAATAGGAGAAAAGTTTTTAAATGTGCCTGTTCATAAAGTTAATGATAAACGAGAACCTATATATACTACTTATTTAAATACTGTAAAAGAATTGCGCAATAGTGATATCAATGAAATTGCTAAAAATGGAAAACTTAAAACTATTCTTAACAATCTTGCTAATCAAACAACAAACTTAAGTAGTCTTTTGAGTCAAGCTTATGGCTATTCATCGGATACTAAAGAGAGAATAAATGAAAACATAATGAAATGGGGGGCGGTAAAGACCTGGGAAATTATGAAAGTATCTCAATTAGAGGATAAAGCACCTCTAATTTATGGGGAGTATGGTGAAGCTAGGTCTTGGCTAAGTCTTAGAAGAAATGTTTTTGAAATTGCGCCTCACAGATCAGCGAATAACAACAGTAATTTTGCGTATCAAGATGTCTTAGTAGGCAAATTCTTTTCTACATCATGGTATCATCTTCAGCTAATCATTAATGGTGGAAATAGAGATACCGGTACCTTATGGCCGGTAGATTGGAACTATCAGCCTAATCATATTGTTGGACTTCATACAGCCGGAGATGGACCTAAACAACCATATCGTTATGTTATTTCTCACGCTAAAATGTTTCAACAGTTTAATGATAAAAAAGAATTTTCAAAAAGCGGTATTAATATCAGACAGATACATCCAGGACGGTATATACCCAATCTTCGAGATAAGTACATTTTTGATGATTTATCTTTTGATACCCAAGTTACTCTCTATGAAGGCTTATTAAATGCTACCATGGATCTAATTGATAGCTACAGTATTGCTGAGTGGCGTGAGGGTTCGAAAAGTAATAATCTTTTACCAGATGAAATACCCAAAATAGTAGCTCCAAATAAATATGTTTATGAGTTGCATATTCTAAACTACCCAGATACTTGGTACACCATGATTCCATATTTTAGACAGGCTGGAGTAAATGAAAAAACATTAAACAGATTAATAGATTGGGGAGAACAGATATGGCCAAAAGGTGATTGGAAAACACTTAGAGCTTCATCTATTCAAGTATCCGGATCTTTAAAACCCTTTTCTACCTATGGAGGATACCAAGATAATGGAACTGCGACAATTTTTGAAGCTGGTAACGAAGTATTTCTAGAAGATAATGCGTGGAAAGATGCTAGTATTGATTATAATATTACAGCAAATACTCGTTTAGAATTTGACTTTAAATCTACAGAAAAAGGTGAGCTACATGGAATCGGTTTTGATACTAATGAAGAATTTAAACCTAATGATGATCGAAACAATTTTTTTCAATTATACGGTAGTGATATTAATTTTAATCAAGATTTCAATACCTATGAAGGAGATGGAGAATGGAAAAGCTATTCTATTCCAATTGGAACTTATTTCACCGGTAGATTTACAAAACTAGTTTTAGTAAGTGATGAAGATCGGAGCCAAAAATTCACAAATAGTTCATTTCGAAATATCCGAATCGTTGTAGATAATTCCCCACATAAAGAAAATCTATTAATTTCTTTTGCTAACGATAAGAACTCCCGAACTTTATAGTGATCCTATGC
>CANLRN010000092.1 GCA_947493495.1 uncultured Aquimarina sp.
ATTTTTTGCCTATGAATTTCAAAATCATTTTTCAAACTAACAAAGTGATAAAACACAAAATATTACATAGTCCCGTTTTATACGCATTTTGTATGTTTTTTTTAAATACAGTTTTTAGAGTATTATTCTTTACCTCCTTTTAAACTGTCTTGCCATACTCTTAATTCTTTCCATTTGCCTTTATATGCATAAGATGCTTGTTTAGGCCAAGTACCAGGTTTGTGCAACCTGTATCGCTCCCCACCACTGTTAAGTACTTCTTGACATTTTTGGATACTACATTCTGATAATTGCTTCCAAGTTTTGATATTGAAATTATGGAATAATTGTTCGATTTTAGGGCCAATTCCTTCAACAATTTTTAGATCATCTAATTTGATTCGTTTACCATATGCTTCTTTCACCAATTTAGCATCAAAAGTAATTTTTGGAACAGCATCTAATTTAGCTTTTAGTGCATCATGCTTACGTTTCCATTCATCCCGTTCAGAACGAGGTACTAATGTTTTCATACGTTCTTTAGTGGTCGTTAACTCATCATTGGTGTTGGTAAATTTTGTTTTCCATTCATCCCGTTCAGAACGAGGTACTAATGTTTTCATACGTTCTTTAGTGGATGTTAACTCATTATTGGTGTTGGTAAATTTTATTTTCCACTCATCCCGTTCAGAACGAGGTACTAGTGTTGCCATACGTTCTTTAGTGGATGTTAACTCATCATTGGTGTTGGTAAATTTTGTTTTCCACTCTTCTTTTTCTTCTATAGGAACCATAGTTGCAATCTTAGCCTTATGTTCTTCTAAAGTACCGTGAATAGTATCGTATTTTGTTTTCCATTCTTCTTTTTCGATACTTGGCACCATAGAATTCATTTTTGTTTTTAGATTGCCAATTTCTATGTCGACTGTATTGTATTTTTTCTTCCAAATTTCTATTTCCGAAGCAGGAACCATTTCAGCTATTTTTTTCTTGAGATGCGTGTGCTCTGTTTCTAGAGATGTAAATTTTTGCTTCCAAGATGTAAGATCAGATATCGGTACCATATTGGCTATTTTATCTTTATGGCTTTGTAAATCGGTATCTGCAGTAATGAACTTTTGTTTATAAGATTCCATTTCTGTAATTGGGACCATAGAAGCTAACTTCGTTTTATGGTCGTTCAGGTCATTATCTACTAGATTATATTTCTGTTTCCAAGAATTTATAGATTCATTTAATGTAACTTTAGTGGAGTCATATTTTTGTTGTAGTTCATCATATTTGCTTTGCCATGCAGCTTTTTTTTCTTTGATTAGCAATCTACCTATTAAGTAGCCAAGAATTCCACAAATGATTCCAGCTAATATTGGATATATAAAACACATATTTTTTGATTATTTATTTATTTAGTTTACAGTTATTACAGTTCTTCTATTTTTTGCTCTACCTTCTTTGGTGTCATTAGTTGCTATAGGCTCTAGAGGCCCTTTGGATTTAGCAATTATTTTATCTGAAGCAATTCCGTTTCTGATAAGATATTCTTTAGCAAATTCAGCCCTTTGTTGACCCAGTGCGGTATTATTTTCTATAGTACCAACACTATCTGTATGTCCAACTAGAATAGCAGACTTATCAGTTGCTTTATCCAGGTATTTTGAAATAAGAGCTATTTTTTGTCGCTGAGCAGTAGACAAATTGATATTACTTTCGCCAGTATTAAAATATAACACTAATGGATTTGATTGAATTGTTGTTCTCAGTTCATCAAGTTCATCTTTACTATTGGTAGCAGAAGTTTTAATTTCAAAGGATAAGGGACTTTTGTAGATATCATTTTCTATTTCAAGCTCTTCTTTACTTTTAGAATAGATATCTATTTGTTTGGAAGAGATGTTTTTATCTACTAAATAATTTTTTACCATTGTTGCCCTAGCGATACCAAGATCAGGCAATGCTCCGGTATAGCTCTCTTCTTTTTTGTAAAATCCTGTAATAGAAACAATTTTATTCGGATGTTTACTCAAATAGCGTCTAAGTTTTTCAATACCTATAACTACATTTTCGGAAACAGGCGTAATAATCGTTTCATTAGATGGATTGAAATTAATATGATCTGAATGTGTAAAGCTAAAGCCACCATCATGATCAATAATCGAAATTCCATTAGTACTCTTTTTTGTAGGGGTAATAATAGGTTTGTTCTTTTCTACTATAGCAGGTATGTTTTCTAAGGTTGCATTGCAACAGTATTTCCAGTTTAGAAATGATGCACATACAATAGTAAGTACAATAAGTCCTATGTACCTATTCTTTTTGTTCATAAATTAAGATTTTTGGTGTTTGTCTTAATTTAAGAAGGAAGTGTAGTGTTTAAAGAAAATTCACTTGATATAATTTATAAAAAATCTTTTAAAAGTAAATTATATCGCCCAAATAATTTTTAACAGTTTTTTTGTAAGATTTATAGGTGTTAGTCGAATTAGATCGCAAAAGTCAAATTTTCTATCAGCTGTCTGATAGATTCAATTCAAAATCACTACAGAAATGAATTTTATATATCTTACCTCATTCTTTTTACAACCCTAATATTTTTTTAAGATGTTCTCTGTCAATTTCTGTACCAGCAAAATCATCAAAAGCTTTTTGTGTAGCTTCTATAATATGATTTTGGATAAAAGGAGCACCTTCTCTGGCTCCTTGCTCAGGTGATTTGATGCAGCATTCCCATTCCATGACTGCCCAGACATCACAGCCATATTGTGTGAGTTTAGAAAATATTGTTTTAAAATCGATTTGACCATCTCCTAGTGAGCGATATCGTCCAGCACGATCAATCCACTCACTATATCCTCCAAATGCACCTTTTTTTCCGGTAGGGTTAAATTCAGAATCTTTTACATGAAAAGCCTTTATGAATTCGTGATAGTGATCTATATATTCTAAATAATCTAATTGCTGCAATACAAAATGACTAGGGTCGTACAAGATATTCACTCGTTTATGATTTCCTGTTGCTTCTAGAAATTTTTCAAAAGTAACTCCATCGTGTAGATCTTCTCCTGGATGAATTTCATAGCATACATCTACACCTTGTTCATCAAAATGATTAAGAATAGGTAGCCAACGTTTTGCTAACTCTTCGAAACCCATTTCCACTAGTCCCGCAGGGCGTTGTGGCCAGGGATGTATGGTGTGCCATAGCAATGCACCAGAAAATGTGGCGTGCGCTTTGATGCCTAATCGATTGCTAGCCGTAGCTGCATTCTTAACCTGAGCAATAGCCCATTCGGTTCGTTTTTTTGGATTTTTTTTACAGTCATCAGGAGCAAAATTATCAAACATCAAATCATACGCAGGATGTACGGCTACTAATTGCCCTTGAAGATGTGTAGATAATTCTGTAATTTCTAGGCCATAATCAGCAATTTTGCCTTTTAGCTCATCACAATAAGTTTGACTTTCTGCAGCTTTATCCAGATCGATTAATCTGGTTTCCCAAGTAGGGATTTGTATACCTTTATATCCAAGATCTGAAGCCCATTTGCATAACCCATCCAAGGAATTAAAAGGAGCTGTGTCATCCATAAACTGAGCAAGAAATACTGCGGGTCCTTTTATCGTTTTCATGTAATTATAGTTTTTGAGTTTTTGAGTGATTAGAGTTTTTAGAGTACCCTGAATTCTAATAAAGTTCGGAACTCAAATACTCAATGCTCCAGTACTCACCACTTTTTATATTTTAATCCAGTTAGCGTTGTTCTTACTGCTTTCTACTGCGGCATATATAAACTTCATTCCACGAACACCATCAGTGACTGTTGGAAAATCCGGATTATCAGAAATAGATTTTCCGTTTTTGACATTTATTAATTCCTTGGCAAAGCTTCTATAAATCGTTGCAAAACCTTCTAAATATCCTTCAGGATGACCTGCTGGAATTCTAACGTACTCTGATGATTCAGGATAGGTTCCATTACCACCAGGGGTATAGATTTGTTTAGGTTGATCCAGCCATTTAACAATAAGCTGATTTGGATTTTCTTGATACCATTCTACACTGCCCTTTGTACCATAGATCTTAACGCCAAGATTATTTTCTTCTCCAGTTGCTATTTGCGAAAATGACATAATTCCTTTGGCTCCATTTTCAAAACGTAGTAAAACATTTCCATCATCATCAAGACTGCGTCCTTCGCCAAAAGCAGTAAGATCCGCAGCAATTGCATGTATTTTAATATCTGTTATATATTCTATGAGGTTTTCGGCGTGTGTTCCAATATCTCCTAAGGCACCTCCAATTCCAGAGCGTTTTGGATCTACTCTCCAGGCCGCTTGCTTTTGACCAGTTTTCTCTACTGTAGTAGAAAGCCACCCCTGTAGATAGTGTGCATTAATTTTTCTGATGGTCCCCAGGTCTCCTTTAGCAATTATAGCTCTTGCTTGTTTCACCATTGGGTATCCAGTGTAATTGTGAGTCAACGCAAATACTCTTTCTGAAGAAATTACTACCTTTTCTAATTCGATAGCTTCGTCTAAGGTTAAAGAAAGAGGTTTATCACATATTACATGAAAACCATATTCTAAAGCCATTTTTGCTGGAGGAAAATGCACATGATTAGGAGTAACAATTGCTACAAAATCCATACGTTCTTCTTCAGAAAGCTTAGCTTCTTCCTTGATCATTTCTTCGAAACTTCCGTAGGCTCTGTCGTCCGATATGCCCAGTTCCTTTGCAGAAGTAAGACTTTTTTCCTTACTAGAAGAAAATGCTCCACAAACCAAATCGATCATTCCGTCTATGCTAGCAGCTTTACGATGTACATCACCTATGAATGAACCTGTGCCACCACCGACCATTCCCATTTTTAGTCGAGTCATATTAACTATCTTTATATTCTATTTTTTCATTTTTGAAGAAGACAGCAAATAATAGCATAACTATACCAGCAAAAATTGCAGGGAATATCCAGATATTATCCCAGTCGTGTTGTCCTTCTGATAGTACATTTGCATCTGTGATTTTTCCAGCTACATAAAACCCAACAAGCATTCCTAATCCATATGTTGCTAAGGTAATTAAACCCTGAGCTGCGCTTTTAAACTTTTCTCCAGCTTTAGAGTCTGTATAAATCTGTCCAGAGACAAAAAAGAAATCATAGCAGATTCCGTGTAAGGCAATCCCTATAATAAGCATAAAAGTGAGTTCTCCAGCATTTCCATAAGCAAATAACAGATATCTAACCGCCCAAGCCAACATGCCTACCAGTAGTGTTTTTTTGAACCCGAATTTTTTAAAGAAAAAGGGGAGTAGTAACATAAACAGCACTTCGGATATTTGGCCTATTGTCATTTTTGCCGCTGGATTGGCGATTCCGATTTCGCCTAGAAACTGCCCTGCATGTTGGTAATAAAAGGCTAGAGGAATACATATCAATATAGAGGCTAAGAAAAACATTAAAAAGTTTCTATCTTTTAGAAGTTTTATGGCATCTAAGCCTAGAATATCTGAAATCGTTATTTTTTGATCTTTACTAACCTTTGGGGGAGTCTTGGGCAAAGTAAAACTAAATACACCCAGTATAGCAGAAGCAATAGCCGTCATTAAAAATGTATTTTTTAGCATACCAGTAGCCACACCTTCGGTAGAATCCCAATGAAAAACGTAGCTAATTACAAGTCCAGCAACAATCCATCCTATAGTACCAAAAACCCTGACGAAAGAAAACTGCTTGGCAGGATCGGTCATTTGATTAAACGAAACGGAGTTTACTAATGCTAATGTTGGCATATATACAATCATATACCCCAATACATATGGGTAAAAAACTGAAAAATCTGTTGCATTAGCCATTTGATACATTAAACAGGCTCCTACAAGGTGAAGGATTCCCAAGATGCGTTCTGCATTAAAGAATCTATCTGCAATCAAACCGATAATAAAAGGAGCAATGATGGCTCCCCAAGATTGTGTAGAATATGCCAGGGCAATTTCGCCACCACTAGTATTTAGAGTATTGGGTAGATAAATACCCATAGTTACAAACCAACCTCCCCAAATAAAGAATTCTAAGAACATCATTAGGGATAATTGAAACTGAATAAATTTACGCATAATAGAAGGAAATAGTTGATTAATTTAATTGTTTAGAAGCATTAATAAGTAGATCACGAGTAGCAATTACACCCTCTATTTCTTCTAATCGTTCGCCTTCGTATTCTACACCTATATATCCTTGATATCCTGCTGCTTTTATGATTTCTAACATCTTTTTGTAGTCAATAGTAGTTTCATTTCCTTCACTATCAAAATCATAGGATTTAGCACTTACTGCTTTTGCAAAAGGCATCATTTCTTGTACCCCTTTATATTTAGGGTATTCTTTAAGGCATTTTGTTCCCCATCGTTTCCCTTCTTCACGCTCTAAACAAAAATTCCCAAAATCAGGGAGCGTTCCACAATTTGGTGTATTGACATTTTTAATAACTGTTATCAATAAAGAAGCATTAGACGATAGGTAACCATGGTTTTCTACGATAACATTAATTTTTTTAGTTGCAGCATACGCTGATAATTTTTGTAAACCATCCGTTGCAACCTCTATCCATTGTTTAGGATCGTTACTGCCAAATAGATTGACACGAATCGAATGACACCCTAGAGCCTGTGCAGCATCCACCCATTTTTTATGATTTTCTACACTCTGATTTCTTTCTTTTTCATCGATAGCAGCTAGATCTCCTTCATGATCGATCATAATGAGTAAGTTTTGGATATTAGATGCTTTACTTTTTAATTGCAAGGTATCTACAAGTTGTTTAAAAGCTTTTTCTGGATCTTTACTATCTTTATATTTATTGGTATACAGTTGGCTAACATATTCTATACCAGTAAAACCTAATTCTTTTGCTTTTTTAGCAAAATCGAAGATATCGATTTCCCCTGATTTTATAGCTTTATGGATTGACCACTGTGCTAAGGATAGCTCAAAAAAAGGAGGAATCTCTTCAGTTTTTTCGATAGTGCTTTGTTCTTCTTTAGTTGGAGTAATGGTATTTTCTGTTGTTTTGTTTTTACAAGCACTTACTAAGAATAAAAAAATAAGCCCTTTAATGATCGTTTTGTGCATAATTTTTGGTTTGGTTAATATAATTTTATAAAGCCCAGTCTTTTCCACCAGTAAGGTTTTGAACAGAATCACAGCCTACGTATTCTCCAGGAACAGGGAGATAATTGAGTACATTTTTTGCTATTTCTTCTGAGGTTCTGAATCCGAATATGGATAAACTTCTCACAGAGGATAAAAAATTAAAAGCGATAGATTCTTGCGAAATAGTTTTTAAATCATTTACCGATTTTACAGAAGCCATTTCTTTCTTATGCTCCCTTTGTTTTTCTCTAGGAAGTCTTAAGTATTTGGATAAGAGGGTATCATATTCGGTTATTGCTACATCATCAATAGTTTTTTCATCACTAATTCCAAGCTCTTTAAAAATGGTCAACATTCCGTGAGAAAATATTTGAGTCTTTTCTTTTTCAAAGACATTGTTTACATATTTGTCAATGAACATGGGTATATGCAATGATTTTGCTCCTGGAGTATCCGTTTCTGGAATAATGAGATCCACGATCTTTTCTAAAGCTTTACCCTGATCAATAGATAATAATTCTGGAGTCCAATCCAGTGTGATTTCTTTTTGACAACTCTGTAATAGACTGATTATTGTTGGGGTAGTAGCAATATATCCTGCTGATAATCCTATGTTTTTTAAAGCTTCCCTTCTGTTCATAATAGTAAGAATTAAGCATTTTTAAGTATTTGTTTAGCGGCATGATCAGCTGCTCTAGCTGTAAACGCCATATAGGTAAGTGATGGATTAACGCAACTGGCTGAGGTCATAAAAGATCCATCTGTTACATATACATTAGGCACTGCATGGATTTGGTTATTACCATTAAGTACAGAAGTTTTAGGGTCACGACCCATTCTTGCAGTACCCATCTCATGGATTCCTAATCCAGGAGCACTTATATCATTTCTAGGCACGATATCTTTAAAACCAGCTTTTTCTAGCATAGTAACTGCCTGAGCAATCATATCTTTACGCATTTCTAGTTCATTTTCCTTGAATTCAGCATCAAATGTTACTGTAGGTAACCCCCATTCATCTAGTTTTTCATAATCCAAAGTCATTTTGTTTTCATGATAGGGAAGGCATTCTCCAAAACCTGTAAGACCAATTCTCCAATCTCCAGGTTCTGTAATTTTTTCTTTCAATTCTGCTCCATACCCTAATTCTGCAATTGCATCTTCCCAGTTTCCACGACTAGCAGAGCCTTGATACCCATATCCTCTCTTAAAATTTTCTTGATCCGTATCACCACCGATATTTCTAAAACGAGGAATATAAATCCCATTAGGTCTTCGACCTTTATAGTATTGGTCATTAAATCCATCATAAGTCCCATATGCACCAGCTTTAAAATGATGGTCCATAATATTGTGCCCTAATTCACCAGAGTCATTTCCCATTCCATTAGGAAATCGATCAGATTTGGATTGCATTAGAATACTGGCAGAAGCAATTGCAGAAGCGCATAGGAAAATAACCTTTGCAGTAAAGACAATTTTTTCTTTAGTTTCTGCATCGATGACCTCGACTCCTGTAGCTTTTTTTGTAGTATCATCATAAACTACTTTATGTACAATAGAATGAGGCCTCAATGTCATATTGCCTGTTCGTTCTGCAGCTGGGAGGGTAGAGGAATTACTACTAAAATATGCACCAAAGGGGCAACCTCGCATACAACGATTACGATATTGACAATTCATTCGCCCTTCAAAAGTTTTAGTGCCCGTGATATGAGCAGTTCTTCCTATGGTGAGTAATCTATCTTTATAATTTTTTGCAATATTCTTTTTTAAATGATCTTCTACACAATTTAATTCCATCGGAGGCAGAAACTGTCCATCTGGGAGTTGTTCTAATCCTAATTTTTCTCCACTTACACCAATAAACTCTTCTACCTTATCATACCAAGGAGCGATGTCTTTATATCTTATAGGCCAATCGACCGCAATACCTTCTTTTTTATTCGCTTCAAAATCGATGTCACTCAACCGATAACTTTGACGTCCCCACATAAGAGATCGGCCACCTACATGATATCCTCTAATCCAGTCGAATCTTTTGATTTCGTTATATGGATGTTTCAGATCATTTACAAAGAAATGTTTATGTGCTTTATCGGTAACATAACCAGTACGATGTTGCTTAGGCTGTTGTTTTATTTCCTCTACAGAAGGTTCTCCTTTTAGTTCATAATCCCAAGGATCATCATTAGCAGTTATATAATCATCAATATGGGTTACCATACGTCCACGTTCTAGAACTAATGTTTTAAGCCCCTTTTCACAAAGTTCTTTAGCAGCCCATCCACCACTCATTCCTGTTCCTACGACAATAGCATCGTATTGAGGTTCTTGTTCCATATATTATTCTTGGTATTTACAGACAGTTTATAATTGTGTTATAGTTATTGATGTTAGGTGTCAATTTTGTTTTGTTGTACATATATACTACATAAACCTAAGTATCTCAACTTTTGTTTTTTTCTTCTAATAATTAGTTTTGTTTGTCTGCTTTCTTCAGTATCACTGAAAAGAAAAGTTATTTGCAAAAAAATATCATATATATTATTAAATTTATAATATATTTAATCGTTCACAAATAATAAGCACTAAATATAAGGAGTTTCTTTGTTTTTATAAAAAACAATTAACAAATCATTAATATAAACATAAATTCTTAGTACATAAATGTCAAAATCAAAAATGGATAGAAGACGAGCAGTAAAAAATATTTCTGCAGGGATAGGCGCAATAGGTATTGGAAGTATAGCAATGGGACAGCCAGGGGCTTCTTTGGATATAGATGACTCTAATGATGCAGAGACAGTTCTTAAAGGTAATATCAATCATGCTGTGTGTAGATGGTGTTATAAAAACATTCCGCTGGATAAATTTGTAGTAAAATCTAAAGAAATAGGAATTAAGGCTATTGATTTACTAAAACCTGAAGAATGGGAAATTACTAAAAAAGCTGGATTAGAATGTTCATTGGCTACAGATAGTTTTGCAAGTATTACAGATGGTTTTAATACGATAGCAAATCATAAAAAATTACAAGAAAAATATCAGAAACTGATTTCTCAAGCTTCTCATGCTGGAATAAAGCAAGTCATTGTTTTTTCGGGAAATCGAAATGGGATCTCCGACGAAATAGGATTAGAAAATTGTGCTGTAGGATTAGATCCACTAGTAACATTTGCAGAAAAAAATAATGTTACCTTAATTATGGAGCTACTAAATAGTAAAGTAGATCATAAGGATTATCAATGCGATCTTACTCCCTGGGGTGTTAAATTAGTCGATAAGATTGGTTCTAATAATTTTAAATTACTATATGATATCTACCATATGCAAATTATGGAAGGTGATATTATAGCTACAATTAATACTTATAAAGATTATATTGCCCATTATCATACAGGTGGCGTGCCTGGAAGAAACGAAATCAATACAACTCAGGAGTTGAATTACCCAGCTATCATGAAGGCTATTGTGGCTAATGGTTTTACTGGGTATGTAGCACAAGAGTTTATTCCTACTTACGATGATAAATTAGAAGCACTAGAAGAGGGAATTAAAATATGCGATGTGTGATTGACTATGGGATAAGGTTTTTTAGGTCCTGAATTACATCTAAATGATATCTTACATGTGCAAAAAGAAGAAACAAAATAATAATTGCGACTAGAAATCCTAATAAATTTCCATTCTTATTATTAGTAACTTTTTTGGAGGTTTTGATGTATGTTTTTGATAGTTTTTTTGTGTATTTAGAAACTAATGCAAAAGCTGGAGCAAAAATTAAGACGATCACTAACATGTCCATAATCACAAGGAGATACCCTTGTTCGCGAATATGGTTTTTTACATATTTAATTACAAACTCATTGATTAATGCAGCGCAGAGTACAGCAATTGCATAGATAGCAAATTTGGTCAGTTGCCTATTATTCATAGTGTTTAAGTCTATTCTTTACATATGTAAAAATAGAAAAATGTGATGTATCGGTATTTACAATTTTTTATAAAGGAATATTTCCGTGTTTTCTCTTAGGCAGATCCATCTTTTTCTTTTCGAGCATACTAAAACCTTTGATCAATTTTCTTCTGGTATTTTCGGGTAGAATTACTTCGTCTATAAAACCACGCTGCGCTGCTCGGTAAGGATTGGCGAATGTGTTGGCATATTCTGCTTCTTTTTCTGCTAATTTTGCTACAGGATCTTTTGCTGCTTTGATTTCTTTTCTAAAAATTATTTCACTAGCCCCTTTAGCTCCCATCACAGCGATTTCTGCTGAGGGCCAAGCAAAGTTAAGGTCAGCACCAATATGTTTAGAGTTCATTACATCATAAGCACCTCCATAAGCTTTGCGAGTAATAACAGTTACTTTGGGTACAGTGGCTTCACTAAGGGCATATAATAATTTAGCTCCGTGGACAATAATTCCGTTCCATTCTTGATCTGTACCTGGTAAAAAGCCTGGGACATCAACCAGAACTAATAATGGAATATTAAAACAGTCACAAAAACGAGTGAAGCGAGCAGCTTTTTTAGAACTATTTACATCCAAAACACCTGCTAAAAACATCGGCTGATTGGCTACAATCCCAATACTTCGCCCTCCTAATCTGGCGAAACCTACGATAATATTCTCTGCGTAGTTTTTATGAATTTCATAAAATGAATCATTGTCAATAATCCCATCGATAACCTCGTGCATATCATATGGTTTATTGGGGTTATCAGGAACAATATCAGCAAGGACTTCTCTTTTTTCTTCTGATAATTGATAGGAGATAGACTTTGGAGTTTCTTGGTTATTTTGTGGGAGGTAGCTTAGCAAGCTTTTAACATCCTCTAAGCATTGTATGTCGTTTGATGAGGTAATATGAGCCACTCCAGATTTAGTAGAATGTGTACTAGCGCCACCTAATTCTTCAGAGGTAACTTCTTCGTTTGTTACTGTTTTTACCACATTAGGTCCAGTTACAAACATATAACTGGTATCCTCTACCATTAGGGTAAAGTCTGTTATCGCAGGAGAATACACAGCACCACCAGCGCAAGGCCCCATAATAGCAGAAATTTGTGGAATCACACCAGAGGCTTGAACATTTTTATGAAAAATATCGGCATAGCCACCTAACGATCGTACTCCTTCTTGGATTCTAGCACCCCCCGAATCATTTAAACCAATGATAGGAGCACCAACATTCACTGCTAGATCCATTACTTTACATATTTTCTCAGCGTGCGTTTCTGATAAGGCACCTCCAAAAACAGTAAAATCTTGTGCAAAAACATAGATCAATCGCCCATTTATGGTTCCATACCCTGTTACAACACCATCTCCATAATAGATTTCTTTTTGCATATCAAAATCAGTGGTTCTATGTGTTACCAGAACACCAATTTCTTCAAAAGATCCTTCGTCTAGCAAATAATCGATACGCTCTCTAGCCGTTAGTTTTTTCTTTTGATGTTGTTTTTCTATACGTTGCTTTCCGCCTCCTAAATGTGCTTGATCTATTTTTTCTTGTAATGCTTTTATTTTCGAATCCATTCTTTTCTTCGTTTTAGGAAATAGGTTTGTGGCTTTAGGGATATCTGTTTTAGTATCCAAACACTTTAAATCTCAGTCCTAATGTATTGGTAATCTTACTATTTTTTGATCTTCTTTATATTGCTGTAAAGCAATGAGTGCTGCTATCTTAGCTTCTGATTCCATTTCTGCTTTTAATACATCTGGAGTATAATATTTTTTTACAAAATGAGTATCAAAATTACCAGAGGTAAAAGCTTCGTGTTGGCATACAAATTTTCCGAATGATAAGGTCGTCTGAACACCTTCTATACTATAATTATCGATTGCTTTACTCATTAATTGAATTGCTTCTTCACGTGTTTTTCCATACGTTATTAATTTGGATAACATCGGATCATAATAAATGGGGATATCCATTCCTTCTTCAAATCCATTATCTACTCTAATTCCATTACCTGAAGGAATTTTGTATATATCTAGATGCCCAACACTAGGTAAGAAATCATTCAGAGGATCTTCTGCATATACTCGTAACTCTAATGCGTGTCCTTTGATTTCTAGTTCATCTTGGGTGAAGGGTAATTTTTCACCTCGCGCCACTTTTATCTGAAGTTCTACGAGATCAATTCCAGTAATTAATTCGGTAACTGGATGTTCTACTTGTAGTCGTGTATTCATTTCTAGAAAGTAGAAATTGTGATTTTCATCCAATAAAAATTCTACGGTTCCTGCACCGATATAATCACAAGCTTTGGCAACTCTCACTGCTGCTTCTCCCATTTCTGCTCGTAGAGAAGAGGATAATACTACAGAAGGCGCTTCTTCTATCACTTTTTGATGTCTTCGCTGTATACTACATTCTCTTTCGAATAGATGAATACTATTTCCGTGTGTATCGGCCATAACCTGAATTTCGATATGTCTTGGTGAGGAAATATATTTTTCGATAAATACAGATCCATCTCCGAATGCAGAAATAGCCTCGCTAATAGCACGTTGCATCTGAGATTCGAGATCACTTTCTTTTTCTACAATTCGCATTCCTTTTCCACCACCACCAGCAGAAGCTTTTATCAAAATAGGAAACCCAATTTCTCTAGCAATTGCTTTTGCTTTAGCAACATCAGAGATTGCTTCTTCTATTCCAGGAACCATTGGTATATCATAGGATTTTACAGCATCTTTGGCGGCTAGTTTGCTGCCCATAATTTTGATGGCTTTAGACTTTGGTCCAATAAAAATGATATTATTTTTTTCTACTTCTTCTGCAAAATCAGCATTTTCACTTAAGAATCCATACCCAGGGTGAATAGCATTGGCCTTTACTTTTTTAGCGACTTCTATAATTTTAGAACCTAATAAATAGGACTCACTAGAAGGCGCTTCACCAATACAAACGGCTTCATCAGCAAATTTAACGTGAGGCGCATTTCTATCTACAGTAGAGTAAATAGCAACGGTTTTAATTCCCATTTTCCTAGCCGTTCTCATAACTCTAATGGCTATTTCTCCTCTGTTGGCAACTAATATTTTTTTCATAGTATATTAAAACTTATGCTGTTTTTTGATTTACATATAAGAAAGGACTCTATTCGAATTCAATTAATAATTTCCCTTTATCTACCGCATCTCCTTTTTCGACAGCAATAGACTTTACAATCCCTTCTCTTGGCGAACTAATAATATTCTCCATTTTCATCGCTTCTAAAACTAATAAATACTCATCTTTTTGCACAGTTTGACCAACCTTTATTGGGATGTCTATGATCAATCCAGGCATAGGAGATGTAATAGAATTTACTTGTTTTGAAGCTCCGATAGAAAATCCCATTTCTGAAATCATCGTATCTAAAGAATTGGAAATGGATACTTTATAGGTATTTCCATTTACCTTTATTGTATAGTTTTTAGTATTGAAATCAGATTGTAGAATCTCTGTATGATAGGATAGGTTGTTGTGTATTATATGAAGTTTTGAATCTGAATTTTTAATGATATCTGCTGTAGCAATGTCATCCTCTGATAATATAAAT
Source organism: uncultured Aquimarina sp. (assembly GCA_947493495.1). GTDB lineage: Bacteria > Bacteroidota > Bacteroidia > Flavobacteriales > Flavobacteriaceae > Aquimarina. The sequence continues at coordinate 14,689 of CANLRN010000092.1, forward strand.
TCAAATTCTTTATTGACTTTTACTTTATGTGTACTGCTCATAAATAAATGATTCAATTAGATGCTAAATATAGCTATTTAAATTTTTCACGAATAGTTGTTATGAAGAATTTAATATTCGTTAAACCTACTCTGCATATTATAACTTCGTTATGAGATTTTGAAGCAGTTTCAAGGTCGAATATCTATCTGATCCGTTAAACAGGTATTTTTTAATGCAATGATAGGGTGGGTTAAATAAAAATGCTTTTTTTATATTGTTTCGATATTTACCTAAATAGGAATAGTATAGGAGATTATATGTCATTTATTGAAGGTTTTTTTATTGGTTTAACCATGGTCATATTTGTCGGCCCTGTTTTCTTTATACTACTTAATAGTAGTTTTCAATATGGAGTAAAAGCTGGAGTATTTGTCGCTTTAGGAATCATAGTTAGTGATATTAGCTGTGTTGTATTATGTTACTATGGATTGTCTACATTTATAACAGCAACCCAAAATCAATTCTGGATAGGAGTGATAGGAAGTTCTATCTTGTTTGGTTTAGGACTTAGTTATTTATTCAAAAAAGCTAAAATCGAGTACAACTCATCTATTATTTCTAAGACTTGGAGTGCTTTTTTTATAAAAGGGTTTAGTGTTAATTTTTTCAATCCTTTTGTATTTGTAGTATGGATTGGAGTTTTTACATATGGAGAACAGAAATATGATGATAAAATGACAATGGTAGTGTTCTTACTAGCAATTCTACTGGGGATTTTAACTACAGATTTACTAAAAGTATTTCTTTCTGATAAACTTAAAAAATTTATTTCAGAGTATAGGTTACAAGTGTTTTTTAGAATTACCGGAATTCTACTAGTCTTATTTTCTTTTCGGCTGCTCTATCTGGTATGGTAAAATAGTATAGAATTAATTTTTACTATATTTAAGTTACAACTTCAAAAAAATAAACCGACATGGAATTTAATTTATTGATTGCAGCTCTTACAGCGCTGATCCCCTTGATATTAGGGTTTATTTGGTATAATCCTAAAGTTTTTGGTACTGCATGGATGAACGCTTGCGGCTTTACAGCCGATGATCTTAAAGGTGGCAATATGGCCTTGATTTTTATTGTTTCTTATGTGTTTAGTTTTATGTTAGCTATTATGGTAAATATATTAGTAATACATCAATTTGGATTTTTCTCTACATTGATGAGTGATCCTGACCTTATGGTAGAAGGTACTGAGACATATCAGTATGCACAAGATTTCATGAATAAATATGGAACTAATTTTAGAACATTTAAACACGGTGTTTTTCACGGCGCATTGACTGGGATATTTTTTGTACTACCAGTTTTGGGAACTAATGCACTATTCGAAAGAAAAGGAATCAAATATATTTTGGTAAATGTAGGGTATTGGACTGTATGTCTGGCACTAATGGGAGGTGTGATTTCTCAATTTGCTTGATGAATTAGATTTTTTAGAATATGTAGATATTGAACCTGCATTCATAGACATTGTTTCACTGTAACATTAAAGTTTCTAACTGTTAAGCAGCTTCTACGTTTCAAATTGTCCTATTGAAATTTTATCGTTAAAAATGAAATAAACGGAGCGTAAAAATTAA
>CANLRN010000093.1 GCA_947493495.1 uncultured Aquimarina sp.
GATATCAAAGGAGCTCAATATTTAGAAAAAGAACTAAGTACAAATCATACAATCGATATAGCGAGCTTACCTAAAGGAATTTATTTCTTGTCAGTTGTAAATTCTGAAGCAAAAATATCCTTGAAACTACTTAAAAATTAATAGATAGGAACCCTCTTTTATGTCTAAGTTTCATCTTTTACTTTGATGTATTAGTGATATAAATTTATATAATAATGACCCTAACGTGTAAAACTCGTTAGGGTCATTATTTCATAACTATATAAAACGGTCTTTTCTAAATGAACTATCCCGAGGCAAAGCCATATAGGTATCAAAGTGGAAAAACTTATTGTTGATTTTATAAAACCCATCTATTTTTCAAACTTCCCTCTAAAATATCGAGAAATTCATTAGATGAAATGAAGAATTAAAAAAGACGGTTTTTTATACCTATTTTAATAAATAATACTATTTACAATTTTTCTTTACTTTACAGTCAAAGAAATCAATTATCAATTTATGTACTACTCGAGGACGTTCTAACATAAACCAATGTCCTACATTTCTTATTCTTTTAAACATAAAAGTATTATTTACAAAATCTTTTGATTTAAACATCTGAGGTTGTAGTACATAGATATCTTTTAATCCCAAATACCAAGAACAGGTATCTTAACATAAGGTTGTGCTACTGGAGGTTCAGAGAGATCACCTGCACGAGAAGCGACAAGGTTTTGAAAATTTTCCCTAAGCCAATTAATGCAGTAATGAAAGTAGTTGGTTCAGACATTCTATCAATGATGTTATTCAAATCAGTATAGCTAGCAGCAAACTCTCTAAAAAAAACTCAATCAATCTGACTAAAAGTTATTTTAGCCAAACCTTCTTGTAAAGCCAAGTAATTATACCACGATTTTTCACGTTGCTTAAGTGTCAAAAAATGAGATTCCAGGAATCCCCACAGATAATGCAATCAAGCTGTCTAAACGATTAGGGACAAATCTTGCTAATGTTCAAGCTAAGATAGATCCTCAATCATGTCCTGCTACACTAGCTTTATCAACGTTCAAAGCATCCATAATACCTAAAATATATGGTATATGCCTACTCATGGCATATTGTTCCTTATCTAATGTTCTAGGAGCGCCACCATATCCTCTAAGATCAGATACTAATACTCGATCCCCAGTTTTAGCAAGAGTTGGAATCTGAAATTTCCACAACTCTTTTGAATCAGGAAAACCATGTAATAATAATATATGCTTATCCTTTTATTCCCCCTATCTAAAATTTTATATTTTAGAGTATGAAATTACTAGAATTCCAGTTTAAATTTGTTCTAAAAATGGTAGGAATTCCAAAGTATATTTTTATATACAACTTCAAGAAATTTTGATAATCAATCTATCTGATTTTATTATTAAATAAGCTAGATTATTAATTAAGTAAAAAATAAATTCATTTCTTGCGAAAATCACATAAAAACGCTTTTATTTATCTATATCTTTAATTATCAACAAGAAATTATATAGTAAAATTAAATCTTCTACAACCAAAAAGCATAACTATCACACTAACAACCATATAAACATAACATCATTTTAATAGACATAATATAGACAACTACAAATTTTAACAATTAAACACATAATAATACAATAATATAATGTTAAATTTATGATATATTAATATTAATTAACACTATTCTGATAAATGTGTTATTTTAATGATATCATCTTTTACTTAATTAATCAAACCTTATATAATAACCAAAAACACTAACTCAAAACAATAAACATTTATGAAAAGTAAATTTATTTTAAGCATTTGTATGGCTATGATCTATACAATTGCATTCGCACAACCCACTCCTCCAAATGGAAAAAGATGGGTAAAAGTAGACAATTTATCCGATGAATTTAACGGAGGATTCGATACCTCAAAATGGAGCAAGTCACTTTGGGATTATCCTAATACTCCTACAAAAATGATTGCTCAAAACTCTGGAGTTTCTGGAGGGAATTTATGGATTAGGGCTACAGAAGGATCAGGTGAACGTTGGTTTCAAAGTTCTCGAGTTACTTCAGTAGCACAGATTAAATATCCTATGTATACCGAATCTAGGATCATTACAGCGCATTTATCTGCTTACAACACATTCTGGTTAAATAATGGGGATATTAATGATAGGGATGAAATCGATGTCATCGAAAACAATTCAAGACCGAGTTGTAATTGCCAACCTAATTTCCCGTGGCAAATGAATTCTCAATATTTCCAGGCAACGAATGGATTTACAGTTAGAAATGCTGATAACTTTGATAATCGAAACCTATCTAACGGCAATCCTAAAAAAGGAGTTCGATGGAATGAACAATATCATACAGTAGGTGTATGGTGGAAAGATAGAAAAAACATGACATTTTATTTGGATGGAGAAAGAGCAGGTAGTGTAACTGTAGGAGAAGACAGAAGCGGTAGAACTTATCCTGAAATTATATTTGCAAGAAATTTAAATCTAATCTGGGATTTATGGACGGCCGATCAAAACTTTCTTGGAGGTCTAGCCGTAAGAAGTCATTTGAGGAACAATAACATCAACACTATGAAAGTAGACTGGGTACGTACCTACCGATTAGTCGACGGTAATGACGGCGGAGGCGGCGGCGGAGGCGGCGGTGGAAATGGTGATGCCTTTCTTATTCAGTCTGAAAAATCTAGAAAATGGGTATCCCCTATTAATGGTTCTTCTAATAATGGTGCAGCTGTCGTAAATCACCCTGTTGAAACTGGAAATGCCAGACAATGGAGATTCGTTGATAGAGATGGAGATGGATATACAGAAGTTATAAACGTACGATCAGGAAGATGTTTGGGTGTTGCTGGTGGTAATCTTTCTAATGGAGGTAAAATAGTACAATGGAATTGTAATGGAAATAAAGATCAGCAATGGCGAAGATTAGCTAGAGATAATGGCGAATTCTCCTTCGTTAACTTGAATTCAGGTAAATGTCTTGATCTTGCTAATGGAAATACGAATAATAATGTACAATTTCATCAATGGAATTGTAGTGCTACGAATCGAAACCAACGTTTCTATATCTTAAGTCCTAATAGAGCTTTTTCTAGTGATGATATAGCTGTAGATGGACAATTAGCAGAAATTATAGCTACAAAAGGGAAACAACTTAATATCTCTAATCTCGATAAAGGTAAAATCCCAATAGCCATTTATAATATGGCTGGACAAGAAATACTTACAAAGACCTTAAACTCTGGTGGAGATGATGTAATCATCAATCTGAACCACCTAAATTCTGGAGTTTATGCTATAAAAATAAATAGCAACACCTATAAATTTGTTATAGGAGGTAAATAAAAATTTATTTCATTAATAATTTTATCAAAAATGCCAGATTATAATTATAGTCTGGCATTTTTTTATAAATAATGACCTTATTATTATATGGTTAAAAAAATAGTGTATATAAAAAAACCAATAATTTATTAACACGCAAACGTTATAGTGGTCTTGAAACCTTCTAACATTAAATAATTCATAATATATTAGTAAAAAAACTAAATAATACTCATTACACATAAAAAAATTTACTAATTATGAAATCAACTTCCCTTTTTACAAAAATTAAGTCTATAGCTATACTCCTGTAACTATGTTTCTCTTATGGTAATTGTTTTCGTGCTATGGGATTTTCTAATACTATATCTCAAGACATCTAATCTAGCTGATTACTGATTGTATTAAAACTCTAAATAAAAAACCGTACAATATATATCCGTTTAAAAAATCAAGTATAGACAAACCTATTTTCATTTTTTAACTATGGTAAAAAAGCCTCTTATTCCAGTAAATTATATTGGTTTTAGCTAGCAAAATATTTCAATTTAACACAAACTATTCTTTCGTAAGAAGAGTACAAAAACAACAAAAATGAAAAAAAATACTACTACTCAACTTTTTACATACACCCTATTTTGTATGTCGCTTTTAGTTTTACAAGCACAAGACGAAGATGTATTATTTCAGGCTTTTGACTGGAATGTACAAAATCAACCAGTTGGTCAGACCTGGTATGATGTTGTATCTGCAAACAGAAATGAAATCAATGATGCTGGGATAGATGTAATATGGATGCCTCCTCCAAGTAATTCTGCCGCTCCACAAGGGTATCTCCCTAGAGAATTAAACAATCTTAACAGTGCCTATGGCACTAGAAACCAATTAGTAAATCTAATCAACCAATACCATGATCTAGATATAAAAGTAATTAGTGATATTGTAATCAACCATAGAGTAGGTACAAATGATGCGGTAACTTTTACCAATCCATCTTGGCCTACATTTTACATCACAGCGGATGATGAAGGACGAAATTTTGTCAATGGTCCAGTAGAATTTAGTATCAATGGGGATTTTGTTCCAGGAAGAGATCTAAAAGCTGATGGATCTAGTGGTGGATTTGCAGCTGCACGAGATCTAGATCATAAAAATCCAGCTGTACGAGCAGAGATTGTAAAATGGATGCAATTTCTTAGGAATGATATTGGTTTTGATGGCTGGAGATATGATTTTGTACACGGATATGATCCGATATACAACAAAGAATATAATGATGCAACTAATCCCTATTTTTCTGTTGGAGAATTGCTAGAAAGTAGCCGCGTACAGACCAATAATTTTGTAAATCGTACACAACAGTCTTCTGCTGCTTTTGATTTTAATACAAAAGTAAGCTTGCAAAATGCAATCAGAGACAATAATTTATCTTACCTAAGAGATTTTTCAGGTAATCCATCGGGAATGATTGGGATCAATCCTTCAAAATCTGTGACTTTTTTGGACAACCATGATACTGGCGAGGCACAACAATGTTGTGGATCAAATTTTGTTTTCCCTGGAGGAGAAACCAATCTAAGAAAAGGATATGCGTATATACTAACGCACCCAGGCAATCCCATGGTATTCTGGACTCATTTTTTTGATGTAGGATCAGGAGTACGTAATGCCATTAAAGATCTGATAGCAATACGAAAAAGTGTTCGAATATATGCTGGTTCTACTATAAATATTGACCAAGCAAGAAACGACTTATATGCAGCATATATAGATGGGAAATCAGGTACTATCGCCATGAAGTTAGGATCTGGTAGCTGGTCTCCAAATGGAAACGGATGGACATTACAAACCTCTGGTACTGACTACGCTGTATGGACAAAAGGTGGGAATACTAGTGGAGGAGAAACAGTACCTCCATATACTGTTCATTTCTTTAAACCATCTGGTTGGGGATCTAATATCAACGCTTATGTATTTGATGCAGGTGTCAACGCCACACTCTCTGGAACTAGTGAATGGCCTGGGAATAGCACAAGTAACATACCAGGAACAGATTGGTATTCTTATACAATAACACCTCCAGCTGGTGTATCCGCTGGTAATCTCAGAGTTATTTTTAATGATGGAAACAACCAAACTGATGACTTATCCAGAAGTACTAACGGATGGTATAGAGGAAATACCTGGTCTGACACTTGTCCTAGTGACTGTAGTAGTAATGGAGGTGGCACATCTAATCAAGTAATACTAAATTTCCAAAAACCAAGCAATGGATGGGGCAACAACACCAATATATATCTATATAACAAGTCAACTAACCAAACCCTTTCTGGAACTGCAAATTGGCCCGGAACAAATATGAATCCCCTGAGTGGCACATCTTGGTGTAGAAAAACCTTTACTATACCTAATGGAGTTACTAGAAATAATGTCGGAGTAGTTTTCAATACTGGAAATGGGCAACAAACTGTTGATCTGACCAGAGGAACCAATGGGTGGTTTAGAGTCACAGGAAGTAGTAATGGACAACGAACAGGAACTTGGTCTAATAACTGCACCAATAATTGTCCTTCTAACAGAGCAATAGAATTAGCAGATGCTATAGATAAAGAGAGTCTTTCTACACTAGAAAAAAATGCTATTACTCTTTGGCCAAACCCTATTAAAGAAAGAGGCACATTAAGTATAAATACATCACAAAATGGTATGCTAAAAGTTACTATTTCGACTATTTTAGGGCAAACCACTACGCTTTACAATCAAAATACGCAAGCAGGTCGCCAAATCATTGAAATCAGTGCCAATGATTTAAGGAAATCAGGTATCTATTTTTATACGATATCACTCAATGGAACTCAACTCAAAAGAATTAAAATTGTAAAGCAATAATTATAATATCATAACGTGTTTATCATACTAAATTAATTTAGTTTCAGTGTAAAAGTGGTTGTTTTTCTTATAAAAACAACCACTTTTATTATGACTCTACTAGCAGAATTGTATAATGATAGAACTTTACAAAATCTTAACTTTGATATATCTATAGAAAACTAATATTGTTTTTAATATCTTTCCGGACTTTTATAATTAACAAATAGAATAGTTTAAATAACCTTAGCTGTGAAAAAATTAATCCTTACAATAGCACTACTTACGCTCTTTTGCTGCAAAAAAGAAAAAAAATCAAGTGAAGATAACATAGTCGCCTCGTCACTAAAACAAACAATACTTGAAAAAAAACAAAAAAAAGACCATCAAATACGAGAGGTAAAAAAAGCAGAAATAGCGCCAAATGTTGATGGTGATATGAATGATCCTATCTGGAGTCAATCAAAATGGTATCCTATGGATCAAAATTGGATTGGAGAGTTTCCTGATGTCAAGGATTTTATAGGACGCTATAAAATGACCTGGACGCCAGAAGCCCTATATATTTTAGTAGAGATAAAAGACGATGTATTGTTTGATCAGTACAAAGATCCTTTAGAATTATGGTGGGATGATGATTGTGTAGAGATTTTTATAGATGCAGATAATTCTGGTGGTATACACCAATTTAATAACAATGCCTTTGCCTATCATATTGCGCTAGATGGTAACGTAATAGATCTGGATGAAAATGAGAAACCCGTGTTATACAACAATCATGTAACTACCAAAAGAAGTACCAAAGATGATGTTTCTATATGGGAATTCGAGCTTATCGTATTTGATGATACGTACAAAGAAGGAAAAATCAATGATGCCATCGTACTTTCTAAAGATCAGACATTAGGATTTGCCATAGCCTATAATGATAATGATGGCAGCAAGGAAAGAGAAAATTTTATGGGATCTGTTTTTGTTCCTGGAGAAGATAAAAATCAAGGGTGGATCAATGCCGATATCTTTGGTACTATAGTGTTGGTAGAATAATCCTACCCTTAATTAATTGTGCTCTTTAGTTTCATTCTCAGAAAAATTAACAGCAGTTTCGATCAATGCTAAATGAGAGTAGGCTTGTGGAAAATTGCCTAACAGTCTTTTAGACTTAAAGTCAATATCCTCACTAAAAAGCCCTAAATGATTACTATACGACAATAATTGATCAAACATTGCTTTTGCTTTTTTCTTCTCTCCTATTTTGTTTAAACTATTGATAAACCAAAAGCTACAAATAGTAAAAGATGATGAAGGTAAACCAAAATCATCTTTATTCTTATAACGATATAACAATCCATCATTACACAATTCACTTTCTGTGGCTTTAACCGTACTTATAAATCTAGGGTCAGTAGCTGCTATAAAACCATAGGATTCCATCAATAGCGTTGAGGCATCAAGATCAGAGGAACCATAGGATTGTGTGTAGGCTTGTACTTCTTCATTCCATGCATTCTTATAAATATCATCATAAATCCGATCTCTCAGCGCAATCCATTTTGGATTGGTATCTATTTTGCCTATTAGCTCCCCTATTTTAATAGCTCTATCTACGGCTACCCAGCATAATAACTTAGAAAATGTAAAATGTCTTTCTTCTGTTCTAAACTCCCATATCCCTTTATCGGGTTTCTGCCAGTTTACACTAACAATATGCACAATACTTTTGCTAATCGTCCATAAACTCTCACTATCATCTACAGGAGTATCAAATTTTATAAACTGCTGATAGATTACATTCATTAAAATACCATAAATATCATTTTGTTTTTGATGAAAAGCAGCATTACCAATACGAACAGGACTAGAATTCTTATACCCACTTAGATGGTCAAGTGTTTTTTCGGTAAGATCTTTTTCTCCATTTATTCCATACATAATCTGTATTTTCTCATCTTTATCTGGAATTATGTTTATAATAAACTTAAGAAAACGCTGAGCTACTTGTCTATGACCAAGATCAGAAATCACTTTAATAACCATAGAGGCATCTCTTATCCAACAAAAACGATAATCCCAATTACGCACTTCTCCAATTGTCTCTGGCAAAGAAGTAGTTGCCGCTGCTAGAACGGCTCCTGATTTTTCATAACTCAATAATTTTAATACCAGAGCACTTCTGAGAATTTCTTTATTATAAAATGTGTATAAGGTCGTATTTTCACTCCAATTCATCCAATACACACGAGTTCTTTGCAACTTGAGATAACAAAGCTCTAAAGATTGTTCTAAAATTTTTTCGTGATAACTAATCAAAAAATAAGAATTCCTTGTTACTACTATATCTTCGGATGTCAGAATAGTTTCTAAATCTATATCAGAATACAGGTATAAGGTATCGTACTTCCCTTTATCAGTAACACTTTTAATGTAATGTTTTGCGTTTTTAGAGTACGTCTCTTCTTTAGCATATTCCAATTTAGGGTCATACTTTACTCTAAAAGATGGTTTTCCCGAAATTAGTTTAATATATCGAATAATATCTGCTGGTGTGTGATAGGAGCCATCCTCATTTTGATATCTCGGCATAAAATCTATACTCTCAAAAACATCTGTGCCATTCGTAAATTCGGTAACTAAGATATTCGTTTTAGCGATATACTTTTGGGAAATAGTATAGGCGTCTGAAACCAGAATCTCGAAAGTCCCTCCTTTTTTCTCATCCAAAATTTTAGCAAAAACAGAAGAAGAATCAAAATTAGGCAAGCAACACCAATCAATTGCTCCTTTTTTAGAAATCAATGCTGCACTCTTACAATTTCCTATAATTCCGTAGTCTAAATTATTCATAGTAGTCCCAAATTCTTTTAAATAAATGTACCTTTATTCGCTGAACCGAAATTTAATCAATCATAATTAGTCAACCAACTTTCAATACGCTTTATGAGTAAAACTATCATAATCTCAAATCGACTACCTCTACAATTAGAAATTGACAATAATTCTATCAATACAATACCAAGTGTTGGAGGATTAGCAACAGGAATGAAGTCTGTCCACTCTAGTAATGACAGTGTTTGGATAGGATGGAGTGGTCTTATTGAGGAACAATTAGACCAAAAAAAAAGAAATTTAGTCGAAAAAGCACTTCAAAAACATCAATGTATAGGGGTGCCACTCACAGCTTCAGAAATTGATGGGTTTTATTATGGGTTTAGTAATAACACCTTGTGGCCATTATTCCATTATTTTATGGAATATACAGAATTTGATAAAGAAAGTTGGGAAATCTACCAACAAGTAAATCAAAAATTTGCAGATGTAATAATCGATAATCTGGGAGAAAACGATACCATTTGGGTACACGATTATCAATTAGTATTGTTACCAGAAATGATACGAAAAAAGAAACCCAATGTGACGATTGGTTTTTTTCTACATATTCCATTTCCTTCGTACGAAGTTTTTAGAACTATACCCTGTAGAGAAGAATTATTACGTGGACTATTAGGAGCTGATTTAATTGGTTTTCATACCTATGATTATGAGCGTCATTTTTTAAGTTCTGCACAAAGAATTTTGGGATTAGAAACTAATTTTAACAATGTTCATATAGATACTAGAATCGTAAAGGTAGACTCTTTTCCAATGGGCATTGATTACGATAAATTTCACAATGCAGCTACCATACACGATAAAAAAGAGAGAAAGGATCAAACAGAAATCCAACAAAAAATAGATGAACATCTGGCTAATGGTGATCGCACAAAACTTATTTTATCCATAGACCGATTAGATTACACCAAAGGAATTGCCAATAGATTAAGAGCTTTTGAATATTTTTTGGATAAATACCCTCAGTTTAGAGGTAAAGCAAGATTAGTGATGCTGGCTGTTCCGTCTAGAGCTAATGTGCCGCAGTATCAATTGCTAAAAAATGAAATTGATCAGCTTGTGGGTAGGATTAATGGCAAGTTTTCTGAGGTAAGCTGGACACCTATTTGGTACTTTTATCGTTCGATGCCCTTCGAAAACTTAATCGATCTATACACCTCTAGCGAAGTCGCTTTATTAACTCCTATCAGAGATGGTATGAATCTAGTCGCCAAAGAATATATCGCCTCTAGAGTAGATCAAAAAGGAGTACTTATTCTAAGCGAAATGACTGGAGCATCCAAGGAAATGAGTGAAGCCTTGATCATCAATCCTAATAATTTTGAAGAAATAGCCGATACTTTAAAGTTTGCCCTAGAAATGCCTGAAGAAGAACAAATAAAGAGGAATAAAGCCTTACAAAAACGATTAAAACGATATAATGTAGAGAAATGGGCCAATGATTTCATGGATGCTCTCGAAGCAACAAAGACGAATGCTAAGAAATATTCACTTAAAAAATTGACATCATCAATTAAGAAAGAGCTACTTATTGATTTTCAAAACGCTAAAAATAGAATTCTGTACATTGATTATGACGGAACATTAGCCCCTTTTGAGAAAATTCCTGAAAATGCAAAGCCTACTCAAAAAATATTTGATATTCTGGATCGCTTGCAACAAGAAGATCGTAACAAAGTGATATTGATTACGGGTAGAGATAAATTTACGTTCGACAAGTGGTTTGGTCATAAAGAGTACACCTTAATTACCGAACATGGCGCCTGGTTAAAAGAAAAGAATAAGGACTGGGAACTCTTAGAGCGAGTCAATAATGATTGGTTTGAGTCCATTGCGCCTGTATTAGAATCCTATACAGATAGAACACCGGGTTCTCTTATAGAAGAAAAAAATTATTCTTTAGCTTGGCACTTTAGAAATGTAGATCCTGATCTAGGAAAACTACGCGCTATGGAACTAAAAACGACTATACAACATCTTATAGCAAATCATAATCTAGAAATTCTAGAAGGTGATAAAGTATTGGAAATAAAAGTAAGTGGAATTAATAAAGGTAAATCAGCCAGCAAAATGCTAGTAGAAAAAGAGTATGATTTTATTTTTGCTATTGGAGATGACTGGACAGATGAGTATATGTTTAAAGAATTACCTTCTTCTGCGTATACCATAAAAGTAGGCTTAAAGAAAACTATAGCTAAGTATTATGTAGAAGATACGACTCAAGTACATGAATTATTAAACGAACTGAATTAACAATCGTAAAAAAAGTATTTCTGAAACCTAAATTCTATATACTCCCTGTAATTATAATTGCACAATTTTTCTGTACTTCGCTCTGGTTTGCAGGCAATGCGGTGATTGATGATTTTGCCAAGCAATTTACGGTGGGGTTCAATATTCTTGGATACTTATTATCTTCTGTGCAATTTGGGTTTATTGTAGGCACGCTAACTTTTGCTTTGGGAACCATATCGGATCGTTTTTCACCTTCTAAGGTGTTTATGATTTCTGCTATTCTTGGAGCTTTATGCAACATTGCACTATTACTAACTGATATCACAGTCTTTCAAGTACTTCTGGCAAGGTTTGGTACAGGTTTTTTTCTGGCTGGCATCTATCCCATTGGTATGAAAATCGCCTCTGATTATTATAAGGATGGATTGGGAAAAGCTTTAGGATATCTAGTAGGAGCACTTGTTTTGGGCACTGCACTACCCCATCTATTAAAAACACTCTCTTGGAATAGTGATTATAAAACTGTGATTCGAACTACCAGTATACTGGCATGTATCGGAGGATTTCTGATCTTTTTATGTGTGCCTAATGGCCCTTATCAAAAACCTGTTACTAAGTTACAATTAGGAGTCATTCCTAAACTTTTTAAACTTCCTAATTTTAGACAAGCAGCTTTCGGGTATTTTGGTCATATGTGGGAGCTATATGCTTTTTGGGGATTTGTTCCTATTTTACTAAAAACCTATGCAGAGCAGCATAAAATCGATCTCTCCATATCATTTTGGTCATTTACAATCATTGCAATTGGCTTTTTTTCTTGTGTACTTGGAGGGTATCTCTCCCTAAGAATAGGAAGCCGAAAAGTAGCCCGATACTCACTACTGTTCTCAGGATTGTTTTGTTTGATCTCTCCCCTCCTATTTCAATTACATCTAGGAATCTTTTTAACCTTGATATGTGTCTGGGGGATGGTTGTGATATCAGATTCTCCACAGTTTTCTACTTTGGTTGCAGTAGCTGCACTAGCAGAACTTAGAGGTACTGGACTTACGATTGTAAACTGTATTGGGTTTGCAATTACCATCATAAGCATACAGTTGCTATCGTATACAATAGACACAATTGATCCTATCTATATATTTCTAATTCTAGCTATTGGACCTGTTATGGGGTTGTTGGGTTCTAGGAAGTAATAACCAAAAACTCTTAACAAATTCTTAAGGAAAATTTTCTGTTTTCAGTGTACTTTAGAAAACAAAAAATATGCGAAAATTTTTGATTTTGATTGTAGCATTTCTAAATTTTGCTCTTTCAGCTCAACCAGATACAGAAGTCTATGTATTTGATCTTTCTGCCAAAGAAAACCGTTTTGAAGTAAGCAATCAGAGAAATATCTCTAACAATAAGGGGTATGATAACCAACCTTCTTTTTATAACGATACTACAATTCTATTTGCTGCCACCAGAAATGGACAAACAGATATCGCTAAGTACAATGTGCAAAATCAAAAGCTAGATTGGATTTCTAATACACAACAAGGTAGTGAATATTCGCCTACTAAAATCCCTAATCAAAAAGCAATATCTGCCATTAGATTAGATACGACTGGAAAACAATTAGTATATCGATATGATGATAAAAAAGGAACCTCTGAGGTATTAATCAATGACTTGATTGTAGGATATCACACCTGGTTCACTAAAGATATTATCGTCTCATCAGTACTAGAAGATGGTGGATTATCGTTGGTGATTTCTAATCTAGCAGATAAAACAAACAAAACTGTTCAGAAAAAAGTAGGGAGATCACTTCATAAAATCCCTAATTCACAACGCATTAGTTATATCAGTAAAGAGAATGACATCTGGGAAATAAAGTCATTAGATCCTGTTTCTGGGGTAACTCAAAAAATCATCCATACGATCCCTGAAGCTGAAGATATGTGCTGGTTATCTAATGGCGCAATTCTTATGGGTAAAGGCAATAAAATTTTCAAATTCAATCCAAAATCAGATAAGGAATGGAGTATTTTTTATATGTTTCAAAATAGTGAAATTCAAAAAATAACTCGTATTGCTGTAAATTCAAAAGGAACTTTGCTTGCCTTAGTATCAGAAACATCACAAAAATAAAGATTACGACACCCACAGCATTTGTAACTATAAATGAAAAAAGATTAAGTGCAGTTACTATATATGAAGTAAAAAATAGTGAGATTGCAAAAATTACATTAATCAAATAAACGTATATTCCAAAAATCAAATCATTATTATGAAAAAGCACAACATTTTATATTTTATGAGATCAAAAATAGAATTACGCTTGGTAACAAAGTAGTAGATCGAGAATATGTCAGGTTTGGTGATAAATATTCCAATGTAATCGCAATTTATGAAGTAGAAAATGGTAAAATTTCTAAAGTTACTTTTTTAAGATAGTATACAAATTTCCTTTAAAATCAATACTCCTATTGATGTATGAATTATAAAATAGTATCTAATTGAAGTTTTTCCTGTTTTTTTAAACCCAAAAAATTATACTAGTAATTAGACAATAAACAATTTACACTAAATTATTTCTAAAAATTAAAACTAAAAAATTAGTTCAAACTAATAATATAGTTTATATTAGCATTTTCAAACTAAAATTATAGTTTGAACTTTATAACCATACACAATGAAACAATTAACGAAAGCAGAAGAGGATATCATGAAAATTCTATGGGATATAGATGAAGGTAGTGTCCTAGAAGTTTTAGAACAGCTACCAGAGCCAAAACCAGCTTACAATACAGTCTCTACAATTGTTAGAATACTTGAAGACAAGGGTTTTGTAACCTATAGAAAAGAAGGAAGAATTCATATCTATATCCCACTTACTCAAAAGACTGAATACAGTAATCAAAGCATTAATAAATTAATTGATGGTTATTTTCAGGGATCTTTTAAAAGTATGGTATCCTTTTTTATGAAAAAGAATGACATCAGTATTTCAGAAATGGAAGCCGCATTGAAAGAAATTAACAAAGAAGAAGAATAAGATGATACATTATATATTACAAATCATAGCATTTCAACTACTTTTTTTAATAACCTATGATCTATTTCTAAAAAAAGAAACATTTTTTAATTGGAATCGAGCATATCTGTTACTAACGCCGATCTTAAGTTTTGTACTCCCGCTTTTTCGATTGGATTTTATTAAAAAAAACATCCCTGAAACCTATAGCATTCAATTACCCGAAGTATTAATTACAGATTCTCCTATGCAGTTTTATCAGCTGCCAGAGGTCATCATTAGATCAGAAAATTATCTCTTTTCTTATGTTTCTCTAATACCTGTGATAGGATATGCATATTATATCGGTATTGGTATCAGCTTAATGTTATTTATTTATAAAATTATTAAGATCGTTAGGATACGAAAGTCTGGTGTCAAAAAAATGGATCCTAATAAGAATATCACTCTTGTTTCTTTACCCAACACCAATACCGCATTCTCATTTTTTAATACCATCTATATTGGTGACTCCTTATCTGAAATCAAAAAAAGTAATGTGATTATTCACGAAAAAATCCATATAAGAGAATATCACTCTCTTGATCTGATCCTCTTTGAACTATTGCGTATTGTGTTATGGTTTAATCCATTGATTTATGTCTATCAACATAGAATGACAGTGCTTCAAGAATATATTGCTGATGCTAAATCAGTTACGAAAACTAACAAAAAAGAATACTATCAAGATCTATTATCACAGATTTTTCAAACAGAGAAAATTTCATTTATAAATACATTTTTTAATCATTCATTAATCAAAAATCGAATCGTTATGTTACAGAAATCAAAATCAAAAAAAATCTTTCAGCTTAAGTACCTCATACTTGTACCAATAGTTTGTACGATGCTAATGTATACTTCTTGTTCTGAGGATTTTACTATTAAGGAAGAAAAAATCGAAGAACAGCTAATTGAGCAAAAAGCCAAATTATTACTTACTAAGATAGAAAGACAGGGAGAACTTACGTCTGAAGATGGAAAAAAATTTGCAATTCTTATGGAAGATGTTTCTAATTTACCCAATGAGAGTGCAACATACAAAAACAATAAAATTATCAGAGACCTAGCAAAAATAGTTTTAAAACATAAGACTCCTAAATCTATAGATACTGGTGAAGTCCTTTTTGGACAATTAGATGTTTCGCCTATTCATCCTGACTGTAAGAACCAGACTGCAGAAGATGGTAAAAAATGTTTTTCTCAGAAAATTGCACAGCACGTAGGTCAGGAGTTTAATACTAAAATTGGAGAAGAGATAGGATTAAGTGGAAAACTTAGAATCTATGTAAGATTTAAAATCGACAAAACAACTGGTAAAGCTGTAGATATTAAAATAAGAGGACCACATCCAAAATTAGAACAAGAAGCGTTACGTGTTATCAATACGCTACCAATAATGACACCAGGAATACATAATGGTGAACCTGTAAGTGTACTATATTCATTACCCATTGTTTTTGAAATAAAAGAGTAAACAATCCTTCATCATAAAAACAAGGCTGGTAGATGATATCCTACCAGCCTTTTTATATTTTGGCATATATGAACTAAATGTTTTTTTAGTATACTTGCAAAACTATTTATGTAACTACATTTTTCTAGAATTCTATTGCTTTTTTATCTATATAACACGATGTTAAAGTATGCAAACTAACATTTATAACAATTTTATACTATATAGTTTATAATACTCCCCATTTTTAAGACAGCTACTTAAATTGTAAATTTAACGCTGTACATATGAAAAAATCGAGAAGAAA
>CANLRN010000094.1 GCA_947493495.1 uncultured Aquimarina sp.
TAAACATCAAGATATCAATAAGCGGGAAATCCTAAATAGGAAATCCCGCTTTTAAATAATTTTACCGGACACTAATGTAAAATAAACATAAATTCTTACATAAAAGTGTGTATTGAGAAGTTAAATTGCTTTTTTTGTCTCGTGAGAACAAGAAAACCTAGCATATCTTCTTTAGATAAGGAAAGAATTACACTCTATTATAGATAAGTTCATTTGAAACTTCATAATGATTTTTTAAATTTTCATCACTTTAAATACTTGATTATTATTGTTTGATTCTATTTTTAAAAAGTACAATCCAGAAGAAAGATAATTAATATAAATAGTTACATTAGAACTATTCATTTTTAGAGCATTTAATTGCTTCCCTCCAATATCATATAATTTAATATCTAATGTACTGTCAAGTATATCACTCTCAATGTTTATGATTCCAGTAGTAAGATTTGGATATACTTTTATATTACTACGTAGATTATCATCTATTCCAAGCGTTGATTCTAAACTACCCTCAACAGTATATCCCCATACATCACTAAGCTTTACTTTAAAATCATCATTTATGGCTGAGTCTGGTATATCCTCAATGATAAAATCATATACATAAGAGACACTATTTTCTGTGATAGGAAAATGAGGATCCCTTTGTGGTGAAGCAGGGAAGATGCTAGGCATATCTTCTTTTTCATTTTCATACCTAGCAGATGCCGTTAATTTACCGTTAAACTGATATGCAAATACATTAATACCAGGAATACAATCGTGACTATCTCTTATTTCACTACCTGTATCATATGCCGCTTCTTTGTCAAAAACAATACTAAAGGAATCATTTATAAATTCAAAACGGTTAATGGTATGATTAAAAGGCCAAGAAACTCTAAACAATGCTTTATCATCCCAAGTATCTAAAAGTTGGATTTTAGCAGTTGTGAGTGGTTTCAAAATGTTTGAATTTGGATTAAATATTCTGGCTGTGTGCACAAAAGAATTTCCGTTTTCAGGATGATCAACTTGTGTACTTAGATGTAAATGAAAAAATGCTGTGCCGTGCTTACCCATTGTTCCTATAATATCTCCTTTGCTTATAGAAACAACAGTGTCAGGATCACTATTTTCTGCCATAGCAGCAAGTTCTCCTATAGCATCTAGATGTCTGTAATTGATTTTAATGTTACTATTAAAAGATTGTGACTGTTTGTTACAAGTAACTTGCACACTTCTTATACCTCCATTTGTAGGGATATCTTGATTTGTTACTGAACTAATAAAGCCATCACACATACATATTACTGGGGCTTTATTAGATTCACTATATTCAATTCCTTCATAGGTGTGATTACCCCAAAAATCAAAACCACCGTGATTATCTTTGTTATCTGCACCAACATATCTATGACCATAAGAAGCTAGCATATAAGGATTATCTGTAGTAGGATCATACGTATTTAAATCAAAAATATCTGAATTAATAGGATTTAAGAAATTATAAAAGTCTAACTCTTCTTCTATAAAGGGTAGATCAGTATCTCTATATGTAGTTATCTCTAATTGTTGTGATATGCTTGATATAGCGTACAAATAAAGAAGGAATCCTAAAATAATTTTTCTCATAATGATATATCTTAATGGTTTTATGAAAATGATGGTTTATTATATTAAAATTATCTACTTAAAAGTTATACTCACTTAACTTATGTTAATTAATACGATTATATTAAGATTTTACACGATTTATATGATGCTTTACAAGATACAGTCCAGATAAATTAAAACTAATGCGACAAAAAAATGCCCTCATTAGGAGGCGTTTAAATATGATAAAGCGGTGGCTATGCAGTTGGATTGTGTGTAGAGACGAGTGAATAAAATTTATCTAGTAGATAAATTTTATGAAACTGCGAGATGATGTGGCTGGGAGTATTATAGTCACATAGTGACACACATATCAAATATATAACTAAAAGTTGTTTTAATATTGAATCATCCACTGGATAATCCAATATTAAAAGTGTACTATAATGTGCTGCGTTATGTCACTTTGCTTTGGTACGGCCGAATGAAAAAGGTCTAGTGGACCTTTTGAAGTAGGAGCGAGGTGGTGCGTTGGCGTTTATCACTTCTACATTTCTTTAAAAGTTTTCTAACGAAATGTTCCTTTAAAAAAAGGTAATGGAACACTTATTATAAGAGCAGACGGCAGGAGGGGAGTGTAATGTGTGTGGAATGGGTTAATTAAAAAATCATATTAAATAGGTTATCTATAAGAATTAAAATTATTTATATTCGTTATATGATTGATAAAATTATATTTAGCGGTTATAAGTCGTTTAAAAATACTTCTGAACTAGAGTTAAAACCAATAACTGTTGTTTTTGGCAAGAATAGTTCTGGTAAAAGTGCTATAGCAAAATTACCAACTCTATTAGAAACCTCTCTATCTGGAAAATTTATTGAGCCTTTAAATTATATAAACAAGCGTATTGAGCTTGGTGCTGAATATAGAGACCTATTTTATAACAGAGAATTTCGGCAACAGTTAAATTTTAAAATTTTTTCTGACAAAAATTATTTGAATGTAGAAATCACTAACTCAACTACAAAACCTGTAATTACATCTTGGGAATCATACTTCGAGAATAATCCACAAAAAAACGAAAAACTTTCAAGTGAACAGATTGATAAAGTAAATAAAATTTTATTTACAAGTTTTATTAAAAATTCAAATTCAGAACTTAAAATGTGGAGGGTATGCTAAGACTATAGAAACTCGACTTGGCAATATAAAAGGAGTTAGTGCAATTCAAATAGACATAGACGATTCACTACTTACATTTTCTACAGATAGTACTAAAACAAAAGAAGTTATGCTAGAAACTTTGCGAAAATTAGGATATCCTGAAGTTGGAGATAGTAATTCATTAATCAATAAAGCCACTTCATACATAAGTTGTGCGGTAGGTAAAATTTCTTAATGAAATGGATTTAAAATTAGATGAAACATATTGGGAAAATAGATATCAAGCAAATAGCAGTAGATGGGATCTTGGAGTAGTTTCACCACCTATAAAGGATTTGATAGATTCTTTACAAAATAAATCACAACGTATTTTAATACCTGGCGGAGGAAATTCTTGGGAAGCAGAATATATGCATCGTCAAGGGTTTACCAATGTTTTTGTCGTAGATCTAGCTATTTCTCCACTTGAAAATTTAGCTTACAAGGTTCCTTCTTTTCCAAAAGAGCATATTATACAAGAAGATTTTTTTAAGTTTGAAGGAAGTTTTGACTTAATTATTGAACAAACTTTCTTTTGTGCCATTGATCCCAAGTTAAGAGAAAACTACGTTAAAAAAGTTCATCAATTGCTAAGAAAAGGTGTCAAAATCAGAGGGCTATTATTCGATGCTCCTCTAAATAACGATAAACCTCCATTTGGGGTAATAAAGAGCAGTATATTGAATTGTTCACTCCTTTTTTTTGAAATAATAACGATTAAAAAGACCACAAAATCTATTGAAAGTAGATTGGGGAGAGAATTGTTTTTTGAAATGATTAAAAAATAATAAAATGATAGAAACAGCACTTCAAACTTATTTTCCCCAGTTGGCTATTATGCCAGAATTGAAAAAAGAAATAGCAAATATTAGTTCTATTGTACATCTAGAAAAAGGTACTGTTTTCCTGAAAGAAGGATCTTATGTAAAGGTGATACCGCTATTAATACAAGGGCTTGCTAAAGTCTACAAAGAAGATGAAAATGGGCATGAAGTCTTACTTTATTATATAAAGCCAGGCGAAAGTTGTATAACTTCTGTAACTCTTATGAACAGAAATGAAGCTAGTAATGTAAAAGCTATTATCGAAGAAGATGCAGAAGTTGTGGTGATCCCTACAGATAAAGCCTTAAAAATTGCACAGAAATATCCTAAATGGAATGAGTTTATATATGAATTGTTCAGTCATAAATTTTTAGAGCTCATCAATGTCATTAAAGTATTAACGTTCTCTAATAAGGATACACGTCTTTTGGAATATCTAAAAAAAGCAGTAGCTATAAAAGGGAGTAATTCAGTTCAAGCTACTCATCAACAAATTGCCGATGATTTAGGTTCATCAAGAGAAGTTATTTCTAGATTACTAAAAAAATTAGAACATCAAGGTCTAGTAAGACTGCAACAGGGTAGTATTGAACTCTTATGATTTATTTCGTTTTCTAAAACCCATTAGACTTTGCCCAATAAAATCTTTAGGTACTTTTTGATCCCCAGAAAACCCTATTATTATTTCTCCGCTATCTTCAGGTATATAATTTGAACCAAAAATGTAGTCCCAAAGACTTAAACTTATTCCAAAATTTACACCATTTTTTCTCTCTTTGGGTAAATGATAAGCATGATGGTACAAATGCATTACAGGGTTATTGAATATATAACCAAATATTCCCCATGTAATTTTTAGGTTAGCATGATTAAGATGTCCAATAGAAATAGCAATAAAATGAACTATATAAGCTTGTTCCGGTTCAAACCCTCCTAAAATCATCACCGCAAACGTCTTTAATGGTTTGTATAAGATATTTTCCATCCAGTGATAACGTAAATGGGCAGCAAATCCCATTTCTTTTACGCTATGATGAATTTGATGAAATTTCCATAAAAAAGCATATTTGTGTAATAAGGTATGAGTAAACCATTGCACAAAATCTAGAACAATAAAGAAAATTAGTAATTGTAACCACTGCGGGTAATCATTAATATCAATAATACTAATACTAGATTTTTTAATACCCACACTACTAAAAAATAATTCTAAGACTTTATAGAAGCCACTAATAACAATCGTAAATATGAAGAAATTGAAAAACATGTAAAAGGCATCCAACCAAAAGTCTTTTCTAAAAATAGATTGCTCTTTTCGCCAAGGGAATATGATTTCTAGTAGCCAGACAAATAGGGAAATACATACCAATCCCCAAAAATAATTGGTATACCAAGGAACTTGAAATACTATAGAATTCCAAGTCCAACCTATAGTACTATTTATAGTGCTTATTATTTCATTTAATATATTCATACTATTTAAAATTAAACTATTCATTTTTTATAAGATGTAACTTTTGTCACAAGAATGATCAATAGTTATATATAAATTTGAAAAATGAAATTGTACCAAAAGCTTGTGTTAGTTTGTCTTACTTGTTTAGCTATTATTACACTTGCAGTATGGTTAATTGAGAAAATTTAAACATATTAAAATTTACTTATCATGAAAAAAAACATGGGTAATGCTGATCGAATAATAAGGATAATTATCGCAGCTATAATTGGAGGCTTATATTGGAAAGGAATTATACCTGGAACATTAGGATTAATACTTATTATTTTAGCAGGAGTATTTGTTTTAACTAGTTTGATTAGTTTTTGTCCTTTATATACCATTTTTGGACTTAAAACATGTAAAGTAAAAGAAGCCTAAATCTACTTTTATATACCAAAAGGGTCTGTAAAAAGACCCTTTTTTTAGCTCCAAATTTGTTTAATATTGATCGTATGCAAATAGAAAGAAAAGATATTATCTATGTGAGTATCCAAATTGCTGACGATATAGAACACCTGACGGTGTCACTATATCTACAATTATGTAAAATACTACGTATGCGCCAATTTGCTACAATATACATTTGTACTATAATGTTCTGCATTATGTAACTTTGCTTTGGTACGGCCGAATGAAAAAGGTCTAGTAGACCTTTTGAAGTAGGAGCGAGGTGGTGCGTTGGTATTCTTACCCTAAATCTTTTTTATTTTTTTCTTCTCAAATGTTTCTTATAGAATGTAATGGAATACTCTTTTTGCTGCTAGGGCAGAGGCGTGTAGGCAAAATGTGTATGGAATGGAAATATGTATTTACTATTTTTAATTTATTTTAAAAGGGTATTGATATTAGCCTTATATAATTTACCAATTGGGACAATATAATCTGCTATATAAATTCTGTTACCTTCAATACTATTTATATGCTTTTTTGCAACTGCAAAAGATTTATGTACTTGAAGAAAATCATTATCAGAAAGCAATTGTATCGTGTCTGATATTTTCTCTCGAATGGTAATTGTATCTTTAGTAGTAAAAACTTTCGTGTAATTTCCAGAAGCTTCAATAAACAATATGGAATCTAAATCTACTTGAATATAACTATTGTTTTGCTTTAAAAAAATGTACCTTTCTTCAGGTTTTAAATTTATATTACTTTCATTTTTTATTTTATTACTGTTAGAAGATGTTACTTTATTAATAGCGCTTAAAAAGCGTTCAAAACTAAAAGGTTTTAATAAATAATCAACAACATTTAATTCGTAGCCTTCTATTGCAAATTCGCTATATGCTGTAGTTACAATAACTTTAGGAGGAGACGATAATGTTTTTAAAAACTCAAAACCTTTTAATTTAGGCATGTTTAAATCTAAAAAAATCAGGTCTACATCATGTGTGTTTAAATAGTAAATAGCTTCTATGGCATCATAGCAATCTGCTTTAAATTCTAAATTAGGTAGCATTTTACAATATCCTTTTATGATATCATGTGCTATATGCTCATCGTCAATTATTAAATAGGTAATCATAGGAGTATATTCAGTTTAGCATTATAAACAGTATCCGTTCTATAAAGCGTTAAAGTATGCTTTTTTGGATATACTAACTCTAATCTACGTTTTAGATTCTTTAAACCAATGCCTTCACCATGTTTGTCTTCAGAAGAATCAAAATTATTTTCAATTTCAAATTCCACCTTATTATTGTTAGCAATTAAATGTATATGAACATACGCATGTTCTCTTAAGTTTTCTACACCATGTTTAAATGCATTTTCTAAAAGAATAATAAAAAGAAGTGGCATTATTTCATAATCATTATCCTTCATTTCAATATTGAATTGTACATCAATAACTTTATGATATCGCATTTTATGAAGTTCAATATAATTTTGAAGATAAGAAATTTCTTCTGACAACAGAACAGTGTCCTTATCACCTTCATAGATACTATACCGCATCATATCTGACAGCTTCAGGATAAGTTTCTGTGCTTTTTTAGCATCTTTATCTACCAAACCATATAGGTTATTAAGCATATTAAAAAAGAAATGTGGATTTACTTGACTCTTTAAATGCATCAATTCTGTTTTATATTTTTCATTCTTTAATCTAATAATGGATTTGATCTGTTTAAATACCCAATATGAAATTGTGATAAAAACAAGTATAAAGTAGAATGCAATAAATTCTACGAACCCTTCTAGCTTACCAAAAGTGTCATTAAAAATAACGATAACTAAACCTATAACTACAAGCAATATTCTATAAAATCGCATTATAATTTTCTTTTTTCTATCTGATATTTTCAACTTCATAAGTCAATATTAATCAAATAAATAGCCTCACACAAATTAGTTGATAAACGATATGTAATTCGTGATAAACTAACGTAAAAGTGATTTAAGGATCCTTTGTAATTCAATTTAATCTGTTTGTCCCAGATACATCTATTTGTGTCACTTGCATTTTTGTCAGTCTGAAAACACGCATAAGTTTGCGTCAAAGAATCAATTAAAAACGAACAATTATGGAACTCATTATTGACAATCTATCAAAAACCTATTCTAATGGCGTTAAAGCATTGCAAAACATTTCTTTAGAAATTCCAAAGGGAATGTTTGGCTTATTAGGACCAAATGGCGCTGGAAAATCTACATTGATGAGAACCATTGCAACATTACAAGAAGCAGACACTGGATCTATTACGTTTGGGGATATTAATGTGTTAAAACAAAAAAACGAACTACGTCAAGTTTTAGGGTATTTACCACAACAGTTTGGTTTGTATCCAAAAATATCTGCTGAAGTACTGCTCAATCATTTTGCTGTTCTTAAAGGAATCACAAACAAAGTTGAGCGTAAAGATTTAGTATATGCATTATTGCATAAAACTAATTTGTACGATGTGCGACAACAAAATCTTAAAGGCTATTCTGGTGGAATGAAGCAACGTTTTGGTATTGCACAAGCCTTGCTTAATAAGCCGAAATTACTTATTGTAGATGAACCAACTGCTGGATTGGATCCTGTAGAAAGAAATCGATTTTATAATGTTTTAAGTGAATTAGGAGAACATACAGTTGTGATCTTATCTACGCATATTGTTGATGATGTCAAAGAGCTTTGCACAAATATGGCAATCATTAATCAAGGTCAAGTTTGTTTAAAAGGACAGCCACTACAAATACTAGAAGGACTAAAAGATAAAGTCTATAAAAAAACAATCGAAAAGAAAGAATTAAGCAGTTATAAACAAAATTATAAAGTCATTAGTGAAAAATTATTTCTAGGAAAACTAACCATTCACATCTTAAGTGATGCGGATCCTAGAGATGGTTTTTCACTTATTAATGCAGAGTTAGAAGATGTGTATTTCTCCGAAATATTTAATAACACGAACGCTAAATCTATATAATTATGTGGTACAATATTTTTAAATTTGAAATACAATATCGAATTAAACGACCAGACACGTATGTGTTCTTTCTGTTTCTCTTTTTATTTTCAATTGTTGGAGTAGACTTCATTTTTCAAGGCTCAGAAATGGGACTCATGAAAAAAAACTCACCATTAGTAATTGCAAAAACAATGGGTGCAATTACTGGTATATTTATGATTTTAGCTTCTATGATTATGGGAGTTTCTGTATTAAGAGATTTTGAATACAATATAGAGTCATTGATGTTTACTACGCCAATCAACAAAAAAGACTATTTATTAGGTCGCTTTTTAGGGTCGTTTACTGCGCTACTATTTGCATTTACGGGTATTTTATTTGGTATGATATTAGGTGAATTTATGTCTTGGCAAAATTCAGAAGATTTTTTAGCATTTAGTTTCATGGTTTATGTAAAGACATTTATAATGATTACGTTGCCAACCTTATTTTTTGGAGCATCGCTATTTTTTGTCACTGGTGCTTTAAGTAGAAACCTAGTTGTAGTTTATACTCAAGGTATCATTGTCTTTGTGGTTTTTATGCTAACCAAAGCCATTACTAATGATTTCTGGCAAGCCATTCTAGATCCATTTTCACTAACAACTACCACATTTGCTACAAAATCTTGGTCTGCTTTAGAAAAGAGTACACTAGACATTCCCTTTTTTAGCGTATTGATATATAACAAACTGTTTTGGCTTGCTCTTGGGATAAGTGCATTGCTTTATGGTTATAAGAAATTCAATTTTAATGTGGTTAAAGAAAAACGTTCTAAAAGAAAGCAAGAATTAGTTATTAAACATTCAAATACAAAGGAAGATTTACAGATACCTGAAGTTCAAAAGCTATATGGTTTACTATCTAAATGGAATCAATTAAAACAATTTTCATGGTTCTATTTTATAAGCATTTATAAGCAATCATCTTTTTGGGGAATTGTTATTTGTGGTATGATTATTATCCTTATTAACTCTGTAAACCTCGGAACTGTATATGGTGTAGATAGTTATCCAGCTACATATTTTATTGTAGAAGAACTTAAAGAAACCTCTATGTATTTCTTTCTTATTCTTTTAGTGTTTTATTCTGGAGAATTAGTATGGAAAGAACGAGGAGCCAAACTAGATCTCATTTATGATGCTACATCAATGTCAAGCTTTATGAAGTTACTTGGAAAGTATATAGGACTGAACTTAATCTATGTAGTTTTAATGCTTGCGTTAATTGGTTCGGGAATTATTTTTCAAACAATAAACGGTTATTATAAATTCGAATTTCAAGTCTATTTTAATGGATTCTTTCTAGAAATCTTACCGTTTTTAGCATTATATACCTGTATTGCATTTTTCATTCAATCTATTGTAAATCAAAAGTTTACAGGCATCTTGTTGGTGATTATATTCTTTATTGTCAACGTAGCTTTAGGCTTATTCGGATTTGATCACGATTTATACTTTTTCGGTGGAAGCGCTTTAGGAGCATATTCAGATATGAATGGTTATGGTCATTTTTTAATACCATATCTGTGGATTAAAACGTATTGGTTTCTCTTCGGAATGCTATTGCTAATCATTGGGTCTTTAGTAATCGTTAGAGGTACAGAAGCTAATTTGGTAAAGCGCCTTAGAGCAAGCAAATATAGATTAAGCAAGCCTCTTTTTAAGTTCACCAGCGTTGTTTGCTTAATATTTGTAACTATTGGAAGTTTTATTTTTTACAATACCAATATTTTAAACACCTATTGGACTAACTCAGAAGCGACTGACTTTAGAGTTACATATGAAAAAGCGCTTAAACAATTTGAATATATACCACAACCGAAGTTAATAGATGTAAACTTAAAAGTAGAACTATATCCTAAAACTCGAGATTATACTGTAGAAGGTTATTACATATTGAAAAACAACAATTCGGAAGACATTAAATCCATTCACATTCAAAAACTACTAGAAGAGAATATTACTATAGATACAATTTCTTTTGAAGGCGGATTTACAACCGACAAGCAATATGAAAAGTTTGATTATTCTATTTTCAATCTAAATAAGGTTTTAAAATCTGGAGACTCTATAAAAATGTACTTCAAACAAAGCTTTACTACCAAAGGTTTTGAATCTGGAAACTCCAATGTAAGTATTAGTAATAACGGAACATTTTTTAATAATTCAGACTTGCCAACTATAGGATATAATACAAAATATGAGCTAAATGATAGCGATGAAAGAGAAAATTATAGTTTGTCAGTTAGAATACATAGCGCCAATAGAGACAATGCTCATGAGCTTAAAAACGCAAGGTCAGGTAGTGATTCTGATGGTATTAACTTTGAAATGATTATTGGTACATCTAAAGATCAAACCGCTTTAGTTCCTGGGAATTTATTACAAAAATGGACAGAAAACGAGCGTAACTATTTTCATTATAAAATGAAGAAACAAATGATTAATTTTTATTCCATAGTTTCAGCAGTATATGAAATAAAAGAAGACAAATGGACTTCTAGTATAGATTCTTTAGCAAAACCTGTAGACCTAGAGATTTATTATCATAAAGCGCACCATTACAATGTGGATAGAATGATGGCTTCTATGAAAGCTTCCCTAGAGTATTTCAGTCAAAATTTCAATCCATATCAATATGAACAACTACGTATTATGGAGTTTCCACGTTATGCAGAATTTGCGCAATCATTTCCTGGTACCATTCCATTTTCAGAAGCTATAGGTTTTGTTTTGGATATAGATGATGAAAAAGATGTAGATATGGCATTTTACGTAACAGCTCATGAAATTGCGCACCAATGGTTTGGCATGCAGGTAGAAGCAGCAAATGTTAAAGGAAGATTAATGATATTAGAAACCTTATCGCAATACGCAGCAATTATGATATTAAAACAAAAGTATTCCGAAGAAAAAGTATTACAGTTTTTAGAAACTCAAAAAGAGAATTATAAAAAAGGAAAAGATAGAGAAGCAGCAAAAGAACCATCTCTTTCCTTGGTGGAGAATCAAGACTATGTGTATTATGCAAAAGGAGCTATCAATATGTATGCGTTTCAAAAAGCAATAGGAGAGGAGCAAGTAAATAAAGCATTAAAGCGCTTTCTTAAAGATTGGAATACTACAGATGGTTCATTAAAGTTAAAAACGGACAGATACGCCACAACGCAAGACTTATTAGGTTATTTTAGAGAGGTAACACCAGATTCGCTTCAGTATCAGATAACAGATCTGTTTGAAAAAGTGAAGCTTCTAGAATTGTAATCATAAATATTATGTAAAATAGAATCTCGATGTTAAACTCGGCCTCAGAAAACTTTGGTTAAAACACGAGATATACCATCGCACCAGCTCGCTCAATAATTGTAAATATTCTCAATTTTTACAATTATATGCCGTCCAGTGGAGGAATTAGTATAGCTGCGAGATGATGTGGCTGGAAACATTATAGCTACATAGTAACACACATCAAATCTATAACTAAAAGTTGTTTTAATATTGAATCATCTACTGGATAATCAAATATTAAAAATGTACTATTAATGTTCTACGTTATGTAACTTTGCTTTGGTACGGCCGAATGAGGAAGGTCTGGTAGACCTTTTGAAGTAGGAGCGAGGTGGTGCGCTGGTATTCTTACCCCTAAATCTTTTTTATTTTTTTCTTCTCAAATGTTTCTTATAGAATGTAATGGAATACTCTTTTTGCTGCTAGGGCAGAGGCGTGGAGGCAAAATGTGTATGGAATGGGATTAAAAATTACTGCTTCAAATCTGATCAATTTTAGAATTGTTTATTCCTTTATTCAAATTATTGTTTGATGATTAAAAGGGTGATAAACCTTATTAAAATGGGTGTTTTAGCTAATGATTAAAAAGTAGTTATTAGTTTTCTTTACACTTATATTTTTAATTTATAAATAGAAATTTTTATGAATATAAATAATATAAAGATAAAATATGGTTAACAAAACGAAAGTATTTGGGAACCCAATTTCTTATTCTATATAATATACAAAAACAAAAAAAATGAAAATTCTAGAACTCCTTTTTAATGAAACACCTGGCGCTACAATAATAAGTGACTCTAGTGGTAGTGGAAATAATGGTAACATAAATCCTGTTCGATCTGGTGCAGAGCCTGCACGTGTTGTAAACGGCATGTCGCCTCCAGGATATACAGGAAATAGTTTAAAATTCGATGTGGATCTTATGCCGACCTCTCATGGTGGTAATGTAGAGCCTGATGATCAGTTACAATTTATTGGTATTCCGGTTACAGAAA
Organism: uncultured Aquimarina sp.; assembly: GCA_947493495.1. Classification (GTDB taxonomy): domain Bacteria; phylum Bacteroidota; class Bacteroidia; order Flavobacteriales; family Flavobacteriaceae; genus Aquimarina. The sequence continues at coordinate 12,821 of CANLRN010000094.1, forward strand.
GTATTTTGAATATCAATGATACTCGAGAATTTACAGTTTCTTTTTGGGCTTATCATGAAGCTTTAGATTCTGCAGGTAATCCATGGGATGGTCCAAAAACCTTGAGCGGAAAAGATTTATTCTGCCCACAACACAGTTGTGGTGCTGAGGCGTTTTATATTTTTGTAAGAACAAAAAATATAGGTGCTTCTGTTCCAGTTGCTGAAAGAGGTCAGTTAGCTTTTACGGGAGATGGACCTGCTATTGTACAAGCAGGTGGTATAGATACTACTGGACTTGGTGGAACAACTTCAAATGGATATCATGTTCCTATTAACACTTGGGTACATATAGCCTGTGTACTAGAGCCTCCAATTGGTGCTGATCCTGGAAAATGGAAGATATATGCAGATGGTGTTTTGGTAGGTCAAAATGATGCGCTTCCAGGTTTAGCAGATTTAAGTACCAAGATTTTTTCTACTAATCCAGATGGAACGACAGCAACAGGTGTGGATATTCGATTTGGAAATTTTCGTGGTGATTTCGCTGACGGCGTACAAAGACCAGAACCGATTGCTATTGGGGCAAATGACTATGCTTTTCACGGATACCTTACCGCTATAAGAATGTATGATCATGCTCAGTCGCAGGATGAAATCTGTGCTGATATTACAGTAGATACGGCTACTCCTGAAGTAGTAAGTCATTCGCCAAGTATTAACTTCGGTGGAGTAGCAGAAGGTATTACAACTGCACGACCAATTGAAGTAATAATCAAAGGTTGTACTAATACACTTGTTAATACAGAGTTTGTTGGAGCCCCAGGTCCTTTTGGACTTCCCTTAGGAAACATGATTAATGTGGAAGGCGCTGATACTTATAAGGATTCATCGCGTGGATTACTTTGGGTATCTTATGAAACAGAAGCTGCAGGCACTTCATCAACAGCTACAATTAGACTTACTGTTCCTGATGCCTCTTTTTCTGAAGATATTACTATTACAGCTCAGACTATAGCTCGTCCAAGTGCTTCTGTTGTATTGGTTTTAGATAGATCAGATTCTATGAAAGGTAATACAGGTGTTATAGGACTTAAAAAAATAGATCTTTTAAGAGAAGCTGCACGTACTTTTGTAAATCTTATGAATCAAGGAGACAGTATTGGTATTGTACGTTATAACCATGACGCTCCTCCGCCTCATTTTGATTTAGTTAATGTAGGTGATGAAATTTTAGGTGCTGGAAGAGCAGATGCTATTAATTATATTAATAGTAACGAACTAAATCCTTCAGGTTTTACATCTATTGGAGATGGTATTTTTGAGGCAGGCAATTTATTGGCAGATAATAGTGATGAAGTCCAAGCTATGATTGTTATGACTGACGGGATAGAAAATCGCGATCGACGACTTAGTAATCTTGACGTACAGTCTAGATTATCTGATCAAACCTATGCCATAGGCCTTGGAGAGCCCTCTAATATTAGTACCGGACCACTTAATGAAATTGTTAGTGGAAATAATACATATCTCCTAGTAACGGGTGAAATTGATACGAATAACCGCTTTAGGCTTGTAAAATATTATACTCAAATTTTATCTGATATAAATAATGAAGAAATAGTAATAGATCCAGATGGTGTAGTTGTTTCAAGTAAGCCTCAGATCATCTCATTTAACCTTAGTGAAACAGAATATGAGTTTGATATGATTCTTTTTTCTAGTAATCCTAAGATATTAAGATTCGAATTAGAAACACCAGAAAACAAAAGAATTCATGAAGGAAATCTGAATGAGTATCCAAATGTGAAATTTATCCAAAAGAACGATTTAACCTATTTTAGAATTAAGACCCCTGTTTTTCTTGACAAGCCAGAAGGTCATGTTGGTAGATGGAAAGCACATATTTCAAAACGCACAAACAATGACGAGATAGTACTAAAAAGTCATAATCATAATTATAAACAGGATGAAGGGATACCTTATTCCTTTATGGTAAAAGCAGCTTCTAACTTAAAAATTAATATTTCTTTAAATCAATCAGATTTATTTGTTGGATCCAAATTCTTTTTGAACGCTGAAATTACAGAATATGGCATTCCAATACAAGATCATTTCGAGCTAAATGCTCAAATTATTGGCCCAAATGGGACTATTAAACATGTAGAACTTTTTCAAAAAAATGATGCATATCAATTTAACATAGATAACAATGTTATACCTGGAGTATATAAGTTTAGAATTCTCGCCGAAGGGCTAACATTACAAGGAAATAAGATAACACGTGAGAAAATTTTGACAGCTACAATTAATAATTATAAGACTAATACAGATATAGATCACAGTAATACTTTTGGACAGAAAGAATTATTAAAACAACTTGAAAATTGGAAAAATATACTCTGGAAGTGCTGTATTTTAGTTTCTATCATTTTGCTTCTACTATTGATAGCTTTACTATTTGGTAGTTTTCATTCTATATGAATCACAATTTTTTCTAAAGGCTCGCTACTCACTAAAAATGTGCACTGTACATTTTCTTAACGTTCGTCCATGCTTCCAAAGTTTTGTGCAGCTTTGAAATCGTAGATTCACGAATACCTCTAAAACAATATTAAACAATGAGTATCTTTTTGTTTCTTTTTTCATCAAGGAAAAAAGATAAACATTATGAGTTCTTGGTGTGTTACAATTTTCAATGATAACTCAAAAGCTAATTAAGCACCCAAATTAAAAAAGGTTGAATTTTAACACAATTGTAGCAAGTGCTTAGAAATTTCTTAAGGATGGCGCGTTTGGGAAATTTTAAGCTCTTGCGGGAAACTCACAAGAATGTCGTAGAAAAAAGTCTTGCAAGGGATTATTATCGAATACGCGAATTTTGAAACAATCTAAAAGGTTAACTTTTTTATGGCGGTGGCTATGCGGTTGGAAATTGTGTGTAGAGAAAAAATGCATTAAGACAGCCCCCAACCACATCAGCTCGCTAATATTTTAAAGATTCTCAATCTTTAAATATTCCGTACATAACGGCAAATTATAGTACATTTATTTAGTTCTAAAGTTTCTTGAGAAATGCTTTTCGCATTCATGAGCTCCTCTAAAAAAATATTAACCCTGCCGAATACTCGTGTATTTAAAAAATGTTGAAAGATTGTACAGAATATTAAATTTAAACGAAAAGCCAAACACGAATGTTTAATGACCCAAGTTCTAAAGTTTATTGTGTGTTCAAGACTTTCTGGGATATTTTACATAATATGGAATTATAGTGTACCCTTATTAAAAATTAAGACAGTTTAAAAATTAACTAAATTTAAACTGTCATGAAGAAATCAAAATTTACTG
>CANLRN010000095.1 GCA_947493495.1 uncultured Aquimarina sp.
CAATGAAAAAAAGAAAAAGAAGATTGTGAAACAACCTTACAATCAGCTTATTAAAATTTAGTTAGATGGAATGCATTGGAAAATCTATTACAGCTTCCAACTACTGCAAAATATAACGTTTCACTACATTTTAGAGTTTAACCATAGCTATGCTAAAATTAAGAAAACACTAGTATTTATTATATATCATTGACTCATAACGAAGTTCTAACGCATAGAGCGGGTAATGTCGTTACCTTAAGCTCAAAAAACATCTATTTTGTCACACTGAGCCTGTCGAAGTAGAATCAAAAACGGAGGTTAGGATAGTCTTCAACAAGCTCAGACTGACAATGAAAAAGCTTAACTAAACGACATTGATAAAGCAGGTTAAAAACATAGAAAGTTCACACTGTATAGAAATGAAATCACACCACACATTATAGACAAATATGTGCTTAAACATACTTTTAAACCGAGCTCTTTTATAGATAGAGATATCGACAACAAAGAATGATCACCAAACTCTTTGCAAAACTTGCTGTTCGGTATGCAAATTGTATGCACATGAAAAAAGCCTTTGCAAGAATAAACTCTGCAAAGGCTTGATTTTACTAGTGGTCCCACATGGGCTCGAACCATGGACCCCCTGATTATGAGTCAGGTGCTCTAACCAGCTGAGCTATAGGACCCGAAACGGACGGCAAATTTAAGTAATTGCGATAAACACGCCAAACATTTTTAATATTTAATTTATTTCCTGGCAGAGCTCTACCAAAACACCATTGGCGCTCTTAGGATGCACAAAAGCTACTAACTTATTGTCGGCTCCTTTTTTTGGAGTTTTATGAATCAACTGAAAACCTTCTTTCTCTAATCGTTTTAATTCTTTTTCAATATCATCTACATCAAAAGCAATGTGATGAATACCCTCGCCTTTTTTATGAATAAATTTTCCAATAGGACCATCTTCTTTAGTACTAGCTAACAGTTCAATCTTATTACTTCCAACTTTAAAAAAAGATGTAATCACTGACTCACTCACTACTTCTTCCTGCTTATAAGGAGGAACACCTAATAATTTCTCATATATAGAGTTTGCCTGGTCAATATCTTTTACTGCAATCCCTAGATGTTCTATTTTATTAATATGATTCATACGAATTATTATTTATAAGTAACTAATCAGTTTACAAATTGATATTCAAATTTAGCGATTAATATAAGAGCGTGTAGTTTGTTCATTCTATTTTTAAAAGTTATACCAATTTGATTTTGCTTTATTTCTGACTAGGCAGTAGTTAAGGAAATTTTTCACACTCTTTATTTTTTAATAACTAGTTTTTTTATTTTATTTGCTTGTAACAAAATTCGATATTTACACACTTACTTATTTAGAATATAAAATGAAAGCAAATGAAAAATAAATTTTATGCAATCGCTTGTGGGCTTATAACAACAATATCTGCTAGCGCACAAGAGGTGGAATTTACGGAGTATGACCTGGATAATGGTCTACATGTAATTCTACATCAGGATAATAGTGCTCCTGTTGTAACCACTTCTGTGATGTATCACGTAGGTGGAAAAGACCGAACTCAAGGAAGAACTGGATTTGCTCATTTTTTTGAACACCTATTATTTGAAGGAACAAAAAATATAGAAAGAGGAAAATGGTTTGAAATTGTAAGCTCTAATGGAGGACGAAATAATGCCAATACTACACAAGATAGAACATATTATTATGAGGTTTTTCCTTCTAATAATCTAAAATTAGGATTGTGGCTAGAATCAGAACGGATGTTACATCCTGTTATTGATCAAAAAGGGATCGATACACAACAAGAAGTAGTCAAAGAAGAAAAAAGATTACGTAATGACAACTCTCCTTATGGTCAATTATTACCAGTCTTAGGAAAAAATCTATTTAAAGTACACCCCTATAAAGATCCCAATATAGGATATATGAAAGATCTGGATGCAGCAACTAAAGAAGATGTAACTGCGTATAATAAAAAGTATTATGTACCTAACAATGCTGTTTTAGTTGTCGCTGGAGATATTAATTTTGATGAAACAAAAAAATTGATTAATGATTATTTTGCAGCGATCCCAAGAGGAGAGGAGATTGTGCGTAATTATCCAAAAGAAGTACCTATTACTCAGCAAATTAATGCCACAGCTTATGATCCTAATATACAAGTCCCTGCTTATGGACTCGCTTACAGAACTCCTGGTTTCAGAGAACGAGATGCCTATGTACTACAAATGATATCTACTTATTTAAGTGATGGGAAAAGTTCTAAACTCTATAAGAAAATGGTAGATGATCAAAAACAAGCCTTACAAGTAGGAGCTTTTAGCATACCACAAGAAGATTATGGTATGTACTTAGTATTTGCATTACCTGTTGGCAATACTGCAGCAGATGTTTTAATTACCGAAATGGAAGAAGAAGTTGCCAAAGTTAGGGATGAATTGATATCCGAAAAAGACTATCAAAAATTACAAAACAAATTCGAAAATCGTTTTGTGAATGCAAATGCTAGCGTAGAAGGTATCGCTGGATCTTTGGCTAGATATCATCTGCTGTATAATAATACTGCATTAATTAATAAAGAAATAGAAATTTATCGTTCTATCACACGAAAAGAGATTAAAGAAGTAGCAAATAAGCATCTAAAACCGAACCAGAGAGTAGTACTTAGCTATTTACCAAAAGATAAAAGCACAGAAACAAAGAAATAAAAGCACAATGAAAAAAATAATAGTAATATTGGTTTTAGCTTTGATAGCTATAAACCTTCAGGCACAAGTTGATAGGAGTATCATGCCAGTATCAGATGCTGCTCCTACAATAAACCTTAAAGAAGCGAAACGCTTTGAATTAGGCAATGGACTTAAAGTACTTGTTGTAGAAAATCACAAGCTCCCTAGAGTACGTATTCAACTACAAATTGACAACTCTCCTATCCAAGAAGGTGATAAGGCTGGTGTATCGGAACTTATGTCTAGTCTTTTAGGAAATGGATCTACATCTATCTCTAAAGATGATTTTAATGAAGAGGTTGATTTTTTAGGTGCCCAAATGAATTTTGGATCGCAGAGTGCTTTTGCATCTTCTTTATCTAAATATTTTCCACGGATTATAGAATTGATGTCAGATGCTGCAATTCATCCTAATTTTACACAAGAAGAATTCGAAAAAGAAAAAGCAAAACTGATTACTGGACTAAAATCAGAAGAAAAAAGTGTTGCTGCCATAGCCCAAAGAGTGCAGAGTGCTCTTGCTTATGGGGTACAACATCCCTATGGAGAATTTACAACCGAAAAAACGATAAACAATGTAAGCTTAGCAGATATCAATAATTTTTATACCAATTATTTCACTCCTAATAATGCTTATCTGATCATTATCGGAGATGTTAATTTTGATGAAGCTAAAAAACTAGTAGAAAAAAGGTTTTCGTCTTGGACAAAAAAGACCTCTCCATCAGTACGTTTTTCTAAGCCATCTAATGTACAGTATACACAAATCAATTTTGTAGATGTGCCTAATGCTGTGCAATCTGAAATAACAGTGCAGAATCTAGTAGACCTAAAAATGAGTGATCCTGATTACCTCCCTGCATTGGTTGCCAATCAAATTTTAGGAGGAGGAGGAGAAGCACGTCTTTTTCTTAATCTCCGTGAAGACAAAGGATATACATATGGTTCATACTCTAGATTAGGTGATGATAAATATGCGCCTTCTAGATTCAGAGCTTTTGCTAGTGTGCGTAATGTAGTCTCTGATAGTGCTGTAGTAGAGATTCTTAAAGAAGTAGATAAAATAGCCAAACAACCTGTTTCTGCCAAAGAATTAAAAAATACCAAAGCAAAGTATATTGGCAATTTTGTATTGGCATTAGAAAATCCAGAAACCATTGCCAGATATGCATTAAATATTGAGACTGAAGGCTTATCCAAAGATTTTTATAAGACATACTTAGAGCGGATCAACGCCATTACTATTGAAGATGTACAAAAAGCAGCAAAAAAATATTTTAGCGCTACTAATGCTCGTGTTGTAGTTGCAGGCAAAGGAGGTGATGTATTAGAAAATTTAGAAAAAGTAAGTTTTAATGGAAAAAAAGTGCCTATTTTCTATTTTGATAAAAATGCAACTAAAGTAGACAAACCTTCATATAATGATGCTTTACCAAAAGGCGTTACTGCCCAAACGGTTTTAGAAAACTATTTTAAAGCAATAGGAGGTAAAGATAAGTTAGCAGCCATACAATCCACTTTCTCTACAGCTGAAGCCGCTATGGGCGGAGCAACCCTACAAATGATTTCTAAAACTACTTCAAAAAATCAATCGCTGACTAATATCTTGTTTGGCGGGAACTCTGTGAATAAGAATGTATTTGATGGTACAAAAGGGTATGTAGTTGTCCAAGGTCAGAAAATAGAGTTTACAGAAGACCAGATCAAACAAGCAAAAAAGAATGCTACTCCTTTCCCTGAGTTATCCACTACATCAGCCACTCTAAAAGGCATTGAGCCTTATGAAGGAGGGAAAGCGTATAAACTAGTAATTAGCGAACAAAAAACGTCTTTCTATGATGTAGAAAGTGGTTTAAAAATAAAAGACGTTGTCGTTCAGGAACAAGGAGGACAGAGCATAACTTCTACTGTAAGCTATGGAGATTATAAAGAAGTAAATGGCATCAAATTTCCTTTTTTATTATCTGTAGCTGCAGGACCACAAAAATTTGATTTTACTGTAAAAGAAGTAAAAATCAATGAAGGTGTATCGGATGAAGATTTTAAATAATAGGTATACATCCGATCAAAGACAGTATTAAAAAAAATGACAACTTAAGTTACAAAGGCCTGTTCTAATATGAATAGGCCTTTGTCCTTAAACCCGCTTCATGACAACCTTCTATTGCATTCCATCTAACTAAATTTTAATAAGCTGATTGTAAGGTTGTTTCACAATCTTCTTTTTCTTTTTTTCATTGCCAAAAAAAGAAACAAAAAAGTCTAGTCTTATGAAATTTTATGCTCTCGCTAAATTAAATTAAAACAGTATCGAAAATTGTAAACCTAGCCTTTATCTAACCATACGGCTGCGAATAAGAGTAATACGATTTACGGATGAGAATTTCGTAAAAATAATGGCAAGGATTTTTCACTAGATTGATGAATCAAATTAAAGAATAGCCATAGCTATTGTTTCATTTTATGAAGAAAATATAGTAGAAAAAGAATGTCATTAGATGCGAAATTTTTATTCGTAAATCGTATAACTACTACTCTTAAGAAATTTAATTTTACGCTCCGTTTATTTCATTTTTAACGATAAAATTTCAATAGGACAATTTGAAACGTAGAAGCTGCTTACCAGTTAGAAACTTTATGTTACAGTGAAACAATGTCTATGAATGCGGGTTAAATTTATTTTTTTCGATTCGCAAGATATACTCCTAAAAGAATGATTGCTGCGGCTATAGCTTGATAAAAAGTAAATATCTCGTCATCTAATAAACCCCATATCAATGCTACTATTGGGATAAGATAGGTTACCGAAGTTGCAAATACTGGGGTACTTATCTGCACTAATTTATTGAATAGAACTTTGGCAATTCCTGTACCGACAACAGCCAGAATGAGTACATATAACAAACTAGTATGTACTTGTGGGTTGCTAATTATTTTGGTGTTAAAAAAATTAGAGTAATACAAAACAATAAACGAAGGGATTATCAGGACAATAAAATTACCATTAGCAATTGCCATTGGCGAGATATCTTGCATATGTCGCTTAATAATATTTACATTGGTCGCATAGCAGACAGATGCGATAAGTACTAATATTGCGTACCAATAATTTTGAGTAGGGTGTGCAGAAGCTCCTTCCCATATAAGTGCTAGGCATCCAATAAATCCTACTAATACTCCTACTAACTGATTTTTATGAAACCCAATAGAAAAAACCGTAGCACCTAACACCAATGTCATCAGTGGAGTAGTAGAGTTGAGTACAGAAGCAATTGCACTATCAATTTCTGTCTCGGCATAGGCAAATAGAAAGGCAGGTATAAAAGTGCCTGCAAATGCTGAGATAATTATCCACTTCCATTCCTGCTTTTTTATGGTTTGTATACTTTTAAAACCAATTAGCAATAGAAATATAGCAGCAAATAAAGTTCTTAGCGCTCCCATGTGCAAAGGTGTAAGTCCTACAAGCGATTTTTTGATAAGGATGAACGAACTCCCCCATACCAGAGATAATATAACGAGATAAATCCACTTAAGATTAGTATGCTGCATTTGCATTTTAATAAGCTGCAAAAATATGGAAGTAGGGGTTAAGACATAAAAAATTAACTAACGTTTAGCGTTATTCTTCCCAAGTCATTGTTTCGACTAGGTGTTTTACATCAGTATAAAGGTAATTTGCCGCAGGAAGGATTGAGTCATAATTAGGACGTACTTTAAAATACACAGAACCAGATACAAAATGTTGTATGCTATCTGTAACATAGAACTGTGTCTGAGAGGCAGCATTGCCAGAAACTCTATATAGCATTGCATGTATTCTATCTTCCTTATTTACATATGCTTCTGGTTTTATCGCATCTGCCTTAACTACGTGTTCTTGTGTAAGGTTTTGTGCATCTCTAAGCAATGAATCTAGATTGTTATGTATCCTATGATAGGATATATATACAGTTGCTTTTAGTGAAGGATATTCTATATTATACCAACACTTTTTTGCGTGTTTTGCTTTTTGGAGTTTTGCAAGTGTATTTTTTTCAAAAGTATAAGAACAAGCTGTTTGTAACTCTTCATATACTGGTGTTGGATAACTTAGCCTAAGCATCGCTTTTGGTTTTGGCAATGTTTCTCCTGTACAAGAAAAAATCAATCCACATATAGCAATTGGTATACAAACCATAAATAACTTACCCCTGTTCATTAATTGTCAATTTTACCTGCTTAATACGTTTATTATCTATAGATTCTATAGTAAATTGATATTTCTCTACTGTGAGTATATCCCTAATCCTCGGAAAACTTCCTGATAACTCTAATAGAAAACCGGCGATCGTCTCAGCATCTCCTTTTTTTTGCTCAAAAATAGAAATATCTTCTAGTTGTAATACTTTATAAAAATCTTTTAATGTGGTTCTCCCTTCAAAGACATAATTTCTTTCATCTAATTTAGAAAATATAATGTCTCCATCATCAAACTCATCACTGATATCTCCTACAATCTCTTCTATAATATCTTCTAGAGATATCAAGCCACTAGTGCCTCCATACTCATCAACAACGATTGCCAAGTGGTTTTTCTTATCTTTAAAGTCGTTTAATAAATCATCTAACTTCTTATTTTCAGGTACAAAATAAGGTTCTCTAACTAAACTAATCCAATCAAAATTGTTGTGATTGATATACGGCAATAGGTCTTTGACATATAAAATTCCTATAACTTTATCGATACTATCTTCATAGATAGGGATCCGAGAGTATCCATTTTCGATGATTTCAGGAATAATTTTTTTATGGGGGGTTTCTCGATTTAATGCAAAAATATCAATTCTAGGTCTCATTACTTGTTTGGTATCTGTATTACCAAAAGAAACTATACCTTCTAATATTTTCTTTTCTTCGGTTGTGGTATCTGTATCAGAAGTTAATTCTAGAGCTTGCGATAATTGATCTACACTAATATTAGTTTTTTGTTTCCCTAATCTATTATGAATTCCGACAGTTATCCATCTCATTGGAGTACTTACTGGAGATATAATCCAATCCAAAACTCCTAATGGTTTGGCCATAAAATTAGCAAATTTTACCTTGTTCCTACTGGCATAAATTTTTGGCAAAATCTCTCCAAAAAGCAATATAAAAAAAGCAACAATCCCTACCTCTACGATTATTCTCACATTCATCCAACCCCACCAGATAATATCCAAATCCTTAAAATAAATCTTTCCCAGAGCATCAAATAATAATACAATGGCAATATTGATAAAATTATTAGCTACCAATATAGTTGCAAGCAATTTCTTAGGTTTTCTTAATAGCCTAGTAATGATTTTTTGATTAATTGTCGGTGTATCATTCTCATTTTTTAAATCTGAGGGTGTAAGCGAAAATAAAGAGACCTCGCTGCCTGAGATCAGTGCAGAACAGATGAATAAAAGTAGGAGCACAATAAAACTAACTAGTTGCATAGAACTAAAAGCTAGAAATATAATACATATCGATTCGGGATCAGGGTCCAAGTTATTGCAAGTTTAGTTAAACATATCAGAAGGGAAGATCATCTTTTTCTGTTTCTTGTGGAGACGAAGGTGCGATGGATTGTGAGTTCGTAGCAGGATTTTGGGCAGATTCTTGTTTTTGCTGGGCAAGCATTTCTGCTTGCTGACTTTCTGTCTTAGGAGTTAAAAACGTAAAATCTATACATTGAATTTCTGTACTATATCGATCCTTGCCTTGTTCATCTTGCCATTTTCTGGTTTTAAGTCTTCCTTCTATATATACCTTATCTCCTTTGTGTAAATATTTTTCACATATTTCTGCTCCTTTATTGCGAACTATAATGTTATGCCACTCTGTAGAAGTTATTCTTTCTCCAGTAGTTTTATTTAAATAAGAATCATTTGTTGCCAATGGAAATCTCCCTACACAGCCACCTCCTTCAAAATAATGCATCTTCACTTCATCTCCAGTATGCCCAATAAGCATTACTTTATTCAATGTTCCTGACATAGATTTCTTTATTTATAGTAAATGTACTAAAAAAGCATCATACCTAAAAAAACCGATCTATAAAATTACCTAATACTATAGGTACAGGATATTGGGTTATATCTTTTATATTTATGAGTTCTTCATTAGCACTTAGCACTGGTTTTTCTGTAGTTTTTATAATAAAAAACTTAGTGTAAAGGTGTTGATGAGACAATTTATGAAGCACATCTGCTTCTTGATAATGTATGATAGTATATACTGATTGTTCAATGTTTTTCTGAAAAAAAACATCCTTCTTCACCTCATCAATTCCAATTTCTCGATCGCTTTCTAATACTTTAAATTCATAGAGGTTTTGCCATATTCCTTTGCCCGTTCGTTTTCTTATAATTGTCTGCGAATCATTAATAACAAATATTAAATAATTAAAATATCTTTTTTTGATATTTACTTTTTTCAACTTTACAGGCAGAGAGGGTACCGTTCCCTTCATCAATCCCTCACAGCTATCATTCAAAGGGCAAACTATACAATATGGACTCTTAGGTTTACATTGCAGAGCTCCAAACTCCATAATGGCCTGATTATACACAGCAGGTTCTTCGGTATCTATAAGTTGTACCGCTAATTTTTTAAACTCTTTGATTCCTTGAGTTGTGTTAATAGCCGTGTTTATATTAAAATAACGAGATAAAACTCTATATACATTTCCATCTACCACAGGAACAGGCTCGTTATAGCAGATAGACGCAATAGCACTAGCTGTGTAATCGCCCACTCCTTTTAGTTGCAATAATCCTTTATAGGTGTCTGGAAAAACACCATTTAGCTCATTAGCAACATATTTTGCAGTAGTATGTAAATTTCTTGCTCTAGAATAATACCCCAATCCTTGCCATAATTTGAGTACTTGTTCTTCTTTGGCACTAGCAAGATCAAATACTGTAGGATAGGTTTTAACAAATGACTGATAATACGGCAATCCTTGTGCTACTCTGGTCTGCTGAAGTATGATTTCACTCAACCATATGTAGTATGGATTTGTGGTTTCTCTCCAGGGCATGGTTCTTTTATTTTGTAAATACCACGTTATGAGTTTTTTAGAGAATTTCATTGCAAAATTATAAGTTTTATTAAATTAATGGTTGAAACATGATAATTTCGCCTTAAGTATTGATATTTTGGATTTTAAATTGTTATATTTGCCCCCTTGAAAATTTAAAAACCCTAAATTAGGAAATATAATGACTAAAGCAGATATTGTAGCAAAAATTTCAGAAAAACTAGGAATTGAAAAAGGAGATGTTCAGGCAACTGTAGAAACCTTTATGGAAGAAGTAAAAAGTTCTTTAGAGAGCGGAGATAATGTGTATTTAAGAGGTTTTGGTAGTTTTATTATCAAAACAAGAGCTGAAAAAACAGGCCGTAATATTTCTAAAAATACTACAATAAAAATACCAGCGCATAATATCCCTGCGTTTAAGCCAGCAAAAGTATTTGTAGAAGGTGTAAAAACGAACGTAGAAGTTAAATAATACTAATTAATAAACAATAGCACACTATGCCAAGTGGTAAAAAAAGAAAAAGACACAAGGTAGCTACGCATAAGCGTAAAAAGAGAAGAAGAGCTAATCGCCACAAGAAAAAGTAGTTTTCTAACTACTTTTTTCTATTAAAAAGTTCTTTGAAATCGAAGCAAAGATTCTTGTATGCTACCTATTACAAGATTTTGTTTCAAACGGAATTATTAAAATTCCTGTGAAAAATTTGTTTAATCCATCTGTCTCGATTTTTCGAGGTGGATAAAAATCTAATCAGAGTGAACAAAGAATTGATCATTAGATCTGGTTCCTCTACAGATTTTGCCTTATTAAAGGATGGAAAACTAATTGAATTACATAAGGAAGAAGATGACAGTAATTTTTCGGTAGGTGATATTTTTATCGCTAAAATCCGAAAAGCTGTCCCTGGTCTTAATGCCGCATTTGTTAATGTAGGCTATGAAAAAGATGCATTTTTGCATTACCACGATCTAGGTCCTCAAGTATCTTCATTACTTAAATTCATTAAACGTGTAAGCACAGGTAAATTAAAAGAATATTCGCTTAAGAATTTTTCTTTTGATAATGATATTGACAAACACGGAATTATTACAAACGTGTTAAAATCAAATCAATCGCTATTAGTACAAATAGTAAAAGAACCTATATCAACCAAAGGTCCTCGAATAAGCTCAGAGCTTTCGATCGCTGGTAGATATATTGTATTGGTACCTTTTTCTAATAGAATTTCTATTTCTCAAAAAATAGAATCCACTGAAGAAAAAGAACGTCTAAAAAGACTGGTAAAAAGTATCAAACCAAAAGGGTTCGGAATTATTGTTCGTACTGTAGCACAAGGCAAAAAAGTAGCAGAGCTAGATAGAGATTTGCAAAATTTGTTGGACCGATGGATCGCTATGTCTAAAAAAATATACAAAGCGCGCCACCCATCAAAGGTTTTAGGTGAAATGAATAGAGCATCCTCTATATTAAGAGATGTATTCAATGACTCCTTTACATCAATTGTAGCAGACGAAGAAGTACTGTACAATCAAATTAAAGAATACTTGCAAGAAATTGCACCAAAAAAAGAATCTATCGTAAAATTACACACGTCTAGAGTTCCGGTTTTCGAAAAACACGGGATCGAACGACAAATCAAAACCAGTTTTGGCAAAACAGTATCCATGAGCAAAGGTGCATACCTCGTAATAGAGCACACAGAAGCAATGCATGTTATAGATGTAAATAGTGGAAATAGATCTAACAAAGCCAAAAATCAAGAAGACACTGCACTCGAAGTTAACCTAATCAGTGCGGCAGAAGTTGCTCGCCAACTACGTCTAAGGGATATGGGAGGTATTATTGTAGTCGATTTTATCGATATGAATAATGCTGATAACCGTAGAAAACTCTTCAATCACTTACGTGAAGAGATGAAAGACGACAGGGCAAAGCATAAAATTTTACCGCCAAGTAAGTTTGGCTTGATTCAGATTACGCGACAACGCGTACGACCCGAAATGAATATCAAAACCCGTGAGGTAAACCCTAACGGAGGAAATGGCGAAATTGAGGCGCCCATAGTTTTAGTAGATAAAATAAAGGTCGAATTAGAAAAATTAATTAAAAAAGATCATAAAAAGTTGACACTTAGTGCGCATCCTTTTATCGCAGCTTTTTTAACGAAAGGATTTCCATCCACCCGATCACAATGGTTTTTTGACCATAAAAGATGGGTAAAAATTATACCTAGAGACGCTTACACGTACTTAGAGTATCATTTCCACGATAAAGAAGGAAATGTAATACAATAAAGAAAACCCAGTTTACAATGTAGACTGGGTTTTTTGTTTGAAATTAATTCTATACTTTTTTATAGTTAAATCAGTCTTTTAATTGATTATTGATTTGGATTAAATTTTCGAAATATGCTTTGATTTCTTCGTCAGTATCTTGATGTATTTTGTCGAACACCCATGTTCTTATCTCATTATCGACAGTTAATTGGACAAAGTAATCAAAATCAGCAATAGTCTGCTCTGAAATATTATTATTAGATGTTAAAAGTCCGTCTGGAAATTCTAACAACTCTTTAGAGAGGTCAAATTTATCTGATGATAACGATTCATTCTTGAATAAGGTGTTCTGAAAATTACCAAAATCAGATTCAATATTTGCATCTTCATAAATTGCATCTTCTGTTAGTAAATATAATGTTCTACAATCTCCAGCACATAAACCGTAAATTTCTCCGAATATAATTGATGTATCAAGATCGAGTTCATTACGTCTAAATCCATCATTATTATCGTCATCATTACTACAACCTATCATACATATTAGTGCCAAAATAATTAAGAATTTATCTATCATTGTTTCGAAATTTACTGTTTATATCGTTTATTATTTAGATAAGTGAGCTACTAAAAGGTTGCGTTTAAGTATAAAAAATTACATTTGTGTTTATGTATCATGCTCCAGAATCTATAACCGTAACTGAAGCCATCAAGAAAATGGAAAGGTATTGTGCGTATCAAGACCGCTGCCATAAAGATATAGAGGCTAAGTTGGTTACAATGCGGTTAATCCCCGAGGCCAAAGAACAAATCATCTTACACCTATTAAAACACGATTTCCTTAATGAGGAGCGGTTTGCCCGAAGTTTTGCCCGAGGGAAATTCAGGATCAAAAAATGGGGAAAACAACGAATCATCAGAGAGTTAAAATTCCGACAAACCTCTGCATATTGCATCAAAATAGCCTTGCAAGAAATCCCTGAAGATCAATACCTAGCAACTTTTCATGCATTGGCAGAAAAAAAGTTCGATGCTATTACCGAAACTAATATTCATAAAAAGAAAAAAAAACTAATTGATTATCTACTTTATCGTGGGTGGGAAAGTCAATTAGTTTTTGAAAAAGTTAAAGAACTTACTCCTTAACTGTTTTTATTAGTTTTTATGATGGCTTGTCTATTCTTATATTCTATCCATTTTTCGCCTCTTATTTTTCTTATGAAACTATCATAATAACGCATCACAAAAAGATTAAATAATCCTTGTGCTAAGTTTCGTTTACTTTTAGGTAATGACCGAATACTCATAGAGAAACCTGGAGTTATATACGTCATATGATGCCAATATCCTTCTGGCATATATAATGTTTCTCCATGACGGAGTGTCGTGGTATATCCTTTTGCTTTTTGTAAAGCTGGCCACTTTTTAAAATCGGGATTGGTAAAATCAACTTCTTGATGTGCAATGATGGCATGTGGAACCTTATATAGATATTTAGTTTCTGAAGGAGGAAATAAAATAACTTTTTTTTCTCCATCAAACTGAAAATGAAGAATGTTTGCCAAATCAATATCATAATGCATAAAAACCTTTGATCCTTGTCCTCCAAAAAACAGATAAGGCATTGCCTTTATAAGCTTTAATCCTATGTCCGGATATTTATAGTCACTCTGAAGTTTAGGTGATTCTCTTAATAAATGATACAAGAAAATGCGATAGTTTGTAGGTTTCGACTTTAACAAATCTACATACTCACTCATTTTCATGCGTGTATGCGGTTCATTAAATTTATATTTAGAACTTATAGGCCGATCATCAAAAAGAGGAACTTCTTTATGACCTGCAACTTCATTAATATAATCAAGACTCCATTTTTTATACGCTGGCCAATCTTCAATCAATCGTTCGATTACGACTGGTTTTTGCGGTATAAAATAATTCTCAAGAAACTCTTGCTTCGTTATTGTCTTTACCCTTGTTATTTGTTCTAAATTTAATTTCACAGAGATAAAAGTCCGTATATAGACACCTATTAAAATTAATGTTTATCTAAATAAAAAATAATCAATATCAGGTTGGTAATTATACTAAAGATGTGATGAAAACCTTATCTACATATCTCTTAATTAGATATCAGTCTTTATCAATTATTATTTTTGATTTTTTCTGTTTAGCCAACTCATTTTTTTCGATAGTATGGTCAGGTCTGGACCACCTTGGTTTTTCTCCTATAGATTCAAATTTAGAATCTTTAGCTTCAACAGATTCTGGTTGTGCTTTTTTTACAAATGGTTTTTGGGGGTTCAATCCTAACATCTTAAACATCTCCATATCCTCATTTACATCAGGATTTGGGGTTGTCAATAGTTTATCTCCTGCAAAAATAGAATTAGCTCCAGCAAAAAAACACATGGCTTGCCCTTCTCTGCTCATTTCTGTTCTCCCTGCAGATAATCTAACTTGCGTTTGCGGCATAACAATTCTGGTAGTAGCCACCATCCTGATCATATCCCAGATAGCAACAGGTTTTTGATCTTCCATTGGTGTGCCTTCGACAGCTACCAATGCGTTAATGGGTACAGATTCGGGTTGGGGGTTTAGTTTTGCCAATGCAACTAACATCCCAGCACGATCTTCTGTTTTTTCTCCCATCCCAATAATACCTCCACTACATACGGTAACATTAGTTTTACGTACATTATCAATCGTTTGTAAACGGTCTTCGTATCCTCTGGTAGAAATAACTTCTTTATAGTATTCTTCTGATGTATCTAGATTATGATTATAGGCATATAAACCAGCTTCTGCCAAGCGTTGTGCTTGATTTTCTGTAATCATTCCTAAAGTGCAACATACTTCCATCTCTAGCTTATTGATGGTACGTACCATTTCTAGCACATTATCAAACTCTGGTCCGTCTTTTACATTTCTCCATGCAGCTCCCATACATACTCTAGAACTTCCAGAGGCTTTAGCTCGTAATGCTTGTGCTTTTATTTGCTGTACACTCATTAGATCATTTCCTTCTATATCTGTATGATATCTAGCCGCTTGAGGACAATATCCACAATCTTCGGGGCAACCTCCAGTTTTGATAGATAATAAGGTAGAAACCTGAACTGTATTAGGATCATGGTATTCTCTATGGATAGTTGCTGCTTCATATAACAACTCCATAAGAGGTTGATTATAGATATCTAATATTTCCTGAGATGTCCAATTGTGTCTAATAACGCTCATAAATCAATACTATGTGAATTCTCAAAAGTAATTGTTTCAAATCAAAAAACACAAATTAGCGTTATCAAATTCACCCATTTTAACCCGCTTTATGCAATAGAAGGTTGTCAAGAAGCTTGTAGATGCAAGAAATACTAGTGTTTTCTTAATTTTT